>JAERTE010000144.1 GCA_016845145.1 Rhodospirillaceae bacterium
GCCCCCGCCGCCATCAGCCACACGGCAGCACTCCAACCGCCGAAATAGGAGACCAGCGCCGCCAGCGCCGGCGGTCCCGCCACCTGGCCTATGTGCGCGCCTTGCACGATCAAGCCGTTGGCGGCGCCCATTTTTCGAGGGTCCGGCACGAACAACGCACCGCAGGCCAGCGCCGTCGCCGGCAACATGCCGCCACACCCGGAAAACAGCAAACACGCGCCGTAGAACACCGCCATCGATGTCCCCTCGGCAAACACGCCAACCCCCGAAACGCCCATGATCAGCGAAGAGGCGAATATGGTCTGCCAATGTTTAACGCCGCGTTTGAGCAACCAGCCGCCAGCCAGGTTTCCGGGAATGTTGATCAGCACGATCCCCGCCGTCATCCACGATGCTGTCGTCAGCGACACGCCGCGCCCCTCCACCAAAAGCGTCGGCAACCAGATCATCAGGGCGATCCACTGAAAAGCGTAGGCGGCGAAGATCATCGCCGTCAGCCACACACCGCGTTGCGCCATCACCACGCCGAGCCGTGCACGCAGCGGGAAATCAGGCTGTTTCTCGGGCGCCGAGATATCCAGGTAACGCACCACCGGGATCAAGCACAACAAACACCCCACCGCGATCACCATCCACATGCCGCGCCAACCGATGTTCGCGAGCAGCACGGGTGCCAACATAAACGTCAACGATGTGCCCACCGGCATATAAGCCCCCCAAATGCCAAACGCCAAGCGCCTGGCCGGGCCATGCGCCGCACCGGCAATGACCGCGGCGGCGGGCACGACGATAAAGATGAAACCCAATCCCTCTACCATGCGCGACAGCAAAACCTGCCAGGCGCTATCGGTGACGGCCCCCCAGATGCCGCCCACGGCGCAAATGACCAACCCGGCGGCCAGGGTGCGCGCGGCGCCGAACTTGTCGCCGATCACCCCCGCCGCCATGCCCAATACCAGCCCGACCACCGACATGATCGAGACAATCCACCCGCCGGTGACCATGCCGATGTCGAGATCAATGCGCACATCGGGGAGCGCCGGGGCGAGCTTGCCGATATGCGCCGCGCCGAAAACGCCGCAGACAAAGGCAACGGCGATGATCGGCCAACGCGTGGGTTCAGGCTGTGGATTCAACGGAGACGGCTTTCGTGTCATTGGCATTTTGTTGTTGGGCGGAATGTCTCACGCTTGCGCCAGATCGTAAAATTCGCATTCACCTTTGCCCATTCGAATTGCGCATACATGACGATTGACGGCTTTCATCATATATGTCAGCATTGCTGACCTTTTATTGGGGTGAGGGGGAAACTATGAGTTGGTCCGATCGATTTTCCGAAGTCGCGCGAGACATACAATCATCTGAAATCCGAGAACTGCTGAAACTGCTGGCGGACCCGGAAATCCTGTCGTTTGCCGGCGGTATCCCCGACCCGGCCTTGTTTCCAACCGCAGATTTCCAGCGCATTGCGGGCGACATCGCCGCCGATCCCGACCGCAACCGCGATGCCCTGCAATATGCGCCGACCGAAGGCTACGTGCCATTGCGCCAATGGGCCATGGACCATGCGGGCGCGCCTGTGTTGGAACTGAGCATCGACAATGTCTTGGTCACCAACGGTGCACAGCAGGGCCTGACGCTTCTGGCCGGCGCCCTGATCGACAAAGACACACCCATTGCCGTGGCCCAGCCCACCTATCTCGGCGCGCTTCAGGTGTTCGCCACGCATCAACCGAAGTTCGTCACCGTCGCCACCGATGACGACGGCCTGCAACTGGACGCCCTGGAAACGGCGCTCCAATCCGGCGTGCGGTTTCTGTACACGATCCCGGATTTCCAAAACCCCGGCGGCTTCAGCCAAAGCGAGGCGCGCCGCACCGCCATCGTCGCACTGGCGCACAGATACGGCGTGCCCATCTTGGAAGACACCGCCTACCGCGATCTCTACTACGACGCCCCACCGCCGCCGTCGCTGCTGCAACTCGAAGCGCGCCTGTTGGCAGCGAAAGGCGGGGCAGGGGAATGGAACAAAGACGGGCTGGTCGTGCAACTGGGCACGGCGTCGAAAACCCTGATGCCGGCACTGCGCATCGGTTGGGTGATCGCGCCCGAGGTTTTGGTCGAAAAGCTTGTCGTGCTCAAACAAGCCGACGATCTCAACACATCAAGCCTCAACCAGATGTTGGCCCATGACTTGGCGAGCCAAGTACTCGACCGACACGTCGTCACGCTACGCCAAACCTATGGTGAGCGGCGCGACGTCATGGTCGAAACACTCCGCCGACATCTACCCAACGACGCCCACTTCAGCGCACCCAAGGGCGGCATGTTCGTCTGGTTGACCTTGCCCGACGGCATGGACGCGGGCGCGTTACTGGAATTGGCCGTCGCACAGGAAAAGATCGCCTTTGTCCCCGGCGCGGCTTTCCACGCCAACGGCGGCGGCGAGAACACGCTCAGGCTGTCGTTCTCCACCTGCCAGCCGGACGACATCAAGCGCGGCATGGAACGGCTGTGTGGGTTGATCCGAAAAGAGATGAAGTGAGGCTCGATACCGGCTTCCATCGCTACTCAACCTGTGTTGCAATGAATTGACCGCCAATCGTCGACGAAGGGAAATCTCGCCATGCCCAACGACATCACCGCCATCGCCACGACATTTCAAAAACTGCACGACGAAGCCGGAACCTTCGTCATCCCAAACCCATGGGACCGCGGTACGGCCCGCATGTTCAAATCGCTCGGCTTCAAGGCATTGGCGACCACTAGCGCCGGGTTCGATTTCGCCGATGGCCGCAAGGAGGGAACGGCGACGTTGGATGATGTGGTCGAGCATTGCCGATTGATCGCTGAGGCGACCGATTTGCCGGTCAATGCGGATTCAGAGAATCTCTATGCGGAAACGCCTGAGGGCGTGGCTGAGAACGTCCAACGCTTGGCCGAGACCGGCATTGCCGGGTGCTCCATTGAGGACGTGAATGTCTATGGTCCTGGGCCTTATGGTGATGGGCCGATTTACGATCAAGCGGCCGCGGTCGAACGCGTGGCCGCAGCCGCCGAAGCGGCGCGCAACCTGGGGCGGCCGTTCGTGCTGACGGGCCGCGCCGAAAACTACCTGCACGGCCGGCCCGATCTCGCCGACACCATCAAGCGCCTGCAGGCCTATCAAGATGCCGGTGCCGACGTGCTGTATGCGCCGGGGCCCAAGACGGCGGATGATATTCGAAGCCTCATCACCTCGCTCGACCGTCCCGTGAACATCCTCGCCGGTTTGCCGGGCATGGATATGAGCGTGACCGACCTGACCGAGCTTGGTGCCAAACGAATCAGTATCGGCGCCAACCTGTTCCGCACCGCATTCGGCGCGGCGCTTCGAGGTGCCCAGGAAATCGCCAACGAAGGAACGTTTTCGTATGCGGCGAGCGGAGCTACATTTCAAGAAATCAGTGCCCTGTTCGACGACTGATCGATCTCACTTCAAAACAACGAGGCCACCCGCACCATGCTCGAAGACCGTTACGGCAATAAACTCTCTACCGCATCTCAACCCGCGCGCGATGCCTACGTCGATGGCGTTGATCGGTTTTTAGAATCCCAGCACGGCGCGGAAGCGGCGTTCCGCCGCGCGGTGGCCGAGGACGAAGCTTTTGCCGTGGCGCATGTCGGGGTCGCGCGTTCGCGCTTGACGATGAACGACCGGCCAGAGGCCGCCGCCGCGATATCCTTGGCGCGTGACGCTTCCAAAAATTCAAGCCCGCGCGAGGCGGCGCACGTGGAGGCCATCGGCCAACTTGTCGACGGCAATGGCCCAACGGCCTACAAACTGATCCGCGCGCATGTGGTCGATCACCCGCGTGACGTGATGATCGCGCAAACCTGCACCAGCGTGTTCGGTCTGATTGGCTTCAGCGGCCGCGCCGGGCGCGAGGCCGAGCAATTGGCCTACACCACCCAACTGGCCCCGGCCTATGGGGACGATTGGTGGTTTCTCGGTATGCACGCCTTCGCGCAAGGCGAGATCGGGCAATTGGAGAGCGCGCGCGAAACCATCGAACGTTCACTCAAAGCCAACCCCCGAAGCGCCCAAAGCGCCCACGTCAGCGCGCATATTCACTATGAGGCCGGCGAAAACGACACGGGCTTCCGTTACCTGAAAGACTGGTGGAAAGACTACGACCCGGGAGGCGCATTGCACGGGCATATTTCCTGGCACATCGCACTTTGGCTGCTGGGCAGGGGTGAGAGCGACGAAGCGTGGCAAATCATCGACGACCATTGCAAACCCGGAGGATCAGTTGGGCCGCCGCTGAATATCCTGTCCGACACGGTGGCCTTCCTGCAGCGCGCTTCACTGGCCGGTATTGATGTGCCGCAGGCGCGCTGGCGCGAGATCAGCGATTACGCCGCAAACCTGTTCCCAAACGCCGGTATCGCGTTCGGTGATGTGCATGCGGCGCTGGCGCATTGCATGGCCGGCAACGACGCGGCGTTCAACCAACTGACCGAAAAAGCCGTCGGCCCCGCCGCCGAAATCGTCAAGCCGATCTGGCGTGCGTTTCACGCCTTTGCGGACCGCGACTGGGACGGCGTCGAGTCACACCTCGCCCAAGCCATGGCCGGGCACGAACGCATCGGCGGCAGCCGTGCCCAGCGCGACCTGCTGGAATTCACGCTGGTCTATGCGCTCCGCCAACAAGGCAAAGATACGCAAGCCGAGCGGATGATTGCAATGCGGCGGCCACGGCAGGGGGAGCTTGTGGCGGGGTGAGGGAAGGGGCTAGCGCCCGAACTCTTTGTCTTTGAGCTTGCGGCGCTGGATTTTGCCGCTGACGGTCTTCGGCAATTCCGCCACGAACTCGACCTTGCGCGGGTATTTATACGGCGCGGTGATGCGTTTGGCGAAATCCTGTAAGTCCTTGACCAGTGTGTCATCTCCCGCAAAACCGTCATTCAGGATAACGAAGGCTTTCACCACTTCGCCGCGCTCGGCATCGGGGCTGGCGACGGCGGCGCACTCGCGCACGGCGTCGTGCTCCATCAAGGCGTTTTCCACCTCCATAGGCCCGATGCGGTAGCCCGATGAATTGATCACGTCGTCGGCGCGGCCCTCGTAGAACAGATAGCCGTCCGCATCCATGCGGGCCTCGTCGCCGGTGAGGAACCACTCATCGCCATCAACCGTGATACGGCTGGCTGCGGTCTGTTCGGGGTCGCTCAGGTATTCCAGCATCAATTGCGGGTTCGGCAGCTTGATCACCAATCGGCCCGGCTCATCAATTTGGGCGAAGCGGTCGTCCTCGTCGATGATGGCGGCATCGACGCCCGGTTGCGGTTTGCCCATGGCGCCGGGCTTCACAGGTAGGGCCGGGTAATTGAGGATGGTCATCAGGGTTTCGGTCTGGCCGTAGCCATCGAGCAGCGGGCCGCCGCCGGTCATGTCGCGCCAGCGCGTCACGATTTCAGGATTGACCGATTCGCCCGCAGACACCGTCAGGCGCAACTTGGAGAGATCACGCCCCGAGGCGTCGAGTGTAATCAGGTGCCTGAGTTCCGTCGCCGCCGCGCAAAAGACGCTGACCCCGTAACGCTCGATCAGCTCCAGGCGTTTGGCGGCATCGAACGGCCCGTCGTAGTGCAGCGCAGTGGCGCCGCAGCTCCAGGGGCCGAACAGCACGCTGGTGCCGGATTTGCTCCAGCCCGTATCGGCGCTGCACCAAATCGTGTCGGTGTCATAGAGATCAAGCCAATACCAGGCCGACACCCGCCATGTGAAGATGGCGCGCGATGCATGCAGCACGCCCTTGGGCTTACCGGTCGAGCCCGAGGTGTAATAGAGGATCGCCGGGTCTTCGGCGTTGATGATGGGGGCCGCGAAGTGCTCGGATTGGCCGGCCAGCGCGGTTTCGAAATCGGTCCAGGCAGGGTTGTTGTTGGCGCCGACACTGATGCGCGCCTTGAAGTCGCCCAGTTGTTCGAACTTGTGCCTGTTGTCATGGGTGGTGATCACGGCACTGACCTTGGCATGCTCGACACGGTATTTGAGATCGCCCTCGGTCAGCATGGTGACGCCCGGGATCGGGATCGCGCCCATGCGCAAACACCCCACCATGGCGACCTGCCAGGCCGGGATGCGCGGCAGCATAACGATCACCGTGTCGCCCTTGGTGACACCTTGCGATGCCAGCAGATTGGCGAATTGTTGGCTTTGGCGCGAGATATCGGCGTAGGTGAGGCGGCGCTCGTCACCGGTTTCGTTGCACCAGATCAGCGCGAGCTTATCGGGGTCGCGCGCCCAATGGTCGACGACATCGGTGGCGAAGTTGAAGGTATCGGGGATGTCCCAACGGAAGTCTTCGTGCGCCGTGGCGTAGTCATGCATGATCGGGCGTTGCATGATGCGGGCTTACTTGTTTTTGAGGATACGCCGCGCAATGGCCCAGCGGTGCACTTCAGACGGGCCGTCGTAAATCCGGAAACCGCGGATTTCGCGGAACATCTGATTGACCACGGTGTCCTCGGTCATACCCATGCCGCCCAGTATCTGCACGCAGCGGTCAGCGACGCGGAACAAGGCTTCGGAGACGGCGACCTTGGTCATTGACGATTCGTGCCGCGCCTTGCCGCCGGCGTCCAGTTCACGCGCCGTCCACCAGATCATCAGACGACTTTGCTGCAGGTCGATCTCATTGTCGGCGAGCATGAACCCGACGCCTTCGTGTTCGCCCAAGGGTTTGCCGAAGGCATGACGGTCGCGGGCGTACTGCGTCGCGATGTCGTGCGCGCGGCTCGCACCACCCAGCCACCGCATGCAGTGCGTGAGGCGCGCCGGCGCCAGGCGCACCTGCACGTAGCGAAAAGCTTGACCGACCTCGCCCAGCACGCTGTCGGCGGGAACGCGCAGGTTGTCGAAAACCACCTCGCAATGGCCGCCGGTAAAGCTCGAATCCATGGTGTCCAAATCGCGTTCCAGGATGATGCCTTCGGCATCCATGGGCGCCAGGAACATCGTCGGGCCCGATTCCATGCCGTGCCCATCCGGCACATGCGCCATGATGATGGTGAACGCAGCCCCGTTTGCGCCGGTGATCAGCCACTTCGTGCCATTGATGACGAAGTGGTTGCCGTCCGGCACCGCTGTGGTTTCCAGCATGGTCGGATCTGAGCCCGCGCCACCCGAGGGCTCGGTCATATTGAAGCACGACCGCGTTGCGCCCGACGCCAGGGGTTTGAGATAAGTCTCTTGCTGTTCCGGCGTCGCCACCTTGGCCAGCAGGTTCATGTTGCCCTCGTCGGGTGCGGCACAGTGAAGCGCCACCGGCCCCAGCGGCGAATAGCCGGCGGCCTCGAACACAATCGCCATGTCGGTATGGTTGAGCCCCATGCCGCCCCACTTCTCCGCCACATGCGGCGCGAACAGGCCGGCGTCGCGGGCCAGTTGGTTGAGTTCCACACGCAACTCGTCGGTGGGTCCGTGCGGTGTGACACGCGGGTCTTTCTCATAAGGGATGATCTGCTGGGTCACGAACGCGCGCGTGCGTTCAGACAACTCGGCTTGGGTATCGGTCAGGGTGAAATCGATCATGTTTCAATCCTCTTCAGAAACAACGGCCATGCGCCACATCGACGCCGAATTCGAGAATGCCATCGGCAACGCGCCCGAACGGCTCGTAGCGCGGATCATCGGTGCCGCCCGATGTGAAACGCCGATACAACTGGCGGAACACGCAAGCCGTGCGAACCATGGCCAAAACCCGGCGGTAGCGGAAATCGGAAAGGTCTCGCCCGGTAAGCTCGGCATAGATCGTTGCCGCTTGCTCGCGGGTCGGAAAGCCGTATCCAGTGGTCGGCATCTGGTTCATATCGATAACCGCTTCGGGGTCGCCCGCCTCGGTCCAGTAGCAGAGCACTACGGCCAGATCATACAACGGGTCGCCGCGGGTCCCCATGTCCCAATCGATCATTGCCACGGGATCAAGCGTCGTCTCATTGAGGATCAGGTTATCGAGCTTGAAATCATTGTGCATGAAAACGGTATCTGCATCCGGTACCTGCTGTGCATCAAGCCACTTCAGCAATTCCGGCAAGGCTGTTGGCGTCTCACCCTCCCAAGCCAGTTCGGCTCGGTGGCTCCAGCCTTTTTGTGTCCGTTCAAGAAAACCCTCGGGGCGACCCAAAGTATCGAGCCCGACCGTCGCCGGGTCGACACGGTGCAGATCGGCCAAGGTCTGCATGACAACTCGTCCCAGGTGTTCGCCAGGTCGCTCGTCGTCCGCGTTCTTCCAGGTTTGCAGGGCAGGGGGCATATCGCCGCCAATAACGATGCCGGGGCGGAATTCCATGACGAAAAATGGCGCCCCCAATACATCTTCATCATCACAGAAATGCAGACATTTGGGCACCAGTGGCAACACTTGCGAGAGGCCTGAGATGATGCGGCTTTCGCGGCCCATATCATTACCGCCTGGCGGAATCGGGCCCAACGGCGGACGGCGCAACACGGCATCCCGCCCATTGATCGACAACCGGTAGTTCAGATTGCCGAAACCAGCCGCGAATTGACGCGGTGGCGGGTCTTTGTCCAGTGACAAATCATGTGCGTTCAAATGTGTGCGCAGGCGATCCCAGTCTTGCGGGATCTCACCGGCGCCCGTCAGGTAATTCGGAGAACGCTCGACGTTATCTTCCATGCCGCAGTTTTACCGCGTGCCACATGAAAAGCCAGAAGAGATGCGAAGGAAGTGGTTAAATTAGATTCAGTGCGCCATCAAACGGCGACGGTCGGGACCGTCGTTGTTTCCGGTTTCCTGTCGCCGCCGATCCGGGCCGAAAAAGCCACCCGCACGGATGAACGGACGGTGATTTTCAATGACGTTGCAGATCCGCGTGTAGACTTGCTTCGCCGATACCGGCTTAGCCAAAAACTCCGTCATACCATTGTCACGCGCCTCGACGACATGGTGCAATTCGGTATTGGCAGTAATGATCACGACGGGAACAAACGGGTTGGGCGAATCGGCGTCATGGCGGATGCGGCGCAGGAATTCCATACCGTCCAATTGGCCACACCAATCACAGAAAACGACATCAACCGGAAAATGAACGTACATCAGCCACGCCTTTTCCATTTCCGGCGTGCTTTGCACGGTAGGTACGCCGAAAGTACGGAAAACTTCGGTGAAAACATTGCGAATCAACAGATGCTTTTCCAGCACCAGCACATTTAGCTTTGAGATATCGTATTCCTGCATGCAATCCCCCGTTCAGGCCAACGGCCTGACGACTATTGTTTGTCTCTACAGGATGACCGGTTCTCCACAGTCCCGCGTCCCGTACACCCCTGAGCGTGTATTCACAGTTCGTATATCATGGTCGGGATTGCATTTCCTACCGGCATTACGGCACATACAATAGGATATAGCCGCAAAACGTTAGTTTCCGCCAAAACCTCAACGCCCAATCTGATTTTCGACGGGACCAACCAACGGTTGACCAGTGGCTCAATTGCGGGAATAAGGTCTGGGTGAGCAAGAAAGATTCTAATACGCCCAGATTTCGTCCCAATCCAAAACGCCAGATCATCTTGGTGCTGCTGGCGCTGTTCGGCCTCGGCTTGGGCTATGGCCTTGGGTTTGTCTTCAAGCGATCGCCTGAACCGCCGCCCAAGCGACCCCAACAAATCCAACAATCCCAACCTCTGCATTCAGAAGCGCCCGTGAAGGCAGTGCAGGAGATACGGCCTGAAACGGCACCGAAACCCGTATTGCCGGAATCTGCCACGCCATCCGAACCCGGCCAAGTCCGGGCCTATGAAGAGGCGCTACCAAAAGAGATCATTGTTGTTATGGAGCCGATTGCGGATATACAGCCCACGCCTGAGCAAACCGCACCGGCGCCGTCCGCGCCTACAGCCGAGCCCCAATCTCCGCCGACCGAGCCCCAATCTCCGCCAAGTGAGGTCTCTCGTGCTCCCACGACCGAACCGCCCGCGACCTGGCGCAAGTTTGCCGTCAATACGCAACGCGATGGGCGGCCTGTGATCGCCATTGTCATGGACGACCTTGGCATCGATCGAGCGCGCACGCGGCGCACGCTGGAACTTCCGGGTCCGCTTAGCCTGTCGTTCTTGGCCTATGCCAAAGACTTGCAGGCGCAGGCCGGCAAGGGACGCGGCGGCGGCCACGAGATCTGGCTGCACGTGCCCATGGAACCCAGTTCCAAAAGCGTCGACCCCGGCCCCAACGTTCTGCTCACGGGGCTCCCCGGCGAAGATCTGGTTCGGAGCCTGAACTGGAACCTGGACCAGCTTGAAAACTACGTCGGGATCAACAACCACATGGGCAGTCGCTTCACATCGGACAGCACCGGCATGCACGCCGTTATGGCGGAACTGAAAAAACGCGGCCTCGCGTTTCTCGATTCCGTCACCTCGGCCAAGTCGGTCGGCCGCAAAGCGGCGCGCGCGGCGGGTGTTCCACATACCGTCCGCAACGTCTTCATCGACCACGAGGACGACATCGAGGTCATCAACGGCCAGCTGGCGAAGGTCGAGCGGTTGGCAACGCGCCAGGGCCACGCCATCGCTATCGGCCATCCGCGCGAAGCCACCTTGAAAGCCCTGGCGCCTTGGCTGCAAACCCTTTCCGACAAAGGGTTCCAGCTGGTGCCCGTATCAGCCTTGCTTCAAGTGCCCGAACCATCAGGCGGCTGATTGGCGCCGGCGAAGTGCGAAGCTTCTTCGACCGCGCGCACCAGGGCCTTGGCCTTATTGACGGTTTCGTCATACTCGGGCTCGGGCTCGCTGTCGGCGACGATACCGGCGCCGGCCTGGATATAGATGGATTTATCCTTGATCACCGCCGTGCGCAGCGCGATGCAGGTATCCATGTCGCCGTCGGCACCGAAATAGCCGATGCAGCCCGAATAAATGCCGCGCCGCTCGGGCTCCAGCTCGTCGATGATTTCCATGGCCCGGACTTTCGGCGCGCCGGACACGGTGCCTGCCGGAAAGCCCCCCATCAGGGCGTCGATCTCATCAAACCGCTCACGGTCCAAATCGCCTTCGACGTTGGATGCGATGTGCATCACGTGGGAGTAGTACTCGATGGTAAACTGTTCGGTCGGCGTGACGGTCCCGGGCTTG
This sequence comes from Rhodospirillaceae bacterium, assembly GCA_016845145.1. Lineage (GTDB taxonomy): Bacteria > Pseudomonadota > Alphaproteobacteria > Rhodospirillales > Casp-alpha2 > TMED8. Next base: position 11,141 of record JAERTE010000144.1, read on the forward strand.
GCGACACGTCCGACATCATTGCGGCCGAGATCCAATAACATGAGATGCTCGGCGCGCTCTTTCGGATCGCTGAGCAAGTCTTCGGCAAGCGCTGCATCTTCCGCCGGCGTAGCGCCGCGCGGACGCGTACCGGCGAGCGGGCGCAGCGTCACACGGCCATCGCGCACACGAACCAGAATCTCCGGGCTGGAGCCGACCACCTGAAAGCCGCCGAAATCGAGGAAAAATAAAAACGGCGACGGATTCAACCGCCGGAGCGAGCGGTAGAACGAGAACGGCGGCAGATCGAACGGCATGCGAAAACGCTGCGACGGCACGATTTGGAAGGCATCACCGGCGAGGATGTAATCCTTGGCGCGGCGCACCATGTCGTGGAAGTAATCCTCACTCATGTTAGAGGTCACATCGTCTTCACTGAGGCGCACGGTGCTTTGTTGCGGGTGCGATGTGCGGAGCGGCGCCTCGAGATCACGGATCACCGACGACAACCGCATCTCGGCATCCACGAAAGCCGCCTTGGCATCGTCGGATCCATTCGACCAGACCGGCGTCACCACGGTGACGGTGTCTTCCAGTGAGTCGAAAATCGCCATCACGGTGGGCCGCACGAAAACGCTATCGGGCGCGCCGATGACATCGGGGTTGTCGTCGGGCAGGCGTTCGACCAGGCGCACCATGTCGTAGCCCATATAGCCCACCAGCCCAGCCGCCATGGGCGGCAGTTCCTCGGGCAGGTCAATGCGGCTGTCGGCCAAAAGCGCGCGCAGCGATTTCATGGCGCCGCCATCCGCGGCGATAGGGCAGGGAGCGAACCCGTCCGGGTCGTTCATCACATCGCGATTGGTCTCTGCCTTGTCGCCAAAACAGCGCCACACCACGTCGGGCCGCATACCGATGATCGAGTAGCGCCCCCGAATGGCGCCGCCTTCAACCGATTCCAGCAGAAAGCTATAGGGCTTTTCCTGCGCCAGCTTGAGCATGGCGGAAACCGGTGTTTCCAGATCGGCCACCAGCTTGGTCCATACGACCTGCGCACGACCAGAGGCGTGAGCCGAGCTGAAGGCATCGAAATCGGGGAAGGTGCGCATGGGTTTGGCTCTAGTTTTGTTGCGTCTCAGCGTTGCCGAACAGCGTTTCGATGGCTTGCTGGTAGACCTTGACCCCGACATCTTCGCGGAACGCGGTTTGCAACTGCCCGGCGATATCGCCTTGCATTGAGCGCGCCAATACACCGGCCAGTTCCTCAACGCCCTTGGTGTCGGCGGCGGGATTGGCCTCGGTGATGGTTTTCAGCCTCGCAATTCGGTATCCGTCACCGACCCGGCCCATAGTCGCCTTTTGGGTGGCGTTGCCGGTCATCAACTGAAACACCTTGGCAATCAGATCGGCGTTAAAGTCGGAGCCGCCGCCGCGTCCGTCGCGGGTCAGCGGATTGGAAGCCGTGATCTCCAGCGCCTGCACGCCAATGGCTTCGACCAACGTCTTTCCACCATTGACGACGTCAAGGATGGTCTTGGCGCGGGCCTCGGCCTGGGCGCGGCGTTGTTCGGCCTTCCAGGCGTCACTGACTTTCGTTTTAACTTCGTCGAAGGGACGCAATGCGGGCGCGACAACCTTGTCGACACGTACGATGAAAAAGCCGGCGTCACCGGCTTCCGTAAGCGCGCTTTCCGCCCCTTCCTCGGTCGCGAATACGGCGGGAACAAAGGCATCGGGCGCGGGCAAGTCCGCAATAACGGTGCCCGTGCGGTCGTTGCCCTGGCTGTCGATGGCGGCAATTTTCAACACATTCAGGTTCAACCCGCGCGCCGCTTCCTCCAGCGTGGCGCCGCCGCCCAATGCATCTTCAAAGGTATTGGATAGATCGTACAAGCCATCGATGGCCTTTTCGCGCGCCATTTCCTTGCGCAGTTGCGGTTTGGCATCTTCAAAGCTCATCGTACCGCCGGCGACAACGGCATTGACCTGAATGATATGCCAACCGAGCGCGCTCTTGACCGGCGCGGTGGTGGTGCCGGCGGGCGCGGCGAACACCGCATCGGCCAGTTCCGGCAACAGGTCGTCTTTGGTGACTTCGCCCAATTCGACCGCGGCGGCGTCCTGGCCCGCGACTTCCTTGGCGACCACCAGGAAATCCGCCCCTTCGGATACCCGCTGATGCGCGCTTTTCGCCTTTGCTTCGTCACTGATCAACATTTGGCGCACATTGCGTTTTTCAGCGGTGGAGAATTCATCGGCGCGCTGCTCATAGGCGGCACGCAGATCGTCCTCGCTGATCTCGATTTCCTTGGCCAATTCGTCAGCATCGAGCCGCACGTACGTCAGCGCCCGGTATTCCGGTGCGGTGTGGATTTTCTTGTCGGTCTCGTACTGGCTGCGCAGCTGGCTGTCCGTGGGCTCGGCTACGGTGCCCGAAGTGGCATCCGGGACGAAGACACTGTCAACGACGCGCTTTTCCTCACGATAGCGGTAGATGGCGTTGACCCAGGCCTTGGGCGCCGCCGCGCCGCTGGTGATTGAGCCGAGCAGTTGTTGGCTCGCCAACTCGGCGCGCACACGGGCTACATATGCGCCTTCGGACATGCCGTTGGCCTGCAGCAATTGCTCAAAGCGCTGGCGATCGAAATTGCCGGCAAGCCCCCTGAAGCTGGGCTCTGCGGCAATGCCCTGGCGCACCAGGTTGTCACTGATGGCAAGGCCCAGTCCTTGGGCGCTGGCCACGGTGGCCATTTCGGCGATCTGGCGATTCAGCGCGCGGTCCACCAAACCGAAGCGCTGCGCCTGTTCCATGGTCAGGCGGTTGCCGAAAACCTGGCGCATCTGCTGCAGGTCGCGGTTCACTTCGCCGTACAGCGTCTGCGGGCTCAGGCGCTGGTCGCCGACCTCCGCCACGGCGCCGCCGCCGCCCACCTGATAGCCGAGCATATCCTGGATACCCCAGGCGCCGAAGCCCAGGATCAAGAAGAAGGCGAAAACCTTAATGACGATGGTACCGATGCGCTTGCGCATGAGGAGAAGCATGGAACGAAATCCCGGCGTTGGGGTTGATTAGAAAACGGCGCGCATCATAGGTGCGGGCGGCGGAAGCAGCAATGATGTTGTGGCGAGAGCAGGGGACGAACCGTATTTTCCATCACGCCGTCCACCAGGACCCAACATTTTCCCACCCATTCGGGGGGCATAATCGGAAAAACCGGGGTTGGAAGCAGTTGATTTCATGACAAACCTAAAAAATTCTGGGGAACGAACCCAATTTTGAGAACCTACCCGTCCAGCGCCTTTGTGGCGGCAGAGCAGCACTGAACAGCCTAATATATCCTATTTATAGGAAAATATAAATATTTTTCTACCAACACCTAATA
>JAERTE010000145.1 GCA_016845145.1 Rhodospirillaceae bacterium
GTCCTGGCGCTGGCCTTGGCCATAACCGTCACGGGTATTGGGTTCGGCTGTCTTGGGCTTTGGCGTGATGATGTCGAGCACCACCTTTCCTGCGTCCGTAGAAGTGCCGGATGATGACGAGCCTTGCCCGCCGCCGCGACCGTAACGGTCCGGTAGTAACTTGATCAACTCCTCCGCGGCAGGTTCGATCAATTGCATGGAGCGGGCATCGCGTATGAATGCCGGCTGTTTCTCCTTGGGCATGACCAATTCCAAGCCGATATAGGCGATAACCACGATTAGGGCGCCGCGCAATCCGCCAAACAGAAAGCCCAGTGCCCGGTCGAGGGCATTCAACGCGCTGTCCTGGACCCTTTTAGAAACGCCGCGGGTAAACATCGAGAGGAACACCAGCGTGAAAATGAAAATGATCACTCCGGCGGTCAGGTCCGCCGCCAAGTCCATCGGGATCAGTTGACGCGCGTACGGCTGAAGGTAGGGGAAGCCATAAAAAGTGGCGAAGATGGCGCCGATCCAGCCGACGATGGCCAGCACCTCGTGCACAAATCCACGCGCATAGGCCAGCAATGCAGAGATCAGCAATACGGCAATGACACCGATATCGAAAACGTTGACGGGAAGATCGCTGATCTGCTCCATTTCAGCGTCCTTCCAGGCCCACGGCCGGTCCCAAATTGCGCACCTCCGCAGGACCTTTGCGCGCACCCTGAGCGCCATCGGCGCCGCCGAACAAGACCACAAGATCGTCCAGATGTTCAATTTGAGTAAGGGTCAGGTTGGTATTCAGGCGCTTGGCTTTCTTGTCGCCGGCTTTGCCACGGACCACCGGTACGATGGCTCGGGTAAAGCCGAGTTTCTCAGCTTCTTTCAGGCGGGCTTCCATCTGCGACACGGCTCGCACCTCACCTGATAGACCGACCTCGCCGAATACCACGGTCTCACCCGGTACCGGACGCCCGGTTACCGAAGATACCAAAGCCGCGGCGACGGCCAAATCAGCGGCCGGCTCACGGATTCGCAAACCGCCTGCGACGTTGAGATACACCTCGGCTCCGGCCAGGGCAACACCGCAACGTGCTTCCAGTACCGCCATGATCATTGCCAGCCTGCCCGAATCCCAACCGACGACTGCGCGCCGTGGGGTTGCTTGCTGGGAGGGCGCGATAAGTGACTGAATTTCCACCAACATCGGGCGCGTGCCCTCCATGCCGGCGAACACCGATGCCCCGTTAACCTCGCCTTGATGATCGGCCAAAAACAGCGCCGACGGATTGGGAACCTCATGCAGGCCTGTTTCCGTCATCTCGAAAACGCCGATCTCATCGGCTGGGCCAAACCGGTTTTTTACCGACCGGAGGATACGGAACTGATGGCTCGGGTCGCCCTCGAAATAAAGCACGGTATCAACCATGTGTTCGAGCACACGTGGCCCGGCGATGGTCCCTTCCTTGGTGACATGGCCGACCAAAATAAGTGCAAATCCCTGACGTTTGGCGGCGCGGATCAGTTCCTGCGCCGAGGTGCGGACCTGGGCGACCGTGCCGGGCGCGGAATCGAGGGTGTCCACATACATGCATTGGATCGAATCGATGACCACGATATCGGGCGCATCAGCGCCCTCAAGCGTAGTGACAATATCGCGCACCGACGTTGCTGCGGCGAGGCCCACGGCGGCGTCCTCAAGGCCCAGCCGCGCTGCGCGCAGGCGCAATTGATCAATCGCTTCCTCGCCCGATATGTAGGCGCATTTAAACCCGGCGGCTAACGCCGCCGCCACCTGCATCAGCAGCGTCGATTTACCGATTCCCGGATCACCGCCGACCAGTGACGCTGATCCCGGCACCAAACCGCCGCCCGATACGCGGTCAAACTCGGCGAGCTGGGTAACGCGCCTGGGCGGTTGCTTTTCCTTGCCCTTGAGCCCGACAAACTCTATGCGGCGGCCTTTGCCTTTGCCCAGGCCTTTCGGCGCCCCTTCGGGGGCTTGTTCCTCCGATAGCGAGTTCCAGGCCCCGCAATTATCGCAGCGGCCATTCCATTTCGGGTAAGATGTGCCACAATCGGCACAGACGTAGGTGGTCGCTTTTCGTGCCACAGACGGCCCCTTCGCACAGGGCCCCGACGACGCCCCGGAGCCAGTAATGCCATAGAGGATTTAGGCCTTCGGTACAACCGGTTGATCGGGAATTTCGAATGATCTAGGTCACTTCCATGCGTCACGCTAGCGTCTATGTTCTGGCAGGCCTTCGTAGAAGGCGGAAAACGGGGATTCAGAATGACAGAGTCGCGTGCTGACGACTTCAGCCAAGCCTATCCCGTGCAGCGGCGATTCCGTCGGTGGGGGTTGCCGGCGGCCGCACTGACGTTCGCAGTGTTGCTATTTCTTGTCGGATTCGGTGGCACCAGCTTAATTGAAAACGTTTATCTCAACCTTGCCGAAGGGCGGGCCCGAACCATCGTGATCGCGCTTGAAGAAGAGGCACCCGAACCTTGGCACAAGTTGGTGTCCGGCATGGCGCCGAAATCGGTTTACGCAGGACCCGCCGGCGACCTCCTCATGCAAGCGATAAGCGGTGAGGTCCGGGAATTGGGGCTGGCGCGGCTGAAAATTTACGATCAACAGGGAACGATTATTTTCAGTACCGAGGCCGAGCAGATCGGCAAGGAGGACCGCAGCCCCGCCTTTATGCGGGCTATCGAGACGGGCAAGAAAACCGTCGTGCACAAGCCGCAACCTGATGGAGGGTCACTTTATGAGCTATATGTGACGGTTCCCGTTGCCGGTGGCGCGCGCAACGCCGTCATTGAACTCTACGAGACCACCGGACAATTGAACTCGGTTCTGATCACCACGCTGCTGCCGGCCATCGCCGTGCCTGGGTTGTTGCTGATGGCGTTGTTCTGGGCTTTGGACCGGCTGGTGGGCCAGGCGCAACGCGATATTGATGGCCGGACGCGCTTGGTGAACGAATTGCGCGGCAAACTCGAGCGCATGGTGTCGGGCTCGGCCGTCAATGCGGCTGTCGATTCCGTCGGTAAGGGAAAGATCGAGTCGAAGAAAAGCGTCATCACCTTGTTCTATTCCGATATCCGCGATTTCACTGGCTTCTCCGAAACCCGTCCGCCCGAGCAGGTGGTGGATTTTCTCAACACCGTGATGGATTTACAGGTCGCGGCCATCAATGCCGAGGGTGGTGATGTTGATAAGATGATTGGTGATGCCGTACTGGCGCGCTTTGACGGAGTGGGTGCGGAGGCGCGTGCGGTGTCGGCGGCACAGCGGATTCTTGGGGAGATCGCTTCGGGCGATTTCCCGCGTGATGTGGGTATCGGGATTTATACCGGCGAAGTGATTTCCGGCGCTATCGGTGGCGAGACACGCATGGATTTCACAGTCATCGGCGACAGCGTCAACATGTCCGCCAGGCTTTGCTCGGCGGCTGACGGTGGCGAACTGGTGGTGGATGCCGAGACCGTCGCAAAAGCAGAAACGAACGATTTCGGCACCGAAGAGGAAATCTCGGTCAAGGGACGGCGGGACCCGCTCCGTATTTGTCGCTGGTCTGTGTGATCAGGCCGTCCGGAGCGCTTCAAGGCAGGACAAATCCATGTACTGGCTGGGGTCGCCCAGCACTTTCGCCGGCTCGGCGTACTGGCTGCGGAGTTCCAACACCGTATCAATTCCGGCCGTCAGCATGTTGCCGTTTGGGGTCAAGCCGGTTTTCGGCGACAACAACTTGGACATGACATTGCCGACAGCCTTGGGGTTGATGGCCGGCATGTTGCGAAGCAGTATCTCTTGCGCCTGCTCTGCATTGCTGGGGTCGAGCACCCACTCAAGGCCATCCAGATAGCCGGCGATGAACCCTTTGAGCGCCGCCTCATTCTCTCCAGCCCATGAGCGCCGCGCCGCGAAGATGCCGCCTTGGTAGTCCGTGACCGTATCCAGGCTGCTTTCCAGCACGCCATAGCCCTGCGCCCGGGCCATGGCGGTGAAGGGCTCGATGGTCAGGGTGCCGGCATGTTCGCCCGACTGTACGCTGGCCCAGCGGTCCGGTGTGGCGCCAACCGGCACCATGGATACGTCGTGCAGCGAGAGCCCGGCATTTTCCAACATGCGGTATAGAATGAAGGCGAAACCGGTGGCCAAGGCGTCCAAGGCCAGGGACTTGCCTTTCAAATCGTCAAAGCTCTCGACCTCAGGCGACACCACCAGAGAAAGCTCGATTTGCGTCGCGCCCATGAAGGCAAACAGGTCGGGATCGACGTCGATTTCCACCGCTCCCTGGCCTTCCTGGTAGGCGACGATGTTGTCGAAGGCGGTGCCGGCGATTTGGAATTCGCCGGCCATCATCTTTTCAATCTGGAACGTGGAACTGGGCGTGGTGGTGAGGTCGATCTCCACGCCATGGTCCGCGAACATCCCAAGTTCATTGGCGACGAAGATTGGCAAATTGGGCGCGCCGGTGAAGCAAATCAGATTAAGAGCGGTCATGAGGGTATTTTCTCCTTGGCGGCTTGGATTGCCCGCCAGATGGTGTGCGGCGTTGCCGGCATGGTGATGTCGTCGACGCCCAGCGGTCTCAGGGCATCGACGATGGCGCTGGTGATAACGGCCAAGGCCGGCGTGGTGCCGCCTTCGCCACCGGCCTTGATGCCGAGCGGGTTGGTGGGCGAGGGGACCTCGTTGAGCGTCGTCTCGAACATGGGAAACGCGTCGGCACGCGGCATGCCATAATCCATGAAAGAGCCGGCCAGTGGCTGGCCGCTCTCAGGGTCGATAACGCACAGCTCCCACAAGGCCTGGCCGACGCCTTGCACGATGCCGCCATGCGTTTGGCCGTCGACAATCAACGGATTGATGGCGCGGCCCACGTCATCGACGGCAACGTGGCGGGTGATAGTCGGTTCGCCGGTTTCGGGATCGATTTCGATTTCACAGACATGGCAACCGTTAGGAAAGACCTGATCGTGAAAATCGTTGTCGCGCACGACGTTAAGAGAATCAGGGCCGACATCTCGAGCCAAGTCGAACAGGCCAATGGTACGGTTGGAGTCCGTGGCGCGGAACAGGCCGTCGCTGAAAACGATGTGTTCTAAGTCAGTTTCCAGGTGCGGCGCGGCCAGCGCTTTGCCTTTGCCGATCAGTTCCTCGACGGCGAGAACGATCACCGTACCCGCCATACGCATAGAGCGGCCTGAGTGTGATCCACCGCCGACATGAACCCGATCCGTGTCGCCGAGTACAATGCTCACTTGATCGACGGCCATGCCCAAACAATCTGCCGCGACTTGCGCGAAACTGGTCTCGTGGCCCTGGCCGCTGGGTTGGGTGCCGATGGCAATGTCGATCAGTGCCTGGTCTGGCCGAACCGCAATATCCGCCCGCTCACGCGGCGCGCCGGTGGACGACTCGACATAGTTGGCGATCCCCCGCCCCAATAGCTTGCCCCGCGCTTCGGCTTCGGCACGGCGTGCTGCAAAACCATCCCAATCGGCCAACTGCATGGCCATGTCCATGGATTTTTCATAGTCGCCGCTGTCGTAGAGCGCGCCGATGGGGTTGCGGTAGGGCATGGCTTTGGCGGTGATCAGGTTTTTGCGGCGCAGGTCCACGGCATCAAACCCGCATTGTTGCGCCGCCTCATCGATCAGGCGTTCCAGCGCATAGGTAACCTCGGGCCGGCCCGACGAGCGGTAGGCCTGGGTCGGCATGGTGTTGGTAAAAACCGCCCGAGCCCGCACGCTGGCGACGGAGATATGATAGGGGCCCGTGACCAGGGCCGTGCCTTTGCCCAACGGCGACAGCGAAACAATGCGCGCGCCGACGTTAGAGATGTTATCGGCCCGTAGTGCCAAGAACTTGCCCTCGGCATCAAGTGCCAGGTCCACGCCGGTTACCAAATCCCGGCCCTGATAATCGCTGAGAAATGCCTCGCTGCGGCTGGCTGTAAACTTCACCGCACGCCCCAGACGCTTCGCCGCCCACAAGACCAGCGGAAACTCCACGTAGACCCGGTTGCGGGTGCCGAAGTTGCCGCCGACGTCCTTGGAGATGACGCGCAATTGATCGGGTTCCAGTCCCAGCACGGCCAGCATCTCGCGTTTCTGCCGTACCGCGCCACCGCTACCGGCATAAAGGATAAATCCGTCCGCTTCAGGAACGGCCAAAGCGGCACGCGGTTCCAGCGGCACGCCGGTCACACGATCGATATGGAACTCCATGCGGACCACATGGGCGGCGTTGGAGAATACGGCGTCGGTGGCGGCTGGGTCGCCGAAGGTTGTATCAACGGTAACGTTGCCGGGCACTTCATTCCATACGCTGGGGGCGTCCGACGCCAGGGCTCGGCGCGAGCCATGCTCATGCGGCAGTTCGCGGTAACTGACATCGACGGCTTCCGCTGCATCCAATGCCTGATAGCGGGTTTCAGCCACGACCATCGCCACGGCTTCGCCGACGTGGCGGGCTTTGTCGGTGGGCAGTGGCAAATGCGGACCGATGAAAATATCCCCGCCACCGGGTCCGGTCAGGCGAATGTCGTTCTTGGTGGATGGAATGGGATTGTGCGGAATCGGGCCAAGGCCGTCGGCCATAACATCACGGCCATCCAGAACCGCGAGTACGCCCGGCATTTCCAGTGCCATGGTTTTGTCGATGCCGGATATCACCGCATGCGGATAGGGCGAGCGCACCATGGCGGCGTAAGCCTGCCCAGGCGCATTGATATCATCGCTGAATTCACCGTGGCCGGTGAGCAGACGATGGTCTTCCTTGCGCCTTATGGGCTTGCCGATATGGCGGTAAGGGGTAGGCTCGGTTTCGGAACTCATGGCTCCAGATTAGGCCATGGGGGGAAGGGCGTAAAATCGAGAACTTGGGACCATACCATGACCCTCAACATCAACCGCGAAGTCTTCATCACTTGCGCCGTTACGGGCTCGGGCGCCACGCATGACAAAAGCCCGCAGGTTCCCAGAAGTCCGGCTGACATCGCCGCCAGCGCCATTGATGCGGCGAAAGCCGGCGCCGCCGTGGTGCATTGTCACGTGCGTGAGCCCGAAAGCGGTGCACCGTCGCGCCGTCCCGCGCTCTACCGCGAACTGACCGAGCGTATCCGCGATGCCGATGTCGACGTGGTGCTTAACCTGACGGCGGGAATGGGCGGCGACATGGTGTTCGGCTCCGCCGAAGCGCCGTTTCCGCTGGATGAACGCCAGACCGACATGGCCGGCGCCACGGAGCGCATGGCGCATGTGGCCGATTGCCGGCCCGAAATCTGTACGCTGGATTGCGGCACCATGAATTTCGCCGAGGCCGATTACGTGATGACCAACACGCCGGGCACGCTGCGCGCCATGGGCAGGATGGCCACCGACCTGGGCGTGCGCGCGGAAATCGAGGCCTTTGATACCGGGCACCTTTGGTTCGCGAAACAGTTGGTCAATGAGGGCGTGTTGCCCGGGCCGGCTCTCGTACAGCTGTGCATGGGGGTGCCATGGGGCGCGCCGGACGATTTAAATACGTTTCTGGCCATGGTCAACAATGTGCCTGACGATTGGACTTGGTCGGCGTTCTCGCTGGGCCGCAACCAGATGCCGTTTGTCGCCGCCGCTGTGCTGGCCGGGGGCAATGTGCGCGTCGGGCTGGAGGACAACCTCTATCTCGACAAGGGCGTGCTGGCGACCAATGGGCAATTGGTTGAGCGTGCGGTGACCATCATCGAAAACCTGGGCGCGCGGGTGATTGGGCCTAGTGAGGTGCGTGAACGCCTGGGCCTTGAAAAACGGGCGCCCGCATGACGGCGCGGAAAGCAGCCATTGTTGGCGGCGGCGTTATTGGTGGGGGATGGGCCGCGCGTTTCTTGTTGCAGGGCTGGGATGTGGCGGTATTCGACCCAGCCCCCGAGGCCGGGCGCAAGATCGACGAAGTGCTGGCCAATGCCCGGCGCTCTCTCCCATCACTCTACGATACGGGCCTGCCGGGCGAGGGCGCGCTCACGTTTTCCGGATCACTGGCCGATGCCGTCGCCGGTGTGGCGTGGGTGCAAGAAAGCGTGCCGGAACGGCTGGAGGTCAAACACAAGGTGTTGGCCGATATTGCCGCCCATGCGCCTGCGGATTGCGTCATCGCCTCATCGACATCTGGGTTCAAACCGTCCGACCTGCAATCCGGCGTCGATGACGCGGGCCGCATTGTGGTCTGCCATCCGTTCAATCCGGTGTACCTGCTGCCGCTGGTGGAGGTGGTGCCCTCCGATCAGACGGATACGGTGATCGGTGAACGCGCGGTGGCTATATTGGAAGAGATCGGCATGCGGCCCTTGGTGGTGGGCAAGGAAATCGACGCGCACATCGCCGACCGCTTGCTGGAGGCCGTTTGGCGTGAGGCGCTGTGGCTGGTCAACGACGGCGTCGCCGAGACGCACGAGATCGACGCCGCCATCCGTTACGGGTTCGGGCTGCGTTGGGCGCAAATGGGGCTGTTTGAAACCTACCGTATCGCCGGGGGCGAGCAGGGCATGCGGCACTTCCTGGCGCAGTTCGGCCCGGCGCTGGAGTGGCCCTGGACCAAACTCATGGACGTGCCGGACCTGACCGACGATCTGGTCGACGCCATCTCCGAGCAATCGGACCGCCAAGCCGGTGATCTTTCCGTCCGCGAGTTGGAACGCATTCGCGACGACAATCTGGTCGGTATGCTGCGCGCCTTGAAGAAGACCGGTTGGGCCGCCGGTGCACTGCTCAACACGCACGAACAGCTCAATCCCGTCACCGATGAGTGCGGCCTTGTGGAGACCGTGAATAGGCAGATCCCGCAATCGTGGACCGATTACAACGGCCATATGAGTGAAGCGCATTACCTGGAGGTCTTCTCCCAGGCCACCGATCACATGATGCAAATCATTGGCGCCGACCCCGATTACATCGCGTCGGGTTTCAGCTACTTCACCGTAGAGACCCACATCCGCCACTTGGATGAACTCGTCGCCGGGGAGGGGGCGCGTGTATTGACCCGCGTGCTCGACGGCTCGGGCAAAAAACTGCACCTGTTCCACGAACTCCTGAAGGCCGATGGCACACGCGTTGCGACCGGCGAACATATGCTGATCCACGTCGACCTGGAAACCCGCGCAGCCTGCCCGCCGAAACCGGCGGTGGCGGACCGGCTCACGGCTTATGCCGCCCAGCATGCGACGCTTGGGTTACCCGATGGGGCGGGAAGCGCGATCGGAAAACGGGGTTGATTGGGGGCTTCCATTATAGATTTGGGTGAGAGGTGGGGTGAGAATGATTTTTGCCGATGTCGTCCAGAAAGTAGACCTGTTTTCTCAGACTGGAAATAGTCTCGATGTGATGCAACCCGGCCTGAATTAGCGGCTTGCGGAGGTTGAAGGTTCGCCTGTCGAGACGGTCCTTCATCAGTATTTTGGATTAGGCTTCGGGCTATTTGAAGCGGGTGGTGAATTTCGGGTCGGACCGGGGGCTATTGCAGCGCACTCTCTTGTTCCGTCGCACCTGTGCCCACAACATAACGCAAGCCAGTTTCAATATGCTCACGAAGAAGCCGCGATGCTTCTTCGACATCGCGTCTTTCCAGGGCGTCGACAACGCTGTCGTGCTGTTGAATTGCCAAGGCATCCATGCCTTGTTGGGTATCGGCTAGATTGCGCCACATCTTGAAGTCGAACTGAAGGTCATCGTGAATTTTGATGAAATATTTATTCTTCGACAGAGCGACGAGCTTGAAGTGAAACGCCCAGTTCAACTGGCGCCAAATCCTGGCCTTTTTGTTTGGGCTTTTTGAGAAATCAAGACGCCGCATTTTATCGTTCAATTTGCGCATTTCAGCGACATCGGCGGCGGTGATGTGTTTGATGCTCTCGCTCAAAGCCAAGACCTCGAATGCACACCTAGCAGCAACCAATTGCCGGTATTCTTCCTCGGTTGGCCCCTCTGATACGAAATAACCGCGATTGGCCTCCATGGTGACGAGTTCAGTGGAGAGAAGCCGGGCCAAGGCTTCGCGGATGGGAATCACGCTCACGTCATACATCTCGGCCAGAGCCTTGATGCTCAGGTGGGAGCCGGGCTCAAGCTCGCCATCAACAATGGCGTCACGCAGATCGACGAAGATTCTGTCCACCAAACTGGCGACTTCGCTGATTTTTCTGTTTCCCGCGCTCATCTTAGCGGCCACTGCAGAAGGTCTTTTCATTCACTGTTTGCCTTCTGTCTCTTGCAACAAGTCATTAGCACCATAGCGACCGGTCTGTCGGTTTATAGAATATATAATATCAAATTCTAACAAATAAAGTTTGTGCTGATTATTGCCGCGGAAAGCCCGCGTTTGCACGGTTTCGCCAGATGCGGACGGAGAATTCTCTCCAAGGCGGACGCGGGACTTACGGGCGTTGCCAATCGCCCTGCCGCAGACAACAAATGTGGCTAACTTCACTGAGTTTCCAGGAAACTCTGGAAACCGCCATAACCTGTGTGCCGGACCTCCAGGTCCAACCCGATGCTATCGGCAGCGGCTTGGGCGCGCTTTAGGGTCTCGGGATTGTCGCGCTGCTTCAGATAGACCATTTTCCGGTAGTGGCCGAAGTAGGTGTCACGAAGTTTCGGGAACCGGTTCAAGCCCAGCCCGTTGAACACCAGCTTCTCGAAATGCCGGGCCAGGAAGTCGGTGACGAAAAAGCTCCCGGGCTCCTCTTCCATCATCTGCTTGAATTCGTAGGAGCCGGCAAACACCTCGTAGCAGTGCGATCCTCCGATGTTCTCGACACCTTCTTCCGCCAGAACCCTGGCCATGCCGCCGCCTGTGCCGCAATCGCTGTAAAGGACCAAAACTTCCTCACCCCGGGACCGACCTTCGCGGATTTTGGCCCGCACCCCTTCCGGCAGGGCGTCGGGCGTGTTGTGGAATTTGGCCGGCAGGCACTCAACCTTCATGTGGTCCCACCCATTCTCGCGCACGATAGTGACGATCTCATTGGCGATCGCCCCACAACATATGACAAGGGTGGAGGGTTTTCCGGCGGTGCCGTCCATCACGCGTGCCTCAATGATAGCGATGTTGCAAGCCCTGGTCGAACATGGCGACGATGTTCTCCGGCGGTACCTCAAACTGGATATTGTGCACGCTGGTCAGGGTGTAGCCACCCTGTTTGCCGAAGATATCGATGCAGCGCTGGGTTTCTGCCGCGACCTCATCGGCGGAACAGTACGGCAGCACTTCTTGTGAATTGATGCCGCCCCAAAAACCCAAGCGGTCCCCGAACTCACCTTTCAACCGTTCAGGCTCCATGTTTTTCGCCGTCACCTGAACTGGGTTCAATGAATCGACGCCGATGTCGATCAGATGCGGGATGAAATGGTATGCGGAACCGCAGCAATGGAATACGGATTTTCCGCCAGTATCCGCTTTGAGCGTCTGAATGATGCGTTCGTGCCGAGGCTTGATATATCGTGCATAGATGCCTTCAGGATCGAACATGCATCCGTCCTGGGTGCCCAGGTCCTCGCCGAAGAAAATAATGTCGACGTTCTCGGCACCGGCTTCGCGGATCATATTTTGCGAAGCCCGGATGCAATAGTCGGCCAACTTGTCCATGAGATAACAGGCGGCTTCCGGGTTGCGGTAGAGGTCCTTGAAGAAGTTTTCCATGCCGCGCATGGGATAAGCGCGATGGATCACCTGCGCCGGCACGTTGAGAACCAGGCAATAATCACCGGCGGCCTTGTAGGCCGCGACCTGCTCCTTGACGCCGCGTATCAGGCCTGGGTTGTCGGCGTCGGGCCAATCGAAGGCGTCGATCCGGTCGATGGTCATTTTGCCACCGTGGAACGGCCCGTCTTTGTAGAGGAAGTGCTTGTCGTCGGTTCCCGTGGTGCCCTTGTAGGTTACGCCGAACTCATCGATATACGTGACCTCGTCGACCCAGTGGTTGGGGCCATCTTCGTATGGACCGGCGTTGATCGGGCGGGTATCGACTCCCAATCGCTGAAGTACCGTCTCGTCCGGTTTCGCCAGGTTCAACAATTTCGACAGGACTTCGGTCTCGTGGTCCAGCCCGAGATGGACCTTCAGTCTGTCATAGGCATCGACCACGATGGAGCTGGCGTAGGTGGCGCCGAGATCAATCGGCACTCTGTCCGGTTCTTCGTGATTGAGTGCCGCGAGAACGCGTTCCCTAGGTGTCCAACTCATTTGAAAACTCCTCTGTCATGTTCGGATGCTTCAACGTCTCTGGTCACGATGCAACGAAACCGCGCGCCCGTTCGACGGCGCCGGGCGCGTCCATGCCATATGCGTCGGCGCCAATGCGGTCGGCGAAATCCTGAGTGACCGGCGGTCCGCCCACCATGACCCTTACATTGACGTTGCGGCCGGTGTTGGCATGCCGCACGGCGGTCACGGCGCGCTCCATTTCCGACATCGATGTCGTCAACAGGCCGGACATGGCAATGATATCCGCGTCGTTTTCCTGTGCCGCCGAAATGAAGTCTTCGGCATCGACATCGGTGCCCAGGTCGATCAATCGGAACCCGGCCCCTTCGAGCAGCATGCCCACAAGGTTTTTGCCGATGTCGTGCAGATCGCCCTTGACCGTGCCAAGGATCACGGTGCCGATCGGTTTGATGCCGGTGTCGGCAAGTAGCGGGCGCAGTATATCGAGGCCCGCCTGCACCGCCTCCGCGGCCATCAGCATCTCGGGCACAAACAAGGTGCCGGCGCTAAATTTTTCGCCAATTTCGTCGAGGGCGGACACCAACCCCCTGTTCAGAATTTCGTGCACTTCGGTACCAGCATCGACTTCTGCTTGCACCAATTCCGGCACCGTTTCTTCATCATATTCCAACACCGCTTTTCGAATATCATCGATAGACAATTTACCCTCCTGTGAAGATCTAGTTTCGCAAGGCGACCGTGCGTCCCACTTGCAATCTAGAATCTGCTGCCGCTTATCGAAATCTGACGTGCCGGCACAGCTAGCTTGAAGCGATGTTAACCACTGCGAGAAGTTCGATGACTACATTCTTCAGCTGCAAATGCGGGTTCTTTCGTTTCAAAATTCGATTAGTAAATAATATATCATATATGATTTTGTAGAGAAACCCTACTGAACATACGGATTTTAGTTTGGCTAATCTCGGAAAATCTGCGGATATCACCTTTACCTCCGCTTTTTAATTTTCACCTTACAATCCTCCAATTACACAAGATTGTATTGAATGCGAATATAGGTTTTTATTGCTAAATTCGGTATTGCATGTCATGATCCGCTCTTGCCTCACGGCCATGCCGATGCAGGCGCGCTATTGGACATTCAAATATGATAAGAGCCGGGACCGATCCGTTTGGGGTTGGGGTCGGCTGGGGTGAGGCCTAGGCATCAAGTGGGTGTCAGGCCGCGTGAGTAAAGTATGCGGTGCGCACACACAATTTTATGCACGTGTTGATTTCATTGGATAAAATTGGGTTCGTTCCGTCATTTTTTTACGCGCGCAACGCCATTTGAATCGGTCCGTCGGTGCGGCCGTGGATGAATTGATCCAGGTATTCGTTGTCGGCGGTCTCGATATCGTCGACCGCACCCGACCAGGCGATCTCGCCGCCGTAAAGCATGGCGATTTTGTCGCCGATCTTTTTCGCCGACTGCATGTCGTGGGTGATCGTCAGTGCCGTGGCGCCGACCTTGTCGTTGACGGCGATGATCAGGTCGTTGATGACGTCGGCCATGATCGGATCGAGGCCGGTGGTGGGCTCGTCGAAGAAGATGATCGCCGGGTCGTGGGCGATGGCGCGGGCCAGGCCGACGCGCTTTTGCATGCCGAAGGATAAATCCGCCGGAGACAGATCGCAGACGTTCTCGCCCATGCCCACCAGGGCCAATTTTTCCAGTGCAAGGTCACGGGCTTCCACACGATTGACCTTCTTTTGCGCCAACAGACCGAAGGCGACGTTTTCCCACACGGGCAGGCTGTCGAACAGCGCAGCACCCTGGAACATGACGCCGATCTGATCATTCATGCGCTCGCGCTCGGCGGGGCTCAGGGTGAGGACGTCTTGGCCATCGATTTCGATGCTGCCTTGGTCCGGCGTCAGCAGGCCCAGGATGCACTTGATGGTGACCGATTTGCCGGTGCCCGACCCACCGATGATGACCACCGATTCGCCTTCGGCAATGTCCAGATTGACGCCCGCCAGCACGCGCTTCGGCCCAAAGGCCTTGTGAACGTTCTTAAGCGAAATTTTGGCGGTCATTTGGCGAAGAAAATTTCGGTAAGGATATAATCGAAACATAAGATCAGGATCGACGCCGAGACCACGGCATTGGTGGTTGCTTGTCCCACACCTTGCGCGCCGCCCTTGGAATTGTAGCCGTGATAGCAGCCCATGAGCGTGATCAGGAATCCGAACACCGAGGCTTTCACAAGGCCTGAGATGACATCGGAGGCTTCCATGAAGTTCCAAGTGTCTTTCAGGTAATTGGTCGGGTTGAAGCCGAGCTTGTAGACGGCGACCAGATAGCCCCCGAACACACCGATGATATCGGCCACGAACACCAACAACGGCAACATGGTGACGCCCGCGATCAAGCGCGGCGCGACGAGATACTTCATCGGGTTGGTGGAAAGGGTGGTTAGCGCGTCGATCTGTTCGGTCACCCGCATGGTGCCGATTTCAGCCGCCATGGCCGCGCCGATGCGCCCGGCCACCATCAAGCCAGCAAGCACCGGCCCCAGTTCACGGGTCAGCGCCACGACGACGATGTTGGCAATGGCGCCTTCGGCGGAGAACCGCGATGCGCCGATATAAGTCTGCAGCGCCAAGACCATGCCGGCGAAGACGGCGGTTAGGCCAACCACGGGGAGCGAGTAGTAGCCGATCTCAACCATCTGGCGGCCGATGATGCGGAAGTACCAAGGTGCGCGGAAGCAATGCGAGGTGGCTTCTATGGTGAACAGGGTCAGACGACCCGCCGTGGCCAGGAACGCCAAAAATACGCGCCCCACCGCTTGCAGGAAACGGATCGGGTGTAAAATTGATGCGCTGTCGGCAGGGTCGGTCATGGCTTTAGGTATCTCCGCCAATGTAGCGGCGATGGTAGCGCGCGCCGAGACCGGTCATGACCTCATGGCCGATGGTGCCGGCGGCATGCGCGACGTCATCAACAGTGACCTGCGCGCCGAGCAACTCGACCGCCATACCGGGGCGGCATTTGTCTTCGGCGACATCGGTGACATCCAGCATGATCATGTCCATCGTAACACGGCCCAATATGGGTACTCGCACGGCATCAATAAAGCCGTATCCGGCACCAGAGAGCGAACGCAAATAACCGTCCGCGTATCCTGCTGCCACGGTAGCGATTTTGCCCGGTTTATCAACCACATGGGTGGCGCCATAACTGACGCTCTCGCCGGGCGCCACCTGTCGGACTTGCAGGATTCTCGCTGATAGGGAAACGACGGGACGCATGGGGTTTGCAGCCCACGGCGTCGGGTTGCAGCCATAGAGCGCGATACCGGGGCGTACAACGTCGCCCAGGAAATCGCCGCCTAAGAAGATACCGGCGGAGTTGGCAAAGCTGGTGCGCCCCATGGGCAGCTTCTTGCGCGCCGCGCGGAACGCAGCCAATTGCCGCGCGCTTTGGTCCGTGCCCTCGACATCGGCAGAGGCGAAGTGCGACATGACGAGTTGAATGTCGAGCGATTGCAACCGGTTCACGTCGGCGGCCAGCGCATCCAATTCATCCGGCGGCAAACCGAGCCGCAGCATGCCGGTATCGATATGGATGTCGCAATCGAGCGATGTATCGCCGCAATGCGCATTCCAGCGGTCAATCTCGTTCAGGCTGCCGAGCACGGGGATCAGGCGGTGATCGCTATAAGCGGCTTCGGCGCCGCTCAACAGGCCGTTGAGGATATGAATTTCGGCGTTGGATAAGAGCTTGCGAAGTTGGATCCCTTCGCTCACGTGGGCAACAAAGAACACCTCGCAGCCCGCCGCCGCCAAAGCCGGCGCAACGCGCGCCATGCCCAGCCCATAGGCATCCGCCTTGACCACCGCTCCGGTCACGGCAGCATTTGCCGTTTCGCGCAGCAATTTGTAATTGCTGACGATAGCGTCGAGATCCACCGTGACGACGGCGCCGGCCAAATGTTCGGGAACAACATGATCTGTCATGACCGCAAACCCTTGCGGCAACGGCGGCGGCCCGTCAATACCCTTGATGACCGTCGTCGTGCTGGATATCCAAGTCGCCGAAGCGGGTGAACTGGCCATCGAACATCAGCTTCACCGTACCGATGGGGCCATGGCGCTGTTTGGCGACGATAACCTCTGCGATATTGTGCACGCGGGCCATACGCTCTTCCCAGTTGGCGATGCGTTGGGCGTATTTGTCGGCACCCTCGTCGGCGCGTTGTTTGGGTTCGGCCTTTTCCAGGTAGTATTCATCGCGGTAGATGAAAGTGACCACGTCGGCGTCCTGCTCGATGGAACCCGATTCGCGCAAATCCGCCAGTTGCGGGCGCTTGTCTTCGCGGTTTTCCACCTGACGCGAGAGCTGCGACAGAGCGATCACCGGCACGTGAAGTTCCTTGGCCAGTGTCTTGAGGCCACGGGTGATTTCCGAAACCTCCTGCACGCGGTTATCGCTGCGTCCACCCGGTGAACCTGAAATGAGCTGCAGGTAATCAACAACGATGAGCCCCAGTTTGTGCTGACGTTTGAGACGCCTTGCACGGGTGCGCAACGCGCTTACGGTCAGCGCCGGCGTATCGTCGATGAACACTGGCACCTGGTGCAGCGCCTGACTGGCTTGCACCAGGCGGGTGAATTCTTCGTTGGTGAGTTCACCTTTCCGCATGCGGTCGGACGGAATATTGGACTGCTCGGACAAGATACGTGCGGCCAACTGCTCACACGACATTTCCAACGAGAAGAAACCAACCACAGCGCCCTCTTGGCCGCTGGTCTCCAGGTAATCCTTGGCGGCGTTGTAGGCGATGTTGGTGGCCAGTGCGGTTTTTCCCATGGCAGGGCGTCCGGCCAGGATAATCAGATCGGATGGGTGCAGTCCGCCCATGAGCCTGTCAAAATCGCGGAATCCACTGCCGACACCGGCGAGTTTACCTTCGCGTTTGTGTGCAGCCTCGGCGACCTCGATGGCTTTCAGGATCGATTCTTTGAAGGCGAGAAAACCGCCCTCGTAGGTGCCTGACGTCGCAAGGTCGTACAGCCCTTGCTCGGCGGTCTCGATCTGGACCGTGGCGTTGTCTTCGACATCGCCCTTGTAGGCGCGGTTGACTAGGTCTTCGCCCAGGTTGATCAGTTCGCGCTTCAAATAGAGATCATAGATGATGCGCCCGTATTCCTGGGCGTTGATCACGGTGACGGCAGAGGAGGTGATTTCATCTAGATAGGTTGGGCCGCCGATCTCGCCGATGCTTTCATCTTGTTCGAAATAGCGTTGCAAGGTGATGTTGTCGGCAATCTGGCCTCGCTCAAGTAATTTCGAACATGCCTCGAAAATCTTGCCATGTTGCGCAAGGGCGAAGTGCATGGGCGCCAAGTAATCCGAAACCATCTCGTAGGCACGGTTGTTAGCGAAGATGGCGCCCAGCAGCGCTTTCTCGGCTTCGATGTTATGCGGCAATCGCCGGAACGGTGTTGGCGACAGGGCATCGGGTGCGCCGAGATCAGCTGAGTCGTCATAGGCGGCGTTGCCGTCGAATTCCAGGGGAGGGGGGAGAGTGCTTGCCATGGCGAGGGATAGTATAAACGATCCGTTACGCGCGATAGCGCCGATCCTAGGGACAAACCAATCCAATGGGGATGAAACCCTTGTAAACCCCCAGGCCTGTGGATTGCGGGCAAAGTCTGTGGATAAGGTGCCGATGTTTGGCCGCCGACAAAAAGGGCCGAATCGGTCTTTATCGATTCGCCGCCAAAAAAGAAACGGCGCGCCCCTGTAACAGGGCGCGCCGTCCGATCGTCCGGCAAGCGGACGGAAACTATTCGGTTTTTTCTTCCGCGTCGTCTTCCGAAGCTTCGCCTGCGTCTTCAGCGGTTTCCTCACCGGCTTCCTCGGCGGCCTCAGCAGCTGCGGCAGCTTCAGCGGCAGCTTCGCGCGCGGCGATTTCTTCTTCCTTGGCAACGGCGGCTTCGTGCACTTCTTCGGTCACGGTTTCAGCCTCGGCGACGGCTTCGTCGGCCGCGCCGTCCTCGAAGATTTCCTCAGCGTGTTCGGCCACGGCTTCGGCGGCGGCGGCGAGGGCGGCTTCGGCTTCTTCAGCCTCGGCGCGGGCCTCTTCTTCCGCTTGGCTCAGGACGGCCTTGCCGGTTTCGGCCTGGACTTCCGCTTCGTCGATTGAGCGTGCGACATTTGCGGTAACCGTCACAGACACTTCCGGATGCAGCGACACGGCCACGTCATGCAAGCCGAGCATTTTGATCGGGCGGTCAAGGCGGACTTGGTTGCGGCTGACCGTGAAGCCGGCCTCGACAAGGCCTTCGCCGACGTCGCGGGCGTTGACGGAACCGTAGAGCTGCCCGGATTCGCCGGCTTGACGCACCAGAATGACGCTTGCGCCTTCCATCTTGGCGGCGACCGCCTCGGCTTCAGAGCGCTGTTCCAGGTTTTGCGCCTCCAACTGGGCTTTTTCGGTTTCAAACCGGGCTTTGTTGTCCGCCGTTGCCCTGAGCGCTTTGCCGCGCGGCAACAGGTAATTGCGGGCATAGCCGGGTTTGACCGACACTTCGTCGCCCATTTGTCCCAACTTTTCCACTCGTTCCAACAAGATCACTTGCATCGTTCGTACTCCTTTGGCCTTACTCGGCTCAGCGCCTTCGCGCGAAAAATCTATGTCTCATCGTGGTCATTTGCCGGTGTGTTTCCGGAGCCCGAAGACGCGATGCGCCCCCGCAGGCCAAACCACTGTTCGATAACCCCGACCCCGGCGACCACCAACGCGGCCCACACTGAGATCACGATCACTAGGTAGAACACCACCAATAAAGGCTTGGTGGCGGCCACCTGTCGGGCCAAGGTGTGAAACACCGCGAGCCCTAAGAAGAAGTACGGCAGTGCCAGAACCATGGCTAGGTTCCGCCCCATGTACTCCCACTCTCCCGTTCCGGCCAAAGCCAACACCGCAGCGCCGACCAAAGGCCAAGACATCCAACCAGGCAATTCAAGCCCCACATAACTAGGGCTGGGGCGCCGGTTGAAGCCCAGGCGGACCAGACTACCTTGCGCGACAGTGGAATTTATCGCCACCATCACCAGCCAACTCGTGGCCACCGCACCGGGAAACAGCGGTGTCATCGCGCTGGCAATCCGCGCACGGTTTGTTGCGTCTAAATCCGGAGCCATTTGTCCAAGGACAAGATCCAGATGTTCAGCGACATAACCGCTTAGTCCGGCGTCACCCCCCACCGACGCTGCTACGACCAGCAACCCGGCAGCGAACACCGCCATTACCGATATCACGTGCCCCGGCGCCATCCAGTGGACAGCAAGGGAGCCATCGCTGCCGCTTGTCCCCCCCTGTGTCCCGGGGCGGGGCATGAGCGCCAGCTTGACGACCACCCATGTCGGTAGAGCATGGACGATCGTGAATATTCCGGCCGTTACCGGCCCACCGAACATTCCCATTGCCATGACCCCAGCCAGGGCGGCGATGGTTGTGGCCCGGGGGCCGTAGGCCAGCCCCGCCATCAACATAGGCAGCGGGGCCATATAGACGAAACCCAATGCGAAGAAAGTGCCGCTGAGAAACGCCATAGTGGCGATGGCGCTGGCCAACCCAGCACTTACAGCGACTAGAGCCTCACGGGGCATCGTCCAAATCCGTTACCGGCCTCAAATCCCTCTTACTGATCGCAGTAGGGCATCAAGGCGAGGTAGCGGGCACGCTTGATTGCCTGCGACAGCTCACGCTGTTTCTTGGCGGAAACGGCGGTGATGCGGCTTGGTACGATCTTCCCACGCTCGGAGATGAACCGGCCAAGCAGTTTCAGGTCTTTGTAGTCGATGGTCGGCGCATTGGGGCCGGCGAACGGGCAGCTTTTGCGGCGCCGGAAAAAAGATGGCTTGGTCATGCCTCATCTCCTTTGCTTTCGGATGTCTCAGCCGCAGCGGAATCTGCATCGCCAGCCGGAGCGGCCGCAGGGGCGTCATCGGATTTATTGGGCTTGTCGCCACCAAAGTCACGGCGCGGACCGCGGTCACCACGATCTCCACCACGGCGCGGGCGGTCGTCACGGTCTTTGTTGCGGGTGATCGCCGACGGGCCTTCCTCGAATTCGTCAACGCGCAGCGACATGTAGCGCAGCACATCTTCGTTGATCCGCATCTGGCGCTCCATTTCGTGCAGCGCCGGGGCCGGTCCGTCGAGGTTCAAGAGCACATAGTGACCCTTGCGGTTTTTCTTGATCTTATAAGCCATGGTGCGCAGACCCCAGTTTTCGCGCTTGGCGACGGTTCCACCGGCATCTGTAATGACTTTTTCGAAGGTTTCTGTCAGGCCGTCCACCTGGGCGGCGGAAATGTCCTGGCGTGCGATGAACACGCTTTCATACTTGGGCACGTAGATATCTCCTTCCTACGGATTATCTCATCCGTGCGCCACCATTGGCCACGGCATAGCCGATGCACAAACACGCACCAGCAGGAAGTCTTAAGGCGGCGCACTATACACTTTAGTGCCCCGCGCGCAAGTCTCTACGGCGGGATAAAGAACAGCATTGCAATGCCTAATATAAAGTTATAAATATAATACAACATAAGGCATATGATCATATGCCTGATCTTGTTGCGTCAAATATTGCGATTTCGTTGTACCGCCGAGCTCAGACGTGAATGATGGACAGCATGGATAAACTTGCGGATGAAAATTTGGCCCGTCCCAAAAATACGGACGGCACGGTCGACTGGGAAACCATCTTCGAAGCCCCTGGCACGGGGCTGGTGCCATTGGTTGCGCAAGCGAAGTCTTTGGAGGGGCTGCGTAACTGCGCGTCCGTGATTATCAATCAATTGTTCACGCGCAAGAACGACGAAACCGAACGCGAGCGCCAGCACAAGGTGCTGGCCAGTCTGGTTGCGGCTGCGGAGAGCGATGACGGACTTGAGGCGGTAAGAGACAATGTCGTCCGCATGCTTCGCAGCATCAAACAAGAGCGTCTGTTGAAAGCTGCCGCTTATGTCGCAAATAAGGACAAGCGAAAATTCAAGCGAAAAACCGGTGGCGACGAGCGGCGCGATGATGAAGTCCTGCGCCAGATGTTTGCGGTCAATAAACCGCTCATGATGATTGCCGGAGGGGCTACCGTGTTGGTTGCGCTCATCATTGGCGCGGCGTTGTTTATTGGCGGTGAATCGTCGCCCGCGCCCAAACCCGAACCCACGCCCGTTGCGAAAGCTGTGCAGCCGGAGCCAAAAGACGTCGCTCCAGTTTCCGAACCTGTTGAGCCTGCGAAGCCTGTTGAGGCCTCGCCGGAGTACCCCAAGACTGTTTACTTCCGACCAATGTTTCGCACCGTTTCGACGACACGCATGCAAAAGTCCTACGCTTATTACCAAGCGTCTGTGGTGGTTGACAATGCGACGGCTTATTCGAGGGTTTGCACCCGCATTCCGGCGTTGAAAGACGCGTTTAATATGGCTCTGGCGCATGCTCTGCCGGCACGTGGCATGGCGTCGGGCCAGGATTTGGCGAAAGCGAGCACCTGGGCTCATCAACAGCTGGCAAAGAAAATAGGGACCGGTGTCGTCAAGAGAGTTGATTTCCTAATCGACGGAAACAACGACTTCCGTCCGCGTGCTGTGCCCTGCCGCTGATTGCGGCGGATCGCGCACCGCGCTTGACAGGGCAAGAGCAGCGGCTATCACTGCCCATGAAATTTGAGCTTTCTGATGTTTCCTTAAAGTGGGGGCGGCGATGACGCGAGCATTTGTATTTCCGGGGCAGGGGTCCCAGGCAGTGGGCATGGGCAAGGAGTTGGCGGATGCTTTTCCGGCTGCCCGTGAAGTATATCAAGAAATCGACGATGCGCTGGATCAGGACTTGTCCGGGCTGATGTTCAATGGGCCCGAAGACGAACTGACTTTGACGGAAAATGCGCAACCGGCCCTGATGGCTGTCAGTATGGCGGTCATGCGGGTGCTGTCATCCGAGGGCGGGTTTAAATTGTCCACCGGTGCCAGTCATGTGGCTGGTCACTCCTTAGGTGAGTATTCGGCACTTGCGGCAGCAGGTGTGTTTTCGCTTGCCGATACGGCACGTTTGTTGAAGACGCGCGGCCGCGCCATGCAAGAAGCGGTGCCGGTGGGTGAAGGTGCCATGGCGGCGCTGATGGGGTTGACGCCGGAGGATGCAATCGCAGTGGCATCCGAAGCTGCCGGTGACGGCGTGTGTGATTTTGCCAACGATAACGCACCTGGTCAGGTTGTGGTTTCTGGGTCGAAAGCTGCCGTTGAGCGCGCGGTGGAGATGGCGAAAGAGAAAGGCGCTAAACGAGCCTTGCTTTTGCCTGTCAGCGCACCGTTCCATTGTGCGATGATGGCACCGGCGGCGGATGTCATGGCCCAGGCATTGGCAGGCGTGAATATGGTTGCCCCGGTTGTGCCGGTGGTTGCCAATGTGACAGCGGCGCCCGTGAACGACGCCGCCGTCGCTCGGAAGCTTTTGGTGGAACAGGTGACGGGCCGGGTCCGTTGGCGCGAATGTGTGTTGGCGATGAAAGATGCCGGTGTCACCGAGTTGGTGGAAGTAGGAGCCGGAAAGGTGCTGGCTGGGTTGACCCGGCGCATTGATCGCGAATTGAGTTCCACCAGTATCGGCACACCAGCGGATGTAGAGGCCTTTATCGCTGATTAGGACGAAACGGCAGTCTATTTGCTATCGAATGCGGTTACCCCATTCCAATCGGGGCTTGGGGGTGTCTCTATGTAATAGCGGCATCGCCTGAGAAGGGCGGAAACGACGCCATCGTCAGGAACCGCGGCTTGCAATTCTTCCAAAAGATCGACTGCGTGTTGGAAATCCCGGTGAAGATAAAAATCGAATGCCTGTTCATAGCGGGAAGCTTGATGAACTTTCTTCTCGCCGACGTAAAATGCGGCTCCCTCCTGGCGTTCGCCCATTAACTCATACAAGACGAGGGGTATGGATGTGCCTTTCGCCTCGACAATGTCAACGCGGCGAAACAGGAAATCGCGCGAAGCCTGCCGTCGCACCTGTTCGCTGACCAAGGTTTGCGTGCCGTAGAACTTGTTCAGTCCTTCAATTCGCGCCGCGAGGTTCACGTTCGGGCCTAGACAGGTGTATTGTAACCGGTCCCGAGCCCCCATGTTGCCAACAAGCGCTTCGCCCGAGTGTAGGCCGAACCGGGTGCGCATGACCGGCAAGCCTTCGGCCATCAACTCAGCATTCAATTCTTCGGAAATCTCGTGTGCGGTAAGGACGGCACGGCACGCATTGTCGACGTGGAACTCGTCATCGGTGGGGGCATTCCACATGACCATGATGGCATCGCCGATGAACTTGTCGATCGTTCCTCGATTGGCCTGAATGGCGAAGGACATGCGTTCGAAGTATAGCGATGTTTGTTCCAAGACCTGTTCCGACGTCATTCGCTCGGTCATTGTCGTGAAACCCTCAATGTCGGTGAACAACACGGTTACTTGACGTTTCTCGCCGCCAATTTCGGCACCTCGGCCTGAAAGCACCAAACTGCGGACCAAATCTCGTGGTACATAGCGCAGGAAAATATCGAGCGCGCCGCGCATACGTTCCATCGACCCTTGCAAGGAACCGATTTCGTCGAACGGAGACTCCGGGGCGTCGGTTGAGGACAGGTTCATTTCCGATATTCGATCCGCCAGCTTGCGCAGCCGAATAATCGGGATCGCGATCCAACTGGCCAAGAGTGTCACGCCGGCAATGGCCAAGACAAATATAGCGATGGTGAAAATGGCCGAGCGCTGCAAACTTTCGCGAAGGTGTTCGGTAAAGTCGTCGGCTACGGCGACGCCGATAATTTTCCAATCTAGGACGCGCGTGTCACCAGCCGGTGTTTGCCCCGCAATGATGTGCCCGAAATCGGTTTCGTAACCGATGGCGCCGGTAAGGCTGTGCGACTTCATATCGTGGTTTGGATGCGCGCCATCCCGCCGCCGCTCGGTCGGAGGCGCGTGATCGGCTTCATGGCCCATACTTGCTCCCGTACCAGCGGACTTCAATCGCGCAACTGCGGATATGAGGATACTTTCGTCAATGTCCTTCAGGGCTGCGATAGCATACGACCCATTGGCGTTGCGTCGGACTATTTTCTCCAGATCATGATGGGCGACGAGGTTACTGTGTTTGTCGATAATCGCGATGCTGCCCCTTTTGCCGGGGCGCAACTGATGCATGAGGTTGGCCAAGTTGGTCAACGGGAGGTCAACACCGATTACCGCGCCGGCGGCATTGCGCGCCGACGTTGAAATCGTGATCCCTGGTTTGCGTAGGCTTGAAAAGACGTAAACCGCTGAAAAGGTTGTTTGTTGTTTGGTCAACGCATCCTTGTACCAGGCACGGACACGGGGGTCGTATTTGGATTGTGCGGAAATCGCAGCGTTCGCTGGTTCAAGTGGTTTGCCGTCTGTATCGAAGAAACGCCAAAATTGCAGGCGCTCGAGCTTGCCTGTTATCGCTTCAATCACTCTCAGTCCGTAAGCGGCGTCGGCGGGGATACCAGGAACGTTTCTGCTGGAGCCATCGGGATTGCGAAAATTGACGGCCTGCACAAATCCGCCATCCGGAAACCCGACGAACGATCCATAGAGGTTGGCGTCATGACGGAGGGTCTGCATTAGATACAATTGCAGCTCTTCAGGATTTCGCCAGTCGATAACCGATCCGGGGAGGTCAGATATGGATTTCGAGACAATCTGGGCGCGTCCCAAGAGGCCGTCGATGTTCTGGCGGGCAATTTCAAGGGCGTTACCGACTAATTGGTGGGCGGTGCGCATGATTTCCTTTTGGTTCTCCGTGTAATTGATGTAAGCGACGAAAAACACCGCCAATGCCATGAACCCCACGAATGCGCTTGTGATGGTTATGCGGATGGGGAGATTTTTTAGCTTCATATTTCGGTCCAAATAATCTCGTTTGCATTCTTGCGATGCCGGGCGATTTTATAATTGGACAACAATTCTCATCAAGGTGGTAGTAAATTTTATCCAGGCAGTGCTGCGAGCTCTATTGCTTGAATCTCGTTTTCGGCCAAAGCAAAGGAAAATACCGCCAAGTCAGCGCGCATATGTTGTGCATCTCTAGTGCCTGTGAGTGCAATCATCCCGACATCCAGCGCGAACCGAAGAATGATCTGGCTGATATCGCGGCCATGGCGCTTTGCGATGGCAATTAGATCAGGGTGGGTGGCCAATTGCCTGTTTGCGGTGAGCAATGAAAAGCCCTGGTAGACGATTCCGTGTTGGTAACAAAATTCACGTACGGGTTTGTCCCAAGCCCGGCTGGCATAGCAGCGATTTTGGACAAACCGCGGTTGCACTTCGGCGCCAGCGCACAACATTTTCAATTGCGCCAAAGAGACGTTGCTGACGCCCAATAGGCGGGGACCGCCGGCATTATGCAATGTCTCCATCGCCCTCCAGGCGTCCCAATCAGCCCTTGCGAGACCATCACGGATGGTCGGGCCGTGCAGGATGTAACTGTCGATACGGTCGACACCCAAATGCTCCAGGGAGTTGCCATAGGATTGCCGGACTTGTTCGGAGATGGCGGCGTTTTCGTCGT
This sequence comes from Rhodospirillaceae bacterium, assembly GCA_016845145.1. Classification (GTDB taxonomy): domain Bacteria; phylum Pseudomonadota; class Alphaproteobacteria; order Rhodospirillales; family Casp-alpha2; genus TMED8. The sequence continues at coordinate 25,825 of JAERTE010000145.1, forward strand.
AGGGCAGGCGATGATCTTGCCCGCGGCGGTGAGTGTATTTGGTCTGTATAAAGATTTGCTCTCGGCTCAACATGCGGCGTTGAATGACGCCGGTTACGGCTTCGCCCACGGCGGCCTCACAGTAGTGTTTGCGTTGATTGGCGGTGTCGATGCCGCGAAAGCCCATGCCGAGAGCCAAAGTCGTCAGGCTTTCGGTGCGGTCTTCCTTCCACGCAGTTCCATACAAGAAGCGCGGCACCCGCACGTTTTCGATGGTGATGAAGCGTGACGATATTTCGCTTGTCGAGCTGCCAGCCATAAGATATAGTCCGTTTGGTTATTACTATTGGCTTATTCAAGGTTTGAGTATATTAACTCGGGTTTAAGCATCATGAGTAACGATATCGCCACTGAACTATACGATGGGCGGATTTAGGGGGAAGCCATGACGGGTTTCAATTGGTACGACAACTTCCAGACAGGGCATAGTGAAATCGATTCTGACCGTCGGAATCTTTTCGTCATAATGAACGGTTTTCACGCCGAGGCGGAGGTGCTTTCCGCCAATGAGGCAACGCTGGAGGGAGCGATTGATTTCTTGACCGAGCAGCTACATAGCCATTTGGAAGATGTCTGGCAGGTGCTTAAAGCGGTGAACTCTCCGTTTCAGGAACGCCACGAACAAACCCACGGCGATCTGAAAAAACAAGTTTTGGGGTATAAGGTAGCGTTCCAAGCCAATCCATCGGCCTTTGATTTCCTTGGATTTATCGCGTTTCTACGCGGTTGGCTGCGGGCGAATATTCTGACCACTCATTTGGCGCTATCATGTCTGACCGATAGTGAGGCCGTCGCCTAAGCTTCGATCACTGTCAAACGTGAACGCAATTCGTTTTTGTTGATTTTGTCCAACGTACCGCGCGGCATTTCATCTAATGTCAAAACGTCGCGCACGACCTTGAAGTCGGCGAGTTTTTCCCGGCAGACCTCTGCAATGTGCTCACCCAGCCTGTCAGGTGCATCGGGTTTGGCGACAACAAAGGCGACCGGCACTTCGTCCAACAGATAATGCTTCTGGCCGACCACTGCGCAATCCTGAACCCATCCGGTGGCCAAAATAACCGATTCGATCTCCGACGCCGCGACGTTCTCGGAGCCGACCCGCAACATGTCCTTGTCACGGTCGGAGAAGAATAGATTGCCGTTCTCATCCATGCGGATCACGTCGCCGGTCTCAAACCATCCGTCGTCGTCGAACGCTTTGGCGTTGGCTTCGGGATTGCGGAAATACTCTTTGAACAGACTGACGCCACGTACGCCTCGGATATACAGCAAGCCTTGTTCGCCGGGTTTGATCGGTGTGCCGTCGCGGTGACGGATTTCAATATCGTAGCCTTGAGCGACGCGCCCAATGCAGAGCGGCGGGCCGGGCTGGTAGATATCGCTGACAATGCCATGCGTGATCGTCTCGGTCATGCCCCACCACGCCATGGTCTTGATGCCGTAGGCAGCTTCAGCCGGTGGGTGATGGCCTGAACACCCCCAGAACCGGAAATGGTGATCCGATGGCGGATTGCGCGTCAACAGCACCTTGATGCAAAACAGCACCATCGACGCCCAGGTACATCTGTGTTTGCGTGCCACCTCCCAGAACCGCGACGCCGAGAACTTCGGTTGCACAACCATAGTGCCGCCCACCCATAGAGATCCCAACATGGAATAAGCCTGGGCATTGGTGTGGAACAGCGGCAGCACGGTGTGGGTGATATCGTTCGATCCCAAATGCATGTGAGCGGCGTTGCGCAACGCCCCCCATATCCCGTTGGCGTGAGTCCACAGCACCGCCTTCGGGCGCGATGTCGTGCCCGATGTAAATTGGATTCCCAGGTTGGCCCATGGGTCGGTCGGCCGTGTCGGCGGTGTGCCCTGGGCTGAGAGAAAATTGGCAAATGCTGTGTACGGTACGGTCTCGGGCGTCTGTGTTGGTACGCCCGAATCGTTATCGGTGACGGACAGGAATTTAAGCCCCGGCGCGCTTTCGTGCACCATTTCGGCATAAGCAGGCTGGGTGATGGCAGCGACGGCACTGACGTGGTCGGCGAAGTATCTCATGTCGCGGGCAACGGAACGCGTGTTGGTGGCTACGGCTACGGCACCTAGCTTGGCACAGGCAAACCAGGTGATGACGAACTCCGGGCAGTTATCCAGATGGATCAGCACAAAGTCACCAAAAACGATGCCGCGTTGGTGCAGACCTGCCGCAACCGCGTCGACATCACGTGCAAGCTCGGCGTAGGTCCATGTTTGCGTCTTGCCGTCGAATGGCTCCCAGATCAGGAAAGTTTTGTCTGGGGTGCGTTCAACCCATTGGTTCAGAAGCCATGGGACGTCACGGCCTTCGACAAGGCCATGGTGTGAGTGTTCTATGGATTGCTTCAGATTGTTCATGACTTATTTGATTCGGCTATCGTCCATGGCCATTAGCATGCCGCTCATGGCGTCACCCGACCGTTGTTGATAGATGATGTGCGAATCCCCTCAGGCGATGCAGTAACGAGACCTTAGTTTGTCGAGCGTGCGGCTTTTCGTGTCAAGCCGCGCCAAAATGATTTCGCATCCAGGCGATGCATGGCAATCTAACCGATACAATATTAACCCGCGAAATTTGGAGACGATTATCGATGTTTGAGTTGGACGGCAAAAACGCCCTGGTCACGGGTGCATCCGGGGGAATCGGCGGGGCAATTGCGCAAGGGTTGAAGGCGAGCGGCGCCAATGTTGGCTTGTCGGGAACACGCGTTGAAGCGCTTGAAGCGGTAGCCGCTCAGTTGGGGGATGGAAGCCATGTGGTGCCGGCCGATTTATCGACGCCGGAAGGCGCCGATCAGTTGATCAAAGATGCCATCGAAGCCATGGGTAGCGTTGATATTTTGGTCAATAACGCGGGTCTGACGCGAGACAATTTGGCCATGCGCATTAAGGACGAGGATTGGCAAAAGGTTATTGATGTCAACCTAACGGCGACGTTCAGGCTTTCAAAGGCGGTTATGCGGGGCATGATGAAAAGCCGCTGGGGGCGAATCATCAACATCACATCTATCGTCGGTGTTACTGGTAACGCTGGACAGGCGAATTACGCGGCGTCGAAGGCGGGCATGATCGGCATGTCCAAGTCTCTCGCTCAAGAGGTCGCCAGCCGTGGTGTCACGGTCAATTGTGTTGCGCCAGGTTTCATTGTTACCGCCATGACCGACGCCCTGTCGGATGACCAAAAAGAGAACCTGATGAGTGGAATCCCGGCGGGGCGCATGGGAACGGTGGAGGATATAGCCGCCGCATGTGTCTATCTAGCCAGCGATGAAGCCGCCTATATCACGGGCCAGACGCTTCACGTCAATGGCGGCATGGCGATGATTTGAGGGGTTGTTGCGGAAAATTGGCGGCTTTTTTCGCCGCTGGTCAAGGCTAGAAAAGTGTGTTACCTAACCCCCGCTTCACGCCGCTTTCCATGTTTTGGTCTGGCGGTATCAGAGAAGCGGCTAACCAGTTTTTTCAATTACTTAGGATACGGGGAAACCGATATGAGTGATGTTGCCGATCGGGTGAAAAAGATCGTCATTGAGCACCTGGGCGTGGACGAGGACAAGGTCGTCGAGAATGCCAATTTCATCGAAGATTTGGGCGCCGATAGCCTGGACACGGTGGAACTTGTTATGGCTTTCGAGGAAGAGTTCGGTTGTGAAATTCCGGATGATGCCGCTGAAGGTATCTCGACTATCAAAAACGCCATCGAGTTCATCGAATCTCAAAAGGGCTGACGAAAGCCCCGCAGTTGCGCCGGCGGGCCTTTACAAAGGTGATCGCCGGCGTTTTTGTTTGAGAAGCGTATTGGTGCGTAACAACCTTGTGGAATAGCGAGTGGACATGAGACGCGTCGTTGTGACCGGAATGGGTATGGTGTCGTCACTGGGTGTCGGCGTCGAGAAGAATTGGGACGGCATTATCGCTTCCCGCTCGGGTATTCGGAAAATCGAGAGCTTTGATGTTTCTGACCTGCCGGCAAAGATTGGCGGTCAGGTGCCGGAAGGTCCGACCGAAGACGGCCTGTTCCATGCCGACGATTGGGTGTCGCCCAAAGACCGTCGGCGGATGGACGATTTTATCGTCTATGGGCTGACGGCAGCCGAGCAGGCGGTTAAGGATTCGGGTTGGGTCTGCGATACGGAGGAGGAGGCCTGGCGCACGGGCGTGCTCATTGGGTCCGGTATCGGCGGCTTGTCAGAAATCGCCGGTGGCGCGATCACCGTCGAGGAAGGCCGTGCCCGGCGTTTGAGTCCCTTCTTTATTCCTGCCAGCTTGATAAACTTGGTGTCGGGTCATGTCTCCATCCGCAATGGCTTCAAAGGTCCTAACCACGCCGTTGTGACAGCATGTTCGACCGGCGCGCACGCCATCGGCGACGCGGCTCGTATTATCATGTGGGACGACGCCGACGTAATGGTGGCTGGAGGTGCCGAAGCTGCGATCTGCTCGCTCGGCGTTGCGGGTTTTTGTGCGGCGCGGGCTCTTTCGACTGGTTTCAACGACACGCCTGAGCAGGCGTCTCGTCCCTGGGATAAAGACCGCGACGGTTTCGTCATGGGAGACGGCGCTGGCGTTGTCGTACTTGAGGAATATGAGCACGCCAAAAAACGCGGCGCCAAGATCTATGGAGAAGTGGTCGGTTACGGCATGTCCGGCGATGCACATCACATCACCGCGCCCGCAGCCAACGGTGACGGCGCCTTCCGCTGCATGAACGCGGCACTGAAACGTGCCGAGATGAACCCTGAAGACATTGATTACGTCAACGCACACGGCACCTCGACACCGTTGGGAGACGAGATCGAGTTGGGTGCGGTAAAGCGTGTATTCGGTGACCACGCCTATAATCTTTCCATGTCATCGACAAAGTCCGCCATTGGGCATCTGCTCGGCGCAGCCGGTGCGGTGGAGGCGATTTTCTCCATTCTCGCCATGAACGAAGGCGTGCTGCCACCGACGCTGAATTTGGACAACCCGTCGGAAGGCTGCGACATCGACCTGGTGCCGCACACACCGAAAGAACGCAAGGTCCGGGCCGTACTATCGAATTCCTTCGGATTTGGTGGTACGAACGCGTCGCTTGTCTTCAAGGCCCCCGAATAAACCGGACTCCGAGCCGGCGACAAAACCGCGGCGACGTGCGGGACGAATTGTTGCCGTCACCGTCGCTGGGCTGTTTGTGGTTGCCGTCCTATCTGTTGTCGGTGCGCGATGGTGGTTGGAAAATGCGTACAACGCGCCTGGATCGTTGGCCCAGTCACAAACCCTGATTATTCCTAAAGGAGCCGGACCGGCAACGATTGCCAAGGACCTCCAGGCCGCCGGTGTCATTGACGACAATCGGTTGTTCCGTTGGGGCCTAAAGCTGTTTGGTGACCGGAAACCGCTTCGTGCTGGCGAGTACGCCTTTCCCGCCGCCATCAGCCCGGCTGCCGCCGCACTGATATTGCAGAGTGGGCGCACCGTGCAACGCCGTCTGACGTTCGCCGAGGGACTAACCCGCGCGGAAGTGGCCAGCACGTTAGCTGCCGCTGCGGGGGCCATCGGTGCTGCCGGCCCGCTGCCGCAAGAAGGTTGGCTGCTACCCGAAACCTATCACTATGCGTTTGGTGATTCGCGCAAGGCGCTGTTGAAGCGCATGCATGACTCAATGATTTCGTTGGCCGATAAGCTCTGGGTAAGCCGCGCTCCCGGGTTGCCGATCAAATCTGTCGGCGAAGCGATAATCCTGGCGTCTATCGTCGAGAAGGAAACAGGTGTGGCCAGTGAGCGCTCGCGCGTTGCTGCTGTGTTCATCAATCGGCTGAAGTTGGGAATGCGGTTGCAGTCGGACCCGACTGTTATCTATGGCCTCACACTGGGAGAGAAACCGCTGGGTCGGGGGCTTACCCGCGCGGATTTGCAGAGTCGCACGCCATACAATACTTATGTCATCAAAGGGTTGCCGCCGACGGCAATTGCAAATCCGGGGCGTGCTGCGTTGGAGGCTGTATTGCATCCAGCGGATAGTAAGGATTTGTACTTTGTTGCTGACGGTACTGGTGGGCATGCTTTTGCACGCACTTTGAAGGGGCACAATGCCAATGTCGCCAAGTGGCGGCGCATTGAACGTGCGAGAAAGAAAAAGGCTAATTAGGAATCTCCATGGGGGTAACAAACGTGAGCGAATATCCAGCTTTGATAAGTGGTGACAGGCACCTACAACGCGAAGACCTGAATGATCAAACGGCGCGCGCTGCACAAGGGCTTCGGGACATGGGCATCAAACCCGGCAACGCAGTCGCTATGTTGGTTCGCAATGATTTCCCGTTTTTTGAGGTATCCTTTGCCGCACAAGCCGTTGGCGCCTATTCGGTGCCGGTGAATTGGCATTTGGCTCCGGGTGAAATGACGCACATCCTGGAGGATTGCGACGCCAAGGTACTGATCGCGCATGCCGATCTCTACAATTCCTTGGGCGACGCGGTGCCTAGCCATATCCCAATTCTTTTGATCCCAACCCCGCCAGAATTGCAAGCCGCCTACAACCTCGACGATGCCGCCTGTACATTGCCGGCAGGTGCCGAAGTTTGGGGCCAATGGCTTGCCGATCACCCACCGATCGAGGATCGATACCCCAAGGTTCCGTGGTCGATGATGTACACATCGGGGACCACGGGACTGCCGAAGGGCGTGAAGCGCGAAATGCAGGAACCGGAGGATGCAGCCAAGGTATTGGCTTTGCGCGACGAGGTGTATGGCCTGGGGCCGGGCGTGCGCTCAATCATTGCTGGACCATTGTATCATGGCGCGCCCAACAATTTCTCGACCCGCTCCGTTCAGGTGGGGGAAACCCTGGTGATCATGCCTCGATTTGATGCCGAGGAGTTTTTGACCCTGGTCGAGAAACACCAGATTTGTACGGCGTTTATGGTGCCGGTGATGTTTGTCAGGTTGTTGGAATTGCCTGATGCCGTCCGGCAGAAATACGATCTCTCATCGCTGCGCCAGATCACTCACGCGGCGGCACCTTGTCCGGCCGAAGTCAAACAGGCGATGTGCGATTGGATGGGGCCGATCTTCTCGGAGTTTTATGCCGGTACGGAGGGTGGTTATTGGACCATTTGCCACGCCGAAGATTGGCAGAAAAAACCCGGCACTGTCGGGCGTGTTGTCGAAGATGCCACGGTGAAAACTCTTGACGATGACGGTAATCCAACGCCTGTAGGCGAACCTGGTGAGATTTTTGGTCGACTGCATACGTTTTCAGATTTTACCTACCACAATATGCCCGACGAGCGAGCCAAAATCGAACGCGACGGTCTGATCACGCTGGGTGATGTGGGGTATTTGGATGAGGACGGTTTCTTGTTTCTCTGTGACAGGAAGCGCGACATGGTGATCTCGGGCGGCGTCAATATATATCCGGCCGAGATCGAGGCTGTTCTGGTGCAGATGGACGGGGTCAAGGATTGCGCTGTCTTTGGCATACCGGACGCCGAGTATGGTGAGACCTTGATGGCGGTGATTGAGCCGCACGCTGGCGTCACACTGGATCAGGACAACCTGACACAGCATCTGCGCGGTCTGCTGGCTGGGTTTAAAGTGCCCCGTGTGATGGAGTTCCGCGAAAGCCTGCCTCGCGGCGACGACGGTAAGATATACAAGCGTCGGATCAGAGACGAGTTTTGGAAAGATAGCGGTCGGCAGATCTAGAGGCGATCGCCTTTGATTTTGTGTTTGATCGTTTCTGGCGTGCTCAGAATTTTGATTTGCTGCATGTTGCACGGCCCGCTCGCGCCATGCATGGTGCCAGCGAGGTTTCCGAGGAGTTTCAAATATGGATCGCGCTGATATCGTCCACGAAAATTTTCTCCGCCGGGTGACGGATGGTTCTCTGCCTGACGCCATCAGCTCTGTAACGCTGGACGACGCCGGGCTCACACAATCGGCGTTGGCTGGGCTTTTTCTGGCCCAAGTGCAAAGCCGACATTTGGACCGCCATGCCCGCAAACTGCAGGCACGGGGGCAGGGGTTTTATACGATTGGATCATCCGGGCATGAAGGCAATGCGGCCATCGCGGCGGCCTTGCGGCCGACCGATCCGGCGTTTTTGCATTACCGTGACGGCGCGTTTCAGGTTGCCCGGGCCGCACAAGTGCCGGGGCAGACGCCGGTCTGGGACATGCTGCTTAGTTTTACTTCGTCCTCCGAGGACCCGACGTCCGGTGGCCGGCACAAAGTATTGGGCTCCAAGGCGCTGAATATTCCACCGCAAACCTCGACCATCGCCAGCCATTTGCCGAAGTCCGTCGGCGCGGCTTATTCCTTGGGCTTATCGGATCGGGTAACGCCTGTGGATCAGGAATGGCCCAGTGACAGTATTGTGCTTTGCAGCTTCGGTGATGCTTCGCTGAACCACTCCACCACGCAAGGTGCGCTCAACACCGCAGGCTGGACGGCTTATCAGAAAGTCCCTCTGCCATTGTTGTTCGTTTGCGAAGACAATGGCATTGGAATCTCTACCAAGACGCCGGACGGCTGGGTCAATGCAAGTACGAGCCAGCGACCGGGCCTGAGATATGTGGCGTGCAATGGCCTTGATCCGGTCGAGACATATGCGGTCACAAGCGAAGTTGCGGATTGGGTCCGCGAACGCCGCAAACCAGTATTTTTGCATATGGGGTGCGTGCGGCTGTATGGCCATGCGGGTGCCGATGTGCAGACAGCCTACATGACCAAAGAGGAAGTCGAAGCCGCCGAAGCAGACGACCCGTTACTGCACAGCGCACGCCGCATGATCTCTGATGGCGGGGTATCGGCGGAAGACGTGTTGAAAATCTACAACGATACCGATGATCGCGTCGCGCGTACGGCAGAACAAGCCGTCACGCGTCCGAAACTCGAAACTGCAGCCGATGTGATGGCGAGTATCGTGCCTGCGATACGCACATGCCCGCCGTCCAATGGGCCGGCGCCCGAAGCCCGCACTGATACATTCGGTACATCCGACATGCGCTCCATGACCGAGCCGCAACACATGGCCAAGCTGATCAATTTCGCCATGACCGATTTGATGTTGGAACACCCGGAAATCGTCATGGCCGGTGAAGATGTCGGCCGCAAAGGGGGCGTATACGGTGTCACGCAACACCTGCAGAAGCGCTTCGGCCCTGACCGCATGATCGATACGTTATTGGATGAGCAATCGATCCTCGGTCTCGCCATCGGGCTTGGGCAAAACGGGTTTCTGCCGATGCCCGAGATCCAGTTTCTTGCCTATCTGCACAACGCTGAGGACCAAATTCGTGGCGAGGCGGCGACACTGTCGTTCTTTTCCAACCGGCAATACGCCAATCCCATGGTGGTGCGTATCGCTGGGCTCGGCTACCAGCGCGGTTTTGGCGGGCATTTCCATAACGACAATTCGTTGGCGGTGTTGCGTGATATCCCGGGCATTGTTATCGCGTGTCCGTCGAACGGCCGCGACGCGGCGCTGATGCTGCGCGAAGCTGTGCGGCTGGCGCGTGAAGAACAACGACTTGTCGTCATGGTCGAGCCTATCGCGCTTTATATGACACGGGACTTGCACGAAGAGAGCGATGGCGGCTGGACATTCGCATACCCGCAGCCGGGCGACGAGGCCCCCATTGGGCTGCAGGATATCGGCGTCGAAGGCGAGGGAACCGACGTCGCTGTCGTGACCTATGGCAATGGTCGCTACCTGTCGCTGAAGGCTCAAAAAATCCTGCGCGAACAGCATGGTGTAGATGCTCGCATCATTGACATGCGCTGGCTGGCGCCGCTGGCGAGTGACGCCATTGTGGAAGCGGCAGCGCCATGCAAATCGGTCCTGATTGTCGATGAATGCCGCCGGACCGGTTCCCAAAGCGAAGCACTAGGAACGCTGTTTGCGGATCGCAGTGCGCAGCCCGTTGCACGGGTTACGGCGGAAGACTGCTTCATCGCAACAGGGCCGGCCTTTGCAGCGACGCTGCCGTCGGTGGACGCTATCGTAAGCGCGGCACGTGAATTGGCGATGCGAAAATGACCCGTAAGACTGCCCTCGTTATCGCGCCGGGCCGCGGCACCTATAACAAAGAGGAACTCGGTTACTTTCGCCGTTACCATGCGGACAAAGCAGGCCTCGTTGCGGATTTCGATGCTGCTCGTTCGGCGCTCGGGCAAGAAACCATTAGCGCTCTTGATGGCGCAGAAAGGTTTTCCGTGTCCAAGTATAGTCGTGGCGACAATGCATCCGGATTGATTCATGCCTGCGCCTATGCGGATTTTCTCAGTATTGATCGAGATGCCTATGACATTGTCGCGGTGACTGGCAATTCCATGGGGTGGTATATCGCGCTGGCGTGTGCCGGTGCGCTCAGTGCGGCGGGTGGTTTTCACGTGGTCAACACCATGGGCACGTTGATGCAAGATGCGATGATCGGCGGGCAAATGCTGTATCCCTTCGTTGATGAGGCGTGGGTGGAGATACCGGGACAGCGTGATGCCCTGTTGGCACTCGCGGGGGATATTGAGGGCCTGTATGTCTCGATCAATCTGGGCGGCATGATCGTCTATGCTGGCGACGAGGCAGCACTCAAAGAGGCGGAAAGCCGACTTGCGCCGATGCAGGAGCGTTTCCCCATGCGGCTCGCCAACCACGCCGGTTTCCATTCACCTTTGCAAACGCCGGTCTCGGCCAAAGGAAAAGCCGCACTTTCACCGGATATGTTCTTATCTCCAAACGTACCGCTGATTGATGGCCGTGGACATGTTTGGATGCCGCCTGCGGTCGACGCCAAAGCGCTTTGGGACTATACGCTTGGCCATCAGGTGGTTGAGCCTTACGACTTCACCAAGGCAGTGCAAAACGGCGTGCATGAATTCGCCCCTGATGTGCTGATTGTGCTGGGCCCTGGCAAAACCCTTGGCGGAGCTGTCGCTCAATCACTCATTGACTGCGGTTGGCAAGGCATGGCCAGCAAAAGCGATTTTGCCGCTCTCCAAGCCTCTCATCCGGTCGTGCTATCCATGGGCATGGAGGAACAGCGCGGCAGAGTTTCGCGTGCCAACTCATCGTGATTAGCGTTCAAACGGTGTTGGCTCAACGAAGGGATAGCGGGCTTGCTGTTTGGCTTGTACGGCACCAGCATTCCGCACGTACTTTCCGCCGTCGCCCTGGCGGTTGAGATAAGCCCAGTTGGGCTCGCCGCCGGTTGCGTTTTGAATGAACAGCCGTTCTTTTTGACTTTGGATACAGGCGTTGGCGATGATATCCGGATTCCAATCAACCAAGATGTCGCGCGCTAATTCCGTTTGGATATCTGCAGAATCGGGACGGCCGGCGAGGTTTTCCAGTTCCAGCGGGTCGGCCGCCGTGTTGAAGAGTAGGGGCGGGTGGCCATGGGTATAGATGTATTTGTGCTCGTCCCGGCGGATCATCCGGCACGGTGCGATGACGCCTTCACCGGTGTATTCGGATATCACGGTATTGTCCCATGTGTCATCGCCGCCTGATAACAGTCCATCCAGCGAATGCCCATCCAACGGCGACACCGGCTCCGGCGGTTTCCCATCTGAAGCCCAGTCCATGAAAGTGGGCAACAGATCAACCAATGATACGTGCTCGGATACACGCCCCGGCTTGTACTTGCTCGGATAAGCGATGATCAGCGGCACGCGAACGGACCCCTCGTAGAAATATTGCTTAAACCATTTTCCGCGCTCACCCAGCATTTCACCGTGATCAGACGTAAAAACAACGATGGTGTTGTCGGCGAGGTCGGCGGCGCGCAAGGTTTCCATAATGTGCCCGACCTTGTCGTCGATATAGCTGGTCATGCCGTAATAAGCGTGGCGCGCATTGCGCACATGGTCGTCTTCGATGGTCAGCAGATCCTGCGCGTGAGCGTAGTAGAGCCAGCGGCTCATTTCGTCTAACTCTTCGACCGGGATCGGCGGTACTTTCGGCATGTCGATGTCATCGTGGTCGTAGAGGTCCCAATACTTTTGCGTCGTTACAAACGGTGAATGGGGATGCGTGAACGATGCCCACAGCAAAAACGGTTTGTCGTTTTGAAAACGGGCGAGGTCGTGGATTTTCTGCACCGTGGCGTGTTCGACCTCGTCATCGTAATCCATTTGCAGGCTACGTACGCATACACCGGCATCGACGACGGCGGCGGGGTTGATGCCGGTGGGGCGGTAACGTTCGCCGGCAATCCAATCGGGGGTCCAGGCGAAGTTGGCAGGATAGATGTCGGTCGTGGTGCGCTCGGAAAACCCGTGCTCCTGGTCTGGCCCGATGAAATGCATTTTGCCCGACAGCACGGTATTGTAGCCGACACTCCGAAGATAATGCGCCAATGTGGGAATTCCGGCAGGCATCTCCATGGCGTTGTCCCAAGATGCAATATTGTGCGCGAAGCGCCCGGCCATCATTGATGCCCGCGATGGCACGCAAAGTGGAAAGTTGCAATACGTGCTCTCGAACACCACGCCGCTAGCAGCCAATGCGTCAATGTGCGGCGTTTTGACCAACGGGTGACCATAGGCCGGCAGGACGCCTGGCGTGAGTTGATCGGCCTGGATAACCAGAATATTAGGTGATCTGGAGGGCGTGTCAGTTGCCATAACTTCAGCCTCGCGGAAAAATGTCAGTACAGACTGTGTAACCCAAGCCAATGCGTGGGGAAAGTCATGCCTGGGCCGCATTCCGTTACGGTGCTATAAATGATGAAGCAACCGAAAAGGATGAGCTAGGCATGACCAAAGCAAAGGCCCGTCAACGCGCGAAGGCGAAAGCTGGAGCCAAGGCAAAGAAGCGGAGAGAAAATGCCGAGCAACCCGGCCCGAAAAACCGCCAGGAACAGTTCGGCGGCGGCTCGATCAAGGGGCCCAGCGGCAACGCCCAAGGAGCGAATTTCGGCGCGGTCCGGCGAGGGGCAGCACGTTCGCGTTAGCTCGCATGAACCACGCGTCGCTTATTCTTTTTTCGGTAACCGACGTAAAACCGGATCGGTCAGTGCTATCGGCAACGCCTGTAGCAGGCGCACCAGCCAGAACATGGGCCAAGGGAACGCAATACGGCCTCTGGTATTGGCGAGACCTTGTTTGATGATCTTAGCGGCCTTATCAGCCGGCATCAGGAATGGCATGGGGAAGTTGTTGGTGTCGGTCATGCGGCTGACGACGTAGCCCGGGCAAATCACCGATACATGGATGCCGTCTTCATGCAGCATGCCGCGAAGTGCATCTCCGTAATTCAATACGGCGGCTTTCGAGGCGGAATAGGCCGGCGCTCCGGGCAAGCCCCGGAAACCGGCGATAGACGAGACGATGCCCAGTTGCCCGGCCTTGCGCGGGCGCATGGCTTCGATGGCCGGCCACATGGTGTTCAGTACGCCGTCCAAGTTGATTGAGAAAATGTCGCGGGTCTGCCTCTCTTCTTCGCCATCCCGCGACGCTCCACCGGAAATGCCTGCATTGGCGACAACGAGGTCGAGCGGCGTTTCGTCGTCCAAATCATTAATCCAAGCTTTCATAGCCACCCTGTCGGTAACATCTATGACTAGCGTTTTGACGTTGGCGCCCGATTCGCTGCATTGCTGGGCTATTTCATCCAATCGGGCTTGGTTGCGGCCGCTGAGCGCCAGGGTGACGCCAGGTGCGGCATAAGCGATTGCCAAGGCGGCGCCGATGCCGCTGGAGGCACCGGTGATGAGGATAGAGCGCGGGTTACGAGCGTACGGCATGAGGCATTATGCCGCGATTAAGCAAGCTTTTGCCACCCGTTGTTCATCCGCTGGTCGCTTGTTGAGCGGCGAGGCGGCAGGTATAAACATGCGCACGCGAAAGGAGGCCTGATTTGGCGCTCAAATCGATGACCGGTTATGCCCGCACCGACGGCAGCAACGAAGATTGCGCCTGGGTGTGGGAGGTGAAAAGCGTCAACGCCAAAGGCCTTGATGTGCGCTCGCGCCTGGGTCAGTTCGACAACTTGGAACCCAAAGTCCGCGAGTATGCCCAGGCCCGGTTTCAGCGTGGCAATATATCGGTGAACTTGCAGGTCAGTTGGGCGCGCCCGACGACCATATATCAAGTTAACCTGGAAGTCCTCGATCAAATGCAAGGCGCGATGGCGGATATCCAGGCGCGCTTTCCCGACAGCGCTCCGCCCAGTATTGACGGGCTGTTGGGTTTGCGGGGCGTGGTCGAGACCGGAGAAGCGGTGTTGGATGAAGATCGCCGTGTGATCTTGGAGCAAGCTTTCATGGCCGACTTGGAACGCGCATTGGATCATCTGGCTGAAGTGCGTGGTGCGGAAGGGGCCCACCTTCACCAAGTGATTGAGAACCAATTGGCAAATATCAATGATCTTCGCGGTCAATCCGAAGCCTTGGCGGCAACGCAACCGGACGCCATTCGCACACGATTGGCGGCACAAGTGATGGAACTGATTGATACCGTTCCGGCGCTGCCGGAAGAGCGCCTAGCGCAAGAAGCCGCCATGTTGATGCTTAAAGCTGATGTCCGCGAGGAACTGGACCGCCTGGCGGCCCATTGCGAGGCGGCGTCAGCGCTGATATCAGATACGGGCGCCGTCGGCCGTAAGCTGGATTTCCTCTGCCAGGAATTCAATCGCGAGGCCAACACGGTGTGTTCCAAGTCAGCGGATATCGAACTGACGCGCGTCGGGCTGGAATTAAAGGCCGTCATCGAGCAAATGCGCGAACAAGTACAAAATGTCGAATGAGGAGAGCTAAGTGAGTCCTGATCAGGTTTCCCGTCGCGGGTTAATGTTAGTGCTGTCTTCGCCGTCAGGGGCGGGCAAGTCGACGATTTCGCGCGCATTGCTGGAGAATCATTCCGGGCTTACGATGTCGATATCGGCTACCACGCGCCCGCAACGACCAGGTGAGGTTGAAGGCAAGGATTACTTCTTTGTCGATCACGAAAAATTCCAAGAAATGATCGCAGCCGGAGAATTCCTCGAACATGCGACGGTGTTCGGCAACTCCTACGGCACGCCACGCGGTCCGGTGATGGCGGCGCTGGAGGCCGGCCAGGATGTTTTGTTTGATGTCGACTGGCAAGGTACCCAGCAATTGCGCCAGAACGCACTGGAGGACCTGGTTTCGATTTTTATTCTGCCGCCGTCGTTGGAAGAACTGGAGCGGCGGTTGCTGAGCCGTAATCAAGATTCAGAGCAAGTCGTCAGAAGCCGTATGTCACGAGCCTACGCTGAGATGAGCCATTGGGCGGAATATGACTACATTATTGTCAACGAAGAGATCGGCGCCAGCGTAAACATCGCGGAGTCGATTCTCGCGGCCGAACGTGCCCGACGCGAGCGCCAGAGAAACTTGGGCGATTTTGTACGTTCCATGGATGTGGCCGGTCAAGGCTGATGACAAGCCTGCCATGACAGACGCAAGCGGTGCAGCCGTTGCTTTGCCGGGCAAAATCAAGTCACGTGAGCGCTGGGTCAATGGCCTAGTTGGCGCTGGGCACTTACTCAGCCACTATTATATCTTTGCTCTGCCCCCACTGTTTCCGTTGCTGAAGGTGGAGTTTGGCGTCAGCTATGTCGAATTGGGGCTAGCTATGACCGCCTACAATTTGCTTGGTGGTGTTCTGCAGGCTCCTGTTGGGTTTATGGTCGACCGTCTGGGGCCGACGCGGGTGTTGCTGGCAGGCTTGGGTTTGACGGCTGGGTCGGTGATGCTCATGGGGTTTACCGAGAGCTATCCGATGTTGTTGCTGCTGGCGCTGATCGCAGGGCTGGGCAATAGCGTTTTTCACCCGGCGGACTACGCGATTTTGGCAGGATCCATCGGCCAAGAACGTTTGGGCCGCGCCTTCTCTCTGCACACGTTTTTGGGTTACCTAGGCAGCGCTATTGCCCCCGTTTGTATGTTGGCCTTGGCACATTGGGCGGATTGGCGCTTGGCGTTGAGCATCAGCGGAGCGATCGGGTTGGTGGTGTTGGCGGTGATGATGGTGAGACGCGACGTAATGAAAGGAGAGACATCCAAGCCGGTTGCTGCAGACCTGGGGCAGGCAGGGAAATCCGGTCTGGCCGTGGTCATGTCACCGGTGATCTTGCTGTTCCTTGGCTATTTCGTGTTATTTGCCATGGGGTCGAGCGGTCTGACCTCGTTTACGGTCAGCGCACTGATTAATTTGCATGGGTTCGGGCTCGACGAGGCCAATGCCGCGTTGACCGGACATTTATTCGGCATGGCTGGGGGGATTCTGCTGGCGGGTTTCATCGCAGATCGTTTCCCGCGCCATCTGGTGACAGCGGCCGGCGCCTTGGTGTTGGCGGCAAGTATGCTGGCGCTGGCTGCTACGGCAGACATGACGGCTTGGCTGGCTGTGACGGTGATGACGATCGCCGGTATCGGTATGGGGGGCGTGTTGCCAGTTCGCGATTTGATGATTCGCGCGGTAACGCCCGCGGGTCAGACCGGCAAGGTGTTTGGCTTTGTGTTTGTCGGGTACGCCATCGGTTCTTCCACGGCGCCGATTTTCAACGGTTGGTTTTTGGATGCTGGTGATCCGGCGCTGGTGTTTTGGGCGGCTGCGGGATTTGTCATGGCGGCGCTGGTTGTATTGACGATCGCCCGAAGAATGCGTCCTGTGGCCTAGCTCGCTAGCTATCCGGTTTCTGCCGTGTCCCAGGTTTCCGCCGCGTCGGTGTAGGATTGCTCCTCGAATGAGCGTTCGTTGTCCCAGACATTCTTAGGCAACGGCAGGCCCTTCAAATCAGAATCCAACAATGGTCCGTCAGGTTCGATGTTCAATTTTTCTCGGAGCATCAGAATGATCTGCCGTGTGTGTTGGCCCGAATGCCATCCGGTTCGTTCCAATACCTCATGGAGACTGACTTCACCGTAGTAAACCTTGCCCGGTTGCGTGAAATCCGTTGAAGCACCATCTCGCGTCCACCACGTAGCGAAACGTTCGCGGGTTTCGCGCCCATAGGCCAGCAGGTCATCTTTCGTCGTCATGTCATCAGGTAGGATCGACTTGAGCGCTTCGTAGGTATAGGGCGCATCGTGCTCGACGTGGTCGAGAAAAACCTTCGGTATATCGAACACATGGTACACCAACTGGCGGTATGAACGAGGCCGGCCAGGCAATACGACATCAAGCTTATCATCCGGTATTTGTGCGAGATAACGTCCGGCGCCATCTAGAATCATCAATACTCTGTCTTTGATGTGTTCCGGCGTCAGCATCTGCTGTTCGCCGTATTCGAATCCGGCAACCTTCGCAACGTCGCGGAAAACAGCACCGTTGGCCCACACCGGGCCGCGTGCGGCAATGGGGACCAGCCGAACGCCCAGGGCTTGTAGTTCCTTGAAGCCTTCTTCGTCCTCCAAGACGTTTACCGATTCGAATGCCACGCCGTTGTCGAGGAGAAATTCTTTGGTCTTTAGACAACTGGAACAACCCGGTTGCCAGTAAACCTTTAACGGTAACGCCAGGTTTTCTGGTGTGCCGGCACCTTCAAGTTGGCTCATATTCTTCTCCCATGTCCTGCGAATTGAGAAAACGCTACATCAAGAAAGGCCGGCCAGACAAATAATATTGTTGGTCAACGTGACCTCGCGGCAACGATCAGAAGGCGCCAACAGTCTTTTCCAGTACGTACGGCATGACGCCGCCGGCTTGGTACCACGCAATCTCGCGTTCCGTATCGAGACGGCATATGACCTCGGATTCAATGACCTCTCCACTGATCTTGGTGACGCGTAGTGTGATGATTTGACGGGGCAAGATGCCACCCTCAAGGCCCACTATGTCGATGGTTTCCGTACCATCCAATCCGAGCGTTTTACGTGACTGGTGATTGTGGAATTGCAGTGGCAAGACACCCATGCCGACGAGGTTGCTGCGGTGAATTCGCTCAATGCTTTCAGCCACGATTGCCCGAACCCCCAAAAGGTGCGGCCCCCTGGCGGCCCAGTCACGCGATGATCCGGTACCGTATTCCCGCCCCGCGATGACCACCAGTGCGCGGCCTTCATCGGCATAGCGCTCATGAGCGTCGAAGATGGTCATCGTATCACCGGAGGGCTGATGGCGGGTCCAGCCGCCTTGGCGATCTGGGGTCATTTCATTTTGGATATGCACATTGTTGAAACTGCCGCGCATCATCACTTCGTGGTTTGAGCGGCGTTGAAGGAAGCCACTGAAGTCGGTTGGGGGCACGCCCTTGGCGGACAAGTAGTCTCCAGCAATGCTACCTTCAAGTATCCGGCTGCCGGGTGAGATATGATCGGTTGTCAGGCTGTCGCCGAACATGGCCAAAATGGCAGCATTTTGGATATCCTGCATAGGGTTTTGGCGGGTCGCCGTTTCCAGATATGGTGGCTTGATTATATAGGTACTGTCATCATCCCAGGTGTAGGCACCGCCGTTGCTGGCGTCGATCTGATCCCATAGTGCATTCCCCTTGGCGGCCTCTTTGTTGCGTACCGCAAACATATCTTTGGTCACATTCTTTCTGACGGTTTCGTCGATCTCGTGGGAACTGGGCCAGATATCTTTCAGATAAACCAGCTGACCATCTTGGTCGTTGCCCAGCGGAGCTGTCGTAATGTCTTCAACCAAATTCCCCAATAATGCATAGGCGACAACCAGCGGCGGCGAGCCCAAATAGGCGAGGGAAACTTGCGGATGGACCCGTCCTTCGAAGTTTCGGTTTCCGGACAAGACAGCGGCGACGTTAAGGTTGTTCGACGTGATGTCTTCGCCAACAGTTTCCGCCAAGGCGCCGGAACCGCCGCAACACGTCATGCAGCCGTATCCCGTGATGTGAAAGCCCAACTCCTCCAACGGAGTTATCAATCCAGCACTTTCCAGATAATCACCAACGGCGCGCGAACCCGGCGACAGCGATGTTTTTATCCATGGCTTTGCGGTCAGTCCTTTGGCGCGGGCCTTTTGGGCCAATAGTCCGGCCGCCATCATGACGTTGGGATTAGAGGTGTTGGTGCAAGACGTGATCGCGGCAATAACAATGTCGCCGTCACGCAATCTACCGGATCCGGTTGGCGTGTTTTTGGCGGAGCTTTCTTTGAGTGCATCTATGACCGAGAGATGAGCTTCGCTGAGCGGGACTTGGGCTTGCGGCAGCTTGGGGCCAGCGAGACTCGCCTCGACGTGGCTGACATCGAATTCAATGGTATCGGAATAAACACGCGCCACCGTGTCATCGCGCCACATGTCCTGCGCTTTACTATATGCCTCAACCAATGGAGCTTGGTCGCCTCGCCCGGTGAGGTGCAAAAAGCGCAAGGTCTCGTCATCGGTCGGAAAAAAACCGACACTGGCACCATATTCAGGCGCCATATTGGCGATGGTGGCACGTTCGGGCAGGCTGAGAAAATCAAGACCGGGCCCGAAATACTCAACAAATTTTTGCACCACGCCGTGCTCGCGTAAGGTGCGTGTCAGCGCCAGAACTAGGTCGGTTGTTGTCGCACCTTCGCTCAATCGCCCGACTAGACGTACGCCTACGACATCGGGTATCGGCATGCTTACGGGTTGGCCAAGCAATGTTGACAAGGCCTCGATCGCGCCAACACCCCAACCCAATACCGACAAAGCATTGATCATCGGGGTATGGCTATCACAGGCTACAAGGCTGTCGGGATACGCGACCAGGCCATGCTCTTCGTGCTCCTCAGACCAAACCACGCGGGCCAATTGCTCCAAGTTGATCTGATGGCAAATGCCTTGTCCCGGCGGCAGGACCCGCATATTCCGAAACGCGTTCTGCGCCCATTTCGCGACTCTGTAGCGTTCAGCATTGCGCTCGAACTCGATTTTCGTGTTCTCGGCTTGGGCGCCGGGTTGTCCCGCAACATCAACAATGACCGAATGGTCCATGATAAAATCAACGGGCCGTACCGGGTTGAGAAGCTCCGGGTTTTGTCCCATCGTGACCAAATGTTCGCGCATGGCTGCCAAATCGGTCAGCAACGGAATCCCTGATACGTCGTGCATCATGATTCTGGTGGGAAAAAAGCTGATATCAGCGGGATTACCGGCGTTCTCAGCCCATGTCGCGAAAGCATTAATGCTATCGGTACTCGCCGTGCTGCCGTCATGGTGGCGAAGCGCGTTCTCCAACAATACTTGCAAGCAATAAGGAAGTTTCTTTGTGTCGGTCAGGCCGGCAGCCGCCGCCTTTGGCAGGCTATAAATGGAGTAACGTTTACCCTCTACACGGAGTTCGTCTTTGGCATCGAAGCTGTTTCCAATGCTCATCAACTCGGTCTGTCGCCGGCGATCGTGATTCTGTGCATGACCCGCTTGAAACCATGGTAATCGTTGACCGGATTGTGATGGGTGGCGCGGTTGTCCCAAAACGCGATGGAGCCGGGGCGCCAGCGGAACGCGCAAGTAAACTCCGGGCGACGTTGGTGCTGGTAAAGATAGTCCAAGATCGGCGCACTTTCTTCTTCGGTAAATCCTTTGAAACCAATGGTGTGGCCATAATTGACATAGAGGATCTTCTTGCCGGTTTCAGGGTGGGTGCGCACCACTGGGTGTTCGGCGCGTAGTTCCGTTGTTTCGCCGACCTTGGCATCCGTGGCCATGCGGTCTTCGCGTGATTTAGTGACTTCTGCCTTAGCCGATGAAGAAATACCGATGAGACCCGAAAGCATTTCTTTCATGCCGTCGGATAAACGTTCGTAAGCCAAGACCATGTTAGAAAATAGCGTATCACCACCGTAAGGTGGGAGTTCGCGGGCAACCAGGATGGCGCCCATGGGCGGGTTCTCCAGATAGGACGTATCGGAGTGCCACATGCCGCCGAAATTGTGCGTCTCATGCGCCAGTTTCATGACCGGCACGATCTCCGGGGCCTCATCTAGGCCTTTGACCATGGGGTACTCGACAACATCACCAAAACATCTCGCAAACTTTAGATGTTGGGCAGGCGTGATATCCTGGTCGCGGAAAAAGATAACCTTGTGTTCAAGCCACGCCTTGCGGACTTCGGCTACGGTGCTGTCGTCCAGGTCTTTGGACAGATCGATATTGCCGATCTCTGCGCCCAGCGCTCCGGCGATACGCGTAATGGAAATGCTCATGTTCGCCCCCGATGATTTGCGGGGTAATCATGCCGCGCTCAAAGTAAGCGGGCAAGAGCACAAAATTCTTCAATGCCCAGTTCTTCAGCGCGACGGGTCGGGTCAATGCCGGCCGTGGCGGGGTCGATACCCATGGTTTTCAAGCTCGCACGCAGCATTTTCCGGCGCTGGCCGAAAGCCGCTTGGGTGATTTGCTCCATAGCACCGAATTTGGCTTCCGCCAACGGTTTGGCGTGTGGAATTAGATTGACGACCGTGGACATAACCTTGGGTGGTGGGGTGAAAGCGTCTTTCGGCAGATTGAACACGGTACGGACTTCACACAGCCATTGGGTAATGACGCTCAGTCGCCCATAGGGTTTGGTACGCGGGCTTGCTGCCAACCGATCGGCGACCTCACGCTGAAACATCAATGTTAGGCCCAGAATTCCGTCGAGGTTCCGTAGCCACCTGATCATCAGAGGTGTCGCGATGTTGTAAGGCAAATTGGCTACGACCTTGAAAGGTGGCGTGGCGATATCGTGCAGCGAGATTTCCAATGCGTCAGCTTCGATAACCGTGAGGCGGTCGGGGAAATGAGCGGCCAAATCACGGATGGCGTCGGCAGCGCGCGGATCACGCTCTACGGCAATGACGGACCGGGCACCATTGTTCAGGAGCGCACGCGTCAAGCCGCCTGGGCCGGGGCCGATCTCGATGACGGTGCTATCTTCAAGGTCGCCGGCAGCTCGGGCAATGCGATCGGTGAGGTTGAGATCCAGAAGAAAATTCTGGCCCAGTGATTTTCGTGCACTGAGTTCGTAGTGGCGGATAACGTCACGGAGCGGCGGCAAGTCTGTCATGGTTTTTCCGCGGTCCGGTTTGAGGCCAGCTCGGCCGCGACGTCCAACGCTGCTAGGAAACTGGTCGGGTCGGCCTTGCCTGTTCCGGCGATCTCCAGGGCGGTGCCATGGTCCGGCGATGTGCGCACAATCGGGAGACCCAATGTGATATTAACACCGCCGGAGAAATCGAGCGTCTTGATCGGGATCAGCGCCTGATCGTGGTACATGCAAATGGCCGCGTCATAGGTGGCGCGGCGCTGCTCGGAGAACAGCGTGTCGGGAGGATGCGGGCCGCTGACATCAATGCCCTCGGCCTGCAACGTGGCGACAGCCGGAGCAATCAAGTCGATTTCCTCGCTTCCCATATTCCCGGCTTCGCCGGCATGAGGGTTGAGCCCCGCAATGGCGATACGTGGTGCCGCAATAGCGAAATCGCGCAAGAGGGCGGCATGGGTGAGGCGCGCCTGCTCGGCAATCAGACCTGGCGTCAAAAGGTCCAATGCGCGTCTCAGACCAACATGAATTGTAATCGGCACGACGCGCAGAGCCGGATCGCATTGGCTCGATGCAAGCATCATCACGGGTGGATTTGTCGAGCGGCTTATGTCTGCAAGAAATTCCGTATGGCCAGGGTGGGTAAAACCAGCTTCGTAAAGCGCGTGTTTTTGAATTGGGTTGGTTACAATTCCATTGATGTCACCGCCCAAAGCCAGTCGAACCGCGGTCTCGACGGACTCAATAACGGCCGAGGCTGTCGCGGAGGAAGGTTGTCCCGGGACGGCGGTCGCGGCCACGGGGACATTGAAGACGGGGAGAGCGGTCGGAAACACGCTTTTGGCGTCTGTAACGTTGGCCACTTCCGCTATCGGAATGTCATATCCGAGATCGTCGGCGAGGGCGCGCAGCCGCTCCGAGTTATCGATAGCGAGAAAAGCCAAGTTGCCGTCTCGCCGTGCAGCCCAGGCTTGCAGGGTCAACTCACCGCCAATGCCTGCCGGCTCGCCCATCGTGACGGCGACCAACAAGCTTTGATCATTCATCGCCGCACATCCACAATCGCTGAGCGCCGTAAGTTTCGAAGGTACTGTTCTGCTGCAAGGTTTATGCGTTCTCCCGCCAACTGATTTTTTATGCGCTTGCGACGCTCTGCAGGATCGGCGACCCGGGCTTTCGGTGTTTTGCGGTCACAGACCATAACGACGACGATGCCGTCTGCATTTCGTACGGGTGCACTGGCTTTATTGACCGGCAATGTCCCGACGGTCGTGCGCAATTGCTCCGACAATTGATCAAGCCTAAACGTGCCGAGTTTTCCGGAAAGCGGTGATGCGGATTGTTTTGCAAGCTCACCGAGGTGCGAACATGAGGATGCGGTCGCGCTTAAGCGATTGGCCTTGGCTAATGTCGCGGCCACGAGGGTTTCGGCTGCTCCGCTCGGGAGTGCAAAATGAGCTTGATGCAACGTAACTGTTGGCGGCTTCGGTGCTTCTTCCTGAAACGGTTCGATGGTGCGCTGTTGATCAAGCTTTAGAATGTAAATCCCCTCGATGGTCTCAATGGGACCGGCAACCTGACCGGGCGTCATTCGGCGGATCACGGTGTCGAGTTCTGTCGCCAATTGACCGGCCCGATGCCAACCGAGACTGCCGCCTTGGGCAGCTGACGCACTTTGGGAGAAATTGCGAGCGATTGCACTGAAATTGGCGCCATCATTGATTTGTTGGATCAATCGATTAGCAAGTGCGCGCCCGGCATTTGCGTTCAGTTTTCCATCTGTCGGCAAGTATATTTCGGATACGAGATACTCGGGCTCACCTTTGGCGCGCAACAGATCGGTAATATAGTCGTCGATTTCCTTTTCGCTAATATCGGTTGTCCTGCGATAGCGCGACAGGACCAAACGAGACCACGCGATTTCAGCTTCAAGACGTTCAATGAAACTGGAACTGTCCAATCCAAGTCTTTTTAATAATTCGCGCAAACCACCTTTTCCCAACCCGGCGCGCTTCTCGAAATTCCTCTCGGCGCGTATTAATTCGCGCCGTTCGACTGTGATCTGATATTTTCGGGCTTCTTGTAACTTGAGCTTATCATCGATAATCGCCCGCAAGGTTTGGCCGGCAAGCCTTTGGCGTGTTTCTTTGGTGTTAGGTAATTCAGAAAGACGAATAGACAGCGCCAATCTCGACTGGATATCTAAGATTGAAATCATTTCGTCATTTACGGTAGCCGCAATAACCAATGACAGTTGCGCCTGTGCGTTAGAGATGGAAAGGGTGAGGGCCGAAAGGCAAAAGAAAAGCGCACGCACTTGGAAACTCGTCCGCCGTGTACCAGCTAGAACGCGATCTATGGGCTTGAACATAAACTGGTGGAGGAATGTCATTTCTTGCCTGGTTTCTGTGTTTCGAAAGCCTAATTCGAGCTGATGCTGGCACCACTTCTAACCTCGCCGATGGTC
Organism: Rhodospirillaceae bacterium; assembly: GCA_016845145.1. Lineage (GTDB taxonomy): Bacteria > Pseudomonadota > Alphaproteobacteria > Rhodospirillales > Casp-alpha2 > TMED8. The sequence goes on from JAERTE010000145.1 coordinate 50,271, forward strand.
TTTAAGACGAGATGAAACGTTATGGCATCGGTCGGTTTGATATCCCGGTCCTCGAAAAAAGTGCGGGTAATTCTACTGGTAAAAACAACGCACTCGTTTTCGTATGTTGCGTCGAGTGCGACTGATCGCATTTCGCTGGCTTGAATATCACGGACGGCGGTTAAACTGGTGCGCCAAAACCGGTTGATGACGGATTTGGCAGAGAGGTTCATTTCCTCACGCCCTGGAAATTCGCTCTCGGCTTGTGAGGTGAGGGATGAATAACTCCCGGACATATTGAAGGCTGGGACGCCTGCGGAGAAGTTGACCTCGTTGCGTCTCGGCGACAGATTGTCACTTGCGAAACGGGTTCTATACAGAACGTTGAGATACGAATTCGGCGCCACTGATATACTACCGACGATATCCGAGAGATTATCCTCCAGGCCTGACCCCTCAGCGAACGTACTATCGTCCCGAAGACGGTAGGTTTGGCCGAGAAACACCGACGATGATCCGCCCTCCTGGCCGTAAACACCCCACTTGACTCCATAGTTTATCCGTGTGCCGCCTTCAACTCGGTCGATGCCGGAGAAGCGATTGAAAGCAAACAGGTTGGTTTCATCAAACTCGAACTCGGTGCTGTCTTCGTTCGGTATCTTGTCCGAATTTCCGCCGTTCGGCGCAATTGCCAGCGAGGCGATCGGTTCCAGGATTTGGCGGACAGTCCCCTGCGACTTAACCAACGGCAAACGCCAGTTCATATCGATATAGGGAAACATCCGGTGGGAGAGGCCGGAGTAGGTATCTTTGTCACCACTTCGCACCAGACTGTTGACATGATAAAGGTCTGCGTTCAATCCGGCATCGATCCTGTATAAATCCCCGAACGGGCCTTGGAATGGGCGTTCCCAGCGAGGGTGTAACGCCAGCCTTCGAGTGTCCGTACCCTTAGCCCTTGTCAAGGCAAGGAAATTCAAGTCGAAATTGAACCGGCCTCCCAGACGATCATTTTTCCCAATGTGGTTGAAATCGACCAGTGGCAACACGACTGGCGATTCGTCATGCTCATCTGAATCCTGCAGCCCTTGGAATATCATGCTCCGTGCGGAAAAATGGCTGCCGCCCTTTAGCCCCTCGACGAATAGTTGGCTGTCCAGAGATTGTGGCGCGGCAAATCCGTATCGCCGCATGTAGGTATCATCAGTTGATCGTTTGACATCGAAACCCCAACGCCAGGTTTTGTTCAGATCAAACCGGGCCTCTGCATCAATATGGCCGCGGACACCGTACTCTCCGGCTTCCGTTGTAAATTGATCTTCCGAATTGTCGGTAATACTGGCGTCAGCATCAATCTTGCCCTTGAGAAATCGCTTACGATACTGAAGCGCCAGAACTGGGGCTTCGTCGGTCATGACAATCGGACGAAGCGTCAGGTCCTCATAGTCGGAAAGCGCCCAAAAGTACGGCGCCTCAACAATCGTGCCGAAGTCGCTCGAACTTCCGAAGCGGGGAAATAGAAAACCCGACTGTCGCTTTACTGTCGGATCTGGATGGCGAAAATAAGGTGTGTAGGCAACGGGGAAGCCGAAAAATTCCAGCCAGACATCTCGGTACTCAAGAATTTTCTCGTCTTTGTTGTGAATAACTTTCACCGCCTTGATTTGCCAAAGTGGTGGGGCATTTGGGTTGTCGGCGCAAAGACTGCACGGCGAGTAGACGCCATTTCGCAATTCCGTAACCTTACCGTCGGAATGGCGTGCGCCGGTCCCGGCGATGCGCGAGCGGTCCTTTAAGATCATGCCGATATTGAGGATGACGGCATCCTTGAGATCACCGGCAATCTCCATCTGGTCCCCGAACAATCGTTCACCGGTCGGTTCACGCAAGGCAACGTTGCCCGACGCTGACGCAACATCCGTGTTTTGATTATAGGTGATGCGATCGGCGCTAAGCGTGCGGGGACCGTAGCGAACTTCGACGTTTCCCAGGGCCGTCACAATACCCTTGTCTCGGTCGAAGCTCATCTCATTTGCAAGAAAATGTACTGGCGGCTCATCCGGTGAGGGAGTTTCGTCGATGTTTGTTGGAATGGGGGCGGCCCCGGCGGCTGGCGGCCTAATCCGCGAGGGCGGCGTCACCATTGGAGCTGGGGTTGAAGATCGAATAGAAGGGGGGCTAATCAGTGTACCCAGCGGTCTTTCCGGCGTTGCATCGGGCGGCGAAGCGATAGCCGACGGTGCCGTATCTGTCGTTTGAGGCTTACTCACCCCGGGGATAGGTATATTGGGCGGTGCAACAGGTTCGGGAGCGCTTGTTGTTGGGCGTTCGAAGCGCGGCAAGGTATCAAGCAGCAAGCCGAGCGGTCGCTGCTCAGAGCTTTGCGGAGCGGGCGCCGGAGTGGCTAATGGCGCCACAGGCATTACGGGTGGTTTCCGTGTCGGAAACGGATTGGCCGGAACCGCCGTGGCTGTAGGTTTCGGCGGCGCGCCGGGACCAAGCAATATGCCTAGCGGACGATCCTGACCCGTTGGTCGCGGAAGCGGTTGGTTCGGTGCTACCGGTATTTCGTCGGGGGGAGCAATAAGAACGCCGAGTGGTGGTTGCGCCGAGATCGGTGGAGTTGCGGCGGCCACAGGCAAAGCAAACCCAAGACAAAGGCTGAGGGCTATTGCGGTTTGTCGCCTACACGACATCAAGAGCACGTTCATTCAACCGTCCTCCAAATGAAGTAAGGTCGTCAAGCCAAGCAATGTGGCGACACCAGATGGTGACCAGGCCGCCAAGAGTATCGGAATGGAATCGGACAGTCCGAGTGCCAACACTACGTCGGAAAAGAAGTAGAGCGCAAAACCGGTGAAGACTCCACCTGCCACGACGTATGTCGTGGCACCTCTGCGCGAATGACGCAGCGTGAAAGCAGCGCCGACCAATACCATGGCCGACAGAAGCAATGGCGCAGCCAACAAACTGTGCCAATGAAGGCGATGACGTACGGCTGAAAAACCGGCTTTTTCCAATGTTTCGATAAAATCCGGCAGGTCCCAGAATGACATGGTTTCGGGTGGCGCAAAGCTGTCTTGGATCTTGTCCAACGTCAGATCCGTAGCCAACCAATATTGCTTTTCATGAACCGGCAGGTTTTCTGCCTCATATATCCATGCGTCCTTAAAGCGCCAAAAACCGTCCTCCAGTTTGGCGTTGGGACTGCTAATCCGATTGTGGAATGTATCTTTGCCCACATAAGTGAATACGGTGACATCATGCAGTTCAACGTCGATGCCGTTTTGCACATATCCTTTCGCATGAAGAACGGATTGGCCGTCCGGATTGGCTTGGCGCAACCACATACCGGATTGAGAGACCGCAAGTAAGCTCTGATTACCTTTCAGGTGAAGAGCTTCCAGTTGTTCAAAGCGTGCTAGCGTTGTAGAAGCCAGTGGATTCAGCACTGATATTTGAAAAATCCCCAAGGCGGCAGAAATGGCAATCGCCGGTAGAAGGAACTGCCATGCCGAGACGCCTGCCCCTCTTGTGACGACAAGTTCATGAGAGCGGGTCAATCTCCAAAAACACAGCATGCCACCAAACAAGATGGCAAACGGCAGAACCTTCTGACCCATATGCGGCAGCTTGAGCAAAGCCATTTTAATTACAGCGTCGAATGAAACATCGGGTTTCGATGCGGCTCGTCGCAAAAGCTCGATGGCGTCAAACATGAACACCAGTAGCAAAAATAAAGTCAGTAGCGACACGACGGCAAAAAGGAAGTGCCGGCCGACGTATACAGAGAGGGTCGTGGATAGCCGCATGAAATGCCCTTAACTATACGCCATTTGATCGACCGCTGGCTTCGCGCTCAATTTCATCGGTGAAACCATGAACCAAAATGCCAAAATCGCGGGTAATATGGCATGCAGATACATCAACGGTATAAGTGACACGTTCTTTGCAGCCACGTTTTCCAAACCAAGCGCTGCAGCCTGAAGCCCCACCATGAGAACGATGCTAGCAAGAATACGTTGTGTTTGCATGCGTCGAGAAAAGCTACCCGTTATCAGACTGGCGAGTGCAATGAGCGAAAACGCAAGGGCGAGAATGGGCGACGTGAGACGCTTGTGGGCTTCAACAATATACTTTCCGACATCCTGTGACGGAATGCCTTCCGCGTTTTCCACATCGAGCAGTTCTTCCATCCGTCGTTCACGGGGTTCGCGATGACGATCCGCGCCTACCACGCCGCGTTTGCCGAGATCGAGTGTATATCTATCGAAATAGAGGACAGAAAGCTGGTTGGTCTTCTTGTTGATGAACTGCCGATTGCCTCTAAACATGACGACTCGCGTATTGCCATCGGCGTCTACCAATGCGCCACGCGCCGCCATGACCGTAGTGGGGGATTCTTTGTTGCGTTGGTCGTGCACCAATACACCCAAGAGCTGGTCTTCTTTGGTGCGTTCGCGGATGTAGACCGTGATGTTCGGAGCTACGTTGTTGAACGAACCTTCACGAAGCAACACATGGGAATAATTGTAGCGGATATCCCACTGCATCTCGCGAAACAATCGGTACGAATTCGGAAGTAAATAAAGATTGAGAAAGTAGCCAATGCCGACGGTCAAAAGTGCCATGATCATGGCCGGTTTGGCCAATGCGATTTGGCTGACTCCAGCGGCACGCATCACCACCAGTTCGCGGTCCGTGATCATTTTTGCATAGATGAACATGACCACGCAAAACAACGCGATAGGCAAAATCACTGTCAGAAAACTGGGCAGCATGAGCATGGTAAGATACAAAAACGTACCCGCACTAACGCCGCGATTGACGATAAGTTCCACAAACCGCAGCGATTGCGATAGCCAGATAATGCAGGTCAGGCCGGCGGTGACCAGCACCATGCCGACGAACAACTGACGGAACACATATCTTGTAAAGCTATTCATGCCGGTCCGGTCTCCCCCGAAGACCGCTCAAGGTGAGTCAAAAGCCCAAAAAAATCAAGCGTTAAGAATAATTTAGCGGTCAAAACCGCGTGGGTTGCGGCTCAAAAACCAGCGTCCTCGATCGCACCTACGGCGACAGCTCCTTCGCGGATGGTGTGATATAACGCAGTGCATTGCACCAGATATTGGTCCGAGAAAAATCTGGCGGAGATCAGCTTGCCATTCAGGAACGCTGGATCGCCGTCGCTATCTTGCAATTTCTTTTCAGCGATCAGTGCGGCGCGACAGGTCATCCACCCGCCGGCTGTCAGGCCTAAAAGCCGCAGATAGGGTACCGCGCCAGCGGCTACCGCGGCGCGGTCCGCCCCCCAGGTTTCGGCAATCCATTTCGATGCTGATTCCAGTGCATCGACGGCCAGCGAGAACGGACGGCGGGTGGCCGCGATGTGGTCGTTCTCGGATTTACCTAGTTCGGCATCCAAGAGGCGCATTTCATCTACTAGCGCCAGTACGGTTTCGGCATTTTCGCGCCCGACTTTGCGACCGACCAGATCGTTTGCCTGGATGCCATTGGTGCCTTCGTATATGGCGGCAATGCGCGCATCGCGCAAATGCTGGGCAGCGCCGGTTTCTTCGATGAATCCCATGCCGCCATGAATTTGAATGCCGGTATTGGCCACGTCTATACCCGTATCGGAACTCCAGGCCTTGACCACCGGGGTCAGCAGATCAACCCGGGCTTTTGCGGCGCGGCGCTCATTCTCTTCACTGCACCGATGGGAGAAATCGAGATGCGCGGCTACATAGTAGGCAAGAGCGCGAGTGGCTTCGGTCTGGACCTTCATGGAGAGTAGCATGCGTTTGACATCGGGATGCTGAATGATGGTCGCGGGCTCGGGGTTGTCGCCATCAATCCGGCGGCTTTGCACGCGTTCGCGTGCATAGGCCAAGGCTTGTTGATAGGCACGCTCACCAATAGCCACACCTTGCAGACCGACCGCGAGGCGCTCGTTGTTCATCATCGTGAACATGTATTCAAGGCCGCGGTTTTCCTCACCGATCAGATAGCCAATGGCACCATCGTTGTCACCAAATGACATTACCGCGGTGGGGCTGGCGTTGATGCCGAGTTTGTGTTCCAGCGACACACAACGCAGATCGTTGCGCTCGCCCGGGCTTCCATCTTCATTGACAAGGTATTTTGGCACCAAAAACAAAGAAATACCTTTAACACCTTCCGGTGCGTCGGGCGTGCGGGCGAGTACCATGTGGACAATGTTGTCCGTCATGTCATGTTCACCATAAGTGATGAAAATCTTGTTGCCGGAAATCCGGTATGTATCGCCAGTGGGAACCGCCTTAGTCCGCACGCGCCCGAGATCCGAGCCCGCTTGCGGTTCCGTAAGGTTCATGGTGCCGGTCCAGGTGCCCGATGTCATGTTCTCAAGGTAAATTGATTTCAGTTCGTCGGAGCCATGAGCTGAGAGCAACTCGACGGCGCCGCTATTGAGGGTTGGACAAAGCGCAAAAGCCATGTTCGCCGCATGCCAGACCTCAAAAACGGCGGTCGACACAAGCCACGGTAGCCCTTGCCCGCCGTACTCGGGATCAAACGGCAAGCCATTCCAGCCACCTTCGACGAATTGCCCGTACGCCTCTTTCCATCCGTCTGCAGTGCGGACCACGCCGTTTTCAAGAACCGCGCCTTGTATGTCGCCTGAGTGGTTGATTGGCGCGAGGACTTCACTGCCAAGTTTTCCGGCTTCCTCTAAAATCGCATCGACAAGATCAGGCGTCGCATCCTCACACCCCGGCAACGCCGTAACCTGATCCAGGCCCACTAAATCGTTCAACACAAATCGCATCTCGGCCAGGGGGGCTTGATAGGCGGTCATGGCGGGCTCCGGATCAACTGCAAATAGTGGAAACTCAGTGGTTCGGCAGAATAAATGCGGGCACGGCTAACCGCAAGCCAAGCACGTCGCGCGGCGCTAAAAACCACCGCGAAGGAAATTGAGCAGCGTCATCGTTCCAACGCCGGCGAAGGTGCCAGCCAACAACTGCTGGCGGCTCAGAAAAAAGACCGCAAACCCGACCGCAACCGCAATGGCGCGGTCAAGCACCGGTGTTTCCGCCAACACTGATGTTGGAAGGAAAATCGCTCGTACCATCAGTCCGCCGACCAAGGCCTGGCCGACGCATGCGAACCAATCGAAAATCGGCGTTTGCGGCTCGACGCGACCTGAGAGCAGCACGCCGGCGCCACGCGTCAGCAACGCAGCACCAAAGGCCACGCTTAATAGCAGCCACGGTGTCATCCAGGCGGGTTCACCAATCATGGCTGCAGCCTCATATTTTCCTCTGGCGTTTGTATCCACCGCCTATAAGAAATCCGAGCGTGCCCGCGCCGACGCCGCCAATCGCCAATCCCCACTCAACCGACCACTGCATCAACCAAGGTACGCTGAGCGCACCGAGGCCGAGCGACAGGTATCCGGACAGCTTGCGCACAGAAACCATGATCAGCAGGAGGTATAATGGCGTCAGGATGAACATTGCTGTGCCCAATGTTGCGGGAATCGCATCAAGGCCGAAGTATCCGACTGTCGCGCCGACCAGCGCGCTAATGAATACGGTGAGCGCGAAAGCCGTAAAAAACGCACGCCGCGCGTTCAGTGGTTGGTTTTGTGCCCGCACAAGAACCAGCACCCAGACCGTTGGTGCCAGTAATTGGGCGAAAAGCAAATCCTTCCATCTCAAGCCCCGCTCTGTACGGATCAGTGGCAACGCTGTCACCACCATGGGAATGTTCCGCAAATTAGAAAACATCACTGCCACGAACATCGCCCACAATCCGGTACCGGTTAGCGCCAATTCAGAAAAGGTCATGAGTGCTGGCATAGACCAGATCAGAAACACGGCGCTCCACATAACGGCGAAATCCATGCCGATGCCCTTGTTCATCGCGCCGTAACCCATCAAGGAGACAAACAATCCCAAGGCCGGTGCGCCGAGCGCAGCTTTGATTCCGGCTCGGATCGGATGGGGGAGGTCGTCAATGGAGGCGTCGTCGCTCACTCGGCGGGCTCCGCGCGCTCCAATACGGCGTGCAAGAGCACTTGGCAGCCCGCAGCGCAGTCTTTGGGCGTGGCGTTTTCGATCTCGTTGTGGCTGATGCCGTCCTCACACGGGATGAAGATCATGCCCGCAGGTGCCACGCCGGCAAGATAAACGGCGTCATGACCTGCGCCCGATACGATGTCGCGGTACGTGTATCCCCCCATTTCCGCGCCCTCGCGCACAGCTTTAACGCAAGCTTCGTCAAACGGTGTCGGCGGGAAGTACCAAAAATCCTCAACAGCGATCGTGAGCTTTTCGTCATCGCCTAGTTCGACGCAGAAGGCTTTGAGTTCGTCGTTCATGGCCGTCAATGTCTCATCGACTGGATGGCGGAAATCGACGGTCATAAACACTTCACCCGGGATCACGTTTCGTGAGTTGGGCCGAACTTGCATATGCCCAACGGTGGCACAGGCGTTGGGCGCGTGGTCGAGGCCGATACGGTTGACCTCCTGGACGATCTTCGATGCCGCTAACAACGCATCGCGCCGGCGTGGCATCGGCGTTGGTCCGGCGTGGCTTTCGATCCCCGTGACAGTGACCTCGTACCAGCGCTGACCTTGCGCGTCGGTAACCACACCAATGGTTTTCTCCTCTGCCTCCAGGATCGGCCCTTGTTCGATGTGTAGTTCAAAATAGGCGCCGATGTCACGCGCGCCCGGCGGCTCTGCGCCTGCGTAACCGATGCGCCGTAATTCGTCCCCAAACTTGGCGCCTTCGATATCTTCCTTGGCGTTGATATCTTCGAGGTTAAACAAACCGGCGAACACCCCTGACCCCATCATTGCCGGTGAAAAGCGCGCTCCTTCTTCGTTGGTCCAGCACGCGAGTTCTATCGACGCATCTGTTTCGACGTCATGATCATTAAGTGTCCGTATCGCCTCAAGCCCAGCCAACACCCCAAGCACGCCATCAAAACGCCCACCGGTGGGTTGTGTGTCCAGGTGGCTACCCATCATCACGGCGGGCTTTGACGTGTCACGTCCCGGTCGGCGAGCGAAGATGTTGCCCACTGCATCGACACTGATCGTACAACCCGCATCCTCACACCAATTTACGAACAGGTCTCGGCCCTGCTTGTCGAGGTCTGTCAGGCTAAGCCGGCAATTGCCGCCTTTCTCCGTGGCGCCGATTTCCGCCATGTCCATAAGCGATGCCCAGAGCCGGTCAGAATTAATGGGAAGGTTGGTCGGCATAACACTGTTCCATTGCGGTTGCGGGAGCATTCAAAATAAAGGGCGTGCGGCCCGGTTCAATGAAAAACGGGAGGCGATGGAGGATGGAATGCGATAAAGTTTACCCCTGATGCCACGAGCCCAGGACCATATCATGAGCGAAAACCCATCTCCTGTCCGAACCGTGATCATGGGCGCGGCCGGGCGTGACTTTCATAATTTCAACACTGTCTATCGTGATGACCCGGCGACCCAAGTGGTTGCTTTTACGGCGACGCAGATTCCCGATATCGAAGGACGGCGGTATCCGCCGGCCTTGGCCGGTCAGCGGTATCCAGCGGGCATTCCGATTGTCGCAGAAAGCGAACTCGCCGCCATGTGCCGCGACCAACAGATCAAGCGGGTGGTCTTTGCCTATAGTGACGTCAGTCACGAGCATGTCATGCACAAAGCCTCCGTGGTGCTCGCTGCGGGGGCGGACTTCGTATTGCTTTCGCCGGAGCGCACCATGCTGCAAGCCGCTGTGCCGGTTATCGCCACGTCGGCGGTGCGGACCGGGTGCGGCAAATCGCCGATGACGCGCTGGTTGTCGCGGCGGCTCAAGGACCATGGCCTGCGCGTTGCCGCCATTCGCCATCCCATGCCGTACGGAGATATCGAGCGCCAGGCGGTGCAGCGTTTCGCCACCATGAATGACATCGACGCCGCCGATTGCACCGTCGAGGAACGCGAGGAATACGAGCCGCACGTGCAAATCGGCAATGTCATCTACGCCGGCGTCGACTATGCCCGCATTGTCGACCAGGCTGAACAAGAAGCCGATGTGATCTTGTGGGACGGTGGAAACAACGATTTTCCGTTCTTGCGACCCGATCTCCATATCGTGCTGACCGATCCATTGCGGCCTGGGCATGAATCCAGCCACTTCCCTGGCGAAGCGGTTTTACGGATGGCCGATGTGGCCGTTATCACCAAGGTCAATTCGGCATCCAGCGCGGACGTGCAGCGGGTGGCGGACAGTATTGCCGCTATCGCGCCGGACGCCGCAATCGTGCGCGGTGCCTCACCGGTGAAGGCGGATAATCCTGAGGCTTTGCGCGGCAAGCGCGTGTTGGTGGTCGAGGATGGACCGACCATTACTCATGGCGGGATGGCCTACGGTGCCGGTTACGTCGCCGCAACCCAAGGGCACGCGGCTTGTATCGTCGATCCGCGCAGTTCTGCGACGCCGGCCATTGCCGATGTCTATGCCCAGTTCCCGCACATCGGTGCGGTGCTGCCGGCGATGGGATACAGTGGTGCGCAGCTCGACGCTCTGCGGGACACCATTAACGCAGCTGACGCCGAAGTGATTGTAGCAGCAACGCCAAGCGATCTGGCGCGCCTGATCTCAGTCGAGAAGCCAATAGTCCGTGTACGCTACGAATATGCTGATGCCGGTAAGCCGGGGTTGGACCGGATAGTTGATGGTTTTCTTGATGCGCGAATGCGCGCTTAGCTGGCTGTCGGCAGTTAAAAAAAATATTCTCATGCCGGCGCACTAGCCAGCGGCCTAATCGTGTTGTTATAGTTGCCGTCAATCACGCAATGGCCCTCATCGTGATTTTGGGGGAAATAAGCGATCAAACAGGGAGGAATTTCATGAAATTCAAGGATCGCAACGGTAAGCCGTTGCATAAGGCTATTGGTATTTGGGCTAAGGATGCCCGCGCAGGCCAAATGGAGCGGCGCGAATTTTTGGCTTTGGCTACGGCGTTCGGCGCCTCAACCATGACCGCATACAGCCTGTTGGGCCTCGCAGCGCCGAAGCGCGCCGAAGCCATGACGCCCAAAAAAGGCGGTACCTTGCGGGTTTCCATGAGCGTGCGCCGTGTTGATGATCCGCGTACGTTTGATTGGTCCGAGATGGGGAATGTCGGACGGCAAATATGTGAAAATCTGGTCCGCTACACGCGTGACTTCACCTTTGAGCCCTGGCTGCTGGAAAGCTGGGACGTCAATGCTGATGCCACGGAGTACGTGCTGCGTGTGCGTAAGGGCGTGACTTGGACCAATGGCGATGCTTTCAACGCCGACGATGTCGTGTTCAATATCAACCGCTGGTGCGAAAAGCACGTTGCCGGTAATTCCATGGCTGGCCGCATGGCGACTTTGCTCGAGAAAAAGGGCGAAGAGAAATACATGGCCGACGAAAAGCAGAAGGACGGCACCACCAAGAAAGTCGAAAAGACCCGTGATTTGTTCGGTGCTATCGATGGCGCCATCACCAAGGTTGATGACTATACCGTTAAACTCAAATTGCCGCGTCCTGATATCACCATCATCCCGGGCATGATCGATTACCCGGCGTTGATCGTCCACCGGGATTTCGACAAAGAGGGCGGCAAGCTTTCTGAAAACCCGGTTGGTACCGGCGCGTTTGAATTGGTGTCCCTTGAGGTCGGTACGCGTGCCGAAGTCAAGCGCCGTACCAAAGGCAAATGGTGGAAGGGCGAAGCACCGTTGGACGGTGTCGTCTGGACAGATTACGGCACGGACTTGTCCGCCGAAGTGGGGGCGTTTGAATCCGAAGAAATCCACGTCAACTATCAGACCACGGCGGATTTCGTCGAAATCCTCGACGGTCTGGGCACGTTGAATAAGGGTGAAGCAACGACTGCCGCGACAGTGGTCTGCCGCACCAACATCAACAACAAGCCGTACGACGACAAACGCGTGCGCAATGCCTTGCAGCTGGCTGTCGATAACGAGACCGTGCTGCAACTTGGTTATGGCGGCGCCGGCACGGTGGCTGAAAACCACCATGTTTGTCCGATCCATCCTGAATACTTCAAGCTGCCGCCGATCAAGCGCGACATCAAGGCGGCTCAGGCTTTGATGAAAGAAGCCGGGAAAATGGATTATGAGCACGAGCTCATCACCATTGATGATGCTTACCGGCGCAACACGGGCGATGCCATCGCGGCGCAGCTTCGTGAAGCCGGCTTCAAGGTAAAGCGGACGATCCTGCCTGGCTCCACGTTCTGGAACGATTGGACCAAGTACCCGTACTCCATCACCAACTGGAATATGCGGCCGCTTGGTGTGCAGGTTTTGGCACTCGCTTATCGTTCCGGGGAAGCGTGGAACGAGACCGCCTTGGCTAACAAGGACTTCGATAAGGCGTTGGAAGACGCGATGAAAATCGCCGACGCGGGCAAACGTAAGGCTTTGATGGAAAAAGTAGAATCGATCCTTCAAGACGAGGGCGTGCTCATTCAGCCTTATTGGCGTTCGCTCTATTGCCACTATTCGAAATCGCTGAAGAACTACGGCATGCACCCGACGTTCGAGCAGCACTTCTACGAAGTCTGGCTGGACGAAACCTGATCGAAGCGCATTCCAGGGGCGCGCCTTTGGCGCGCCCCTAGCGCATCGTCCCATGATGGACATCGCAGCAAAACCAGAGAAGTAAGCCGCCGGCCCGAAATTCGGGAATGGTACGATTTGTCGTGCCGGCGACAAAAGGAGAGACCACATGTTTCGTTTCCTGATGCATCGCATAGGGACCATTTTGTTAACGATGCTGTGCCTGACCTTCGTTGTCTTCTATCTGGTCAATCTGGAGCCCAACCTTCGGAAACTCTCTATCAGCCAGACCAATATGCGTGCCACTGACGCAATGATCGAGGGCTGGCTGTCTTCCAATGGATACCGCGACCCATTCTTCGAGCGTTATGCCGAATGGCTTGGTGTGTGGCCAAAAGACCCCGCCATTGATGCGACGACGGGCAAACCGAAATCGCGGTTTTCGTTCTGTGACGAGCCCGCTGAGCGCGTATTTTCCGGCGTCCTACAGGGGAATTTCGGCTGTTCGACAAAGTTTCGAAAACCGGTCGACAAACGCCTTTTGCCTGCGCTCGGCCATACGGGCGTGCTGATGTTTTGGGTGATGATCACAATGGTGCCGGCAGCGCTGATTATCGGGATATTAGCTGGAATGCGCGAAGGATCGCGCCTGGATCGCGGCCTATCGGTCGTATCGATTACCTCAACAGCAACGCCGGAGTATGTCTCAGGCGTGGTGTTCGCAGTGATATTCGCATCGTGGCTGGGCATATTGAATGCTTCTGCTGCGACTGCGACATCAAGAGGGGTGTCGTTTTACAATTTCGCGCTACCGGTGATGACCATGGCCATCTATGGCATGGGCTACATCGCGCGCATGACCCGCGCCTCCATGGCCGAGGTGATGACCTCGCAGTATATCCGCACGGCGCGCCTCAAAGGGCTGACGTTCAAGGCCGTGGTCTTCAAGCACGCACTGCGCAACGCGCTGATCGCGCCGTTTACGGTGATCATGTTGCAGTTTCCGTGGTTGCTGACAGGCGTCGTGATCGTCGAGGTGATGTTCCGTTATCAAGGATTCGGTTGGCTATTGGTGGAGGCTGCGGGTAACAACGATATCGACTTGCTGCTCAGTTGTTCGATCGTTTCGGTTGTCGTGGTGCTGGTGACGCAGCTCATATCCGACATCGGATACGCCTATCTCAACCCACGAATTCGGGTTCAATAGGGGGGGCGACGAGATGCAGTACGCAAGTGTATTCGAAATCATCACCGGTATCCTCTGGAGCTTTTGGCCCGTATGGCTGTGCATTGCCGTCGTCATGGGGGTCAGCTACCGCTATCATCCCAATCTTTCGCTTTATGGGCGGGTATACGAGAGCCGAGCCGGGCTTGTCGGTTTGTTTATCGTGTTTTTCTGGCTGTTCACGGGCATTTTCGCTGACGTGGTTTCGCCGTTCGATCCCTTGGACCAGTTCGCTATCCTGAAAAACAAGAAGCCCGGCGTCATGCATCCTGAAACCGGACTGATCCAATATCTCGGCGGCGACAAGTTTGGCCGCGACGTGTTCAGTCGCGTGATCCATGGCAGTCGCATTGTCTTGGTCATTGCGCCGGCGGCTACGATGTTCGCTTTCGTTGTCGGCATCATGCTGGGGCTGCCAGCCGGTTACTATCGGGGTCGCATGGATACGGTTCTGTCGTTCCTGGCCAACTTGGTCTTGGCGTTTCCGGTGATCTTGCTGTTCTACTTGCTGGTTACGCCGGGGATCCGTGAAACCGCCTTGCCGCAGTCAATGGCCGGCGTGTTCTTTATGTTCCCGATCATTTTTTTCGGCATGGTTTTCATCAGTCGCTTCAAGGAACGCCCGCAGTTACTGGTCATGCAACTGCTTGCGGTCATGATATTCGGGGGATGGGTATACGCCAGTCTGGTTTTCGATGCCGATCCGTTCGGTATCTTGTCGTTGGAGCCGAACCAACTGAACATATTCGTTGCCGTAGTGTTTGCGTCCAGTCCGGGCGTTTTCCGTATCGTGCGCGGCCTGACCATGGATATCGCCACGCGCGATTATGTGGCGGCTGCTCAGACACGGGGCGAGACGCCTTGGTATGTGATGCTCTGGGATATTCTGCCCAATGCGCGCGGGCCACTGATCGTCGATGCATGTCTGCGTATCGGTTACACGACGATCTTGCTGGGTACGCTGGGTTATTTCGGTCTCGGCCTGGTGCCGGAAAGTCCAGATTGGGGCACGACAATCAAAGAGGGCAGTCGGTTGCTGCGTGCCTATGTGCACCCAGCGTTGCCGCCGGCACTTGCGCTGATGTCGTTCGTGCTGGGGCTTAACCTTTTGGCTGACGCCTTGCGCGAACAATCGCTCAAGGATTGATAGGGAGATCGTCATGACGGAACCGATACTCGAGATCGAAGACCTCAACATCTCCTTCTTCACCCGGGCTGGCGAAATCCCCGCCGTGATGGATTTCTCCTGCACCGTTTTGCCCGGCGAGGCCATGGGTATTGTCGGCGAGTCGGGATGCGGCAAGTCAACTGTATCGCTTGGTGTGATGGGCGACCTCGGCAAGAACGGTCGCATTATGAGCGGTTCGATCAAGTTCAAGGGCCGCGATTTGACCAAGATCTCCGAGGAGGAGTACCGGCATCTCCGCGGCAACGAAATCGCCATGATCTACCAAGAGCCCATGGCGTCGCTGAACCCGGCGATGAAGATCGGCAAGCAATTGATGGAAGTGCCCATCTTGCATGAGAACAAGTCGAAAGCTGAAGCGGCCGCGATGGCGCTGGAAATTTTAGAGGCGGTCAAATTGCCCGATCCGCCGCGAATTTTCGAATCCTATCCGCACCAACTGTCCGGCGGACAGCAACAACGCGTGGTGATCGCCATGGGACTGATGTCGAAGCCGTCGCTGCTTTTGCTCGATGAGCCCACCACCGCATTGGATGTCACGGTTGAGGCCGGCATTGTTGAACTGGTTAAGGAACTGGGTGAGACCTACGGTACGTCGATGATTTTCGTCTCCCACAACCTAGGTCTTATTCTCGATACATGCGACCGCATGACGGTGATGTATTCCGGCGAAGCCGTAGAGGCCGGCTCCATCCACGATGTGTTTGACGAAATGCGTCATCCGTATACTCAAGGGTTGTTCCGCTCGATCCCGCTACCAGGAGCGGACAAACACGACCGGCCGTTGATCCCGATCCAGGGTCAACTGCCGTTGCCGCATGAACGCCCGACCGGCTGTAACTTCGGCCCGCGCTGCGACCACTTCAAGGCGGGTGTGTGCGATTCGGGTGACATTCACATGCATCCCATCGCCAGTGGCACGCGTCACTACAGCCGTTGTGTCCGGACCGATGATATTGACTGGGAAGCGCCGCCTGAGATTGCCGTCCAGTCCGATGAGATTGAGCCCGGCGACGTCGTCTTGCACGTCGCTGACTTGAAAAAGTGGTACGAGGTTTCCGCCAATGCCGTGTTCGGCGGTGACACCCAAACTGTGAAAGCCAACGAAGCGATCTCTTTGGATGCCCGTGAGGCGGAGACGGTGGCGATCGTGGGCGAGTCCGGTTGTGGCAAATCGACCTTGGCGAAGGTGTTGCTGGGGCTTGAAACATCGACGGACGGCGACGTGAAGCTTGATGGCAATGAGATCGGCACGGTGGATATCGCCGAACGTGACAATCACACGGTATCGTCGATCCAGATGGTATTCCAGAATCCATTCGACACCCTAAATCCAAGCCAATCCGTCGGGTCACAAATCATTCGTACGCTGGAGAAATTCAAGATCGGCAAAACCGTCTCAGAGCGCCGCGACCGTATGTTAACGCTTCTTGATCTCGTCAAGCTGCCACGTGAATTCGCCACCCGCATGCCGCGCCAATTGTCCGGTGGCCAAAAGCAGCGCATCGGCATTGCGCGTGCGTTCTCGGGCGAGCCGCGCGTGGTTGTCGCCGATGAGCCCGTATCTGCACTCGATGTCTCGGTGCAGGCAGCCGTTACCGAGCTGTTAATGGATATCCAGCGTTCGTCGCGTACGACCATGCTGTTCATCAGCCACGATCTCTCGGTTGTGCGTTATTTGGCGGACCGCGTCGTGGTCATGTATCTCGGACATATCGTCGAGACCGGCAATACGGACCAAGTGTTCTCGCCGCCATATCACCCTTATACGGAAGCCTTGTTGTCGGCCGTCCCCATTGCCGATACCTCGATTGAGAAACGCCACATCGTGCTGGAGGGCGATATCCCGTCCGCGCTCAATCCGCCGAAAGGCTGTCCGTTCTCAACCCGCTGTCCGCGGCGTGATGACGTTCCGAACGATCTCTGCGGCAAAGAGCAACCGCCGTTGGTGACGTTGGGTGATGGTCACAGCGTGGCGTGCCATCTCTCGCAAGAAGAGTTTGCCGGCATGGAACCGGTCATTGCATTGAAATCCGCCTGACGCTTTGAATTCCACTTGACCCGGGACCCCGGATACCCGACGACAGAAGTGGACATGTAGTCTTGGCGATCGGGGAGGGCATGCCATGGCGAGACGAGGCCGGAGCCGGACCGGTGTGCGGGCTGAACGCGCCGCTGCCGCATCCTTTCAACAGCTGCCGTTCCGCCAGCCCCTAAACCCGTTTCCATCCATGGAGGTTTTGTCGGTCGATCAGGTTGAGGCGATCCACGAGAAATCTCTCGATGTGTTGGAACGCATCGGCATCAATTTCCTCAATCCAGACGCCTGCAGCATTCTTAGGACCGCTGGTGCCGACGTTGAAGCCGGTTCGTTTCGGATCCGCTTTCCGCGTGGCCTGATCGAAGAAAGCGTTGCCAAGGCGCCATCATCCTACAAGCTGCATATACGTCATTCCGTTGGTACGCTTGATGTGGGCGGCAACGCGATGATCTTCGGATTGGTTGCCAGTCCTCCCAATGCCTCCGATTTGGACACGGGGCGTCGGCCCGGCAACATGGAGGATTTCGAAAACTTTATTCGCTTGGGACAAAGCCTCAATATCGTTCATCAGATGGGCGGCTATCCGGTTGAACCGGTGGATGTGGCACCGCCACTCCGCCATTTGGTGGCCGAACGTTCGGCGATCAAACTCAGCGATAAATTCTGTTTCGGCTATTCGCTGGGGCGCGAACGCATTCGGGATTCCATAGAGATGACCCGCATCGCGCGCGGTATCGACTATGAAACATTGGCGCGTGAGCCTAGCATTCTCACTGTGGTCAATGCGAACTCACCGCTGCAGTACGATCTTCCCATGCTCAATGGCATGATCGAGATGGCGAAACTCAACCAGCCCGTCGTCGTCACACCGTTTACCTTGGCTGGCGCCATGGCGCCGGTAACGCTCGCCGGCGCATTGGTGCAACAAAACGCGGAAGCCCTGGCCGGTATCGCGTTCATTCAACTCGTCAATCCCGGCGCGCCGGTGATGTACGGCGGCTTTACATCCAACGTGGATATGAAAAGCGGCGCACCGGCATTCGGGACGCCGGAATACGCCAAGGCGGTCATTGCCGGCGGCCAGTTGGCCCGGCGTTACGGGGTTCCGTACCGGTCATCCAATGTCAACGCGTCAAACGCGCCGGACGTTCAATCCGCCTATGAGTCGCAGATGTCCATCTGGGCTTGCGCCTTGGGCCACGTGAATTTCGTGAAGCACGGTTTCGGTTGGATAGAGGGCGGGCTGACGGCATCGTTCGAAAAGGTCATCATCGATGCGGAAATGATGCAGATGATGGCGGAATTCTTGACGCCAATGGTTGTGGATGACGATGAAATGGCGATGGATGCCATTGAGGAAGTCGGCCCCGGCGGGCATTTCTTCGGCTGCGCCCACACCATGGAGCGCTACGAGAACGCCTTTTACACGCCGATGCTTTCCGACTGGCGAAACTTCGAAACCTGGCGCGACGCCGGTTCGGTCACAGCCATGCATCGGGCCAACTCCATCTACAAAGACCTCTTGGCTAACTACGAGGCGCCGAAGATGGATCCGGCCGTCGAAGAGGAGCTTGATGCCTTCGTCGACCGCCGAATTGCCGAGGGCGGCGCCAAACCGGACATGTGATACGGAGGAAGGGCAATGAAGACGGCGATGAAGTCCCAGGCGCGTGTGGTCGTCATCGGCGGGGGCGTAGTTGGATGCAGTGTGCTCTATCATCTGACCAAATACGGCTGGAATGACGTTCTGTTGATCGAGCGCTCGGAATTAACCAGCGGTTCCACATGGCATGCCGCGGGTGGATTTCATACCTTGAACTCCGATCCCAATATCGCCGCCCTGCAGGGATACACCATCAATCTTTACAAAGAGTTGGAAGAAATCAGCGGTCAGTCCTGTGGTTTGCATCACGTGGGCGGCGCCACCATCGCCACCGACAACGATCGCATGGATTACCTGGTGGCCGAACGCGCCCGCCACCGGCACATGGGGTTGGATACGCATCTACTTGGGCCCGATGAACTTAAAAAACTCGCACCCATCATGAACATCGATGGCGTCATCGGCGGGCTCTATGATCCGTTGGATGGCCATCTGGACCCGGCCGGCACCACGCACGCCTACGCCAGGGCGGCCCGCAAACAGGGCGCTGAGATCAGCCTGCGCAACCGTGTGTTGGAGCTTAATCCGCGTGCAGGGGGCGGTTGGGACGTAGTCACCGAGCAAGGCACCGTAGCGGCCGAACATGTGGTCAATGCAGGCGGTTTGTGGGCGCGCGAGGTTGGGCAAATGGCCGGCGTGTACTTGCCGCTTCTGGCCATGGAACATCAGTATTTGGTGACCGATGATATCCCCGAAATCATGGCCATGGGCACAGAGCATCCGCACGTCATCGACCCTGGCGGCGAGAGCTATCTTCGCCAAGAAGGTCAAGGGTTGGTAATTGGTATTTATGAGCAAGACTGCGATCCGTGGTCGGTGGATGGCACCAGTTGGGATTTCGGACACGAACTGTTGCCCGACAAACTCGACCGCATTGCGGAACCTTTAGAGCATGCCTATCACCGCTACCCTTGTTTGGGCGAAGCCGGTATCAAGACCGTCATCAATGGCCCATTCACCTTTGCGCCAGACGGCAATCCGCTGGTTGGCCCGGTGCCTGGGCTGCCGGGGTTTTGGGCGGCGTGCGCCGTGATGGCCGGGTTTAGCCAAGGTGGCGGGGTCGGGCGAACGCTGGCTGAATGGATGATCGAGGGAGAGCCTACCAGCGACGTGTTCGCTATGGATGTGGCGCGGTTCGGCGATTGGGTTTCACCCGACTATACGTGCAAAAAGGTCGTCGAAAATTACCAACGTCGTTTTGCCGTGTCGTTTCCTAATGAAGAACTACCCGCCGCGCGCCAGCAAGTGACGACCCCAGCCTATGACATTTGGAAGAAGCAAAACGCTGTATTTGGTGTTTCGTATGGCCTGGAACACGTCAACTATTTCGCGACAGATCCGGAGAACGCGGAAGAAACCCCAACGTTCCGCCGCTCAAACGCTTTCGGCCCCACAGGTGATGAATGCCGCACTGTGCGCACCGCGGTGGGCATCAACGAAATCCACAATTTTGGTAAATTTGAAGTCACCGGCCCCGGTGCCGAAGTGTGGTTGAATTATATCCTGGCCGGGCGGATTCCGCCGGTGGGGCGGCTCTCTTTGTCGCCGCTGCTCAATCCAAGCGGGCGGTTGATTGGCGATCTGACGGTGGCGCGCATTGCCGACGAATGTTTCCAACTCACCGGTTCATCGGCGTTCCAAGGGTATCATATGCGTTGGTTCGAGGCGCATTTGCCCGATAGCGGGGTCGATATCCGCAATGTTTCGCTGGCGCGGATTGGTTTTCAGATTGCCGGGCCCGAAGCGAGGGTATTGTTAGCCGCTGTTTGCGACGCGGATGTTTCTAACGAAATCATGCCGTTCTTGAGTGTCCGGGAAATGAATGCCGGCGGGGTGCCGGCCTTGATCAACCGCGTCACCTACACCGGTGATTTGGGTTATGAGATTTACGTCGATGCGGAAAACCAAGTTGCTCTTTATGAGGCGTTGACTGGCGCCGGCGCAGACCTTGGATTGAGGCCGTTCGGTATGCGCGCGATGATGTCGCTTAGATTGGAGAAGAATTTCGGCTCCTGGCTTAACGAATACCGGCCCGACTACACGCCGGCGGAAACCGGCCTGGATCGTTTCATCGATTTCCAGAAAGCCGACTTCATTGGCCGTGCAGCAGCCGTGCGTGAGCGCCACACACCACCCGCAAGGCAATTGGTGAGCATGGTCGTCGATGCCGATGATGCAGACGTGTGGGGTGATGAGCCCATTTGGCGGGACGATGAGGTCGTTGGATTTGTCACTTCGGGCGGCTATGCCCATTACGTAGGGGAAAGCGTTGCCATGGGTTTCGTGCCGAGAGATTTAGCCAGCGACGGCGAGGTCTTTGAAATCGAAATACTGGGCGATCGGCGGCCTGCTCGGGTGATTGAGGAACCACTGTTTGATCCTGGCGGAGAGCGCATGCGAGGCTAGGGTTCATTCCAGCGCTGCGATTGATATCGCTATTTGCCTTTCGGTCCCGTCCCTGATTGTATCTGGGAAACGCCTCAGGGAATTCATCTGGCATGCTGCTTTCGACGTCTCGCCTTTACACGAGCCATGATTTTCCGCTGGAATGCGGCGACAGTCTCCCGATCCTTGATGTTGCCTTCGAAACTTGGGGATCGTTGAATGCAGCCGGCGATAATGCCGTTCTCGTTTGCCATGGTTATACCAACAACCAGCATGCCGCTGGTGATGAAAAGGGGTGGTTCTCAGGCGTTACTGGACCGGGGCGCGCGGTGGATACGGATCGGTTTTTCGTCGTTGCCGCCAATATGCTGGGCTCTGCGTTAGGCAGTACGGGACCGGCAAGTATTTGCCCGATTCGGGGCAGGGCTTACGGCTTGGATTTCCCGGATATCACGGTCGGTGACATGGTCAATGCGCAAATCCGACTGCTCGATCATTTGGGCGTCAATCAGCTGGCGGCGGTCATCGGCAATTCCTTTGGCGGCTATTTGACATTCCATTGGGGAACCGAGTACCCGGATCGTATGCGCGCGCTGGTGCCTGTCGTCAGCGCCATTAGAGGACGCGGTGACATGAGCAATGTTGATGCGCTCATCGAACGCTTCGTAAATGCATGCCCGGGATGGAGCGATGGCCAGTATTATGGCAATGAGGATACTGCCGGTGTTTCAGAAGAAATGCTCAAGTTTCGCATGGAGACACTTACCAATTATGGTTACAAGAGCGGCATCAGGGAATTGGCGGAACCGTGGGTCGATCAGTTCGATGCCAATTCGCTGATTGTTTTGCGTAAAGCCGCCGTACAGTTCGACGCCACCACGAAGGCGGGGGAGATCAAGGTGCCAGTGCTTTACGTTCTATCGAAAACCGACAATCTATTTCCGCCTTCCATTGCGCCGGCGACAATGAAACTGTTGGCGGATGCCGGTGTTGACGCGACCTATTTCGAAATCGACAGCGACAATGGCCACCGTGCCCCGTCCATCGACGGACATCTGTGGGCTGATGAATTGAAAATATTTATGGACCGGGTGTCCTAAGCCGGGAGGGGCAATATAAATGGCCATCAAACAGGAAATTGCCGCTTATGCGGCTGAGTTCGGCGACATCCGCCGCGATATTCACGCCCACCCAGAGACTGCATTCGAGGAGTTTCGCACGGCTGATATTGTCGCTGAAAAGCTGACGGGGCTTGGCCTAAAGGTGCATCGTGGTTTGGCCAAAACAGGTGTCGTCGGCACGCTGTCGGTTGGTAACTCGAACCGCGCCATCGGGCTGCGCGCTGATCTGGATGCCTTAGACATCCATGAAGAAAATACTTTCGACCACGCATCGACTATCGATGGAAAAATGCATGCCTGTGGCCATGACGGGCACACAGCCATGCTGCTTTGCGCGGCGCGCTATTTATCCGAAACACGGAATTTTACCGGCAATGTGCATTTCATCTTTCAGCCCGCCGAAGAGAACGTCGCCGGTGGACGAGTGATGGTCGATGACGGCTTGTTTGAGCTTTTCCCCGTAGAGGCCGTCTATGGCATGCACAATTTGCCTGGCATGCCTGTAGGCCAATTCGGCATGCAGGCCGGTCCGGCCATGGCGTCGGCGGATATGTTCACTATTGAAATCTCCGGCAAGGGCTCGCACGGGGCGCACCCGCACCAGGGTATCGATCCGATTGTCACGGGCGCCGAAATCGTCATGGCGTTTCAGCGGATCGTGGCGCGCACCGTCAATCCTATCGATACCGCCGTGGTCAGTGTCACGCAATTCCATGCCGGGCGCGCCATGAATGTGATCCCGGAAACGGCGGTCATTAAGGGCACCTGCCGGGCGCTTCGGCGCGACGTACAAGATCAGGTCGAGGCGCGCATGGCGCAGATCGTTAAGGGCGTGTGTAGCGCGCACGGCCTGACCTATTCCATCGAGTACGACCGTCGCTATCCGGTGTTGGTGAATACGTCCGAAGAAACATCCAAGGCGGCACAGGCGGCCATTGCGGTGGCGGGTGAAGACAATGTGAATACCAATCTGCCGCCGACCATGGGGTCTGAGGATTTCGCCTGGATGCTGCAGGATAACCCCGGCTGTTACATTCGCGTCGGCAACGGTGAAGGTGAGGACGGCGGATGTGTGGTGCACAACCCCAACTACGATTTCAACGATGACGCCATTGTCTATGGCGCCAGTTATTGGGCGACGTTGGTCGAGCAGGAATTCGGCAACCGTTAATCAGGCATAGGCGCTGACGTCGACTTCGTCCACCTGTGACGGATCAAGGAACCGACCCGCATATTCGTTGTGGATGTCTTTGTCCAAGAACAGTTTGAAAAGCTCGTCGTCAATGTGCTGGTCGTTGCGCATGAACGACATGATCTTCAGCGCCTGGCTCAAGGTCTTTCCCTTCTTGTAAGGCCGGTCGGAAGCGGTCAGTGCTTCGAAAATGTCGGCAATCGCCATGATTCGTGCCGGCAACGACATATCGTGTTTTTCAAGCATGCGCGGGTAGCCGGTGCCGATCATGGTTTCGTGGTGGCCGCCGGCAATCTCCGGCACACGCTTCAAATTGTCGGGGAAGGGGAGTTGTTCCAGCATGATGATGGTCTGGATGATGTGATCGTTAATTTTGAAGCGTTCTTCGGCGGTCAATGTTCCGCGTTCGATACATAGATTGTACACCTCGCCGTAATTGTAGAGGTCGTCAGGTACCGGCATCTTGAAGTTCCACGGATTGTCACCAAAGGGTTCGGGATTGGCGCGCGTTACGACATGGTCTGCGCGGTTTTGGAGTAACGGCTCTTCCACAGGCAGAGTTTGCGGCGGAATGCCTTTCAACCGCATTTCTTCATCCTGAGACAGACCGAGACGGTCATCCAAGTGACGTGTCCAAGAGATGGCGGCGATGTCGCGGACACGCGCTTTTCTGTCGTCGTCCATGTATTCACCACCGATGTTGCTCTCAGCGATGAAGGCGTAATCGTCTTTGATACGCTGCACGTCATCATCATAGGTGCGTTGCAGAGCATCTGCGTCGGCGTTCTCCGCCAGCATTCCTTCGAGCTGCCGGATACGTGCGTCACGGATCAGCACTTCGAAGCGCGTGCGCACTTCATGAATGCGGTTATAAATGGTTTCCAACTTGGTCGCCTTGTCGACGACGTATTCCGGTGTCGTCACTTTTCCGCAGTCATGCAACCACGATGCGATTTGGAATTCGTACCATTGGTCTTCGGTGAGGTCGAAGTCGGCGAAGGTGCCTGTGGTTTCGGCACAGGCGGCTTCGGCCAGCATGCGCGCGAGTTCCGGCACCCGTGCGCAATGGCCGCCGGTGTAGGGTGATTTGGCGTCAATGGCGCTCGCGATCAGTTCGATGAACGAATCCAGCAATACTTTTTGCGCTTTCAACAGGTTTTGGTTGTCCAGCGCTACGGCGGCTTGTGTTGCCAGGGCCTCAACAAAACTCTCGATCTCTTCGGCAAAGGGCACGACCTCGCCGGTTTCCGGGTCCGTGGCATTGATCAATTGCAACACCCCGATGACGCCGCCTTGTCGTGGGCTCAACGGCACCGACAGAAAGGATGTGGAACGGTACCCCGTTGTTTGATCGAACTTCTTCATGCCAGAGAAATCAAAACCTTCGGCTTCGTAGGCATCGGTGATATTGACGCTCTCGCCGGTGATCGCCGTATAGCTGGCGACGTTCTTTTGGTTCGGATTGCCGGTCTCGGGGTCGATCAAGTGGACTGGCGGGAAATTGACTTCATTGCCGCTGGTGCCGCCCAGTTGGATGTCGAGGGAATCGTTGCGGACGATCTGAAACACCAGGTCTTCGTTTTCGTCTTTGATATACAGCGTGCCGCCGTCGGCGTGTGCCAACTCCTTGGCGCCGACCAGAATGTTTTCCAGCAGTTTCTTTTCGTCCTTCTCGGCGCCCAGCGCGATACCGTGTTCGATCAGTTGCTGTAACTTGGTTTGTGAGAACTGAAGGTCGGCCGTGCGTTCGCGCACGGTTTCTTCCAAAATATCGTTCTGGCGGCCACGCTCGTCATACAGCTTCTCGATTTCGGATTTCTGGGCTTCGATTTTCGTATTTGCGCCGCGTATCTCTTCCTGGGTGCGGTCGGCGACACGGACCAGTCGTCGGGTTTGACGTAACAGGCGTTTGTAGTTTTTGACAATGTCACCCATCAACTCCGGCGCATCTTCAGCCAATTTTTCGGGCTCTTCGAGACGTGCTTCAGCACGTTCGAGAATCGCAACTTCCTTGGAGAATAATTCTTCCATATCGACGCCTCACCCTGGGGCTTCACAACATTAGGCGTATTCTACGGGAGCTATCGGGGAAGGGAAATGGTTGGCGTTAAAGCCGGCGTTTATGCCAATCGGGGTCGTCGAAATGCTGGATTTCGATGCGGTAGCCGTGTGGGCTGATAAACAGCGAGCTGTAAACGCCGAATTTGTCGCTGTGGCCTGGGGGTTTTTGGTATTCGATGCCCTTGGCCGTCAGGAATTCGTACCATTCATCAACCGCGTTCGATACGATCGTGATGGTGAGTGCTGTTTTTCCAGGCGGCCGGTCCGGCAGGTCACATACGCCGATAAAGCTGCCGTCCGTCATGCGGAAGATATGGCAGCAGCCTTGGTCGACAACGAACTCGAACGCCATGACATCGCGAAAAAATGCGGATGCTGCGTCCAGGTCGTTTGTATAGGTAAAGACCAGCGTATGGTCGATAGGCGGATGGCCGCTCACGATGTCACTCAAGAAGCAGGCGGCGGTTGTTGGCGTGTGAACACCCAGGACTTGGCATCCGACAGGTCATCGCGATACTCGTATCCGCCGTCATTGAATTTTTTCAGACCAGCCGGTTTTTCGATCTTCTTCTTGATCATGAAGCGCGCCATGGCGCCACGTGCACGTTTGGCAAACAGGCCCAGCGTGCGTGCCTGGCCATCCTTGATTTCCTTGAACACGGGCGTGATGACGTCTGCGTCCAGGTTCTTCGCCTGTACGGCCTTAAAATACTCATTCGACGCCAGATTAATCACGCTTCGGTCTTTGTGACCGGCGGTGACGTCATTGATGGCCTCTGCCAACTGGCCGTCCCAGAACCCATACAGATCGGTGCCACCGGGGGCGCGGAACTTGGCGC
Source organism: Rhodospirillaceae bacterium (assembly GCA_016845145.1). Taxonomy (GTDB): domain Bacteria; phylum Pseudomonadota; class Alphaproteobacteria; order Rhodospirillales; family Casp-alpha2; genus TMED8. Next base: position 76,552 of record JAERTE010000145.1, read on the forward strand.
CCATTTCAAGTCGGTAAGGTTGGATCAGGTCGAGGGGGCGCAGCAAACCGTATAGGCCCGAGAGAATGCGCAGATGATCTTGCGCGAAGGTCATGTCTTTGGCCGTCAACGTATCCGCCTGCAAACCCACGTAGGTATCGCCATTGAATACGAGCGCCGCCTGTTTGGCGTTGGACAAATCAAACGGCGTTGCGAAGTCCCGGAACCGTTGGAAATTCAATTCCGCCAGCTTGTCGCTGAGTTTCATGGTCGAGGCCAATTGCGCGCGCGACAGCTTGCGCGCCGCGCCCACCAAATCCTCGGATGCGTTGAGGAAGTCCGGTTGTGTGTGGTCGGCAGTCGTAACGTCGGATTCGAAATCGAGTTTTTTGGCGGGCGATATCAGCGCGAGCATGTCCGGTCCTTGCAATGTTGGATAGCTTCTAAAAATATAGGGCAACATCGCCCTAAAACAACAGGAGCCTCTGAATGATTATCGTCCACGGTTTGAAGAACTGCGATACCTGCCGCAAGGCGATGAAATGGCTCGTCGCCGAGGGCAAGGAGGCGCGCCTGCACGACCTGCGCGCCGACGGCCTGGATGCGGATATGCTGGAGCGTTGGGTTGATGCTTTGGGCTGGGAGGCGTTGCTGAACCGTCGCGGCACGACTTGGCGCAAGCTACCTGATTCCGAGACTGCCGACGTCGATGAAACAAAGGCGCGTGCCCTCATGTTGGCGCATCCGGCGTTGATCAAACGCCCAGTGTTCGAGGCTGGCGGCAAGATCATCCTGGGCTTTAAAGATGAGCAACAGGCTGCGTTGAAAGCCTGACTATGGGCGTTGAGTGTCCATGTGCAGCGCCGGCATCTGGTCGAAGTAGGGGCGGATTATGGGCGAGGTCGCTGTCTCGAACTGGGCAAACGGTCCGTCAAAGAAAACCCGGCCTTCATGCACCATGACCGTGCGCGGTTCAAGGCGGCGCAGTAGATCCTTATCGTGAGTGATGATGACCGTGGTGCGAGGCGGCTGATCCGGACGCAGCTCTTCGTGGGTGGTGGCGATCAGATCCTGGATTTGCGTGGCGCTAACGGGATCGAGCCCGGTAGTCGGCTCATCATAGAATATGACGATGGGGTTCATGGCTAAGGCGCGGGCCACGGCCAAACGTTTGGCCATGCCGCCTGATAGCGCTTCAGCGTCGCTTTCCAGGAAGGCGTCGTCATCCGGCAATGCGACTGCTGCCAAAACCCGGCGCGCGATGGGCAGGATGTCGGCGTCATCCATATTGCGGATTTCCATCAGCCAGAGCGCGATGTTGTCGTACACACTGCCGGAAAACAGTGCGTTGCGCTGAAACACCATGCCCCAATGTTGATGTACGAGGTCACGTTCCGCCCCGTCCATGTCGGCCAAGTCCACGAGTGGTGCTGCGTCACGATTATGATCGGCAAGTTCTATGCTGCCTTGGTCGGGATCAAGCTGGCCCAGGATATGGTTGAGCAATACGGTTTTCCCACAGCCCGAACCACCAACGATGGCCACAACGTCACCGGCGTAAACCGTCAGGTCTATGCCTTGCAGGACTTGGTGATCGCCGAACGCTTTGTGCAGGGCTTTAACATGAATTTCGGCATGCTTATCCATGCCTGAAATGTACACGGATTTGCAGGCTGGTGCCTTGATTTAGTGACGCGCTGCGATGGCGTCGGCCAGCACGCAGAGAATTTCAAACATCATCGTCGCGCCCACCAGCGCCGTATTGCCGCTGGGATCGAAAGGCGGTGCCACTTCGACGACGTCGCCGCCGATCAGGTTCAGTCCCTTGAGGCCACGCAGCATTTGTTGCGCTTCGAAGGTTGAATAGCCGCCGATTTCAGGGGTGCCGGTGCCGGGTGCGTAAACCGGATCCAGGCCATCGACATCGAAGCTGACATATGTCGGTCCGTCACCGGCAACGCGTCGTGCTTCGGCGATCACGGCTTCGGTACCCATCTCAAAATATTCCTCAATGGCGATCACCCGCATGCCGGTGTCGTAGGAATATGCCCAGTCATTGTCCGTATACATGGAACCACGGATGCCGATCTGGATGGTGCGCTTGGGGTCCAGCAGACCTTCCTCTACGGCGCGTCGGAACGGTGTGCCGTGGGTAAACTTGGAGCCGCCGAAATACTCATCGCTGGTGTCACAATGGGCATCGAAATGCACCATGCCCACAGGGCCGTCTTTGGCGATGGCGCGCATGATCGGCAGGGTGATCAAATGATCGCCGCCTGCCGTAAGGGGATGCGCTCCGGCTTCATGAATCTTGGTATAGAAATCTTCGACGCGTTGTAGCGTTTCCATCAGGTCGATGGGGTTAATCGAACTGTCGCCTAGATCGGCAATGCGGCAAAGCTCGTAGGGCGCAATACGGCTGACGGGATGCACACGGCGCATCAGGCTCGACATATTGCGGATTTCACGTGGCCCGTGGCGTGCGCCGGCACGGTTGGTGGTGCCGCCGTCCCATGGTACGCCGACCAGCGCGATGTCGACCTCTGCCGGGTCGGTGACATGCGGCAAGCGCATAAACGTCGGCAGCGATGCGAAACGTGGCATGGCGCTGGCGTCGATGGGCTCAAACTTGTCGCCGCCACCAGACATTACGTTTTTTCCGCCTCGGGAATGACCTTGCCGGGGTTCATGATATTTTTCGGGTCAAGCGTTGCCTTCAAGGCACGCATCATCTCAATGCCGACAGGGTCGTTGTAGCGCGCAACGTCCTTGCGTTTTAACTCACCCACGCCATGCTCCGCGCTGAAGCTGCCGTTCAGACTGGCCACGTAATCATGAACGATGGTGGCAAAGTGATCCCACTGTGCCAGGAACGCGTCCGGGTCGGCATCCACGGGCGGCGATAGATTGAAATGGATGTTGCCGTCACCGAAGTGTCCGAACGCCGCCGGGCGAATACCCGGTAGATCATCACTGACCCGGTTACACGCCGTGCGAACAAACTCCGCAACCTTGGACACCGGCACGGCGACGTCGTGTTTGATGCTGGGCCGCGCGAATTTTTGCGCTTCCGGCATGGATTCCCGCAGGTTCCAGATGGCTTGGGCCTGAGCTTCGGACTGCGCCACTACGGCATCGATGATCACTTCGTCTTCCAGCGCATCCGCCAGAACGTTCTCCAGCGCATCGCGCGTGCTGTCGTCATCGCGCAGGCTTGAAACCTCCAGCAATGCATAGGCGGGATAGGTCCCTTCCAGCGGGTTGCGTGCGCCTTCGATGTTGTCGAATACAAGGCCGATGGAAAACTCATTGGCGTATTCAAATGCCGTCAAAGCATCGCCGACCGCATCTTGCGCGCGAGCGAACAGCGCCTGCACGGCTTCGACGCTGGCCGCACCAATGAAGGCGGTCTCTTTGCGTCGAGGTTTGGGGAACAACTTGATAACGGCTGCCGTGATGATGCCCAACGTACCCTCTGCGCCCATGAATAGGTGTTTCATGTCGTAGCCGGTGTTGTTTTTTCGCAGCCGTTGCAGGCCATTCCAGATTTGCCCGTCAGCCTTCACCACTTCGACGCCGAGCACCAGATCGCGCGCATTTCCGTAGCGTAGTACCTGAATGCCGCCGGCATTGGTCGACAAGTTGCCGCCAATGCAACAACTGCCCTCGGCGGCGAGGCTGAGTGGAAACAACCGGTCGACGTCGTCGGCGGCGTTTTGGATATCGGCCAGAATACACCCGGCCTCGACGGTCATGGTGTTGTTGAGTGCGTCAACATCGCGGATTTTGTTCATCCGCCGCGTATTGATGATGATGCCGCCGTGCGGAATGGCGCCGCCGACAAGGCCTGTGTTGCCGCTTTGCGGTGTAATTGCGATGCCCGCATCGGCGCAGATTTTCACCACGCCTGCGAGTTCTTCGGTAGATGCCGGGCTGACCACCATGTCGCATTCGCCGCGCCATAGGCCGCGGGTTTCGACAACAAACGGTTCAACGTCTTCAGGCGTGTCTATCCAGCCGTTGGCGCCGACGAGGTCCTTAATGGCGGCAAATGCCGCTGTAGATGTGCTCATGTCATTCATGCGGCGGATATTGCCCCCGCTGACACATCCTGGCAAGGGGGCGCTATCATGTTTAAGGCGGGTTGAAGTATCGGCCCGGCGAAACCCCGAAAGCGCGGCGGAACATGGCGATGAAGGCGCTGGGGCTCTCATAGCCCAGGTCGAGTGCAACTTGCGTCACGGGCTGACGCCCGGCCAAGGCTTTGAGCGCGGCCAGCAAACGCGCCTGCTGGCGCCAGGCACGGAAGGTCATGTTGGTTTCGCGCTGGAACAGGCGCTCCAGGGTGCGTGCACTGGCACCCGCATCGTTGGCCCAATTCTTTAGGCTGCGATTGTCGGCGGGGGTCGCGATAATCGCTTCAGTCACACGGCGCAGGCGTTGGTCTTCGGGCATGGGCAAGTGCAGGGGGGCTTGGTCCAGGCTGACCAATTGATCGACCAAGACACGGATCAGACGGCCGTCGGGGCCATTCTCGTCGTACAGTTCCGGCACGTTGACCGCTTGCCTGATCAATTCACGCAGCAACGGCGTGACCATCACCACGCGGCATTGTGAAAACAAGCCCGGCGCCGCGTCGGGGCGCACGTAGAGGCTGTGCATGCGCACCGGCCCGCTCATGTCGACCCGGTGGCGAATGCCCGCCGGTACCCAGACCGCGCGCTCCGGTGGCGTAATCCAAACACCTTCGATTGTGGAGACGCTGATGACACCGCGTTCCGCGTAGACCAACTGGGCGCGCGGATGGTCATGCCAATCGATGGCATGTCCGGCGGTGTAGTCGCTGGCTGCCGTGGCCACGGGACGAGCCACGTGTTGCAACCGTTTGATATGGTCGGCTAGGCGCATTTTGTCGCTTTCTCGATATTAATTGACAAAATATAGCAAGATCGCCGCATGGAAAACCGATTTAATGCGGACATTAAAGGATGGGAGAATAACTGTGACCAATGACCGCCGCCAAAGTATCGATTTCGCATTTTTGAATGCCGGGCATTTTATTGATCATTACCTGATTCTAATCTTCGCGACCGTTGCGATGGCTATCGCGACTGACCGGCAGATGGAAATCAGCGGCATCAGCAGTGAGTGGGGCATGAGTTATGCCGAGTTGATCCCGTTTTCGGTAGCCGGTTTCACGGCATTTGGGTTGTGCTCCGTGCCTGCGGGCTGGATTGCCGATAAATGGAGCCGGCCCGGTATGATTGCTATCTTCTTTTTGGGGATGGGCTCGGCCGCCATGCTGACGGCATTGGCAACGTCGCCGTGGCATCTGGCAGCGGCGATATTGTTGATCGGTGTCTTCGGCGCCATCTACCACCCGGTTGGAATCGCCATGGTGGTGCAGGGGCGTGAAAAAACCGGCATAGCTATCGCTATGAACGGTGTTTTCGGCAACTTAGGCGTTGCCGCGGCTCCACTGGTAACATTGCTGATCATCGAACAGTTTGGATGGCGGATGGCATTTCTGGTGCCGGGGGCGGTGTGTATTGGCGTCGGTATTCTGTACTTGGTGTTTTTGCGGGTCGCCCACATCCATGATCAGACATATGGCACCAGCGGTGCCAAGGCGGCGGATGCCGCGACCCTGGAGCTGGATCGACGCATGTTGATCAAGGTGTTCGGTATTATCTTTTTCAGTGCCGCGCTGGGCAGCTTTATTTTCCAAAGCACCACCTTCGCCTTGCCTAAAATATTTGATGAGCGCTTGGCCGGTTTTGCTTCCAGCGGCATGGAAGTCGGATGGTGGGCATTCGCTGTGTTCGCTGCCGCCTCCATTGCGCAGTTGGTTGTCGGTTATTTGGTTGATCGCCACTCGGTGCGTCTGGTATTCGCCGCCGTGGCGGGGGCTCAAGCGGTCATGTTCGCAATCATGCTCAACCTGACGGGCGCGCCGGCGCTGGTGGTTGCCGTGATCTTCATGCTGGTCGTGTTCGGTCAAATCCCGATCAATGATGTGTTGATCGGGCGCATCGCCAAAAGCGAGTGGCGGTCCAGGGCCTATTCGGCGCGTTACATCATCTCGTTCGCTGTGATGGCGACGACAGTGCCGGCGATTTCGGCGCTGCATGGCACCTGGGGGTTTTATGCGCTGTTCGCCGTGATGGCGGTGCTGGCAGGATTGATTTTCTGTGCTGTACTGTTTTTGCCGGGCACGCACCTGAAGCTCAACCCGGCCCCGGCGGAGTGACGGCAACGTCGTTACCCTATGGTGCCGGCCACTGCCATGATCGGCATCAATGCAAGCAGCGGGCATTCCGCTATGATGAGATCGTGGATAACGAATAGGAGTCGAGCATCTGACCCCACCTGATCTAAAAGCAGGAATATCGCGATACCACTCATAGGCCCGACCAATCATCGCCGGGCGGCGCGTGAAGCGCCCACAGAGGGAAGCCCCGCCAGCAGTTGCGGGGCTTTCGGCGTTGATAACATGTCTAAACGTCGAAATTTCCCATTGAATTCACTCGATTTAATACTACATAGTCCAATGGACTGGTAATTAGGCCAAAAGTATAGTTTTTTGAATTGCAGCATTTCCTCTGAACATGAGTGAGAACAAACGAAATGGCATCTGTTGACGCATCGGTGGGTGAGTCCCGCCAAGGGTTTCTTGCAAAATTCGACGATCTGAAACTTAAGCCAAAACTGTTTTCCGGATTTGGAATCGTGCTGGCGGTGTTCGTCGTGGTTTCGGTGCTGGCGGTTTACAGCTTTATCACGCTTGGCCACGAGGTGGATGAATACGCCCACTTGGTGCAGGAGGCGACCTTCGCCGAAGAGGTTGAGGTCAAGTTCCTGAAAGTGGTGAATGAGGCGCAGCACTTCGCCAGAACCGGCGACCAAACTGAAGCCAAGACGGTCATTCAGCATGCGAAAGATCTCGCGGTGAAAATCGAGAAGGGCAAAGCCGATATTTCCGACCCGGAGCATGTGAAACTGGTCGAAGAAATCACCCATGCCCTGGCGGAATATCTGCACGAGTTTGAGGAAGCGGCGGCCCTGGTGCAGGAACATAACCATCTCGTTCATGACGTGCTTGAGCCCAACGGCGCCAAGGTGGTCGAGGATTTGGACAAGATCGTTGAGGAAGCCAAAAACGACGGGATGGCGGATGTTGCGTTGATCGCCGGTACCGTGCGCGAGCACGTGTTGCTTGGCCAACTTCAGACCACGCGGATGATCGCCGGCGAGGAAAAGGCCGCAGCCGAGGCTGAGAAGGAATTCAAACTCACGGAAAAGGCGTTCAAGGTCTTGGGGGGCGCGGTTCATACGGATAGCGAACGCCAGGCCTACACGGAAGCCCTCGATTTGTTTCACGCCTATGAAAAGGCGTTCGCCACCGTGCATGCCGATGAAGGCAAGATCCGCGACCTCCTTGAGGTGAAGATGCCGAAAATGATCGCCATCGTCACCGGCGATGCGGAAAAGCTGGCGAAGATCATCGGTGAAGAGGAACATCATCTGAAAGAGCAGATGGAATATGAGATCGCCTTGGCCGAGATCGAAATGGTGGTGATCTCCTTTATCGGGCTGGCTTTGGGTATCGCTATCGCTTGGTATCTCGGAGGAGCCTTGTCAAATCCGGTGGTTTCCATGACTGGCGCCATGCAGCGCTTGGCCGGTGGCGATCTGGAGGTGACTATCCCGGCGCAGGGACGCAAAGACGAAATCGGCGAGATGGCCGCTACCGTGCAAGTGTTCAAAGACAGCGCCATAGAGGTTAAGCGCCTGGAGGCCGAACAAAAAGAAGCTGAACAACGCGCCGCTGAAGAGAAGCGCCGGATGATGAATGAGATGGCCGACAATTTCCAAGCCAATGTTGGCGGCATTGTCGACACGGTTTCCGCGTCGGCGACGGAAATGGAGAACTCCGCACAGTCTATGTCCGGCCAAGCCAGTAATGCGACGGAGCAGGCCGGAACGGTTGCGGCCGCCGCGACTCAGGCTTCGGCGAATGTACAGACAGTGGCGGCTGCGGCTCAGGAATTGAATAGCTCAATTTCCGAAATTTCACGCCAGGTGGATCAATCTTCCCAGATTGCAAGGGAGGCCGTTGAAACAGCGCGTTCAACCGGAGATGAGATTGAGGCCCTCGCGGTCGCGGCTACCAAGATCAGTGAAGTCGTAGATCTCATCACTGATATTGCTGAGCAAACCAATTTGTTGGCGCTCAACGCGACCATCGAAGCGGCGCGTGCAGGCGATGCCGGCAAGGGATTCGCGGTTGTGGCGTCTGAGGTGAAAAACCTAGCCAATCAGACGGCCCGTGCGACGGAAGAAATTGGCACTCAGATCGCCGGTGTTCAATCGGCGACACAGGACTCTGTTGATGCCATTCGCCGAATTAATGAAACGATCAGCCGTATCGACGAGGCCACCACAGGTATTTCGGCGGCCGTCGAAGAGCAAAACGCCGCGACCTTGGAAATCGCCCGCAACGTTGAAGAGGCGGCCAACGGTACGGAGCAGGTGACGGTGAATATCTCCGGCGTTTCCGAGGCGGCGTCCGAAACGGGACATGCGTCGGAACAGATTCTCTCAGCGGCGCGCGAGCTATCCGGTCAATCGGTAGACTTGCGCGACCAAGTCGAGAAGTTTGTTGCCGAGGTTCGCTCCAATTAAAGAGGGCCGCTCCTGTTAGAACGCGCCTGCGCGGCGCATGATACGCAGCGCTTCTCCGATGCATCGGGCATCGGCAAGGGCCGTATGCGCATCGCCTGGGGATTCGAATCCCATATCTTCGGGTAGCCGGCTGGAAAGTGCGCCACTTTCCGAAATTCCAAGAAATTCGGCAATCTCGCCACGAATTGAGGCAAATAATTCTGGCGGAAATGGGTCGTCCAGATTGTTTAGCGTACAATTTCGATTGACGATTATGCCGTCACCGCCAAAGCAATATACAACCTGAACTTCCGGATCGAGAAAGGTTCGCATCCTCTCCAAGCCCTCGGAAAAACTCACACCTTGCTCGTCGACTTCTTGCTGCGTAATGCCGGTCAGATCCGTGAAATAACTGCTCAGGTCGGGGTTCAAAACCGGGCGCACAAGAAACTCGATTTGATCGATCTCAGGTAACTCCGGCGTGTCGGCGAGTTTCGCCATGCCGATCTGGACAATTTCGATTTCCTCGCCGGGCCCAGACCAACGCCGCTCCAGAGCGCCTTCCCAAGTTGTCCACTCGGAATCGAATACGACGATGCTTTTAGTCATGGCTGGTCATTCATCCCTTGTGGCCGCACGTTGTAGGCGATCATTGATGGCAAGTCCCAAGCCCTGGCTGGGGATTTTCATGACCGCGATGCCCGCGTGATCTTGTTCATCCAAAGCCCGCAGCATGGCAAACAGGTTGGCGGCGGCTTCTGCTAGGTCTTCAGACGGGCTGAGGTTGAATTTCGTTCCAGCTGGCGCTTCGCCAAACCCCAATAACACTTCGCCATCGCGGGCGTGATCGGCGTTCAAGTGCAGCGGTGTCCGTGGCGCGTAATGCCGGCTCAGCATGCCTGGGGATCTTGGAGCGCGGTCGTCGCTGCCGGCACGCCCGAGCGGTCCGCTGATGCGCTCGATGGCTTCCGGCGGAATGCCGCCGGGGCGAAGCAGAGTTGCTGTTACGTCACTGACAGCCACAACGGTCGATTCCAAACCGACGGGGCAGGGCCCGCCATCAAGGATGCTCAGCGTCGTGTCGCTATCAAGCCCTGTGAAAGATTGTGCGACGTGCGCCGCTGTGGTGGGGCTTACCTCGCCCGAGCGGTTGGCGCTGGGTGCCGCAACGGGACAGCCGGCGCGTTGCAGCAGATTGTGCGCCAGGGGATGTGCGGGCACGCGAATAGCGACACTGTCCAAACCGGCGCTTACCAATAGCGAAAGTTCGCACCCAGCGCGTCTCGGCAGAACAAGGCTAAGCGCACCAGGCCAGAACGCTTCGGCCAATCTATCGGCCAACTCATTGAATACAACAAACTGTTCGGCGGCGGCGCGGTCCGTGACATGAACGATGAGCGGATTGAAATCGGGTCTGTTTTTGGCAGCGAAGATTGATGCGACTGCCATGTCACTAGTAGCGTCGGCGCCAAGGCCATAAACAGTTTCCGTCGGAAAGGCGACAAGTTCACCCGCTATTAATGCTGCAGCGCATCGCTCCAGGTTGCGGTCTTCAGCCGAGAGGGTGGTAAAAGGGCTCAACCGCCGAGCACGCCGACACTGGCTGCGACAAAATGTGGGTTCTCAAACCCGGGCTTGCCGTACACTAGGTCCAATCCATCAAGCTGGCGCACGGCACCTCCGGCGTAACGCAATACGGCATGGCCGGCAGCGGTATCCCATTCCATGGTGCGGCCCATGCGCGGATAAATGTCGGCAGCGCCTTCGGCAACTCGGCAGAATTTCAACGAACTGCCAGCGCTCATTTCCTGAGCGATGTTGAAATTGGCCAGGTAGGAATCGACCTCCGGTGTCTTGTGCGAGCGGCTGACCAGCGCCACCAAACCGCCAGCCGGAACTTGTCGGCAGTTGATCTCACGGCGCGGTTCATCGCCGTTGAGCACAAAAGACCCCATGGAGAGGCCGCAATAGGTGACGTTGTGTACGGGGAGGTGAACGATACCGAGAACCGGCATTCCGTTCTCAATCAGTGCTATGTTGACGGTAAATTCGCCGTTGCGCGTGATGAATTCCTTAGTGCCGTCCAGTGGATCGACCAGCCAAAAAGGTCGGCCGTTGACATCGGGGGCGTTGCCCGCACTTGCACCTTCCTCGCCAACGATCGGGATATCGGCGGTGATGCCTTCTCGAATGGCGCGGCAAATCAGGTCTTCGGCAATCTGATCCGCCTTCGTGACCGGAGAGTTGTCGCCCTTCGCCTGGACGTCAAAATCGGTCTGATAGATGTTCATGATTTCCGCGCCGGCGCGGCGTGAGATGGCGGCTATATCCTTAGCCAGCCCGAGTCCGATATTGAGCAACGCGCTCTCCCGATATGGTCGCAAATGACAGCAGGGCTATGGGTCGCGCAATGACGGCGTCATGTCAAGCGAGGGAAGGCGGTATCAGCCGGAGAAGGTGTCGATAGAGACGGCCTCAGTGACGAAACGCCAAGCCTGGAAATTCGGCGACCAGTGATCCGCGGCCATGCCGGCTTTTTGCTTCAAGTGTTGCACGAATAGGTGCGGATCCGGCAATTGATCCCAGACCGCGGGAAGGAACAGAGCCCGCCTGGGGCCATCGGCAATGATCAAGCCATCGCGGCCGGCGCGCAGCTGGCTCATGAAATCCGCCTCATCGCTGAAGCTCATGGGGGTCTGCGGGCTGAGCACGGCTATCGAAAGATCGAGGCCTTCGCGCTCGCTCGGCGTCAGTGCCGGAAAACGCGGGTCCTTGAACGCCGCCTTGAAAGCGTTGTCGGCAACATCCAGTACGAGTGCACGGTGCGCCTGAGGCGAGCCGATGCAGCCACGCAACTGGCCGTTACGTTTGAGCGTAACAAAGCAGGCGCCGTTTTCCTGCAATGCTGGAGGGTGCTCGCTGATATCTACCGGCAATGCCGCGCTGTGTTCGAGGCCATGGTCGATAGAGGCGGCGGCAAGCAATATGAGAGTCAGTCCGTGTTCGTCCAAAAGCGCGCGGGTGCCGGCGCCGAAGTCATGTTCACCCTCGACTGCCGGCGTATCGGATGTGGGCGAGGGCGGTGCCGGTTCGGTGGTTTCGGATTTCCTGGTGACTGTCTTTCCCCAAACGACACTACTTGCTTTCGTCTCTGGTTGTTCATCCGAGGCGATTTCGTGCGGATCGAAAAACAACCAGGACCCATAGCCGACGACACGGTCTTTGGGACCGGCAGTATCACCGGAATTGCGCAAATCCACAGTTTCAACACTCATGCCGCGCTGCTTCGCCAATGCCAACAGGCCGCCGACGGGAAACCGGCCACAGGCACCGTTGCGTTCGATCTTACCGGGGGCCATTTCCTCAATTGCTTTGCTGGTGGCGCCGTCGAGCGCGCGGGCACTGTCGTAGTCCAAATAGTGAGACAGATCGGAACTGATGACGATCAGGGTTTCGTCGCCGCCCCATAGCGCGTCCAGCACTTCGGCTACGCTGGCGGGCGTTGTTTCGCCGACGACCAGCGGCAGCAACGTAAATTCGCCCAGCACGGTCTGTAGGAACGGCAAATGAACCTCAAGGCTATGTTCCATTTTGTGGGTTTCGTCGAAAACTTCGACCTGTTTCATGCCCTCAATGGCAGCAGCGGCGTCTTTATCTAATGCAATGTCGCCAAGCGGCGTGGCGAAAGCGTCTGCGCTGCTGAGCGCGAGACCGCGTACCGCAACGCGATGGCAAGGGCCCAGCAAAATAACCCGTGTGATGGTGTCACGCGCCGGTGCGAGACGTTTGTAGGCGGTGGCCGCGACGGGGCCTGAATAAACATAGCCGGCATGCGGCGCGATGATGGCTTTTGGCACACGTACATCGTCCGAGCCACCGGGTTCCGCAGCCTCTAGATAGCCATCTACGGCAGCACTAAGCTCTGCAGCGTTTCCGGGGTAGAATTGGCCGGCAACGGCCGGCTGGCGGATGGCGTTCATGGATGTGCTCCTGAGCCAAATATAGGCATTCGCAGTCTATATTTTAACCCGCTTCAAGGCACATTATCCAGGTGCTTCGGTGGTTGCGCAGAACATGTCGTGCAGGACTTCCATCAGTGGTTCAATTGAAGTGTCCGACAGGCTGTAGAATATCACTGTACCTTCACGGCGGTTTTGCACCAAACCTTCGTGTTTCAGCCACGTCAGATGCTGCGACAGATTGGCCTGAGAAATGCCCAACTCGCGGCTCATTTCACCGGCGGGTTTCTCGCCTTGCATCAGACAACAAAGAATTCGTAACCGCACACGGTTGGCGATGGACTTTAAAAACCGTGCCACGCGCTCGGCGTTGGCATCCATGTTTTCGGGGTTGAAATGTGTATCCATATTTGCTATTTAATGAAAATAGAAAATAAAGTCAAGTCTGCATTCCAGGTAAATTTGTTGGTTTGTGGCGATCTGGTTTTGAAAGGTTAACCCCGATGGGTCTGTTCAACAGCACGTTTCCCGCCAGCATGCGTTTGGTTTTTGCGCTGAGCGCGGTGTCGGTATTTGGCGCCAGCGATGTTTTTGCCGACGAGCTGACAGTGGCATCGCGCATGATCAAGGATCAGAAGTCTGTATTCGCGACCATCGAAGCAACGGATCAGACAATCGCGCGGGCGCGTATCGGTGGCACCGTGGTCGAACTGAGTGTCGATGAGGGCAGCGCTGTTGAGGAAGGGCAGGCCATTGGCCGTGTCGAAGATCCGAAATTGGCGCTTGAACTTCGCGCCATGGAAGCGCGCATCGCATCGGCTTCGGCACAGATGGATTTGGCGCGGATTGAGCTCGATCGTACGCGCAAGCTGCGCCGGAAGGGCACCGTTTCACAATCTCGGCTGGATGAGGCCGAAACGGCGCTAAAGGTGCTGCGCCGCGATCTGTCGGCGGCCAGAGCTGAACGCGCCGTCATTGCCGAGCGTCAGGCAGAGGGTAGTGTGAAGGCGCCGACGTCGGGACGCGTGCTGCGTGTCGATGTGACTAAGGGTAAGGTCGTGTTGCCGGGAGAGAGCCTCGCGGTGATTACCGCCAATGCCTACGTTCTGCGGCTGCAGGTGCCGGAGCGCCATGCACGGTTCATCAAGATCGGTGATCCGGTCAGCGTTGGCGCGCGCGGCATGGCTGCCACGGCACCGACAAATGGTGACACCAGAACCGGCACGGTGATCAAGGTGTATCCCGAAATCCGCCATGGCCGCGTTTCCGCCGACGTAAAGTTGGGTGATCTGGGGGATTTCTTTGTCGGGGAGCGGGTGCGGGTGATGGTGGCCGCGGGCGAGCGACGTGCGTTTGTCGTTCCCGCAGCCTTCCTGAGCCGCCGGTACGGTCTCACTTTCGTGCGCTTGAAGCACGGCGGCGAGACGGTGGTGCAGCCGGGACTCGCCATCCACGGCGGCATTGAAATTCTGTCCGGCATATCAGACGGCGATGTTTTGGTAAGGAATGCGCCATGAAGCTGGGTATTTCCGGCATCTTGACGCGGCTGTTCATAAATTCGCCGCTGACGCCGCTGTTCTTGGTGATATCCGTCGTGCTCGGCGTTATGGCGCTGATGGCCTTACCGCGCGAGGAAGACCCGCAAATCAGCGTGCCGCTGGTCGACGTGATCGTTACCGCCGACGGCTTGAAAGCCGCTGACGTGGTCGAACTGGTAACCGAGCCCCTGGAAGACATGGTGCAGGGCATCGATGATGTGGAGCATGTCTATTCGCTCAGTGAAGACGATCGCGCCATCGTCACGGTGCGGTTTTTCGCCGGCACCGACGAAGACCGCGCTACCTTCCGCGTGCATGAGGAGATCCGTGCCAACCTGAACCGCCTGCCCATCGGTATCCCCGAGCCGATGATCGTCGGGCGTGGAATCAACGATGTACCCATTGTTACTATTACGCTGGCGCCGAAGGCAGACGCCAGTGAGCAATGGAATGACAATGCGCTGCACGGCATTGCCGAGGAGCTGTTGCATGAAATCTCCACTGTAGATAGCGTCGGGTTGACGTTCCTGGTGGGCGGACGGCCCGACCAAATCAGGATCGAACCCGATCCGGAGCGCCTGTCGCTGTTCGGCGTTACCCTCAACCAGGTCGTGCGCAAGGTGCGGAATGCCAACCGTTCTTTCGGCGTTGGAAACCTGCGCGAGGCCAACCGCACATTGCCGGTGGTTGCCGGCCAAACCATGAGCGGCGTGTCCGAGATCGGCCTGCTTAGCATCACCGCTCGCGATGGCCGCCCAGTATACTTAAAAGACGTTGCTAACATCGTCGTCGGCGCCAAACCGGAAGACAGTCGGGTGTGGCATCTGTCGAGTGCTGATGATGGTTCCCTATCGAGCCGCCCGGCCGTCACGCTGGCCATCGCCAAACGGCAAGGCGCAAATGCGGTCGATGTCGCCAACGACATCATGGCGCGGCTGGAGTTGGTGCGCGGGCGATTGTTGCCCGACAGCATCGACGTTGTCGTGACGCGTGATTACGGCGTGACGGCGGGCGAGAAATCCGACGAATTGCTCTCACACCTGATCGGCGCCACAGTGACCATCGTGTTGATTATCGCCGTCTCTATCGGCTGGCGCGAGGGTGCGGTGGTGCTGGTCATCATCCCGACCACCATATTGCTGACCTTCTTCACCGCCTGGATGATGGGCTACACCATCAACCGCGTCAGCTTGTTCGCGCTTATCCTCTCAATCGGAATTTTAGTCGATGATGCTATTGTAGTCGTTGAGAACATCGTCAGGCATTGGAACATGCGCGACGGACGCGACCGCATTGAAGCCGCGATCGAGGCCGTGGCCGAGGTCGGAAACCCGACGCTGATCGCGACGCTAACCATCATCGCCGCATTGCTGCCGATGATGTTTGTCTCCGGTCTGATGGGCCCTTACATGAGTCCGATCCCGGCCAATGCCTCGGCGGCGATGGCGTTCTCGTTTCTCGTCGCCGTCGTTATCACACCGTGGTTGCTGGTGCGCATTCACAAGGAAGACAGTGGTAGTGCGCCGGGGGCACACGAGTCGGCGGATACCGCAACCGGGCGGTTTTACCGCAAGTTCGCCAGCCCTGTATTGGCGAGCCGCAGAAATTCGTGGGCCTTCCTGATCAGTGTTGCCGTTGGCACGGTGGCTGTCAGTGTGATGTTCGCCACAAAGGACGTATCTGTGAAATTGCTGCCGTTCGACAATAAGTCGGAAATCCAGGTGGTGATGGATTTGCCCGAGGGCACGCCGCTGGAAGTCACCGAGCGCAACTTGATGAAAGTGGCGCGCGTGTTGGGTGACCTGCCGGAACTCACGCATATCCAGGCCTACGCGGGCACTTCCGCGCCGTTCAATTTCAATGGCTTGGTGCGGCACTACGATATCCGGCGCAAGCCGTGGCAGGGCGATTTGCAAATCAACCTCACAGACAAAGACGCGCGCGACCGTCAAAGTCACGATGTCGCGTTGGACATCCGCGAGCGTATTTCAACGCTTACGTTTCCTGATGGCACCACGGTAAAGGTCGTGGAGGTGCCGCCCGGGCCGCCTGTGATCTCCACGCTGATGGCCGAAATCTACGGCCCGGATCAAAAAACCCGTCGGCAACTGGCATGGAAGGTGCGCCAAGCGTTCGAGCAGGTTGACTATATCGTCGACGTGGATGATTCCATCGGTCTCACGCCCGAGCGCCTGAGGTTTCAGGTGGACCAAGGCAACCTGGAATTTCACGGGGTCCATGAGCAAGAGCTGTTCGACACGCTGAAGGTTCTCTTGAACGGCACCAGCGTCGGTTATTCGCACCGAGGCGACGGCGCCAACCCTGTCGAGATCGCCATACGCCTGCCGAAGAACAGCCTGTTTATCGGTGAGCATTTGCTGGCAACGCCTGTGGCGGCGCCGGGTGAGGCGGCGGACAAGGGCGCGGTCGTCGAGATTGGCGACATCGTCAACATCAAGCGTGAGTTGGCGTCCTACCCGATCTTCCGCCACAACGGACGCTTCGCCGAGGTCGTGTACGGTGAACTTGCTGGGAAGTTCGAAGCGCCGCTCTACGGCATGCTCGACGTCAACCGTGAGCTCGAAAACATGTCGTGGGGTGAAGGGGGCACGGAAGGTGCGCCAGCGATCTCTTACCACGGACAACCTGCCGATCAGAACACCACCACCGTGCTTTGGGACGGCGAGTGGGAGGTCACTTATGTGACCTTCCGCGACATGGGGCTGGCGTTCGGCTTCGCCCTGGTGGCCATTTACATCCTGATCGTCGGCCAGTTCTCGAGCTTTCGGCTGCCCTTGGTGATCATGACGCCGATCCCGCTCTCATTAATCGGCATTGTGCTGGGCCATTGGATTTTCGACGCGCCTTTTACCGCCACGTCGATGATCGGCTTTATTGCTTTGGCGGGGATCATGGTGCGCAACTCGATCTTGCTGGTGGATTTCATCCGTATGCGTCTGGACGAAGGTGCGGCACTACGTGATGGTTTGCTTGAAGCTGGCGCCATCCGCTTCCGTCCGATCTTCCTCACCGCCGTCACGGCGATGATTGGAGCTGCGTTCATCCTTACCGACCCGATCTTTCAAGGCCTCGCTATCTCCATGGTATTCGGTCTGGCGTCGTCCACGGCATTAACCTTGCTGGTCATCCCGGCGGTCTACGTGGTGTTGCGCGATGATGGGAAGCCGGCATCGTTACCTGACTGAGGTGAGGCATATCAGTCGGTCAGGCAATCGGCTACAATAAACCTATGTCTACAGTCTCCACCAAATACTGGCACGCCCTCGGCGACGGACGAATCCAATGCGACGTCTGCCCTCGCGAATGCAAGATGCGCGAGGGGCAGCGGGGACTTTGCTATGTGCGGGCTGTCGAAAATGGCGAGGTGGTGCTGACCACCTATGGGCGGTCGTCAGGCTTTTGCATTGATCCCATTGAGAAGAAACCGCTCAATCACTTCCTGCCCGGGACTCCGGTACTCAGTTTCGGGACGGCGGGATGCAACCTGACATGCAAATTCTGCCAAAATTGGAACATCTCCAAGGCGCGCGAGTTCGACAAGTTGCAGGATCAGGCATCGCCCGAACAAATTGCCGACGCGGCGGTGCAGACCAAATGCCGTTCGGTGGCCTATACCTACAATGACCCCGTGATCTTTCTGGAATATGCCGTCGATACGGCCCGCGCGTGCCGCGAACGCGGTATCAAGAACGTAGCGGTGACGGCGGGCTATATTTGCCCCGACCCGCGGGCCGAGTTTTATCATTGGATGGACGCCGCCAACGTCGATTTGAAGGCGTTCACCGAGCACTTCTACAAGGAACTATGCACGGCGCGCCTCGACAGCGTGCTCGATACGTTGAAATACCTGAAGCATGACACTGACGTGTGGTTTGAGATTACTGACCTGCTTATCCCAGGTGAGAACGATTCCGACGCCGAGATCGACGAGATGACCAGCTGGATCGTCAAGCATCTGGGCGAAGATGTACCGCTGCATTTCTCCGCTTTCCACCCCGATTGGAAGATGATGGATAAGCCTCGCACGCCACCCGAGACGCTGATACGGGCGAGGAAGATCGCCATGGAGAACGGCGTTAAATATGCCTATGTGGGCAACGTGCATGACCACGCGGCGCAGAGCACCTATTGCCCGGGTTGCGGAGAAATTTTGATTGGGCGCGATTGGTATCTGCTGTCGGATTGGAATCTCAGTTTCGAGGGCAACTACGCTGGCAATTGCGCCGGATGCGGCGAGCCGGTGGCCGGCGTGTTTGACGGTCCGCCCGGAGACTGGGGGCGTAAGCGCGTGCCGGTTAGGCTGCGTCCGCGCGAACCGGCGCCAACTGCATCGCCGCCGTGACATGCCTGAGATGAACTGTTAAGGATTGCCGGGCCTCGGTCGGTGTGGCTTGGTTGCAGTGTCTCGATAGCAATAGGAAAACCAAATTGAAAAAGTGGCTGGCCATCGTCATCAAGGCTGCCATCTCGGGTGGGTTGATCTGGTATCTCGTTTCCAATGTAGATATGGCATCGGTAGGCGCGCATATCGCCACGGTGGACCTAGGCCTGTTGCTGTTGTCTTGTGCGGTGCTCACGCTGCAGTTTTTGATTGGCGGATATCGTTGGAACAGCGTGCTGACGGCGCTCGGAACACCAATGACGAACTGGCTGGCGTCACGGCTTTTTTATGTCGGTATGTTTTTCAATCAGGCGCTTCCGGGTGGCACAGGTGGCGATGGCGTACGCATGTATCTGTCGTTCAAGCGAGATCTGCCGCCGCGGAGTGCCATCAATAGTGTGATTATCGAGCGCGTGGCCACGGTCCTGGCGCTGGTCCTGCTTGTTGATTTGACCCAACCCCTGTTCATTCCTCACCTGTCGCCCGATATCGCCCGTGTGAGCCTTTCCGCCGCGGCTTCGATTACGGCGGTGGCTGTTGTGGGGACGCTGTTGGTGGCAATGCTCGACCGCCTGCCCGAGGGTCTGAGGAAATGGCGGGTCATCCGCGGACTCGGCAATTTGGGCGCCGATACACGCCGGGTATTCGGCTCGCTTGGTGCGGCCTTGCCGCCGTTGCTGTGGAGTGTGGCGGGACATCTCAACGTGTCCCTATCGTGTTACATTCTGTCTCAGGCCTTGGGGTTGGAGGTCACGCTGCTCGATTGTGTGGTGTTGATCCCACCGGTCTTGCTGGTCATGGCGGTACCGATTTCGATTGGCGGATGGGGCGTGCGCGAGGGTGCCATGGTTTGGATGTTTGCGCTAGTCGGCGTGGAGCAAGACGCGGCATTAGCGCTATCGCTGTTCTTTGGGGTCGTCGCCTTGGCGATTTCAATGCCGGGGGGAATCGTATGGATGATGATGCGGGGCGATGCACGCGGCGGCACGTTGGCCGAGGCTGATCTGGCCTCTTTTCGCAACGATCATGAAAACGCTTGAAACAGCCACCGCAAACGCCTTTTCTTTTAGCAACAACTGATAGCGTCCAGCTAAAACGTCCAATGGGGAGTCTGAGATGAAAATCGCTTTTGCCAATCTGGCCCAACCTGCAACCGGGGTCGCCGTCGCTTTCGCGACTACCGGACGGCAACTCACGACGTCAGCCCAAGCCCTCGACAAGCAGGCGGGCGGTGCACTGACACGCGCGGTCAAGGGCAGCAAATTCAAGGGCAACAAAGGCCAAACTCTGACCCTCATGGCGCCGGCGGGCAGCAAACTTAATCGCATCATCCTGGTCGGGCTTGGGAAGGCAAAAGATATCAACGATCTTGGTATGCAGGGACTTGGCGGCAAAGTTCAGGCAAACGTCGCAGCCAGCGGCCAGACGGCGGCGAGCGTGTTGGTGGACGAGATTGCCGATTCGAGCCTTTCCGTCACTGACATGGCGGCTAATCTCGCCTATGGGGCTCGTTTGCGCGCTTATCGATTCGACAAATACCGCACCAAGGAAGAGGCAGATAAAAAGCCGAGCCTCAAAAACCTACGCGTTCTTTGCCCGCGCAGTGCTCGGGCCAAAGCAACCTTCGCGCCCATGGATAAAGTCGCTGACGGGGTTTGCCTGACGCGCGATCTGGTGTCCGAGCCACCGAACGTGATCTATCCCGCGAGCCTCGCTAAGCAGGCGCGCGAGTTGAGCAAATTGGGGGTTAAGGTCGAGGTGCTGGGCGAAGCGCAAATGAAGAAGCTCGGCATGGGCGCACTGTTGGGTGTCGGCCAGGGCTCGGTGCGCGAATCGCAAATGGTGGTCATGCGTTGGAACGGTGGTGGCCGAGGTAAGGGCTCTGATCCCGTTGCTTTTGTTGGCAAGGGCGTGACCTTTGATACTGGTGGCATTTCCATCAAGCCGGCGGGCGGTATGGAAGATATGAAGTGGGACATGGGTGGTTCCGGCGTCGTCATTGGATTGATGAAAGCGCTGGCTGGGCGTAAGGCCAAGGCCAACGTCGTCGGCGTCGTCGGCCTTGTGGAGAATATGCCCGACGGCAATGCGCAGCGCCCGGGCGACATCGTCACCTCAATGTCGGGCCAAACCATTGAGATCATCAATACCGACGCCGAAGGACGTTTGGTGCTGGCCGATGCGCTGCATTACACGGTGGAGAAGTTCAAACCAAAGTTCGTTGTCGACTTGGCGACGCTGACCGGCGCAATCATCATTTCTCTGGGTGACCAGCACGCGGGGTTGTTCTCCAATAACGACACTTTGTCCGAGCGCCTGTCGAAGGCCGGCGAGGCGGTGAACGAGAAAGTCTGGCGGCTTCCCGTGGGCGACGCCTACGACAAACAGATCGATTCAAGCGTTGCCGATATGAAAAATACCGGCGGGCGCGGCGCCGGATCGATCACGGCTGCGCAGTTCCTGCAACGCTTCACCGGCAAGACGCCATGGGCGCATCTGGACATCGCCGGCGTGACATGGTCGAGCAAAGATACCGACACTGTCCCCAAAGGCGGTACCGCGTTCGGCGTGCGCCTGCTCGATCGGCTGGTGGCGGATCACTACGAACGCAAATAGGGTACATGAGCCGCGATGACCGACGTCGCCTTTTACCACCTTGAACGCTCTCCGCTGGAAGCGGCGCTGCCGAAGCTTTTGGAAAAGACCTTGGATGCGGGAAAGCGCGCTTTGGTGCTTGCCGGGTCGGATGCACGGGTCGAGGCGTTGAACGGTTTGCTCTGGACCTATGACCAGGATTCGTGGCTGCCGCATGGTGCAGCTAAGGACGGCAATCCCGCAGATCAACCGATTTGGCTATCGTGCGATGAAGCCAATGCCAACGACGCGCAGTTCTTGTTTCTGACGGATGGCGCGGAGAGCGCTACCTTGGCTGAATTCGAACGCTGTTTCGATCTGTTCGACGGCAACGACGCGATGATGGTGGAAGCGGCGCGCAAGCGCTGGACGCAATGTAAGAACGCTGGCCACGCGCTGACGTACTGGCAGCAAATACCCGGGGGCGGGTGGGAGAAAAAGGCCGAAGCGTAACTTTCCGTCATTTGATATGAATCAAGGTCTTTTGTTCGCAAGCGAATAGGGTTGGCGTTGGCACTATCCGTGGCGGGGTCACGAGCGGTGCCGATTCATGTGGGGGCCCGATATGCATGTCGTCTTTTCAGATTCGTTCCTGACCGGTCATCCCGAGATCGACAACGAACATCGTGAGATATTCGAAGTTATCAATTCCGTCGGCGAAGCGATCATGGCGCGTGAGTTTTCCGTGTGCCACCGTCTCGCCGGTTCGTTTCTTGAGGTTTGCCGCAACCATTTCTCGCACGAGGAGGCGATTCTCGCCGACCTGCAATTTCCGAGGCTTGACCAGCATGCCATGTTTCATGCCGAATTGCTGGAGAAGGCCGAGGCCATTCGTGAGTTGTGCGAACGCCAAAGTGATTCCGAGCACCTGGATGAATGCTTCAACGAGCTGGTGCATTTCTTTTTGGAAGATGTGGTCAAGGGCGATCTCGACTTCGTCTCTTTTCTCATCGAGAAGGGCGTCGCATCGCCGCGTCCCTGTGCGCCGGCAATGCCTCGGCGTTGATAAGGCACTGATCGGGTTTGTTTCGGGACCTGACGCCGATTATCCTTTCCCAAACTTGGCGTAAGGGGAGGAGATATTCATGGCCAAAAGATGGGTCAATCGACCGAATGGTTCGACCTGGGGCGATTGGGGCGAGGACGATCAACGCGGGCGCATGAACCTGGTAACCGCGGAACGGCGTTTGGCGGCCGCGGCGGAAATCAGGGAAGGGGCGTGTTTTTGCCTGTCCATGCCGCTCGATATGCCCGGCGGCAACGCCGTCAATCCGAAGCGCTACCCTCCTAAATTCGGCACCGTATTTCATCCGCCAGACTCGAACCATCCCTATTACAACATGGATTGGAACGCCGTGCAGGAAGGCAACATGGATGTCTCTTCCGATGAAAGCGTGACGTTGCATTCACAGTATTCGACTCAGTGGGATTCCTTTGCCCATGTGGGCAGCCGCTTCGATGCCGACGGCGATGGCGAGGCCGAGATGGTCTACTACAACGGCTATACGCCCGGCGATCACATCAAGGGCCCCGACGATCCCGACGGTATGGGCGCGCGCGCACTCGGTGTCGAGAACATGGCCGTCGGCGGTATGCAGGGCCGGGGCGTGATGGTTGATTTCCATCGTCACTTCGGTGACGAGCGCGTTGTTGTCGATTACTCCATGCTGATGGATGTGTTCGAGAAGGACGAGATCACGGTGGAGGAGGGAGACTTCTTTCTGTTTCACACCGGCTGGGACGACATGATCTTGGAAATGGCCGGCGACCCGGATGCGGAGAAACTGCATGCGTCCGGCGCCGTGCTCGATGGTTACGACCCCAAGGTTTTGCAGTGGATTACCGATTCGGGCGTCGTGGCACTGATTTCCGACAACATGGCGGTGGAGAGCTCGCACGGCTACGGCGACACCCAGGGCGGCTGCTCGCGTCTGCCTCTGCACCGGCACTGCCTGTTCCGGCTTGGCGTGCACTTGGGCGAGATCTGGTACTTGTCCGAATTGGCTGCTGCACTTCATCAACGCGGACGGTCGCGGTTTTTCTTGACCGCACCACCGCTGCGCATGCCAGGCGCCGTCGGCTCTCCGGCTACACCCATCGCGACGATTTAAAAGGACGAACGAATGACCGATCAAGACTCTCCCATCGACTTCAGTGTCGAAAGCGGTATCGCCGCCGTCATCATGGCGCGGCCCAAGCAGCGCAATGCTTTTTCACCGGATATGCAAGATAGCTTCCGTGCCATCGTCGAGGAATGTCGTACCCGTGATGATATCAACGTGGTGGTGCTGAGCGGCATGGACGGCGTGTTCTCCGCCGGCGGCGACATTAAGGGCATGGTGGCGCGCGCCCAGGAAGGTGGTTATCCGCCCGAATTCATGCGCGACCGGCTCTACAACACGCACCGCATGTTGCAGGACTTCCGCAATATGGAAAAACCGGTCATCGCGGCGGTCGACGGCCCGGCATACGGCGGCGGGTTCGGCTTGGCGCTTTGTGCGGATTTCATTTTGGCATCCGAACGCGCGGTGTTTTGTTCGGTGTTTTGCCGCATCGGCGCGATCCCCGATTACGGCGTGCTGTTTACGCTGCCGCGCATGGTCGGTCTGCAGCGGGCCAAGGAACTGATGGCCACGGGTCGCCCCGTCGACGCCAATGAGGCCAAGGCCATTGGTATCGCCATGGATGTCTACCCGGCTGAAACCCTGCAAGATGAGGCCATGAACCTGGCCCGGCGCCTGCAGGATGCGAGCGCAGTCGCGTTTGGCATCACCAAACGGATTGCCAATCAGGCCTTCGACAACGATGCCGACGCTTTGCTGGAAATGGAAGCCGCTGGCCAAGCGATTTGCCTGGCCGGCGATTATCATAAAGACGCGGTCAATCGGTTTGTTGAGAAGAAACCGATGCGCTTCAATTGGGAAGCCAGTTGATGGCATTACCCGCTCGATGATCCGCATTGCTGATTTTATCACCAAGGCGGCGTTTGAAGGACCCAAGCGTGCCGCTGTTAGCTTCGAAGGCCTGACCCTCACGTGGGCCGAGTTGGAGCGGCGTTGCTGGGCGATCGCGAGCGCTTTCAGGGACTTGGGTGTCGGCAAGGGCGAGCGTATCGCTTACCTCGGACAAAACTCGCATCGGCAGTTCGAGGCCTACCTATGGCCGACCCGCATCGGCGCCATTTTGGTGCCTCTGAACTACCGGTTGTCTATCGCCGAATTGATTGAATGCGTTGCCGATTGCACGCCCCGGGTGTTGGTGGTGGATCGGCATTTTGTGGAAGAAGCCCGCGCCATTGCCGACGCCTGTACGAGTATAGATGTGTTGGTTTATGCGGATGATGGTGAGGTGCCCGCCGGGATGGAGAGTTACGAAGCCCTTCTCGACGATGCAGGCGCGCCCGACATCCGTGCGCTGGACGCGCTGGCCAGCAGCGGCGACGACACCATGATCTTGTTCTATACCAGTGGTTCGGAAGGCAAGCCGAAAGGCGTGATGCTGTCGCACGCCGGGTTGTTCATCAACGTGTTGGGGCAAGCGCCGGCATACGGTTGGTCGTCGGATGATATTTTTCTGCTGTCGGGGCCGATGTTTCACCTCGGCGCGGGATCACGCGTATTTGCGGCGCTGGTCAATGCGGGACATATGGTGATTGTCGAAAAGTTCGATCCCGTTTTGGTGATGCAAGTAATCCAGACACATCGCATCACGTCGGTTACCTTTGTGCCGACGATGCTGAGCATGATCATGAACCATCCGGATTACGATCCGCACAACCTCTCGACACTTCGCTTGATCTGCTATGGCGCCGCACCCATGCCCATTGGGTTGATCGAGCGCGCTGTCGCCGAGCTGCCGCATGCGCGTTTCGGGCAATCTTATGGCATGACCGAAACCTCGCCGGTGTTGACCATCTTAGGCCCCGAACACCACGACCCGGCAGGGGAGCACCCCGAACGCTTGAAATCCGTCGGCCAGCCGCTCGTTTATTCAGATCTGCGTATCGTCGATGAAAATGACCGTCCATTAGGGCCGGGAGAAACAGGAGAGATCGTCATTCGCGGTCCGCAGGTCATGAACGGATATTGGAATCAGCCCGAACGCACCGCCGAGGCGCTGCGTGGCGGTTATTACCACACCGGCGATGCGGGCTATTTGGACGAAGACGGGTATCTGTATCTCGCCGGCCGGGTGAAGGAGATGATCATCTCCGGTGGCGAGAACGTCTATCCCATCGAGACCGAAAACGCGCTATCCAAACACCCAGCCGTAGCCGAATGTGCGGTCATCGGCCTGCCGCATGAGAAATGGGGCGAGGCGGTGCATGCAGTGGTGCGTTTGAAAACCGATGGAGCGGCGAGCGAACAAGATTTGATCGACCACTGCCGGGCGCTGATCGCGCATTACAAGTGTCCGCTTGAAATCACGTTTCGCGATGAGCTCATGCCGCTGTCGCCGACCAACAAAGTCCTGAAGTCGGTATTACGCGAGCAGATATTGGCTCGGGTTACCTGAGTTCTCTGCTTAGCAGTATTTCTCAGGCCCGACCCATTGTCCGACATTGTAGCGGTCGCCATGCGCCCAGCCGATGGGCAGCAAGCTGTCGATGGCAGCCAAGTCCGTCTCGCTGAGTTTCATTTCCGCACCTGCGGCAAGCTCGTTCAGATGGTCGACCGAACGCGTGCCGGGGATCGGCAGAATGTTGTCGCCTTGATGCAGCAACCAGGCAATGGCCAACGATGAAGTCGCGACGCCCATCTCCCGTGCGAGCGTCCTGAGGCCATCAGTGACGGCGATGTTGCGGCTGAGGTTGGGCTCCAGGAAGCGCGGATTGGCTTTCAGAAAGTCGAGGGTTTGGCTTTTCTCGAACGAATGCGGGGTGTCGGTCAAAAGGCTGCGCCCGACGGGGCTGAAGGCCACCAAAGACGTTTCGTTTTTAGCGGTCATTTGCGTGAGACCCATTTCCGGCGAACGGGTGGAGAGCGAGTATTCCGACTGCACCGCGCCCACGGGATGCACCGCTTGCGCCTGCGCTAGCGATGTCGGAGCAATCTCGGAATAGCCAAACTGTCCGATCTTGCCCGATTTCACCAACCCGGCCAGCGTTTCGGTTACCTCTTCGATGGGGATATTCGGGTCGCGGCGATGCACATAAAACAACGCGACCTGATCAACGCCCAGGCGTTTCAGGGATTTGTCCAACTCCGCTTCCAGGTGTTCGGCGCTATTGTCGAACTTTCGATTGCCGTCGGCATCGCGGGTGATGCCTGCCTTGGTGGCGATCCTAAATATATCGTTTTTGTTGCCGCCTTGCTTGCCCAGAAACTCGCCAATGCGCTCTTCCGACTTGCCGGCGCCATAGGCATTGGACGTGTCGATGTGATCAATACCGAGTTCCATCGCGCGGGTTAGTATGGCGTGCGAACCTTCTGTATCCATGGGGCCATAGAAATTGGTAAATGACATGGCGCCATAACCAACAGCGGAGACTTCGGTGCCATTGCTTCCAAGTCTTCGTTTTTGCATGGAGGGCCTCATAAGGACGGGAATGACGAGACAAGACGGGGTGAGGCGCTGTTTTTACAGAACCCCAGTGCCTCACTCAACCGTTTCCGCCGCCAGAACGCTTCTGAATATCTCCATGAATCTCGCCAGCACGGGGTCTTCGTTGCGGCTTTCATGCCAATAGGCGTAAACGCGCACAGGGTCTTGAGGCAAGGGGAACGGTAAAATCTTCAACGGCCAGACGGCTGCCATCGGACGCGCAATGCGTTCCGCGACGGTGGCGATCATCGCTGTGCCCGAGATCAATTGCGGCACCAGGGAGGAAGACCATACCGCGATCTGTCGTTGGCGCTTCAATCCCATGCGACGCACCGCCTCTTCGTCTTCGAAGGTCAACTGATGCTCAAAATAGCGCAGCACAACGTGCCGGCTGGAGAGGTAATCCTCGACCGAGATCGTATCGCTGCCAGGTCCGGTCTCGGTGCAAGCAAGGCAGGTAAACTGGTCTTCGAATATGCATTCATTTGGCGGCAGCCCAACATCGAGCGTTTGCCCCGCGCACAACAAGTCGATCTCGCCAAGTGCCAACAGGCGCGCCGAATCGGTGGATAGCGGTAGAACATCGAAACGCAGGTTCGGCATCGCGGGTTGCGTTTGTTTGATCGCGTTCGCCATGCCCGCGGTCAAGACGTAATCCGAAGCTGCGATTTTAAGCTCCCGGTCGACCTGCTCAAAAGCCTGGGCGGGCGTGCGGGCGGTTAAAGCGTGGGCTTGGCCCAGCAAATCGCCGACCGGACCGGTGAGGTTTTTGGCAAAGGGGGTGAGCACGAGATTGCGCCCGGACCGCACCAACAATGGATCGCCGAAATGTTCGCGCAGTTGCGCCAATACCCAGCTCATGGCGGATTGGCTGATGTGAACCTTATCCGCCGCGCGTGAGACGCTCCGTTCTCTCAGGAGCGCATCGAGGGAAACCAGTTGGTTGAGATCGAAGCCGTTCAGGCGCATGAAAAATATATCGATACCATTGATGTATAGTGCCCAATAATATCAATTTTACAAATTTCATCAAATGAAGATAATTTACGTCAATTGAAACAGACCTTTGACCATTCTCCGGGGGGAGCACCATGTCATCTCAGCCAGCCGAACAATCCGCCCAATCCGAATTCTCCGCTGCTTACGACAGTGACGGTTTCGTCTTTCCACTTGATATCCTTACAGCGGATGAAGCGCAGGCGTTGCGCGACGATTTGGAGACTGCCGAGGCGGAGCTCAGCCATGACCCAGAGAAACTGGCGCTTCTGCGCTCTTATCCCGACCGCCTGTTGCCATCTTTTGACAAGCTGGTACGTCATCCGAAATTGCTGGCGGCCGCGTCCGATGTGCTCGGTCCGAACCTGATGGTCTGGAGCGCGTCAATTTTTGCCAAGGAAGCCAACTCGCCCAACATCGTATCCTGGCACCAAGATCTGACCTATTGGGATTTGGATGACGCCGAGGAAGTCACGGGTTGGGTGGCGCTTTCGCCCGCGACCAAGGCAAGTGGTTGCATGCAGTTCATTGCGGGGTCGCATAAAAAGCAAGCTGTGCCGCATGTCGATACGTTCGATGAAAACAACCTTTTGACCCGAGGCCAGGAGCTCGCCGTCGAGGTCGATCAGGAAGACGCCGTTTATGTTGAACTGCAGCCCGGCCAGGCGTCTTTGCACCACGGGCATTTGTTCCATGCGTCCGACCCGAACACCACGGACGATCGCCGCATTGCCAGCGCCATCCGCTATATCCGCCCATCCATGAAGCAAAGCAGCGGCGAGAAAACGCTGGTAGCCTTGGTCGCCGGCGAAGACAACCACGGCAATTTCGAAGTCGCCGGCCCGCCACTCGGTAGGTTACACGAAGAGGACTTCGCGCGCTGCCAGCGCGATACGGAGATAAAACGCCGCCTTCTATACGCAGGCGCGGAGGATCAGGCGCTTGGTGGAAAGCGCTACCAGTAAGGAGAGGACGGTTTGGGCCCGTCTGATTTGATTTCTGTCGGTCTGTCGGGCATCGTCGTGCGGTGTTGTTAATTCCGACCAGACAGGACCGCTACCCATGACCCAAGACGCCATATCCGATCTCAAAGACCCTTCGACGCTGCGTGTCGGCATCAATTTAGGCAACATCTTGCTGGTGACGGGCGAGAGCGTTAACGGCGACCCCGAAGGCGTGGCCCCCGACATGGCGGCTGCGTTGGCAGATAAACTCGGTGTGGGCGTTTCGTACGTCACCTATGCCACGCCCGGCGACGTCGCCGATGCGGCGGCACGCGACGAATGGGATGTGGGCCTGATCGCTATTGAGCCCAAGCGCGCCGAGGTGATTGGGTTTTGTGATGCCTATGTGGAGATTGAGGCGACGTACCTGGTGCCTGAAGGCTCGACCTTCCAGTCCATGGATGACGTGGACCAGCCCGGCGTGCGGATCGCGGTATCCGAACGCGCCGCCTATGACCTCTACCTCAGCCGAACCCTGAAGCATGCCGAATTGCACCGAGCACCAGGATTGCCGGGCGCGTTTGAATTGTTCGTGAATGAGAAGTTGGATGCCTTGGCGGGGTTGGTGCCGGCGCTTAAAGGCAACGCCGAGAAATTGCCCGGCTCACGCGTGATGGAGGGGCGCTATACGTCTGTCCAACAAGCCATCGGTACAAAGCCCGAATGCACGGCCTTGAATGCCTGCGTAAATGAGTTTCTGACGGAAGCCAAGGCGAGTGGCTTGGTCGCCGAACTGATTGAGAAACACGGAGTCTCGGGCAAGCTGCAAGTGGCGTCGTAGATTTCAGCCAGTCTGCAACATTTGCCCAAGTGCCGTAGTTTCAAATTGCCGGGCTCAGCACCCCGCGACGCATTTTCCAGCACCGTCGAATGACATGGTCTTTCCACTCAACGGAATATGTACCGGCATTTTCGCTGCTTTTTGAAACGTGTCGGTCCGCGTGCCGGCGATCACCTTGCCGCCTTTGGTCGCCGGCTCGTTGGCGTGCGACACGATAACGGAAGCCGGCTTCACCAGTTCGTTGACCACGTAGGCTGCTTCTTTGGGGCCTGTGGTAAAGGTGTCGCCGATGTTCATGACCACCAATTTCGCACCATAGAATCCGCGAACGACCAATTCTTGCTCAGCCGTGATTCCGGTGTCGCCCGAGAGATAGGCCACAAGGCCGTTCGAGAAGCGCAGGATATAGCCGGTCGGCGGGCCGACGTAGCCGGAAAATCCAGCAGCTTTCATGGCTTTGCCAAGGTCTCCACCGATGAAAGCAGGATTGAGGCCGTTGGAATGTACCGCGGGGACAGTCGAAATGCGGACACCACCGACTTTTTTGGTGGCGCCGAACCGTGCCAGCATCGAGTTCCTGGGGTTGCCCCCCAATGCCTTTAGCTTGCCCGCGAAAAAGGGCGGCATTTCACTGCCCGTGACGATTTTTGCGCCCTTGGCCAAGGCGATGTTGACGGTGTTGGTATTGGGCGCTGCCTTGACGGAGAAGTCGGGCTTCGCACACGTGCCCGAATTGACGGCTTTCATGTGTTTGTCACCGACATGGTCGCCGTGCATATGGCTGACCAGCAATGCATCGATTTTGCCAAGCCTTGAATCGTCTGCACCCGCGACCGTCCGTCCAGCATCGTACAAAATCCTGGTGCCATCGGGATCTTCAAAAATCATCGCACGGTCAAGCCGGCAAAACTCACCGCTGACACCGCCCAATGGCGTGACCTTAACGTCTGCGGCTGTCGCATTGCTGGCTGACATACCGGCAAGCGCCGGTGATATTGCCAGTAGTAGGAATGTGAAGGCTTTCATTTTTCGCTCCCTGCGTGTTGTGGTTAAGTGTCACTATATTGTATTCATTCTAAATTATGCAATGTGTGGTCAAAAAGGCTCAGTTCTCAACCGCTGGCCGTGCGTGTTATGCTCGCCATCAAAGAGCAGGGGAATACATGGCTGAAAACACTCGCGTCCTGATCGTCGATGACGACAGCATCATGCGCTCGATTATTGAGTTTGCGGTCAAGGAATATGGCTGTGAAGTGGTTGGAGTTGCTGAGGACGGTGCCGTTGCGGTCGACCTATTTGATCGCACGCGGCCGGATTTCGTGATGCTTGATATTAATTTACCGAAAATGAATGGCGTCGATGTGTTGAGGCGTATCCGGGAAATCGAGCCAAACGCTTACGTTGTGATGATGACATCTGTCGATCAGGAAGACGTTATCGAAGAATGCCTGATCGCTGGCGCGCGTGACTATATACGTAAGGATTTATCCGGCGATGAGATTGCCACGCGATTGGACCGGCATCTAACGAGGCTTACGCTTCCATGATTTTGCAAATCCGTCTATATTCTAAAAATAGGAATTTATTGACTTTAAAGATCACGGTGATATAATCCGCATTCTGCATCATCGAAACCGATGACGGCGCGCTATAGGACATTCGAATAGGCTTGTGGGCGGCCGCTACCTCTCATGACTGAGAAAATTGGGTTCGCTCCCCAGATTTTTTTATGTTTTCATTAAAATCAATAGGTTCTGACCCGCAAACTTTTCTTCAGCTGCCACCACGCGCCAGCGAAATACCGCCACAGACATAGAGCACTTGTCCGGTAATAAAACTGCTGCGCTCATCCATGAAGAAACTGGCTGCGTTGGCGATATCTTCCGGCATGCCGAGCCGCCCGGCCGGGATCGTACCAATGATTTCCTGGGTGCGCGGCATGTCGGGCGGGTTGGCGTGGGTGAACATCTCAGTCGCAATGGGACCCGGCGCGATGGCATTGACGGTGATGGCGTGTGGCGCCAATTCCAGCGCCCAGACGCGGGCCATGGCGGCGATACCGCCCTTCGACGCCCCGTACGCGGTGCGGTGGGTTTTGCCCAGCATGGCACGGCTGGCGAGATTGAGGATGCGGCCGAAACGCGCCTCTTTCATGTCGTCCAGTACGGCCTGGGCGCACAGCATAGGAGCGCGCATGTTGATGGCCATGGTCTTGTCGAAATCTTCGATAGACGACTCCTCCAACGTATCGACCAAGGCGATGGCGGCGTTGTTGACGAGCCCCGTGATCGGGCCATGTTCGCGCGCTTTTTCGAACGCGTCGGTGATGGAGGCGGGGTCGGAGAGGTCGGTTTCGATCCAGTTGTCGTTGCCGTCTGCCGGTGGTGAGATGTCGAGGTTGATGGTGCGCCAACCGTCTTCGGTCAAACGCACGGAAATGGCTTTGCCGATACCTCGGCTGGCACCGGTGACGACGGCGGTACGGGTCATGGGGATCTCCTCAGATTGATTGGAGCGTATTCTCGCGGGTTTGGCAGGGCTTGAAAAGTAACGCAGTGTCATCGAAGCTGACACCATCGGGGAGGACCATGAAGACTTTCGATGAAAACGTGGCAGGCCCGCTGGCCGATATTCGGGTGCTCGACCTGACGCGGTTGGTGGCGGGCAACATGTTGACCCTGCAATTGGCCGACATGGGCGCCGATGTGATTAAAATTGAGCCCGCGGGCAAGGGCGATCCGTTGCGTGCCTGGACTGAGAATGGCATCGAGGCGTTCTGGAAAGTTTACTGCCGTAACAAACGCAGCCTGGCCATGAATTTAAGGGCCGAGGGCGCCGTCGATGCACTGCTCAGGATGGTCGAAAGTGCTGATGTGGTGGTCGAGAACTATCGCCCTGGCCGTATGGAAGAAATCGGACTTGGGCCGGACGTGTTGCTGGCACGTAACCCCAAATTGGTCATGGTGCGGGTTTCTGGGTTCGGCCAGACCGGACCCTACCGTGAGCGGCCCGGCTTTGGCTCGTTGGTGGAGGCGATGTCAGGATTCGCCAGCCGTAACGGTTTTCCCGACCGCCCACCATTGCTGCCGCCGTTGGCATTGGCCGATATGATTGCCGGCTTGCAAGGGGCTTATGCGACCATGGTGGCATTGCGTGAAGTGGAAATGAAAGGTGGTGCGGGGCAGGTGGTGGATTTGTCGTTGCTGGAGCCGATTTTGGCGACGCTCGGGCCCGAGGCCTACACCTATGAGCTCACCGGTCAAGTGAAGGAGCGCGTCGGCAACCGCTCGAACACGTCGGCGCCGCGCGATGTCTACGCCACCCGCGACGGCGGCGCGATTTCACTTTCGGCCTCGGTTCAGGCCATGGCGGAGCGGTTGTTTCGGGTGATTGGGCGCGAGGACATGATTTCTGACCCTAGATATCGCACCAATGCCGACCGGGTGCGCAACCGTGACGAGGTCAATGATATCGTCGCCGCCTGGATCGCCGAACGAGACCGCGATGAAGTGTTGGCGATCTTTCACGAAGCCGGGGTAACCGGTGCGCCGGTCTATGACGCGCGCGACATCATGGCCGATCCACATGTGCGGGCGCGTGAAGTGCTGGTGCAATTGCCCGATGACGAAACCCAAACGGCAACGCATCACAATATCCATCCGCGCCTTTCCGCCACGCCCGGCAGCTTCCGCCGTCCCGCGCCAACCCTAGGCCAGCATACGGAAGATGTATTGTCGGAGGCGGGGTTTGATGATGATGAAATATTGGCGCTGCATTCAGGAGGCGTGATATGATTGGGGAACCTCTGGTTTGGCGCTCACAGCTTTATGTGCCGGCCAACAACCCACGTTTCATTGCCAAGGCACATACGCGGGGTGCTGATTCCATCATTCTCGATTTGGAAGATAGTGTTCCCGTTGACGAACGACCAGGCGCGCGGGCGGGGTTGGCTGATGCGGTGGCGCAAGTGGGGCAATCGGGCGCGGACGTAACGGTACGGATCAACTCGCCGGAAGACGAAGCGTTCGCGGATTTGGAGGCGGCTGTGCTGCCCGAAGTGCGGGGAATCTACGTCACCAAGGTGCGTGACGCCGATTATGTGCGTGCGGTCTCCGAGCGCGTGTCGGAGCTTGAGGCGGCGCGCGGAATCGAGGTGGGGACAATCCGGCTCGTGGCCATGGTCGAGACGGCTGCGGCTTATCTTCGGGCCGAGGAGATTGCTCACGCGGATGATCGGATCGCGGGGTTGGTGTTGGGGGGTGAAGACATTGCGCTCGATCTCGGCATGGTGCCCGATGCTGATACCCTGGCGATGCCCAAGCAGCACCTGTCCATTGTCGCCCGGGCGGCGGGATTGGTGCCCTTTGGGGTCATGGGTACGATTGCCGACTACAACGATTTGGACGCGGTGCGCGAAGTGGCAGAGCGTTCGCGCCGATTTGGATTTGAGGGCGCAGCTTGTATTCACCCCAGTGTGGTGCCGGTCTTGAACGCGGCATTCTCGCCCACCGACGCGGAGGTTGATCACGCACGGCGTGTCGTTGCCGCCTACGCCGAAGCTGAAGCGGCAGGCAAGGGGGCCATCACCGTGGACGGGAAGATGATCGATGTGCCGGTGGTGCGCCGTGCCGAGAACTTGCTGGCGCGGTCTGACGCTATCCGGCAGCGCGGAAATTAACTGCGTCGCCTCAGGTAATAGGCAATAGCACCTCCAAGGCCGGACATAACGGCCATGGCCAAGTAGGCTTTGCCGGCGACATCGGCGTAGAGCACGCCCGACAGCCATGCCGACGCTCCCATGGCCAAACCCATGACCACGGCGGCATAGACGCTCTGCGCGGTGGCCGAAACCTCGGGCGCCATGCGCCGAGCAATGAAATAAATGGCGCCCAGATGAGCTGCGCCGAAGGTAAGAGCATGAAGCAACTGCAGAACCATCAGCGCCGGAAGCGCATCCGTAAATCCTGTTCCAGCCCAGCGGAGCAGGCCGCCCAATCCGCCGATGGCGATCAAACGCGCAGCGCCGAAGCGTTTAACGAGTTTATCACCCCACATGAACAACAGCACTTCGGCAATGACACCCTCGGCCCACAACCAGCCGATGACGGCCTCGGAATGCCCGACGTTCTGCCAATGAATTGTGCCGACTGTATAGTAAACGCCGTGGCTCGATTGGATCAGCGCCGTCGCGGCCACGAAGACGATGAAGGTCCGGTCGGTAAGCACGGCACCCAGAGGACGGGTTCCGGCCTGCGGCTTGGAGATGCGGGTATCGGGGAGCGTCAAGGCGGCTATGAATGTAACAACGAGAAAACTGAGCGTTACCCAATATACCATGTCGACGGAACGGCCATCGAGCATATGGCCCATGCCCCATGCAGCGGCGATGAAAGTCAGGGATCCCCAAAGCCGCACGCGACCATAGTCGATAGGTTGAGCCTTTGCCGTTTGCATGGTCAGCGATTCCATCAACGGCATGGTCGGCGACCACAGCATATGGAACGCCATGGTAACGGCCAGGATTGCCCAAAACCCGTATGACCAATGGAACAACGCGAACACCACCGTCGTCAGGAGAATGAGAATAGCCATGATCGGCTTGCGCTCGCCGCGCCGGTCAGCAGCGCTGGCAATCAACGGATTGGCCAGAGTTTTCGCGGTGATTCCAATGGCTACGACAAGACCGATGTCCTCGACCGTAAGCCCGCGCGATTTCAGCCACAAAGGCCAAAAGGGCATCGAAGCGCCGATAACAGCAAATGCCGCTGCGTAGAACCAAGCGAGACGCAACGCCGTCACGATGTCATCTCTTCAGCGAAGTCAGCCAGATACCGAAGTCCGGCGATTGCGCGGCTGCCGTACCACGACACCATTTCAGCATCGATCAAATGGGCCTTGTCCGCATGGCCGGGAAATTCGGTGCCGAAGGTCTCGAGGTGTTTCCGTTTAAACGGAAACGGCTCGGTGGAAAACAGTACGAGATCAACCTCGGCCAACAGCGGCGCGGTGAGATTGATCTCTGGGTATCGGGCCGTAGTTTGATGCTCAATGACGTGCCAATTGGCCTGTGCCAGTACATCAGCGATGTAGGTGTCGGCGGAAATGCTCATCCAGGGCTTGCGCCAGATCAGATAGAGCACACGGTATCTTTCCCAGTTCCGCGCCCGCAGGTCGTTGAGCGCCGACCCGAAGTCATGAACCATATGCTCGGCCTTTTCGTGTGCACCGAAAATACCGCCTATCAGCCGAAAGAGAGGCAAGTTGTCGCTGACGGCGACCGGGTGGGTAACGACGATCTCGATGTCCATGTCCGCCAAGGTTTTTGCCATGTCTTTAGGTGTCTCATCAATATTGACGAGCGCGTGTGTTGGATTGAGACCTGCCACTTTAGCCATGTCGATCTGCTTCGTACCGCCGACGCTGGGGATGGCGCCGACGCCGGGATTTGGGTGGACACAGAAATTCGTTCGGCCAACCAGACTGCGGCCGAGATTCAAATCGAACATGAGCTCCGTCAGGCTGGGAACCAAAGACAGGACCCGGGCACCGTGCTCGACGCGAGAGTGCTGATGTCCGGCGGCGTCTACAAGCGGAATTGACATTGGGTTTCTCGAACTTCGAAGAAGGGCGTCATCTTAACCAACCCGGCAACGTTTTGGTAAAGCGTTGAAAAAATACACGAATCCCATGCTGTGACCACCGTCATCGCGCGAATCGGATGAATCTGCTTATCTGGGGTCATCAAAGGGTATGTAAAGCAGATTTCTTAATTGAGCCGGGAGCGCGAGCCAATGAGGAAACCGGATTATCGAACGGTTGCCAACGATCACAACACCAACGCGGAAGAGTCTAACGCGGTGGTAGATAGTGTGATGGAAGCGCCGGAACCCGTTTTTCGTATTGATGCTGAAGGCGTGGTTCGTTACGCCAACGAAGCGGCTAGTGATTTACTGCGAACGTTTTCTCCCGGACTGGGAAGCGATCTGCCCACCGATTGGTTGACGTCTATTCGTAAGCTTGCTCCGAACGGTGATGAGCGGGCGGAACTGTCCGTGGGTGAACGCATATTTGACATCTGTGTTTCGGCCCGCACGGATAGCGGCTGGGTGACGGTACATGCCCATGATGTTACCCATCACAAAGTAGCGGCACTTGATGCGCAACGGTTGGCGCACTTGGATGTGCTAACGGGCTTGCCGACGCGATCCGTGTTTCAAGATCAGTTGGCCCAGGTTCTTGCCGTGGCCCGACGCAGCAACCGGTTGGCCGCCGTGCTCGTGATCGGGCTGGACGATTTTAAGTTTATCAATGAAACCCAAGGCCACGCATCGGGTGACGTGCTTTTGCAGATGACCGCCGAACGGTTGAGCAGATGTCTGCGCGCAACCGATATTGTTGCACGACTGGGTGGTGATGAATTTGCAATCATACAGCCGGAACCTGCGGGCGCTGAAGGTATCGATCAATTGGCCCGGCGGCTCAACGCGGCGTTGCGCGCGCCTGTATCGACAGAGAACGGTGAGATATTGCCCGCCGCGAGCATCGGCATTGCAGTCTTTCCAGATGATGCAGAAGACGCGGATGAACTGTTGCATCATGCTGATATTGCGTTGGATCGCTGCAAGGCAGAAGGTGGGGATGATCATCGGTTTTTCATCGCAGAAATGAACGCCGAGGTGCAACGACGGCACGTTCTTGAGCATGACCTCCGCCTCGCCATAGACCAAGAAAAACTGCAGGTCCACTATCAGCCGAAACTCGATCTATCGACCGGACGGATCACAGGAATGGAAGCTTTGGTGCGTTGGATAGATCCGGTGCACGGGTTTGTTTCACCGGCTGAGTTCATCCCGATCGCCGAGACGTCTCGGTTGATTATTCCGTTGGGCGATTGGGTGCTGCGTGAGGCTTGCAGGCGCACCAAACAATGGAATGACGCAGGGCTGGGCCCCTTGAAAGTAGCCGTCAACTTGTCGGCCGTGCAGTTCCGAAATGGCACGTTATTGGACGACCTGAGAGCGGCCCTCGCGGAAACCAAATTGGCGCCGGAATTGTTGGAACTGGAGATCACCGAAACTGCGGCGATGGACAACGCCGAGCAGGCATCGGCGGTTTTTGCAGGCATCGCCGAACTGGGCATATCCTTGGCGATTGATGACTTCGGCACTGGGTATTCGAGCCTTAGCTATCTCAAAAACTTCCCCGTGCAACGGATCAAGATCGACAAAGCTTTCGTTGACGATATTGGCCAAACGGCAAAGGGAGGTGCAATTGCGCGTGCGGTCACGACACTCGGTCAGAGCTTCGATATGGCAGTTACGGCGGAAGGTGTCGAGACGGCCGAGCAAATGGCATTTCTGCATGGTGTCGCTTGCCAGGAGGTACAAGGGTATTTTGTCTCGAAGCCGCTGCCGGTCGATAGCTTTGAGGAGTTCATGCAGACCTTCGATCCGTCGCCCTTCCGTCCGGCGCCGGACCAAGCCAGTTTTGACTGGAATACACAGCGGCGAAAATGGCAGCGCGGTCTATTGGGTGAGTTCGAGGCGTTCGCTTAGTTCCAGCCACGCTTCTTCTGTTTCGGACAACTTAGTTTTAATATCCGCATGGCGAACTTGAAGCTCCATTAGTTTTGCCGTTGGACCTTCGTAGACCTCGGGGTCAGCCAATCGTTTTTCGAGCGTGTCCTTTTTTGCGCCAAGCTTTTCGATTAAGTGCTCATGATCGCGAACGGCCTTGCGCAACTCGGCAGTTGCGGCGCGCTGCTGCGCCCGTTCGCGCCGGGCTTCCTTGCGATTTTCTGCACTTGTTGGCGGCGCCTCGCCGCTGGCTTCTCGGGATGCGCGTCGCTGCGCGCGACGGCTCTCGGTCAACTGATCTCGGTAGTCGCCGAGATCGCCTTCAAACGCTTGGCAGGCGCTGTCGGCGACAATCCATAGACGGTCGCAAACCAATTCAACCAAATGCGCATCATGACTGACCAGGACAACCGCGCCGTCGTAGGTGTTGAGCGCTTGGACGAGCGCTTCGCGCGCATCGACGTCAAGGTGGTTGGTGGGCTCATCGAGGAGCAGGATGTGCGGTTTGTCGGTGCTGGTCATGGCAAACAGAAGACGGGCTTTTTCGCCGCCGGAAAGGCTCGAGCATTTGACGTCGGCGCGCTCGCCGGAAAAACCGAACCGTCCAAGATGTGCCCGTACCTTGGCCTCCGTCGCCATGGGCATGAGCCGCGCCAGGTGATGATAAGGTGTTTCGGACAGCGTCAATTCGTCCGCTTGATGCTGGGCGAAATAGCCGACCTTGAGCTTTGCCGATTTTACCAACTTACCGGTCATGGGTTTCAACCGTCCGGCAAGCAGCTTTACCAATGTGGATTTACCGTTACCGTTGGCGCCCAAGAGCGCAATGCGGTCATCCATGTCGATGCGCAGATCGAGGTTTTTCAATACCGGAGTGTCGCTATAACCCACGTCAGCCCGGTCCAAAGCGATTAGCGGCGGTGACAATGGATCGGGGTCGGGGAAATCGAACGCCACGGTGCGCTGTTCAACGACCGATGCGATGGGCGTCATCTTCTCAAGCATTTTCAGCCGGCTTTGGGCCTGGCGCGCTTTTGACGCCTTGAACCTGAAGCGCTCCACAAACGCTTCGATATGGCGGCGCTGGACTTGTTGCTTGGATCGCAGTTTGGCGTCCAGTTCCTGTCGTTCGCGGCGGGTGCGCTCAAACCGGTCGTAACCCCCAGCATATCGGGTCAGCTTTAGGTTCTCGAGATGGGCGATTTCTCCAACAACCTTATTCAATAGCGTACGATCATGGCTGATGACCAATAACGTCCCGGGCCAACTGGCAAGGTACCCCTCAAGCCAGAGTGCAGCTTCCAAATCGAGGTGGTTGGTGGGTTCGTCCAACAGCAAAAGATCCGGATTGGCGAAAAGGGCGGCGGCCAAGGCAACACGCATGCGCCAGCCGCCCGAAAATTCACCGCACGGCCTGCGCTGAGCCGCTTCGTCAAAACCGAGGCCAGCCAATATCCGCGCCGCGCGGGCCGGCGCGGACTCCGACTCGATGTCGGCCAAACGTGTATGAATATGTGCGATGTCGTGGGCTTCGGTTGCGGTCTCGGCGCGGGCTAGAAGTTCACAGCGTTCGGTGTCCGCTGAAAGAACGTGATCCACCAATGATGTGTCGCCACCCGGCGCTTCTTGGGCCACGGTGCCAACCCGCATGGCTTTGCGGACATTGACCGTTCCGTCGTCGGCTGACAGTTCACCCAAAATCAACTTGAACAACGTTGTCTTGCCGGTGCCATTTCTTCCGACAAGGCCCATTTTGTGTCCGCCGGGAACATGCAACGTGGCACCGTCGAACAATGTCCGCCCGCCAATACGGTATACGAGGTCGTTGATATGCAACATGCGCCGGGGTTTAGCATGCGGTGGCGGAAAGGAAAAACACCGGCTGCATGGAATAAATATCTCCCGCCCTTCGTCACCAACGTTGGTGACAAAGGACGGGAGTGGTCCCCCGACAGGTTTAAC
Organism: Rhodospirillaceae bacterium; assembly: GCA_016845145.1. Classification (GTDB taxonomy): domain Bacteria; phylum Pseudomonadota; class Alphaproteobacteria; order Rhodospirillales; family Casp-alpha2; genus TMED8. The sequence continues at coordinate 116,591 of JAERTE010000145.1, forward strand.
CTAGAAAAACTGGTCAGGCGTCCCCATTGGCGGGTGACAGCCCCAGTGCCGTGAGTATTTTGGAACCGTATTCGGGATCAGCCTTGTTGAAATGCTTCGCCATCACGGCTTGGGCTTGAGGGTCCGCGCCTTTCAGGCTTCCGGCGATGTTCGCGATCAGACGAGACCGTTCATCTGCGGACATCATCCGGTACAAGTCTCCAGCCTGAGTGTAATCATCATTTCCGTCGCGATGATTGTACCGTCCGGCGTCACCGTCGATTTTCAATGGCGGTTCATTGTACTCACTGTTGTCCGCCGGACCGCCCAAACTGTTCGGCTGATAGTTTGGGCCGCTACCACCATTTCCATCCGTGCGCATCGCGCCGTCACGGTGGTATGCCCGTGCCGTTGTGGCTTTGGGAGAATTGACGGGAATGTGTCCATGATTGATACCCAGGCGATACCGGTGAGCATCGGCATAGGCGAATAAACGGCCTTGCAGCATTTTGTCAGGCGAGAAGCCGATTCCCGGGACCACGTTGGCCGGCGTGAAAGCGGCCTGTTCCACTTCCGCAAAATAGTTTTCAGGGTTGCGGTTGAGCACCATTTCACCGATTTCGATCAGCGGATAATCGCTGTGGTTCCACACCTTGGTCAAATCAAACGGATCGAATTTGTAGGATGCCGCATCCGTTTCAGGCATAATTTGTACACACACGCGCCATGCCGGATGGTCGCCATCTTCGATGGAGGCATAGAGATCGCGTGTTGCATGATCAGGATCGATACCGGCCATCTTCACCGCTTCATCCGCGGTGAAGTTCTCAATACCTTGTTTGGTCTTGAAGTGATATTTGACCCAAAAGCGTTCACCGGCCGCATTGATCCAACTGAAGGTGTGGCTGCCGTAACCGTTCATGTGGCGATAGCTACGTGGCGTGCCGCGATCGGAAAACAAGGTGGTGATTTGATGCAGGGCTTCTGGCGATTGCGACCAGAAGTCCCAGACCATGTTGGCATCTTTGGCGTTGGTTGCCGGATGGCGTTTCTGAGTGTGGACGAAATCCGGAAACTTGATGGGGTCGCGGATGAAAAACACCGGCGTGTTATTACCGACGATGTCGTAGTTGCCTTCCTCCGTATAAAATTTCACAGCAAACCCACGCGGATCGCGTTCGGCATCGGCTGACCCTTTCTCGCCTCCGACGGTCGAAAACCGCAGAAACAATGATGTCTCTTTCCCGATATCAGAGAGGAAGGCTGCTTTGGTCCAGCTACTGACATCCTTGGTCAGGGTGAAGACACCGTATGCGCCGGCTCCTTTGGCGTGAACGACACGCTCCGGAATCCGCTCTCTGTTAAAATGCGCCAGCTTTTCGATCAGATGAAAATCCTGAATCAATACCGGACCGTTCGGCCCAGCGGTCATTGAGTTCTGGTTATCTCCCACCGGAATGCCGGCGTGCGTCGTCATGGTTTGTTTGTCGGGCATATCAATCATCCTCTTCTTGAGTTCTCTGTTTGTTGTCGAGAATGAAATTAGAAGGTTGATTTAATTAAGTAAAACGATTAAAAATTATAGAATTAACCAGAAAAAACGATTATAGGTGTCTAAGATGGATCTGTTACCCAGCATGCGTCAGCTTGGCTATTTTGTCGCCTTGGCGGAGGAACATCATTTTGGGCAAGCGGCGGAAAGGTGCTTTGTTTCTCAATCCACCTTAAGTGCAGGCATTCGGGATTTGGAAAAAACGCTTGGTCAGCCCTTGTTCGAGCGGAGCAAGCGTCACGTTTCCATTCTGCCGCTCGGCCGCGAAATGCTGACCAGCGCCCGCAACGTATTGCGAACAGCCGAAGACATGATGGCCTTGGCTATGGCCGGCAGCGCGCCGCTTTCGGGGTTATTGCGGTTGGGTGCGATTCCGACGATCGGACCGTTTTTTCTGCCGCGTGTGCTGCCGGCGGTTCGGGAGACATACCCTTCATTGACCTTATTTGTGCACGAAGGGCATACGGCTGCGTTGGTGGAACAGCTTCGAACTGGTGACCTTGATTGTGCGCTAATTGCCCTCCCGTGGGAGATAGAAGGGTTGATGACTTTGGACATATCTCGTGATCCGCTTTGGCTCGCCGTGCCCGAAGCACACGCGCTTGCCAAACGGCGCCGGGTGCGGGCAGAAGAAATCGTGGGCGAAGATATGCTGTTTTTGGAAGACGGCAACTGCTTGCGCGACCATGCGCTGGCGCTATGCACCCGTGGCATGCCGGGGCAGTTTCAGGCAACAAGCATATTCACACTGGCTGAGTTGGTTGCCAACGGCCTTGGGGTGACTGTGTTGCCGGAGATCGTTATTGATTCTGAAATCATGCCGAGAACCGGTATCAAGCTGATCCCATTTCAGGACCGCCAGGCGCATCGGCGAATTGTCCTGGTGTGGCGGAAAAACGCCATGCGTCGAAACGAATGCCGATTGTTGGGACACTTTATCAAGAGTGCTCTGGAAGACGCCTGATCGCAATCTATCGGCGGCCACCGGCCATTTTGGCGGCTTGGGGTCTGAGTCTGAGGCGGCCCATGGCAATCACGCCCAAGAACGGACCAATGGCGAGAACCATGAAGGCTTTTTCCCAGCCCCACCATTCAACCGCATGCGGCATGAGATGCACGGTGGCTAAGGTGAGCAGAAACCCGGCCGAGGTTTGAACGGTCAACATGGTGCCGATGCGGTCAGGTGGGGCCAGTTCGGTGATCGAAGACGAGAACTGCGCGGAATCGGCGACAATACTGACCCCCCATATGAAGCAAAGCGCGGTGAGCAGCCATGGGTTGCCGCCAAATAGCATTCCGACCGTCATTGCACATGTTCCGCTGATGGCCATGGCTATCATGGTCAAGTATGTACGCCCGATGCGGTCCGCCAGATAGCCCCCAGCGATGCATCCGATGGTGCCGCCGATACCCATCACCAGGAAAGTCGTAGCACGGGCCTGGATCGCGGCGATATCGCCGTCGATCGCAAGGCGGAAGCTGGCGTCTAGAAACACACCGATCCAGGCCCACATGGCGTAAAGCTCCCACATGTGGCCGAGGTACCCAAAATTCGCCAACCTGAGCGCTGGTTCACGGAAGGCCTGCAAGGCGGCGGCTGGGCGAAACGGGGCCGCAGGGCGCTGCTTCGGCCCCAGTGTTACGAGATTGATGCAAAGCGCGCCGATCAAAGCTGTCGAGGTGCCGGCGCCGAGGGTCGTGCGCCAGTCCACGCCTCCCAACGCATTGAAAAGATGCGGTGCGGCGGAACCCAAGGTCAAGGCGCCGACGAGCGTTCCGACCAGCAGGCCCAGATCGTCATCGGCCCACGCGGCGGCGATCTTCATGCTGACAGGATACACCCCGGCCATGCAGGCCCCTGTGATGAACCGGCAGACCAAAACCCAATCGGATGCGGGGTGGAGAACAAGCAATGCACCGTTGGCGCCGGCAGCGATCAGGGCAGAGACCATGAAGAACCGCCTGGGGTCCAAACGGTCGGCCAAACCAAGAAACGCGCTGATGATCGTGCCGCAGACAAACCCCAACTGCACGGCGCTGGTGAACAGGGAAATGCGTCCGGGCGAGAGATCGTAGGCGCGGACAAGCGACGGCACGACGGCTGTTGTAGAGAACCAAAGTGCCAGCGTGGCGACGACGCAGGCCGTGAGAATGGTCAGGGAACGACGTTTTTCGGACATTTCGACGATCATGGAAGCGGAGAATACCAAGCCCTGTCAAGTTACCCTTTCCCTTGCCAGGGTGATTTCGGAGGGCTATAAACCCGCCGCGTTACCGCAGTGCACCATTTGCTTGGCGGTGACCGGGGAATTTAATTTTACTTGGAATTTATCGAGGGATTAGACGAATGGCTGTCGAACGTACGCTTTCGATCATTAAACCGGACGCAACGCGCCGTAACTTGACGGGTAAGATCAACGCTCGTTTCGAAGAGGCCGGGCTCCGTATCGTCGCCCAAAAGCGCGTGCAATTGACCCAGTCTCAGGCTGAAGGTTTTTATCACGTGCACCGTGAGCGGGCCTTTTTTGGAGATCTGGTTGAATTCATGACCTCCGGACCGGTGGTTGTGCAGGTTCTGGAAGGCGATGACGCCATTCAGCGCAACCGCGATATCATGGGCGCCACCAACCCAGCTAATGCAGACGAGGGCACCATCCGTAAGGACTTCGCCGAGAACATCGAGGCCAATTCGGTGCATGGCTCCGACGCGCCGGAAACGGCGGCTGAGGAAATTGCCTATTTCTTCTCACAATTGGAGATCGTGGGCTAACCACGCTCCGCCCGCTTGAGGGAATGTAGAGACGGCCGCCTTCGGGCGGCCGTTTTTATTTCGGTGCGGGGTTGAGAAGCACGTTCTCTGGCGGCCCATAGCCTGACACTATTACGCGGGGGCCTTCGACACGGACCCGTTGTTCGGCGATCCAACGTACCGCCATGGGATAGATTCGGTGCTCTTGCTCAAGGATGCGTTTTGACAGTGCGCCGACGTCATCAGCGTTGTGGATGGGCACCACGGCCTGCGTAATGATTGGCCCGACGTCCATTTCGTGGCGAACATAGTGGACCGTACAGCCGGAAAATCGCGCGCCGGATTCAATGGCTCGGCGTTGTACGCCTAGCCCCTTGAACGCCGGCAGGAGCGAGGGATGGATATTGATCAGCTTGTCCCACCAATGCTCGACAAAGGTTTCAGACAACAGCCGCATGAAGCCGGCCAGGCAAACCAATTCCACCTTGGCGTCTTCCAGCGCCCAGGTCATTTCCGCATCGAAGGCGGCTCGGTTTTTGTAGTCGCGGTGATCAACGACGACACACGGGATATCGGCGCGGCGCGCGCGTTCCAGCCCTTGTGCATCGGGTGTATTTGAAACCACGACAACTATTTCGGCGGGGAAGTCGTGTGCTTCACAGGCCTTGATCAACGCCTGCAGGTTCGAGCCTCGCCCGGAAATTAATACGCCGACACGCATTTTTTTGTTCATCCCTCGAACGGGGCCTCCGGGTTGTCGATGTGCACAGGCGGCAGATTTTCAGTGCTCTCTGTGATTTCGCCGATAACATGCACGGTCTCGCCATGTTCGGACATGATCTCGCTCAATGTCTCGGCGCGGGCCGCATCGACGGCGCAAACCATGCCGATACCGCAATTGAAGGTCCGGTACATCTCTTGGGTTTCCACATTGCCAGTCGGTTTGAGCCAACGAAACACAGCTGGAGCAGACCAAGCTGAGGCATCGATGCGCGCGCCAGCGCCTTCGGGCAGCACGCGGGGCAAGTTTTCGGGCAATCCGCCGCCAGTTATGTGTGCGAGGGCATGCACGCCGCCGGACTTGATGGCAGCCAAAGTGGATTTGACGTACATGCGGGTCGGTTGCAATAGGACTTCACCAAGGGTTGAGGCTGGTGCGAATGGGGCGGCATCATTAAATCCGATTCCAGCCGTTTCCGCGACCATGCGGACCAGGGAAAATCCGTTGGAATGTACGCCATCCGATTCCAGTCCAAGGATGACATCGCCGGGTTTAACGTCTTTGCCGGTTAGCACCTGATCGCGCTCGACGGCGCCAACGCAAAACCCTGCAAGGTCATAATCGCCGTCTCCGTACATGCCCGGCATCTCGGCGGTCTCGCCGCCGATCAGCGCACAGCCAGCGCGGCGGCAGCCTTCGGCAATGCCTGATACCACGTCACGCCCAGCCTCTACCGACAATTTACCAGTGGCGAAATAGTCCAAGAACAGTAATGGTTCTGCGCCTTGCACCACCAGGTCATTGGCGCACATGGCAACCAGATCGATACCGACGGTATCATGGCGACCGGTGGCAATGGCGATCATTAGTTTTGTTCCCACGCCATCGGTGCCGGCAACCAGAATCGGGTCGGAAAAGCCAGCGGCCTTAAGGTCGAACAGAGCACCGAACCCTCCGAGGTCCGAGGCTACGCCGGATCTCGTGGTTGCGGCGGCCAACGGACCGATAGCATTTACAAGGTCGTTGCCGGCATCAATATCGACGCCGGCGCTCTTATAGCTCAAACCGGGGTTTTTACCGGAATTGTCAGATGGCGCGCTTATGGCTTTTTCCTCCGCCGGGGTCTTGGTAGATTAACGCCCAACCAGGGCGTGAACACAATTTTGAACATAAACCAACACAAAGGCTTTGCAATGATCCCGAGACGTCTTTTCAGCCTGATGGCTTGGGTTGTAGCGGTTATCGGCATGCTGCTTGTTTCCGGTGCTCGAGCCAATGTTTTTGAAGTGCGCGATGTTGCGGTCGACGTCACCGCCGAGACGGCGGCTTCGGCGCGTGAAGCGGCATTGGCTGATGGAGAAGCCATGGCGTTTAGGCGTTTGCTGGAACGTCTGACGCTTAGTGAGGATCATGGCCAGCTTCCGCAGTTGGCGCCTGCGGAGATCACCGAGTATGTGAGCGATTTTTCTGTTTCCGGTGAGAAGACGTCCGCTGTGCGGTATCTGGCGCGATTGCATTTCCGGTTCAAGCCAGCGGAAATTCGAGATTTGTTGCGTGGTGCCGGTTTGCAATTCGCCGAAACTCCGAGCAAGCCGGTACTGGTATTGCCAGTCTATCAACCGGCCAGCGGCCTGGTGCTGTGGGAGGATCCGAACCCGTGGCGCGATGCCTGGAGCCGTCGGCAATCTGGCGGCGGTCTCGTACATTTGGCGCTGCCGTTGGGTGATCTCGGCGATATCAATGCGCTTTCCGTACAGCAGGCAGTGCGGGGTGAGGTCGCCGCACTCGGTAAACTCGCCGAACGCTACAAGGCGGGCGACACTGTCGTAGCTTACGCGCGGGTCGGACTCAATCCGGGAGGCGCAGGACAAAGGATCGACGTGTCTATGACCCGCTTCAGCCCGCATCGTGACCCGGAAACCAATTTGTTGGCTGTCGAGCAAGAGCAAGGCGAAACAGCGGAGGATTTGTTGATCCGTGGGGCGGATGCCATTGCGGACTTGCTTGAAGATACCTGGAAGCGAGAAAACCTTCTGATAGGTGGCGAAGCCGGCGTTACTGCCGTCACGATACCGATAACCGGGCTTGGCGATTGGATCGATGTTCGCAAACGCTTGAAGGGTGTCGCTGTGGTTCGCCAAATTGAAACGGTGCTGATGTCCTTGGACGAAGTTCGCGTCAACTTACACTACGTCGGCGCGTCGGAGCAGTTGCAGACCGCCCTGGGACAGTCCGATTTGGCCTTGGTGCGGGAGGAACAGGAGTGGGTGTTGTATCCGGCAGGTGCCGTGCAGGGTTCCAAGCCGTGATTCAGCCAGGATGATGCTACCTTGAATTTACCCAATTCCATTACCCTGGTCCGATTGTTCTGCGTCCCAGTGGTCGTTTGGCTGATCCTGGTGGATCGCATGGCGGCTGCGTTTTGGGTGTCTCTTGCAGCATCCATGAGTGACGCCATTGATGGCATCATTGCTAAACGTTTCCACATGGTGACGGTTCTTGGCGGTTTTCTCGACCCGATTGCCGACAAGGCGTTGTTGGTTTGTGTGTATATCGCATTGGGGCATGAGGGATACTTGCCCATGTGGTTGGTCATTTTGGTCGTGTTCCGGGATGCGTTGATCATTGGCGGGGCGATCTTGTTTCACACATTGACGCAGAACCTGAAAATGAACCCATTGATGGTTTCCAAAGTGAACACGGTCGCGCAACTGGTATTGGCAGTCGTTGTATTGGCATCGGCGGCATTTGGCTTGAACGATTTGCCGCTGCGCCAGGTTCTCGTCTATGTTGTGGCGGCAACGACATTTGCGTCGGGGGCTGCCTATGTTGTCGGCTGGACACGGCTGGCTTCCGAAATGGAAACGCCAGATGGTCATTCTGGCGATGACCCTGAGGACCGATCATGACGATTGAAAAACGCGCGATGTTCTGGGTTGGCGGCTTGGTCGTGTGTGCAATTCTCGTGCATTTGTTGAGTAGCATTCTATTGCCTTTTGTTGCCGGCATGTTGACCGCCTATTTTTTGGACCCGGTTGCCGACAGGCTAGAAGAACGACGCGTGCCAAGAGGGATAGCGACGGCCCTTATATTGCTGGCGTTTTTCTTTGTTGGGGCTGGGCTACTAATGTTGTTGTTCCCGCTGCTGCAAGGCCAGATTGTTGAGTTGGCCGAACTGGTGCCGGGCATGGTTGAAGCGGCGCGAATGTATCTGGAGCCGATGCTAAGGGATATCGTCGCTGGATTGCCGCCCGATGCCTTGGCGGAACTCAAGACATCCGTCGGAGATTATGCCGGCAAGGCCGCGAAGTGGGTGACCACCGTAATTGCCAATATTTGGAGCGGTGGATTGGCGCTGTTTAATCTGATCTCCCTGACAGTCGTCACGCCGGTGGTGGCGTTTTATTTGCTGCGAGATTGGGATTTGATTACGGCGAAGGTGGATTCATGGCTGCCGCGCGGCGCTCGCCCAACAATTCACGCACAGTTGTTGGAGATCGATTCAACGCTGGCAGCGTTCATCCGCGGCCAAGCCAGTGTATGTCTTGTGTTGAGCCTGATATACGCCGTCGGTCTGTCCGTCGTTGGATTGAAATCTGGACTGCTGGTCGGGCTTGGTGCGGGGTTTATCTCTTTTATTCCGTATCTGGGTGCGGCAAGCGGATTGATCGTCGGTGTCGGGATCGCGTTGTTTCAGTTCTCGGAATGGCTGCCCATTGTGATCGTGGCCTGTATATTTCTATTCGGCCAAACGCTGGAAAGTTATGTACTGACACCGCGTTTGGTCGGTGATCGTGTCGGACTGCATCCGGTATGGATTATTTTTGCTTTGATGGCGGGCGGTGCGTTGTTTGGATTTACGGGAATCTTGCTCGCAGTGCCCATGGCGGCGGTAATCGGGGTGTTGTTGCGGTTCGCCATCAGTCGATACTTAGAGAGCCCGCTCTACGACGGCGGTTCGGATCAATCTCCTTGATGAAACCATCGCAACTGGTACTCGAGTTCGAGCACCGCTCGGCGCTAAGCGGAGATGATTTTCTGGTGGCTGCTCCGAATCGACAGGCGACCGGATGGGTCGACCGGTGGCCCGATTGGCCGGGCCCGGCACTATGTGTTTTTGGCCCGCCCGGCTGTGGCAAAAGCCATCTGGCGGCAGTGTTTCAGGAAAAAAGTAGGGCGGGTACACCCGATTTGGATCAATCGGTCCCTCCCGGCGCAGGCTTAGCCCGAGCTTGGGTCGTTGATGATATGTCGACGGCAATTGAAGAGCATGGCGAGGAACAGCTGTTGCATTTTTTTAACGCAGTGGTGGAAAGCGGTGGCACCATGTTGCTGATTGATCGTCTTCCTCCTGCGCGCTGGAATGTCGCGCTGCCGGATTTGCGCTCGCGATTGATCGCCGTTAGCGCGGTCGAGATCGAGCCGCCCGACGATAATCTTTTGGCTGCCGTTTTGGTTAAATTGATGAATGACCGCCAACTCCGGGTCGGTGCAACGGTGGTTGAGTATGTCTTGCCGCGTATGGAGCGTTCATTCGCGGCTGCAGGAGCACTAGTCGAGCAGTTGGATCACTTGGCCCTGGTTGAGCGTCGTGAAATAACCGTGCCTTTAGCGCGTCGGGTGCTCGGTGAGGGTTGACTGCCAACACGGCACGAGAACATTATCAATTACACATTGGAGGAGATGAACGGTCATGGATTTAGGGATTGCGGGCAAGAAAGCCATCGTATGTGCAGCCAGTAAGGGACTTGGCCGCGGTTGCGCTGAATCGTTGGCGCGCGAAGGGGTGGATGTCACGATTTGCGCCCGTTCCGAAGGGCCGCTGAATGAAACAGCGGATGCAATTCGTGCATTGGACGGTGGCGCGGTCAATGCCGTAGCCTGTGATATCACAACGGAAGAGGGGCGCCAGGCTGTGCTCGATGCCTGCCCGAACCCCGATATTCTTATTAACAACGCCGGTGGTCCACCCCCGGGTGACTTCAGGGATTGGGAGCGCGACGATTGGATCAGCGCGGTTGACTCCAATATGTTAACGCCGATTTTTCTGATCAAAGCCACTGTGGATGGCATGATCGAGCGCAAGTTCGGCCGGATCGTCAACATTACGTCTGGTGCTGTGAAGTCGCCAATCGAGATATTGGGGCTTTCCAATGGAGCGCGAGCCGGTTTAACCGGGTTTGTTGCGGGTATCTCTCGTCAGACGGTGCGGCACAATGTGACGATCAACAACCTGCTACCGGGGCCGTTTGATACGGATCGCCTAAGAGGGAACTTCAAGGTTCAATCGGAGAAACTGGGGTTAAGTATTGAGGAAGTGGCTGCAAAGCGTGCCGCGGGGAATCCTGCGGGGCGATTTGGCACAGCACATGAGTTCGGCGAAATGTGTGCGTTCATCTGTTCTGATCAGGCTGGTTTCATGACGGGGCAGAATTTTCTGATGGATGGCGGGGCATTCAACAGCACCATGTAATAACCCAATTTCGCGTGGATTAATTGGGTCTCGGCGAAACCGTGTCATGACAGTGACAACTTCGGTCGTTATTATCCGGCCCCAATGGATGGATGTTCGGAGTAGACGGTCGCCATGACATCAGAAAAGGCCGCAGCTTGGTTGCCGGATATGACGGCGCCAGGGCCGGGTCGTGTCGGGGTTGTGGATATCGGTTCCAACACCGTACGGCTGGTCGTTTATGACGCGCCGACGCGTCTGCCGATTCCAATATTTAATGAGAAAGCCGAATGCGGTTTGGTTCGGGGAATGGCCGAGTCGGGCCGGCTCTATCCTGATGGTGTGTCTGAGGCATTGCGGAGCCTGCGGCGTTTTAACCTATTGTCGCGGTCCATGGGCGTGGAACGTCTGGCATTGGTTGCGACGGCGGCTGTTCGCGAGGCTGACGACGGGCCTGATTTTGTTGCTCAGGTGGACGAGATTTTCGGCGTGCCCGTGCGGGTCGTTAGTGGTCACGAAGAAGCACGCTTATCGGCGATCGGCGCCTTGAGCGGCAATCAAGAGGCGGACGGCTTGCTTGCTGACCTGGGTGGCGGCAGTTGTGATTTCCAGGAAATGTCTCTTGGTGGGTTCGGTCACAGCGGCACGCTACCGCTTGGCCACCTGCGTGTAATGGAGGCTGCGGATGGCTCCATGAAAGCGGCGCGAAAACTGGTGGCGAGTAACCTCAAGGAAGTGCCGTGGCTGTCCGAGATTGAGGGCCGGACCTTGTATCTGGCGGGCGGTTCGTGCCGCGCGTTGGCGCGGGTATTTATCGAGCAACTGAACTACCCGCTTCATGTGATCGACGGGTTTACGCTGCGGCGAGGTGAGGCACGACGATTGAGCAGCGTCTTAGCCGGAATCGGTCCTGAAAGCATGAGCCACGTTCGAGGCATATCGTCCAATCGGCAGCGGACTTTGCCGTATGCAGCGACGGTCATCGATGGTTTGTTGAAAATGTGCGAGCCCAAGACTGTCACGTTTTCAGGCTTCGGCATGCGCGAAGGCCAGTTGCTTGAGATGATTCCTCCGGCCATACGGGGGCAAGACCCGCTCTTGGCAGGTGCTGCGCGCATGGCGGAGCGGACGGGCCGGTTCGCTATCACTGGAGAGGAAGTTTATGACTGGATGGCGCCACTGTTTCCCTCTGGCCGTGATGCTGTCAGCCGCATACGCATGGCAGCTTGTATGCTCAGTGATATCGGTTGGTCGGAGCATCCAGACTATCGGGCGGAACATGCCTTTCTTCGGATATTGAGGCTACCATTTGCCGGCCTGACCCACCACGATCGTGTACTTCTCGCTGTTGCGGTTTTCGTGCGCTACAAGGGAGATGCAAAGAACCCCGTAGTGTCGCCTGTACGTTCGTTGTTGTCTGATCAGGAGATTGAGATCGCGGGGTCCGTCGGGTTAGCATTACGTCTCGCGCACAATCTTTCGGGCTCGGCTCCCGGTTTGCTGAAAAGCACGAGATTTGAGGTCGATGGTGATAAAATTGCCTTGGTGCTGCCCGACAACAACGATGGGGGCGGTGATGATGGGCGGGATATTTTTGTAAGTGAGGCGGTTGAACGGCGCCTTCGGCAAATGGCCAAGAGCCTCGGAAAATCGGCGCATTTCGCTTAGCGTTCTTCTATTGCAAGTTTGTTGCCGTTGACAGCAAGCGCGATCTCTCCAGCCCGCAGCCGTAGGGCATCATTGCCGAATATTTCTCGCCGCCAGCCTTTAAGCGCTTGCACATCGGCATTTTCGCCAAGCCCGGCAATGATCTCGATATCTGCGCTATTGGCAATCAGGCGCCCGGCGACATGGGTGTCGTCTGCGACTTTTTTCAGCAGCACCTTCAGTAGGTCTGATATGGGGCCAATTCCTCTCGGCAGATCAGGTTTGGTAGGTGGTTTCGGCCATTCCGATTGTGGCAGTTCGACACCGCGCTTTACGGCTTCAAGAATGTGTTTGCCCATGGGACCGTGTGCCGCTTTTTCTCCCAAACCGCGAGACTTCGCCAATGCCCCGGACGTTTGAGGTACGTGATGGGCAATCTCAACCAGCGTCTCATCGCGCAAAACCCGGTTTCGCGGTACATCCCGGCGTCGGCATTCCATCTCTCGCCATGCTGCCAGTTCTCTCAATACGGCCAAAAAACGGCCTTTACCGCCTCGAGTTTTGATTCGTTGATAAGCCTTCGCGGGGTCGGTCCGGAAAGTGTCTGGGTTGGCTAGGACAGTCATCTCTTCTTCGATCCATGCCCGCCGATTTTCTTTCTCCAATCGGGCAGACAGCTTTTCATAAGCAACCCGTAAATGGGTAACGTCGCCCAATGCATAGTCGATCTGGCGATCACTTAGCGGGCGAACGGTCCAATCGGTGAAACGCGAACCTTTGTCCAGATGAACCTTGGTCAACTTCGATATCAAATGATCATACCCGACAGACTCACCAAATCCGCACACCATGGCGGCGACTTGAGTGTCGAAGACAGGGCGCGGCAAGGTGTCGGTAAGGTTTAGGAAAATCTCGAGGTCTTGGCGCGCGGCGTGAAAAACCTTGATCACGGCTTCGTCACTCATGAGGTCATAGAGAGGTGTGAGGTCTATACCATCGGCCAACGGATCAATGGCGGCGTAGTCATCTGGGCCGGCAACTTGCACTAGGCAGAGCTGCGGCCAGTAGGTTTTCTCCCGCATGAATTCCGTATCGACGGTGATGAAATCAGCGTCGTGTAGAGGTTTGCAAAATTCGCGAAGGTGTTCTGTGTTGGTGATTAATGTCATGTCAGAGACAGATATACCCGGATCGAGCAGGCATGTCCCGCCCGAATCGGTACGCATTTCATTGGTAAATTGACGAGAATTTTCGGTATTCGACAATGCGAAAAATTGAAAAACATGACCTATCCACAGGTTTTCCCCGATTCGATGTGCAAAATCCGATGCTGAATGTTGACCGGCGTCAGAGAACCGTCAGGATTCGAGGGCATTGTATTTTGCTAAAGCTCTGACGGGGAAAAGAGCTGGTCGAAAATTAGCGTGCTATGAGGAGATGCTCCTGTGAATATCTATATAATTACAGCTTTGGTTGCTGGTTGTGGAATTGGTCTTTGGGGACTGGTGTATTTGACCAAACGAAACTGATACGGATCTGCAAGTTGTACGTTGACGGGAGCCTCATGGCTCCCGTTGCCGTTTCAAGGGGAGGAACAATTGGAATACGTAAATGTCCGGCACGAGCAGCTCGAAGATGGCATGGTGGCGCGCGTCACTATTGACCGTCGCGACAAGCTGAACGCCATGAACTCCGAAATGATGACGCAATTGAACGCTGCCTTTGACGGAATGATGAGCGCGCCGGATTTGCGTGCAGTCATCCTTGATGCCGCCGGCGGGAAGGCGTGGGTCGGTGGTGCGGACGTGCGTGAAATGGGGACGTTGACTTCGCCTTCTGAGGCTTCGGCTTTTATCTCTCGGTTACACAGCGCTATCTTGAGTGTGCGGAATCTGCCTGTTCCGGTCGTGGCGGAAATTGATGGCTATTGTTTGGGCGGCGGGATGGAACTGGCTGCGGCCTGTGACTTGCGAATCGCATCCTCAGCAGCACATTTTGGCATGCCCGAAGTTCAGGTAGGGTTGCCATCGGTTATCGAAGCGTCTTTGTTGCCCGGCCTCATGGGACGTGGGCGCGCGGCTCGGTTGATCTACACTGGCGAGGTAATCGACGCTGTTCAGGCCGAAGCCTGGGGTTTCGTTGAAGAGGTCGTTTCCCGGCCTGAATTGGGCGGTGCGGTTGCGAACGTGGTAGCGAACATATGTAAAGCTGGCTCGCGTGCGATCCGTGCACAAAAGCAATTGATGCGCCACTGGGAAAAGGTCGATCCTGATACCGCAGCTGAGGATAGTATCAAAGTATTTGGTGCGGCCTTCGAAACTGATGAACCGACAACGCGTCTCGGTCGTGTCTTCGCAGACAAAAATAGAGACTGACATTGTGCATCGGCGATGCGCCGTTAACGAGGAACAATTCCGAATTAGCGATTCAGCAAGGATTTTTTATAAGCGAAATCGGCGGCCTCGCGCGATAGACAGATCGTAATATCGAGACGTGTCTGTGTGTCATCAATATATTGCTTCAGCGAGGCACCTTTGAGGATTTCGCCAGTTTTTGTCTTGATGCCCGAATTGCGACTATAGATGTTTTGCAATTTGGACAGGCGATCAACCCACGATTGGATGTAAGGTTGCCAATCTCCGCCATGGCGTCGGTTCACGTACCTGACAATATCCGTGTGTTTGTTGAAGCGCCACCACTTGAGCTCCGGCAGGGGTTGGCATTTACTTTTCAGTACCCATGAATAGCTGGTTGTGGCCGGAGATGGCTTAGCTTTCCGTCCGTTGGTCGCAGCATTTCCGATCTCGGTGGCTTCTTCGTTTCCGGTTTCGATTTGTGGATTGGCGACAACCGGGATATCCAGCGAAGATGCCTTCTGTGCAGAAACTGGTTGGGGTTGCGGTTCGGCTTGTTGTTGTTTGGGCGCGACCGAGGGCGGCGTTAAAGCAGACTTCGATGCCTGTTGCGAAGTCGTTTTCTTGGGGGACTGTGGAGACGATTGGGACATGAACCACCAACCGGCGCCACCGCCGACAACCGCGATCAGTGCTGCGATCGAAATGAGCACGAGAGCATTGCTTCGCTTTTCAGTTTGTGGCGCAACCGGTGCTGATGCGACAGGTGATGGCGAGGGTGCGGCCGGAGCGGGTGTTGGAACCGGTGCAGGCTCTGGCGTGGCATTCTCGCGCTGTGGCGTAGCACCGCATCGTCCGAGGACGTTGCGAATCCTCAAGAGCAATTCTCGTGGATCGCATGGCTTCGTCAGATAGTCATCGGCTCCAAGCCCCAAGGCCATCACACGATCATCGGCGCCTTTTCGCGCCGTCAGTACAACAATCGGTACGGAGGAGCGCTCTCTGATCTGTTGGGCGCGCGACAACCCATCGCCATCCGGCAGGCCGAGATCCAGCAATATCAGATCAACATCATCGTTATCCAGGTGCGAAAATATCTCGCCTCCCGTCGTAATCGCGGTCGCCCGGTAACCCGCGTGTTCAATGTGGTACACAAGGAACTGCAGCAGGATTTCCTCATCTTCGACAACCAAAATGTGTGGTGTTTTTGACATGATCTTTATCTATACAATGCGGCTGACCGCATCCTTACCGCTTTTCGCGGCGCTCCGGCCTGTCGTAAGGACGATTGTGTCGACGACGGTCCGGACCGTGATAGAGCTTCGCGTCAACGAATTCCCTCGGTGTTGAAAGAGCGTTGTAGAGATGAGTAATAACCTGGTTGGCTGAGGCTGGTTTGGCGATAATCTCGTTTACGCCCGAATCACGTTCACGAAGAATATCCTCAGCTCCCAAGTTGGCCGTAATCAGAATGATGACAATACGCTTGTTCGGGCTGGCACGGTGGGTGCGAAGGAATTTCACGAGCTTGAGGTCGTGAAGGGTTACCAGCGCATCTGCTTCCGAATCTCGGATCGCTTGAAGAGCTTCTTTCGGCGAGCCGGCCTGCATTACGTTCTCGAACCCTAAGACGCTCAGTTCCCGAGCCAGGAATTGCCGCCATTGAAGGTCGCGATCATAGATCACGATGGAGCGGTGCGCGATTATCTGTGGATCGATATACATGGCGATCCGGGTTAGCCGTCGGCGACGAACGGGTTGGTGCGCCGTTCTTGACCGAACGTAGATGTGGGTCCATGGCCTGGGATAAAGGTCACGTCATCGCCCAAGGGCCAAAGCTCATTCTTGATTGAGGCGAGTAAAGTGGCGTGATCGCCCTTGGGAAAGTCGGTGCGCCCGATGGAACCTTGGAACAAGACATCCCCGACTTGGGCCACCCGTAATTCTTCATGGAAGAAAATCACATGGCCGGGGGTATGCCCGGGACAATGGCGGACCTGCAAGGTGACGTTGCCAAAGCTGACGGTATCACCGCCTTCGAGCCAGCGGTCCGGTGTGAATGAACGAGCCGGCTCCCCAGTACCGAATCGGTCACCTTGTTCGGCCAATCCATCGATCCAGAACTGGTCGTCTTTGTGTGGGCCTTCGATGGGAATTTCCAGGCGATCCGCCAAGTCCGCCACGCCGCCTGCATGATCAATATGGCCATGTGTGACCAAAATCTTGACCAGTTTGATCCCTTGTTCCTCGACAATGCTGATCAGGCGGTCGATCTCCCCGCCAGGATCGACGACTGCACCTTGCATGGTTTCTTCACACCACATCAAGGTGCAGTTTTGCTGAAACGGTGTTACCGGAACAATCGCGGCTTGCATATTAAGATACTCCAACCAATTTATCGCCTGTTGGAACCATGGCAAACCGCTTGAGTCAATGGCTCGGCGCAGCCGTATCCTCAATGGTTGTGCGGTGCATGTGCCGATGTTGATCGTTGCCGTAATCGCCAACACCCCGATGCACCAATGCCCGGTTGTCCCACACCACCACATCGCCGGGCCGCCATTTATGCCGATAGACCACCTCGGGCTTGGTCATGTGAGTGTTCAAGAATGTCATCAAGGCCACGCTTTCTGCCGGTGTCATCTCGTTGATCTTGACCGTGAACCCATCATTAACGAACAGGCAATCGCGGCCACTTTCCGGATGAGTGCGCACCACTGGGTGCTGAACGGCCGGACGCTCAGCCAAGGGGTCCCCCTTGCGTGTGGCTGGATTGGTGCCGCCGCGAAAAGCGTGCGCAAACAAGTGTTCTGCCGTCAAGCCTTGCAGCATCTCTTGCATGGGTGCGGACAAAGTCTCGAATGCATGGGCCGTGCTGGCGAACAGCGTATCCCCACCGCAATCGGGAACCTCGATACCGTAAAGAACCGAGCCCATCGAAGGGTTTGGCTCATACGTTAGGTCGGAATGCCAATATTGGCCTGCATTCGATCTTCCTTGCGGCTTGCCGTCTTTCTTTACGTTGGATAGGCGGTAAATCTCGGGATACCCGTCAAGCAACGCTTCTTTCAAAACGTGCTCCATCAGCGGTCCGAAGCGGCGGCTGAAGTCGACCAAGGCCTCAGGCGATAATTCCTGATCGTGAAACACAATCACCGAATGCTCGACCAATGCGTCGTTGACGGCACGGAATGTGGCCTCGTCAAGCGGTGACGAGAGGTCTACGCCGCTGACTTCCGCACCGAGTATGGGCGTGGCGGGAGAAACTTTAATGCTCATCTGGTAAATTCGTCCTTTGGATTTTATTCGGACAATTCAGCCCGGTTGGAGAACTCGGCCAATGCGTCGGGATTGGCAAGTGCCTCTTGGTTCTTGATTTCGCGCCCATGCACGACATCGCGTACGGCCAATTCGGTGATCTTGCCCGATTTGGTGCGCGGAATATCATTCACTTGAACAACCCGTGCAGGTACGTGCCGGGGCGTACAGTTAACCCGTACTTGTTTTTTTATTTTGGCGGCCAGATCGTCGTCGAGGTTTAGACCTTCGCGGAGAATGACAAAAAGCACCACCCGGACATCGTTGTCCCAGTCCTGGCCTATGACGATGGATTCGACGACTTCGTCGAGTTTCTCGACCTGACGATAGATTTCAGCCGTGCCGATGCGAACGCCGCCTGGGTTAAGTGTCGCGTCGGAACGTCCGTGAATGATCATGCCGCCGTGCTCGGTCCATTCAACGAAATCGCCATGGGTCCAGACGTTGGTGAAGCGTGCGAAATACGCGTCCGTCAGGCGTTCATCATCGGGGTCGTCCAGAAATATCGGCACCGTTGGAAATGCCCTGGTACATACCAGTTCGCCTTTGCCGGTGGCCATGGAATTACCGTCGGGATCGTAAACGTCGGTCGCCATGCCCAGCGTTGGGGCCTGTATCTCGCCACGCCAGACTGGCCGCGTGGGATCTCCGCCGCAAAAACACCCAGCGATGTCTGTGCCGCCGGACATGGATTGTAGATGGATGTCGGCTTTGATCTTGTCGTAAATGTAGTCGAAAGCCTCAGGCACCAATGTCGACCCCGTGGATCCCAGCGTACGCATTGCCGGAAATTGATGCGTCTTTACCGGTTCCATCCCAGCCTTGCTACAGGCATCGATGAACTTTGCCGATGTGCCGAACAGAGTCATGTTTTCGGCTTCGGCGTAGTCGTAAATCACATTGCCGTCCGGATAGAAAGGCGAGCCATCGTACAAAAGCAGCGTCGCCCCGAAAGCCAATCCGCTGGCCAGCCAATTCCACATCATCCATCCGCAGGTGGTGAACCAGAACACCCGGTCGCCTTCCTTAATGTCGGATGACATCATGTGTTCGACCGCATGTTTCAATAACATTCCACCCGTGCCATGCACGATGCATTTGGGTTTTCCGGTGGTACCTGACGAATACAAAATATAGAGCGGGTGGTCGAAGGGCACTTGCGCGAAGGAAATCTCACCCGGTGAAAACGCGCTGGTGAAATCACTCAAGGTGACGGCTTTCGGAATAGAGCCGATATCGGGTGCCACGTCGGCATAGGGAACGACGACCACGCGGTTCACGGTTGGCAATTGGCTGACGATCGCCGATATCTTATCGCGGATATCCTGTGTCTTTCCGTTGTAGAAATAGCCGTCGATGGTGATTACCACCTTGGGTTCGATTTGGCCGAACCGGTCTAGCACGCCGTCGATGCCGAAATCCGGCGAGCATGAAGACCAAGTGGCGCCCAGGCTGGTCGTTGCCAACATGCCGACAATCGCTTCTGGCATGTTGGCTATATAGGCGCCGACACGATCGCCGACACCAACGCCTTCGGCCTTCAGCGCCTGTGCCAGGGTCGAGACGGCATCATAAAGCTCGTCTCTGCTCATACGGCGCTCAACTTGGTCTTCGCCCCTGAAAACCAGGGCCTCTTGAGAGCCCCGATGGCGCAGAAGATTTTCGGCGAAGTTCAGTCTCGCATCTGGAAACCATTGGGCGCCCGGCATCTTGTCGCCATCGACAAGCGCCCGTTCGCCCCAAGTCTCGGCCTTGAGGTCGGCGAACTCTATGACGCTGGTCCAAAATTTTTCACGCTCATCGTTTGAGAAGCGCCACAATGCGCGGGAGTCGGTCAGTTCAACGGACCACCTGTTCATCACGGCTCGGCGGAGCGCTGTGATATTGGCATTTTCGATGCGGTCTTCGCTAGGCGTCCAAAGCGGGCCGGACATATGGTTCCTCGTCGTGTTGTGTCGTTGAGCCAAGTATGGCCGTGCCAGGGTGCGGGTTCAAGCTGCTCAAAGGCCCTTGAAGAAAGACCGTGCCTGCGCCCGGTGCTGACTGGTGACGTATTTCGAAACCGTTCGCCATACCGCCCAGAATACGGCCGCGTCATCAGAGTAACCGAGCAAGACCAGGACGTCAGGAATGGCATCCAGAGGCATGATGAAATAGGCGAGTGCACCGATGATCGCCGCTTTCACATGCTTCGGTGTTGCCGGGTCTCGGGCGCAGTACCAGGCCGCCATGGCAGTTTCCACAAATGGGACTTTTCCAAGAGTTTGGCGAGCCTTACCGGGCAGCTTTCGCCGCACATGCGCTTCCTCTCTCGTTTCACTCTGCGAACTGTCAGGCGATTTTCGCGGCATGGACCTTGATGCTCCGTAGCCTCGTGATAAGACATCCCTCCATATTTCACAAATGCGGCGAGGATATGACTATGGATGCGAACGGATTGGCGGCGGTTGTCACGGGTGCGGCTTCGGGTTTGGGCGAGGCCACGGCACGCGCGTTGGCAGCGGCAGGCGCCAACGTGGCGGTGCTGGACATGAACCGAGAAGGGGCTGACAAAGTTGCCTCGGATATCGGTGGCGTAGCGTTCGGTTGTGATGTCTCCAGCGCTGAAAGCCTGGAGGCTGCAATGGCCGGCGCGGCCGAAGCCCACGGCGCCGCGCGAATTGCCGTCAGTTGTGCGGGCATCGCGCCGCCAGCCAAAATCGTCGGCCGCGAGGGCCCACAGGCGTTGGATGTCTTTGCCAGGACCATTCAGGTCAATCTGATCGGGACGTTCAATCTCATGCGTCTCGCTGCGGCCGGCATGCAGACACTCGATCCGCTCGAAGGTGGAGAGCGTGGGGTTGTTGTCAATACGGCGTCGGTCGCGGCATTCGAAGCGCAGATCGGTCAAGCTGCTTATGGCGCGTCTAAGGGGGGCGTCGCGGCCATGACACTTCCCGCAGCGCGTGAGTTTGCGCGTTTTGGTATCCGTGTCCTGGCTATCGCGCCGGGCATCTTCGGTACGCCTATGCTTTTCGGACTTTCGCAAGAGGTGCAGGATAGCCTCGGCGCTTCTGTACCGTTCCCGTCGCGTTTGGGCGATCCGGCCGAATATGCGTCTCTGGTCATGCATATGGTTTCCAATCCCATGCTCAATGGTGAGACTGTGCGCCTGGACGGCGCCATTCGTCTGCAACCGATCTAATACCGGGAGGAAGCGATGAGGCTCGAAGGTAAAACCGCCATCGTCGTCGGCGCCGGCCAAACCGCCGGCGAGACCATGGGCAACGGGCGCGCCACGGCCATCCGTTTCGCTCAGGAGGGCGCCAAGGTGCTGCTGGTCGACAAGGACGAGGCATCGGCCAACGACACGCTTGAGATCATTGCCGACGCCGGTGGAATAGCGTCGACACTGGCTGCGAACATTACCGACGAGGCGCATTGCAAAGCCATCTCAGATACCTGCGTGGAGCGCTATGGCCGCATCGATATCCTACACAATAACGTTGGTCGTTCTGAGGGCGATCGGCCGACACCCGACCTCGATGTGGAGACTTGGGATGCGCTGATGTCGATGAATTTGCGCGGCATGTTCTTGACCATCAAACACGTGTTGCCGGTGATGCGCGCGCAGAAAGCTGGGTCGATCATCAATGTCTCGTCGACGGCATCCGTATCCATTTGCGCCACGGTGACCTACAAGACCTCCAAGGGCGCCATTAACACCATGACCCAGCACCTGGCCATGGAAAACGCACCGCACGGCGTGCGTGCCAACGCCATCCTGCCCGGCCTGATGGATACCCCCATGGCGATCGAGCGCCGCGCCCGCGAACAAGGCGTCGACCGCGACGTGGTGCGTCAGGCGCGCAATGCGAAAGTGCCGCTGCTGGGCCAAATGGGCACGGCGTGGGACGTTGCCAATGCGGCTTTGTTCCTGGCATCCGATGAAGCTCAATATATCACTGGCGTGCTGCTGCCCGTTGACGGCGGCCGCCTGGTCCGAATAGGGGAGTAACCAATATGGCTGTGACGACTGAACCGGTGTCGACCAATCCCGCCGCATCTGTGGAAGAGGCGATTACAACGCGCCACTCCATGCGGGCCTTCCTGCCCGACCCGGTCTCCGAGGAGATAATCACCGAGATTCTGGAAGTCTCGGCCCGCGCGCCCAGCGGCACCAACTCGCAACCCTGGTTGACTTACGTGCTCACGAGCGAGGCCAAGGAAGCGCTATCGGCCGGCATCCTCGAGGCCTTCGATGGCGAACCCGGCGAGCACCGTCCAGAGATCCCCATCTACCCGGATGAATGGGCCGCCCCCTATCTGGCGCGGCGGCGCAAGGTCGGCTGGGACCTATACGGCTTGCTCGGCATCCAGAAGGGTGATGGCGAGAAGATGCACAAGCAGCATAGCCGCAACTTTACTTTCTTCGACGCCCCCATCGGCCTAATCGTCACCATGCACCGGCATATGCCGCACTCCAACATCCTGGATATCGGCATGTACCTGCAGAACATCATGCTGATGGCGCGGGCCAAGGGTCTCCACACCTGTCCGCAGGTTGCCTTCACCCAGTACCACAAAGTGATCCGCCAGTACTTGCCTATCGAAGACGACGAGGTCGTGCTTTGCGGCATGACGCTCGGCTACGCCGATCCAGGTGCCATCGAGAACTCCTTGGTGACCGATCGCGAGCCTCTGGAAACCAACACCCGATTCCTGGGGTTTTAGGACCTGACTAAACCCAATTGCCGAGCCACCGCCCATCCCCACGGGCGCGGCAGGCTCTCTGCGTTGGCGATGCGCAACCTGAGGAAACTGGCAAGGTCGTCCTCAGAGAAGGCCAAGCCATTTTCCGAGCCCAGCTTTATCAGTTCGGCGGGCGTGCTGTCCTTGGACAGCACGTCGGCGGAAATGGCGCCGCTTACCAGTTTTGATTCCAAGTCTTCGACGTTACTTTTGCTCATTGGAGTCCTGCTGAATTCATGAAAGTCGCGAGTTTGATATCTTTCTCCGTGACGCCGCCGGCATCGTGCGTTGCCAAGGTGACGTCGACGCGGTTGTAGACGTTGAACCACTCGGGGTGATGGTCGGCTTTGTCGGCGAACAGCGCAACACGCGCCATGAACCCGAATGCCGCATTGAAATCGATGAAGGTAAATGTCTTGGTGATGGCGTCGCGGCCATCTACATCCGACCAGCCGTCAAGGCGGGCAAGGGCGGCGCTGCGTTGATCAGGATTAAGCAAATCAGCCATGAGCGGCTCCTCAATGTTCAACTACCGACCTAAGATTTCTTGGACGCAGGTTCAAGGCCGGTTACGCTTTGAACATGAATGCCCCTATTCTCAATCCGCCGGATCTGGCCGCCATCGAGCAAATGGCCGAGCGCGCGTTGGCGACCATTCCCGAGAGTTTGCTGGCTCACATAAGCGGCGTTGTTATTCGGGTCGAGGAGTTCCCGGATGAAGAGCTGCAGACCGAGTTGGAGCTTGAATCACCGTTCGATCTGCTGGGGCTCTATAGCGGCGTGTCTCTGGCCGAGAAAAGCGTCGCCGCCACGCCGCACGACCTGGACCGCATCTTCCTCTTTCGTCGGCCGATCCTGGATTACTGGTGTGAAACCGGCGAGGCGCTGGACCATGTGGTGCGTCATGTGCTGATCCACGAGATCGGCCATCACTTCGGTCTCAGCGATGCCGACATGGAGCGCATTGAAAGGGAGGCCGAACCCAAAACCGGATCAGGTTAACTTGGCGGCACATGGCGACAGTGCCTCGGTGATGGCGTCCAACATTTGGTTCATGGTGAACGGTTTCAGCAAGGCGAAATTGGCGCCCAGCTTGCGCGCGCTATCGAGATACAAGGGATTGCCCGATATGGCGATGAGCGGCAACTCGGAATTTGCCTCGCGCAACGCCATGATGGTGCCGACGCCTTCGCCATCATCCATGACCAGATCCGTGATCACCAGTTCGGCCGCCGCATCGCTGAACAGCGTCAGGCCTGTGTCACCGCTAGCAGCTTCGCGCACCTGATGGTTGGCCTTTCGCAATCCGTCGCCCAGGTACTCACGCAGGAACTCGTCGTCTTCAATCAGTAAAATATCGGCCATGTGGCGAACATACACCGTTGCTCGCAAAGCCAATATTCACGAGCGATCACGTTTTCGGGAACTAGTGTAACGTTGCCACAATTGCCCCCGTCAGCAGCGTCGTCATCATCCCGGCCAGAACGGATTTGAGCCCCAACGCGGCGATCTCCGCTCGTCGTTCCGGAACAAGCGTGCCAAGCCCGCCGATCATGATGCCTAAGCTGCCGAAATTGGCAAAACCGCAAAGTGCATAGGTCATGATCAGGCGGCTGCGCGCATTTAGCGTCTCTTCGCCCATTCCAGCGATGTCGGCGTAGGCCAGAAACTCATTCAGCACAACTTTGATACCCAGCAATCCGCCTGCGGTCTGCGCCTGTTCCCAGGGGATACCGATCAGCCATGCTGCCGGTGCCAGTACCCAGCCGAATAAGCGTTGCAACGTCAAGGCGCCGCCGGCCATATCGGGCAACAGTCCTAAAATGGCGTTCACCAGGCTGACCAGCGCGACCATCACCACCAACATGGCGATGACGTTGATCAGCAGCTTCACCCCATCCAGCGTGCCTTGCGTGATGGCGTCGATGGAACTGGCTGCCGTGCGGGGCAGGGCGGCAGTTTCGTTGCCTGTCTCCGTCTCCGCATCCGCTGCGGCAGGCACCAACAGCCGCGCCATCAAAATCGCGCCCGGCGCATTGATCAGCGACGCCGTCAGAATGTGCCCCAAGGCATCGGGTACCGCCTTGGACAGTATTGTGGCGTAAAGCACCATCATCGTGCCCGCGATGGTCGCCATGCCGGCACTCATGACCACGAACAAATCGGCCCGCGACAGGCGCGCCACATAGGGTCTGATCAGCAACGGCGCCTCGACCATGCCGACAAACACGTTCGCCGCCACACCGACACCCGCCGCACCACCGAGCCCCAGCGCACGGCGCAAGGCCCAGGCAAACGCGCCGACGATGGCCGGCAGGATGCGCCAATGATAGAGCAGTGCGGAAAGTGCGCCGACTACCAAAATCAGCGGCAACGCCTGGAACGCCAGAACGAAAGCCGCGCCCGGAAAGCTTTCCGTGAACGGTAAGTTGCCACCGCCCAGGTATCCAAACACAAACGACGTGCCGGCCTTGGTTGCGTTTTGCAGCGCCAACACCAATCCGTTCAGCGCCAGAAAGAAAGCGCGAAAGGCTTCGATTTTCAACAGCGCCACGGCGAGCACAAATTGCAGCGCCAACGCGGACGCCACCAACCTCCACGGCAATTGCCGGCGGTTTTCCGATATCGCCCAGCCGATGCCCAACAGCACGACAATGCCCAGCAAGGATTGTGCAATCATGTCTCCCCCATTTGTATAGCGGCATTTGTGTTTGTTGGCGTCAGAGTACAGCCGGGTAGGGGGAAACGGCAACGATTGATGGTTCGGCTATCCAAGACGATTTTTACGAATGCGCGGTAACATATTCATTTTGGAAGCGTTTTTCAGAGGTCAGAAGGCGTTGTTTTTCAAAGACATCATAAGAGTTTGGGGACCGAACCCGATTTTCTCAGGAATGAGGCACCGATCAAGCGTTGAGGGACGGACCTTTTTAACAACCGGTCCAAACACACCCAGTCCCAGGCGAGCATCGGTGCCCGGCGTTTCATTCCACGCGCGGGGGATGGTGCCAAACAATCGTGTTCGCCGCGAAATCCAGGGCGATCAGCAAAACGAACACAGTCGCAAGGCATCGTAGATCGCGGCATGAATATTCCTGCTCGCTAATGCATCACCGATGCGGTGCAGTTCAAACCCATTGCCATCCGCGGGTTGGGCTTGGCAATCAACCAGCGCATGTAAATCCGTCACGCCGTTGTTCCTCGCATGGGGTCTCAATTCGTCGAATAGGTCATTCATCGGGATGCTTCCGATTTCGACGATGACTTGATCCGCCAAATATGAGACCTGCTGATTGGTCAGGTCATTTATGAAGGTTGCCTTTAGCCGGTTCTCGGCGCGCTCCACCTTTTCCAGATGCATTTCGGTTTGCGGCTGGATATCCAGGCCCAGGAATTCTTTGCGCCAGCGCATGGCTTCGGGATAGGTGAGTTCCTGCGCGATGGTGCTGTCCACTGAAACATACTGCACATTTGCCCCATCCTCGACGGCGAGCTTCGCCGCCATGGGGGCGGGATGGCGGCCAGTGCCATCAAAAATCAACACATCTCCGGTTGCCCTTTCCTGGCGGCTGATTATATCCCAAGTCGAATGCACCAAGTCTTGGCCTTCGCCGAAATTCACCTGAGGCAAGCCGCCGGTCGCCAAAATTACGAGATCGGGATCGTTGTCCATAATCTGCGCGCCATCCATGAAATGATTGTAGTGAACCGGCACGCCTAGGCGTTCAAGCTCGGCTGTTCGCCATTGGATCAGCCCGATAAGGTCTTTCCGCCACGTTTCGGTACTTGCCAAGATGACCTGACCACCTGCATCGGGACTCGCCTCAAATACGGTCACTTCATGCCCGCGTTCTGCCAATACGCGGGCCGCTTCCAGCCCGGCCGGACCGGCGCCTACGACCACAGCTGTTCGGGTGATGGGGGCCTTGCTGATGCCGTGAGATAAGGTCATTTCACGCCCCGTCGCGCCATTATGGAGGCATTTCGGTCTGTAACCGGTTTGGCAATGCTGTGCGCCCACACAGGGACGCACTAAATCTTCGTTGCCTGCCGACAGCTTGGTGACGAGATGGGGATCCGCAATATGTGCCCGGGTCATGCCCACCAAATCAACATGTCCGTCTGCCACCGCAAATCGTGCTGACGCCAAATCAGATATCCGCGCGGCATGAAATACCGGCAAGCCGACCTCTTGCCGGAACCCGCCGACAGCCCGGACCCAAGGCGCAATCGGTGTCCCCATGCCGGGCATGTTGTCTTCACTCAGGCCGCGGACAGTGTCCATGGTGCCGAATATGGCATTAAAAAAGTCGACGAAACCCTCATTTTTCAGAATTTGAGCCGCGGCTATGCATTCCTCAGCGCCAAGGCCGTCTTCCCATACCTCATCGACCGTTAGGCGCATGCCTACAAGGAAATCGTCACCGACCGCATTTCTGATCGCTTCATGAACCATCAGCGGAAACCGCATTCGGTTCTGCAATGAGCCGCCAAAGCGGTCCGTTCGGTGGTTGGTTTTCGGGGACATGAATTGCCCGAGCAAGTGAGACGACGCCAAGGTTTCGATGCCGTCCAATCCACCTTCCTCGCACCGCCGTGCGGCGGCAACATATGCGGACATCACCCTGGTCATGTCATGCTCGTCCATTTCTCGAGGGATGGCGCGGTGCAGTGTTTCGCGGATCGGCGAGGGTGCGATTGTCGGCAGCCAATCTTGGGCGTAAGGGTCACCACGCCGTCCCATATGCGTGATCTGACACATCAAGGCGGCACCCTCTTGGTGCATACGTTTCGAAAACTGCTGAAGATGCGGGATAATGGCATCAGTGCCGACGTTCAGTTGGCTGAACACATCAGGACTATCAACGTCGACGTTCGATGATCCACCGAACATCGACATGGCCAATCCTCCCCGGGCTTTCTCCACATGGTATGTCTGATACGCATCTTGTGGGAAACCGTCTTTTTGCAATCCGCAGGCATGGCTTGTGCTGATGATCCGGTTCCGAAATGTCGTCTTTTTGATTGTCAGTGGTTGAAGCAGAGGGTCTTGCGAGAGGGCTTCGGAGGTTGTCATTGTCTAACAGTTCCCTTGGTGACGTGTTGGTCTTGTATCACGGATAAGTCGTTGCGGGTGGTCGCGGGAGAAGGTCAATTGGTTTGTCCGCAGCCCGCTATTCATGGGTGATGATTGGCGAGACATGCGTCTCCACCTTGGATTTCGCCTTTGCGCCTGGCAATGAATTCACGCAGAGCGTCGTCGGTTGCTTCGTCGAGCGATGGTGCTTGATAGCTTTCGAGCCTCGCGGCGGCGAGCTGCGATGCTCGCACGCAAGCGTCAACGGAACCATTCTCTTGCCAATCTTCGTAGGTCGTTTGATCCGCTGTTTCAGGTGAGAAAAATATATCTCGATAGTGTTGGAGCGTGTGGTTGGAACCAAAGAAATGCCCGCCGGGGCCGACTTCATTGGTGGCGCTGGCCGCAAACGCATCATCTGAAAGGTCAAGCGCGCCAGCCAACCGTTGCAGCACGATCAACTGATCTGCATCCATTGTGAATTTGGCAAAACACGCAGATAGTCCGCTTTCCAACCACCCGGCGGCGTGTAGAAAGAAGTTTCCGCCCGCTAGAAGTGCCGGCAGCATCGTTTGCAAGGATTCATAAGCCGCTTGCGCATCGACTGTCTTTGAGCCCGTCCGCATACCACCGGTGCGCATGGGCAGACCGTAGTGGCGCGCCATTTGCCCAGTCAGAAAAGTGAGTTGTTGGGTTTCGGCTGTGCCGTACATGGGCGAGCCCGTTTGCATGGAGACAGTTGATAGTGTTGCCCCGTATATCACCGGCGCACCGGGGCGGATCATTTGCGCGTATGCGATGCCGGCAAGCGCCTCAGCGTTGAGGAGCGCGAAGGCGCCAGCTGTGGTCACTGGGGTGTTGGCGCCTTGCATGATGAACGGAGAGATGATGCAGGCCTGGTTGGCCGCCGCATAAACCCGAATAACCGAAAGCATGGATTCATCCCATACCAACGGAGAATTGCAATTGAGAAGAGATGTCATGACCGTGTGGTTGTTCAGAAAATCTTTGCCGAACAATATCCGGCACATGGCCAGACAATCCTGTGCCCGTTCCGGTGAGGTAACCCCGCCCATGAACGGTTTGTCGGACAAGCGCATATGTGCATACAGCATATCAAGATGCCGCTCAGCGACGGGAACATCTGTTGGCTCGCAGACCGTGCCGCCGGAATGATTGAGTGCCGGTGACAGGTAGGCAAGTTTAACGAAGCTCTCGAAATCCTCCAGTCGGGCATAGCGCCGCTCACCATCAAGGGTACGTACATATGGCGAGCCGTAAATCGGTGAAAACACCATATGCCGGGCACCGATCTTCACCGAGCGTTCCGGATTTCTGGCGTGTTGCGTGAACACTGTTGGCGCCAGCGAGACTTTCTCGCGGATCAGCTCGCGAGGAATTCTAACTCTTGTTCCATCGACCTCGGCATCCACGGCACGCCATGCCGTAGTTGCGATCTCATCGCGAAACTCAATGCCGGTATTCTCGAGGATGTCCATCGATATTGCGTCAATTTTCTCGACTCCCTCGGCACGAACGAGATCATAAGCCGGAATATCCCGTACATCGGGTGCATTTACGATATTGGAGAGAGAGGGCGCTTGGCGGCTTTTCCTCCGTCGTCGTCGGTTGCTGGTGTTTTGTCCTGTCAAAGTCTGCCGCCCGTTCGGAAAATTGAAAAACTTCAGCACAAAGCTACGTAGCTCCGCACCAAGTGACAACTTGCAAAAAACTGACATTATGCGTTAAATATATTTTATGTATAGGCTTCGATTTGATCTTCCAGTTCCCAATCAACTGGTGACTTTTGTGGTTGCCGGACGTTATTTAAACTTTACTAAAGCTGCCGAAGATTTGAACATTTCACGGGTCGCCGTGAGCCAACAAATCCGGATGCTTGAAGAGTTTTTGGGGATTCAACTGTTTCGTAGATTGCCTCGTGCGTTAACCCTTACGCCCGACGGTGAAACCTATTTGAAAGTGGTTTCGCAATCTCTCGAACAGATCGCGACGGCGACAAAGAACATACAATCCACTGAAAAGCGAAACGGCCTCACCGTGACATCGACGACAGGTTTTTCAACTTACTGGCTTGTACCGCATATTGGAGAGTTCCGGGCGATGCATCCGGATATTGATCTGCGATTTCTGGTTTCTGATTCCTATCTTGATCTTCGTCAGGAAAATGTTGATGTCGCTATCCGTTACGGTGATGGGCATTGGAAAAACCTTGATTGTACATTCTTACAACGTGAACGGATTTTCCCCGTTTGCAGCCCGACCTATTTTAAAGATAGACCAAGGCTCGTGCATCCGGACGAATTACTTGGCGAAACGCTTTTGCATTTGGAGGGAGATTACGATCCGCAGACAACGTGGTCCGTATGGTTTGAGGGGCAGGGGGTTGAGTTTGATGTCTTGCAGCAAGGGATCAGCGTCAATACGTTCACAAATTTGGTGCAAGCAACACTCGATGGCCAGGGCATCGCTTTGATCGGACCG
This sequence comes from Rhodospirillaceae bacterium, assembly GCA_016845145.1. Classification (GTDB taxonomy): domain Bacteria; phylum Pseudomonadota; class Alphaproteobacteria; order Rhodospirillales; family Casp-alpha2; genus TMED8. The sequence continues at coordinate 146,673 of JAERTE010000145.1, forward strand.
CCATTGATAATGCGATTTTTGCAAAACGGAGCATTGATCCGACCGATTGACGTTCCGGAAACGCCGCGCCGCGCTTTCTATCTCGCAACGCCGAAGGGCGCAAAGTCCCAATCCCATGGGGCGTCAGTGTTCTGTGACTGGATTGTCGATAGCCTTGGGAATTCCAGAGACACGCCTTCTAAATAACCTTGATTCCAAGCCTTGGTCCCGGGGCAACGTGTGTGACCTGTCTGCGACCCAGATGAAAAGCGTTGAGCAGGCGGTGGTGATTTCTCAAAACCTTGACGCCACCGCGTCAAAATCCTATCTCCTGAGCAGTTGACGGCTGCTGTTTGTAAGGTTTTCATGACCCTTCTGCCCATCATCGTGGCGCCCGATCCGCGCCTGAAGATCGAGACCCGGCCTGTGGAGGCCGTGGACGATGATCTGCGCGCGTTTCTCGATGACATGCTGGAGACCATGTATGCGGCAGACGGCATTGGCCTGGCTGCGCCGCAGGTGGGGGATGAGCGCAGCGTTATTGTGATCGATTTGGCGCGTCAGGACGAAGACCCCGCACCGATGAAGATGATCAACCCGGAGATCGTTTGGTATTCCGACGAAGAGCGCGTGCACGACGAGGGTTGCTTGTCGCTGCCCGAGCACTACGCCGAGGTTGTTCGTCCCGATGGTATCCGCGTCACTTACCTGGATGAAACCGGTGCGGAACAGCAATTGGAAGCCGAAGGCATTCTCTCAACCTGCATCCAGCATGAAATTGATCATCTGCACGGTGTGTTGTTCGTCGACCACGTGTCGTCGATCAAACGCAACATGATCCTGCGCAAGCTCAAGAAAGCCAAGAAACAGGCGGCGGCCTAGACGTGAGCGCGGAACGCCTCCGCCTCGTATTCATGGGCAGCCCGGATTTCTCCGTGCCGGCATTGGCCGCACTCATTGACGCCGGGCACGAAGTCGTCTGTGTCTATTCCCAACCCCCACGCCCCGCCGGGCGCGGCCACAAGGAACGGCCGGGGCCTGTGCATGCCTATGCCGAAGCACTGGATATCCCCGTACGCACGCCGGTATCGCTGAAGGACGTCGACGTACAGGCGCGGTTTGCCGAACTGCAAGCCGACGCGGCGGTGGTGGTGGCCTATGGGTTGATTTTGCCGCAACCCATATTGGACGCGCCGAGGCTGGGGTGCATCAACATCCATGCCTCGCTGTTGCCGCGCTGGCGTGGTGCGGCCCCGATCCAGCGTGCCATCGAGGCCGGTGACGCGCGTTCCGGCGTTTGCATCATGGCCATGGATGCGGGGTTGGATACGGGTGGGGTGTATCTGCGTGGCGAGACTGAAATCACCGATGCGACCACGGCATCCGACCTGCACGACCGATTGGCGGCCATGGGCGGTGCGCTGATTGTCGAGGCGTTGCCAGGCATTGCCGCGGGAACGCTGTCCGCCGAGCCCCAAATCGAAGAGGGCGTTACCTACGCCCAGAAACTGGCGCGCGATGAAGGGCGGCTCGATTGGTCGCGCCCGGCGGTGGAACTGGAACGCAAGGTGCGCGCGCTCACCCCCTGGCCCGGTGTCTGGTGCGAACTGCATGGCCAACGGTTCAAGATATTGGGCGCCGCGGTTGAGGTCGGCGAGGACACGCCCGGCACGGTCATCGCCGAGCCGCTGGTCGTGGCCTGCGGCGAGGGAGCGCTCTGTGTCACGCGCGCACAGCGCGCCGGCAAAAGCGCCATGGATATTGAGACACTGGTACGTGGGAACCCGATACCAATCGGGACGGTTTTCGACTAACCACCTTTCTTCCGCGCCAAAAACTCCGCCACCACGCGCTGCGGTTCGCCCGACGCGAAAGCCAAGGGTTGCAAGCGTTTGCCGGTATCGATCGCGCCATCGAAGATATCTTGCGTGTATTCCCGAAGGGCCTGTTTGGTCAGCTTCATGGCCAGCGGCGGTTTTTGCGCCAGTTCAGCCGCCCATTCGAGCGCGCGCGGCATGACCTCATCGGGTCGTACCAAATCCGTCAGCAATTCGCGCTCATACGCTTCGGCGCCCGAGAGCAAGCGCCCTGACAGACTGAGTTCCGTCGTGACCGAATGGCCAAGTGTCATGTACATCAGCCGCGTGCCGATGATGGATGGAAAGCCGACGTTGATTTCGGGTTGGCCCATGCGGATATCGGCGTGGGCAATGCGGATATCGCACAACAGGGCTGTATAGAATCCGGCTCCCGTCGCGGCCCCATTGATGGCAGCGACACAGGGCTTGTCCAAGTCGCGGATGGCGCCCAGGTAGGCCTTTAACTGTTCTTGCCATTCGGCTGCGGTGTGCTCGTTGATATCCTCCGCTTCTTTTAAATCCTGCCCGGCGCAAAAGGCTTTGTCGCCGGCACCGGTGATCACCAGCGCGCGTTGGGCGTGGTCGGCGTTGAAGACGCCAAGGGCATCAATCACTTCAAGGCGCAGCGCCTGACTTAAGGCATTGCGCAACTCTGGGCGGTTGAGGGTCAGGGTGGTGATGGCGTCTCGGTTTTCGACGGTAATGAACTGCGGCATGGGTTATGTGGCTTTCGACGTTGGAGCGGCGGGCAGGGTGCGTCATCATAGCGTGTCCGGTTGAACAGGAAATACCGAGTTATGGCGAAAGTGACCCTTAGTTTCGACAACGGCCCCGACCCGAAGGTAACGCCAAAGGTTTTGGAAATTTTGGCTCGGCACGACGTGTTGGCCAGCTTCTTCGTTATCGGTGTGAAGGCCGCGACACCGCAAGGGTATGCGCTGGCGGAGCGCGCCAAGGCTTGCGGTCATTGGATCGGCAATCACACGTACACGCATGAGACACCATTGGGTCTCGATGATGATCCGAGCGCGCCGGAACGCGAGATCGGCGCGACGCAACGGGTTATGGGCGCGCTATCTGAAACGGAGCGATTGTTTCGCCCCTTCGGTGGTGGCGGGCATCTGGATGCGCGCGTGCTTAGCCCAGCGGCGCTGCAGTATGTGCAGGACAATGGTTACACCTGCGTGACCTGGAATTGCGTGCCCGGCGATTGGAAAGATGCAGACGGATGGCCGGCGCGCGCACTCGCGGAGATAGCGGCGCAAGATTGGTCGCTGGTTGTATTGCACGACATTCCGGGCGCTTGCGTTGATCGCCTGGACGGGTTCATCGCTTCGCTGCGTAAACAAGGCCACGAAATCGCGCAGGACTTCCCGCCCGGGTGCGTGCCCATTGAAAACGGAAAGGTGATCCGGCCCGAGGGCATGGCGTGGCTGGGCGAACAAAGGGGTAAGGCATGAGCATCTCCAATATCTTGGCGCGATTCGCGCTCGAACTGCGGCCCGAGAACGCGCCGCCCGACGTGGTCGAGCGGGCGAAGTTCTTGATTCTCGATGCCGTTGGCTGTGCGTTAGCGGCGACCAAGCACGAATTCGCAGCGCGTATGTTTGCCGGTTTCGACGCCATGAGTGCGGGCGAGCCTGGCGTGTGCGGCGTCATCGGGATGCGCGGTAAATTGCCGGTACGCGATGCGGCGGCATTCAATGCCGCGTTGGTGCACGGCCTCGACTATGACGACACCCATATGAGCGCCGTGGTGCATGCGTCTTGTGTGGCGCTACCGGCGGCGTTGGCTGTGGGTGAGCGGGTGAATGCATCGGGCGCGGATATCCTGGCCGCCTACATGGCGGGCATGGAGGTGGCGATCCGGGTCGGGGATGGCGCCAACTACGGCTTTCACGCCAACGGTTATCACGCAACGGGGGTTGTTGGGCATTTTTCTTCAGCGCTGGTGGCGGGGCGGTTACTGGGGTTGGATGCCGGTCAATTGGCGTCGGCGCAGGGAATCACTGTTTCCACCGCTACGGCCAGCCGTGAGTTCATGTCCGACGGCGCGTGGAACAAGCGGCTGCATCCGGGTTGGGGTGCGGTTGCGGGAATCACTGCGGCCTATTTGGCAAAAGAAGGGTTCGATGGCTGCGTTGAGCCTTACGATGGGCGGTTCGGCATTTACGCCATGCACCTGGGTGCCGATGCGGGCCGCGCGGACTTCGCCAAATTGACCGACGGACTGGGCAAGCGCTGGGATCTGGCGGCTTCGGCGGTGAAACCGTTTCCGACGTGCCATTATACCCATGCCTTGGCGGATTCCGCCCTTGCCTTGAAAAAGAAAATGCAGGCAGCGGGAACCGATATCTCCGAAGTCGTGAGAATCCGCATATTGGCCCCGGAACCCGTTCTGCCGGTGATGTTCGAGCCGGAGGAACTGAAAAAACGTCCGACCACGGATTATGCAGCGAAATTCAGCGCGCCTTATGTGGTGTCGTGCTGCTTGCGCCATGGGCGGTTGGGCTTGCGTGAACTTGAACCCGAAGCTTTGGCCGATGAAGAGGTGTTGGCGCTTTGCCTGATATGCGAGGCAGAGGCGGACCCCGATACGCTGTTTCCGGAAGCTTTCTCCGGCGGTGTGATCGTTGAAACCAAGGCGGGCATGAGCTTCCATCATTACGAGGCCGTCAACAGAGGCGCGGGAAATCGGCAACTGAGCGCGGAGGATATTTCCTTGAAATTTTTCGACAACGCGGCCATCGCTGTCGGGAAAGATCGCGCGGACGCCATTCGCGATAGCGTGCTCCGGCTCGAAAGCCTTAGCGGTACCGAACTGATGGCAGTACTTTCGGCGTAGAACGACGACTGTCCGGGTCGATGAAAAGGTGTTGTTAAGTCAGATCATTAGGGGGATAAAGCGGCTGATTTCCGATGGCCCGTTTGATCGAGGACGAAACCGTGACTGAAGACCTGCATCCCTACCGATCCCATACCTGCGGCGAGTTGCGCCAAGACCATGTCGGCGAGACCGTACGTCTGTCTGGCTGGATCCACTCCAAGCGAGACCACGGAAACTTGGTGTTCATCGATTTGCGTGATGAGTACGGCCTGACGCAGTGTGTGATTGATATTTCCAGCCCGCTGTTTGCCCAGATCGAAGAGGCGCGCGTTGAAAGTGTGATCACGGTCACCGGCCCTGTGGTCGAGCGCTCGGCGGAAACCATTAATACCAACATCGATACCGGCCACATTGAAGTGCAGATGGCGAGTGTCGTGGTGGAAAGCGCTGCGGCGGTGCTGCCGATGCTGGTTGCCGGCGACCAGGAGTTCGGTGAGGACATCCGGTTACGATACCGGTTCTTGGACCTGCGCCGCGAGCAGTTGCACAAGAACATCCATCTGCGCTCGGGCGTGATTTCGTCGATCCGCCGACGCATGACCGACCAGGGCTTCTTGGAAATCCAGACCCCGATCCTGACCGCGTCGTCGCCCGAGGGCGCGCGCGATTACCTGGTGCCAAGCCGCCATCATCCCGGCAAATTTTATGCGCTGCCGCAGGCGCCGCAGCAGTTCAAACAGCTGTTGATGGTTTCCGGTTTCGACAAGTATTTCCAGATCGCGCCGTGTTTCCGTGATGAAGATGCGCGCGCCGACCGTTCGCCGGGTGAGTTTTATCAGCTCGATCTCGAGATGGCCTATGTGACGCAAGACGACGTGTTTGCAGCCCTAGAGCCGGTGTTGGCCGGTGTGTTCGAAGAGTTCAGCGATGGCCGCGCTGTGACCAAGGCGCCGTTCCCACGTATTCCTTATGCCGAATCGATTCTGAAGTACGGTTCCGACAAGCCAGATCTCCGCAACCCGCTGGAGATCTGCGATGTGACGGAGAACTTCCGCGATGGCGGTTTCGGTC
>JAERTE010000146.1 GCA_016845145.1 Rhodospirillaceae bacterium
GGATTGTTCAAGGCGCGCCGGGTGATGGCAACAGGGCGTTGGCCTTGGCCATTACGGCAGCGCTGCGGGGCAAGGATCTGACGGTAACCGAAGACCCTCGCCAAGCCGGCTATGAGGTCGTCGGCAGCGTTGATGTGGGGCCAGCGGTAAACGGCCGCCAGCGCGCGCGCATTACCTGGGCCGTGAACACCATGGGCGGCGAAGAGGTCGGCAAGGCGGTGCAGGAGAACGTCGTCGCGGCCGGTAGCCTCAACGGGTCGTGGGGGCGGGTGGCCGTGCTGGTGTCGTCTGCGGCGGCCAACGGCATCCACCAGTTATTTGAATCTCCGAGGCCAAAATATACACCCGTGGGAGAAGTGCCCGACTTCCCGAAAATCCCGAAATTGCCGCGCGTGCCTGGCCGGGCACTACCGCCACCAAGCTGATCTTGGAGATTCGTGTCATCGCGGCGTTTACACATGCCCGACGGGTTGATAGATTTCCGTCCATCCTGATCTGGGGAATTATCGGGATAAAAACGTTTCAAGTTACCTTGTGCCGGCCAGTACGAAATCAGTACGAGAATCGCGTCTTTAGCAACCAAACCGGACATTCGGATCATCATGAAGATTATCGCTTGCAACTCGAACCGGCCGCTCGCGGAAGCCATCTCCGCTTATGTCAACCTACCGCTGACCAAAGCCAACATCAGGCGATTTTCCGATATGGAAGTATTCGTCGAAATTGAGGAAAACGTCCGTGGCGAGGACGTATTCGTGGTGCAGTCCACATCCTATCCGGCCAACGACAACTTGATGGAATTGTTGGTGACGTTGGACGCCCTTCGCCGCGGCTCGGCAAGGCGGATCACCGCCGTGGTGCCGTATTTCGGCTATGCCCGCCAAGACCGTAAATCCGGGCCGCGCACGCCGATCACGGCGAAACTGGTGGCCAATCTGATTACCGAGGCCGGTGCCGACCGGGTGCTGACCATGGACCTGCATGCGGGCCAGATTCAAGGCTTTTTCGATATCCCCACCGACAATCTTTATGCCGCACCGGTGATGCGCAAGGATATCGAGCAACGCCACGACGGCGACGACTTGGTCATCGTGTCGCCGGATGTCGGTGGCGTGGTCCGTGCGCGCGGTCTGGCCAAGCGCCTGAGCGCCGATCTCGCGATCATCGACAAGCGCCGGGAAAAAGCCGGTGTTTCGGAAGTCATGAATATCATCGGCGAGGTCGACGGCCGGGCCTGCATCTTGGTCGATGATATCGTCGATTCTGCCGGAACGCTGTGCAACGCCGCCGTCGCTTTGAGTGAAGCCGGGGCATCTTCGGTGTCCGCCTACGTGACGCACGGCGTTTTGTCGGGTGGTGCGGTGGCGCGGGTGACGTCGTCACCCATGCAGCGGTTGATGATTACCGACAGCATCATGGCCACGGAAGCCGTGCGGGTATCGCATAATATTGAGCAACTGACCATTGCGCCGCTGATCGCCGAGGCGATCCAGCGCATCAGCGACGAATCGTCTGTATCCAGCCTGTTTGATTGATTGAGCATCGCCTCAAAGGGGCGTTGACGACAATCCCAAAGGGGCGTTGACCATTACCCTGTTGGGGGCTATGAATGCGCCTCTTTTGCGCACGGGGGTCCGTGCGTGTCTGGGAGCGGCACCCCTGGAGGCCGTCCCACCACTTTATTATAGGAGTTGGAAATGGCCAACGTATTGAATTTCCCCGCCGAAGCGCGGGATCGGGCAGGTAAGGGGGCAGCCCGTGCAGCACGCCGTGAGGGTCGTGTGCCGGGTGTCATCTATGGCAACAAACAAGATCCGGTGATGATCACCGTCGATCCCGTCGAGCTTTTCAAGCAAGTCTCCACGCCGGGCTTCTTTGGCCGCGTGTACGAGATTGAGGTCGATGGCAAGGCCCACCGTGTTCTGCCGCGTGATTTGCAATTGGACCCGGTCACCGATCGTCCGATCCATGTTGACTTCATGCGCTTCAGTGCCTCCACGCGGGTCAATGTTGAGGTTGTCGTGAACTTCCTGAACGAAGAAGAGTGCCCGGGTATCCGCCAGGGCGGCGTGCTTAACGTTGTGCGTCACGCGGTGGAATTGCTTTGCGCGCCGGACAATATTCCGGAAATCCTGGAAGCCGATCTCACGGGCCTGGAAGTTGGTGATAGCATCCACATCAGTGCTATCTCTCTGCCTGAAGGTGTTGAACCCACGGTTACCGACCGCGACTTTACCGTCGCCACCATTGCCGCCCCGACCATCGTTGAAGAGGTCGAGGAAGAAGACGAAGAAGGTCTCGAGGGCGAAGAGGGTGTCGAAGGCGCCGAAGGCGAAGAGGGCGGCGACGCGGAAGAAGGCGGCGAACAGGAAGACTGATCGCCGTCGGCGTTATTGCCCGCCGGATAAGGCCAATAGGGCCGGACATAGAGGAAGTCGGACATGCTGCTTGTCGTCGGCCTCGGCAATCCCGGTTCGGAGTATGCCGACAACCGCCACAACATCGGATTTATGGCCGTGGACGCGATTGCACGCGCCCACGGTTTTTCCGCGTTCCGTAAAAGCAAGTTTCACGGCGAACTGGCGGACGGCACCATTGGCGGTAAAAAGGTTCTGCTGCTGAAGCCCACCACGTACATGAACGAGTCGGGCCGTGCCGTGCAGGCTGCCATGACGTTTTACAAAGTGGCGCCTGAAGACGTGCTGGTCTTTCACGATGAACTTGATCTTGCAGGCGGCAAGGTTCGGGTCAAGCGCGGTGGCGGACATGCCGGTCACAATGGTTTGCGCTCAATCCATGCACATGTGGGCAATGCCTATTCCCGCGTGCGTTTGGGTATCGGACATCCGGGCGACAAGGATCGCGTTATCGGCCATGTGTTGAAGGATTTTTCCAAAGCGGAAAAGCCCTGGGTGGAAAAGTTGGTGGATGCCGTGGGCGAACATTTTCCGCGCTTGGTCAAGGGTGATGAGGGCGGCTTCATGAGCAAGGTCGCAGCGGCTGTTGCACCTCCCAAATCAGAGCCGCCCAAGGAAGATAAGAAAAAGAAAGAGAAAGAGAAAGAGAAAGAGGATACCTGATGGGTTTCAACTGTGGCATCGTCGGCCTACCGAACGTCGGCAAATCGACCCTGTTCAACGCGCTGACGCAAACAGCTGCAGCGGAAGCGGCGAACTTCCCGTTCTGCACCATCGAGCCCAATTCCGGTCGTGTTGCGGTGCCCGATGCGCGTCTTGACCAGATTTCATCGATCACCGGCTCGGCGGCGACCATTCCCACCTATCTGGAGTTTGTCGATATCGCCGGGCTGGTCCGTGGCGCTTCCAAGGGTGAAGGTTTGGGCAATCAATTTTTGGCCAACATTCGCGAAGTTGATGCCATCGTTCACGTGTTGCGCTGTTTTGAAGATGACAACATCACCCACGTCGAAGCCTCTATCGATCCGGTGCGGGATGCCGAGACGGTGGAAACGGAACTGATGCTGGCCGACCTCGATAGCCTGGAGAAACGCGTCGACCCTCTGACCAAGAAGATTCGCGGCAATGACAAGGAAGCGGCAGCGACGCTGAAGCTCGTCGAACGCTGCCTCGATTTGCTGCGTGACGGTCAGCCCGCACGCAAGCTCGAGGTGCATGACGACGAGACCAAGGCGTTCCGTATGTTGCAGTTGTTGACCGCAAAGCCGGTACTCTATGCCTGCAACGTGGATGAAGGGTCGGCTGCGGATGGCAACGCGTTTTCTGAAAAGGTTGCGGCCATGGCCGCCGAACAGGGTGCCGACGTGGTCGTGATTTCAGCTGAGATCGAAGAGGAAATCGCGCAACTCACGGACACTGAAGAGCGCATCGAGTTTCTGGAAACATTGGGCCTGCATGAAACCGGGCTGGCGCGGATCATCCGCGCTGGTTACCACCTGTTGCACCTGATCACCTTTTTCACTTCAGGTCCGAAAGAAACGCGCGCCTGGACGGTGCCGAAGGGCGCCAAAGCTCCGCAGGCTGCCGGTGTCATCCATACGGATTTTGAAAAAGGCTTCATCAAGGCGGAAACCATTGCGATGGACGATTATATCGCGCTGGACGGCGAACAGGGTGCCAAGGATGCCGGCAAGATGCGCCAGGAAGGGAAAGACTACCTGGTTCAAGACGGCGACATCTTGCTGTTCCGCTTTAACGTTTAGCCGAATACCAGCGGTAGCAGCGCCGCTATCATCACGCTGATCAACAGCACCGCGATGACGTTGAGCATGAGCCCGGCGCGGGCCATTTGTTGAATAGTGACATTTCCCGTTCCGAAGACAATGGCGTTGGGTGGCGTCGCGACCGGCATCATAAATGCGCAACTGGCCGATAGGGCCACGGCTGCGGTCAACAGGAGTGGATCCATGCCCGCCGGTGCCACTGAAGCAGCCACCGGGAGAAACACCGCCGTCGTTGCTGTGTTGGATGTGATCTCGGTCAGGAACACGATCAACAAGGCGACGATACCCACTGCGGCCAGCACTGGCCAATTTTCACCGCCTGAAAGCGCGCCACCGATCCATTTGGCCAGACCGCTCGATTGAATGGCGGCGGCCAATGCCAAGCCACCTCCAAACAAAATCAACACCCCCCAGGGCAACTTCAGCGCTTGCTCCCAGGTCATCAGGCGCTCGGCTCTTGACGCATCGCCCGCCGGCAGGATGAACAGTGCAAGTGCCGCCGCAATGGCGATGCCGGCATCCGACAAGGCCAAACTGGGCAACAATGTGCCGATCGGTGCGCGCAACACCCACAGCAACGCCGCAGCGACAAAAATAATGGCGACGCGGCGTTCCGGAGGCGTCATTTTGCCCATGCCCGCCAACTCGCCCGATATCACTTCGGCAGCGCCTTGAATGGGTGCACGGCCCACCGGATAAACAACGCTCACCAGCATCCACCAAGCAATGGGCAGCATCAACGCGACCAGCGGCAGGGCAAAAACCATCCACTGCCCGAAGCCGATGGCGCGACCGTGCGCGTCGGCCATGTAGGCGGCCAGCAGAGCATTGGGCGGCGTACCGATGAGCGTGCCGACGCCGCCGATGCTGGCCGCATAGGCAATGCCCAGCATCAGTGCGGTGCGGAAATGGCGGTCCTCTTTTTCATCCATGTGCGCCACTTTGTCGTCGTGCAGAAGTGCCAGCACCGACATGGCGATCGGGATCATCATCACCGTGGTGGCGGTGTTGGAAATCCACATGCTTAATCCCGCCGTTGCCAACATGAAACCGGCCACCAACATGGCCGGGCGCGTGCCGAACAGTACCAATACACGGAGCGCAATGCGCCGGTGCAGATGCCAGCGCTCCAGTGCCAGCGCAATGATAAACCCGCCCATGAACAGGAAAATCAGCGGATGCGCATAACTTGCCGCCACCTTCTTGATCGGCATGACGTCCAGTAACGGCAGCAACAAGATTGGCAGCAATGCTGTCACCGGTACGGGAATAGCCTCGCTCAGCCACCACACCGCCATTAAAATCGCCATGCCAGCGACACGCCAGCCGGTTTCGCTCAGGCCGTCCGGTGGCGGTGTGAATTGGAGAACTGCGAACAATAGCGCGCCGATGGCGACGGCCTTCAGCTTGTGCCCATTGGCGCCTTCGGAGAGTTTCTCTTCGTCGGCCATATCAAGGCCAGGTTGTATCCGGAGGCAACGACATGAGAATGGCCTCCGTGTTGCCGCCGGTTTTAAGACCAAATAATGTGCCGCGGTCGTAAAGCAGATTGAACTCCACATAGCGACCGCGTTTGATCCGTTGCGCCTGCCGTTGGTCATCGGTCCACGACAGGTCCATCTTGGCCCGCGCTATGGCGGGGTAGGCGTGCAGGAAGGCGCGACCGACATCCTGGGTGAAGGCGAAATCCGCCTCCCAGTCACCGGTATTGACGCTGTCATAAAATATGCCGCCGACGCCGCGCGGCTCGTTTCGGTGCGGCAAGAAGAAATATTCGTCACACCACTTTTTGAATTTCGGGTAATAGGCGGGATCGTGGGCGTCGCAGGCTTCTTTATAAGCTCGATGGAAGCGCGCCGTTTCTTCGTCTTCGGGGAATACCGGTGTCAGGTCGCCACCACCGCCAAACCATCCCTTTGTGGTGACGATCATCCGGGTGTTCATGTGTGCCGCGGGCAACAAGGGCGAGCGCGGATGAATGACCACCGATATGCCTGACGCCCAAAATCGCGGATCATCAGCCGCACCCGGGATGCGGGCGCGGAACTCTTTGGAAAACTCACCGTGCACGGTCGAAATATTGACACCGGCTTTTTCGAACACACGACCGCGCAGGATCGACATAACACCACCGCCGCCGTGGCCTTCCATGTCATCGGACGGCGGGCGTTCCCAGGTTTTGCGCTCAAACCGGCCGGGTTCGCCTTCGCTGGACGCATTGGGTCCCATCACGTCGTCTTCAATGGTTTCAAGTGCGGCGCATAGATCGTCACGCAATCTTGCGAACCAAGCGGATGCCCTGGCCTTGTGCTCGTCGCCGTAAGTTTCGGTCATGGATGCCTCACTTTTTTATTTGGCGTCATTGGGAAACACATTGAGTTGGCGAAGCGCTTCGCCCAGCACCATGGCGGCACTGACAGCCAGATTCAAGGATCGCATACCGGGTGCCATGGGGATCAACAACCGTGCATCTACGGCGGCATGGACATTTTCGGGAACACCTGCCGATTCACGGCCACAGATCAAAATATCGTCGGGTCTGAAATCGAATGTGGTGTAGGGCATGGCAGCTTTTGTCGTCAACAGAACCCGGCGGCATCCTGCGTGGGCGCGTTGGAACATTGCCCAATCGTCGTGCTCGGTCAGTTGGGCGTTCTCCAGATAATCCATGCCCGCACGCCGGGACTTCGCGCCGCCCAAAACGAAACCGGCCGGGCCGATGATCTCTGCCGCAACATCAAGACACGCACAAGTGCGCAAGACGGCAGCTGTATTTTGCGGGATGTCGGGCTCAAAGAGCGCCAGGCGCAAAGCGTGTTGGGGGGCTGGATTCATATATCCGAAAGTGCCGTCATCTCGGTGATTGTCAAGACTGCGGCGCAGATGGGGCGCATTGCTGCTCGACAGTGGCGGGTAACTACATCGTGAATGAGGACGTTTCGGACGGTTTCACGAAAAAATGGGAATATCATTGGGTGATTTTCAACCCTTTGAAATCGCGAGAAAAATCGGAACAACCCTTCGGTGTTTTCGACTGTTGTCGGGGATTTAGGGAGAGAGAAAAGGAATTAGCGGTCAAAACGGTGGCTTTAATGGTTCTAATTTACATCGCTTTGGTTCTAAACTCGTTTCAAAGGTTGGTTGATTTCGGGAATATTAACCCCGTAGATGCTGAACCGATAATCGTAGCGCTTGAGGGAAAGTAAGGTTTATTTGACGTGAACAGCGTCGTGATATTTCGCAATAAAATCGTATTTGTTTGCTGATTTTATTTTCAATGGTTGTCATGCCATTTGGCAGGAGGGACCGTAATATGAGATATCTTGTGCGCTACAATTCAGATGACAGCAAATGGTTGGTCATTGATTCACTATCGGCGGGACAGGCCGTCGGTTGCCATGACCAAAAACCAAAAGCCCTGACACAAGCGAAAAGCGAAGAGCGACAGTGGCATCGATATGGTAGCGTCGACCGGGCGTTCCATGCGGCCAGCCGTATGGCGCGCGGCCCGCGACGACTGCCGAACCGAAGTGCGGGGTGCAGGTGATGGAAGCCTATGACATCCGTCACCTCAACGTCTTGATGGTGGATGACAACCGTCACATGCGTTTCTTGGTGAAGACCATCCTGCATGGCCTGGGGATCAAATCCGTCGAAGAGGCGGAGGATGGTTCCGACGCGCTGAAAACACTGCAGACGTTTCCCGCAGACTTGATTGTTACGGATTGGCTGATGGAACCATTGGACGGCATTGACCTGATCCGCATGATCCGCACCGGCATTGATACCATGGACGCATACATCCCCATTATCATGCTTACCGGATATACGGAGGTGGCACGTGTGCAGGAGGCGCGCGACGCCGGGGTCACGGAATTCCTGGCTAAGCCGATCTCTTCCTTGGCGATCTACCACCGGATGGTGCAAATTATTGAAAAACCACGATATTTTATTCAAGGAAAACGCTATACCGGCCCTGATCGGCGGCGAAAGGATTTGAAATTCAAAGGTGAAGATAAACGGTCCGTTGCTGCTGAGCCGGGTGTTCCCAAATCAAACATGCCGATGACAGTTCAGCGTGTCCAACCGGCGCCGGAGCCGACTGGGTCGGCGCGGCTGTTCATGAATTAGGCGTGCGGGCGGAGTTGTTCAGTGAGCAAGCGAGCGAACGGGAAGCCGGTCAATATCGTGGTGCCCAAACATGCCATCGGCGACAAAGTACGGATTGGCGGCCAGCATGCGGTGACCCCTGCGGTGCTTGATAAAGTCGACCGCGATATCGTTGCCAATTTGGGGCCGCAGTATCTCGAATGGGTGGGTAAGGACCTGCAAAAGCTCGATGCGGCGCTGGAGCGGCTGCAAAGTGGTGACGGTATTGAATCGCCGTCCATGAAGGAGTTCCGTGCTCTGTTGCATGAGATTAGAGGCATGGGCGGCACGTTCGGCTTTCAGTTGGTTTCCACGATTGCTGATCAGATGCATCGTATGGTTCACAAGTTCGATGCGGTTGACGAGGCGCGGATTGGGGCCCTCTCCGTGCACACAGATGCGCTAAAGGTCGTGGTTTCGGAAAAACTACTCGAAGACGGCGGTGCGCGGGGCCAAGAGGTGCTGCGCGGCCTACAAAAGGTTTATGAAAAATACGTCTAGGCGTCTTCTGAAACACCGCAATCCTGCACGAAAAACCTGTCAAATTCATTGAAACCTCTCGGCGTTGTGTATTTCAATTGGTATAATCACCAGGCTTAATCGATTCTCGAGAATTCTGTTCCGTGCGCGGCCGATTACAGGTGTAGGTAGCCGGCTGCCGACGCGGATATTGAAAGGGCAAGAGCTATCAGAAATCGCTATTTGGCGCTATTCGCCGTTACGTTCATGCTGGTCGGAGGAGATTTGCGGCATGCTCTCGGTGCGGACCAGCCACATCTCAATAAGGAAGCGACGGAGTTTACGCGCCAACATCTGAGCGTTCAGGAACGTGCATGGCTGGACAAGCACCGCGTGATTCGCGTCGGCGTCGATGGGGCCTACGCACCCTACAGTTTTCTCGACAGCACCGGAGAGTTTACGGGCATCGCCGTCGATTTCATTCGCCAGATCGAGCAAAGGCTCGGTGTCGCGTTCGTGCCGGTGCCCGGCTTGTCGTGGCCGGAGATCGTTCAAGGCGCGAAGGACCGCACTCTAGATGTCATCGCGACGGCGGTTGAAACACCGGAACGCAACGAATTTCTGGAATTTACCGAAATCTACCTGCCGACACCGCTGGTCATCATGAGCCGCGCCGATGACATTCGGTTTCGTACGGTTGCTGATTTGAAGGGCGCCACCGTTGCGCTTGTCGAGGGTTACTCATCGTCGAAGCGTGTCCTCGACCAGGCACCCGGTATTAAGCCGCAAATGGTAAAGACGCCGCTCGATGGGCTCGCCGCGGTCGCTACCGGCGAAGCGGACGTTTATGTGGGGGTGCTTGGTATCAACGTCTATTTATCGAGCAAGCATGGGTTCTCCAATCTCAAGGTTGCGGCGCGCTTCGATACGGCGACGAACGGACAGAGGTTCGCCATACGCAAGGACTGGAAACCCCTTGCGGCCATCTTGCAAAAGACTCTTGATGCCATCGGTGAGACGGAGAAGACCAAGATATTCGGTAACTGGATCGCCTTGGAGAGTGGCCCGGCCGATGGCGCGGTGCCGAATTATACGGATCAGGAAATCGCCTGGCTGGCCGAGCAATCCGAGATTACCATTGGTATTAACGAGCGCTGGCCGCCGATGGATTTTATCGATGCAAACGGTGAGGCGAGCGGCATCGGCACCGACTACATCCGCGCCCTGCAAGCACGCCTGCCGGTGAAGCTGGTCATCAAACCAGATGCGTGGAAGACCATCTATGACGATGTCAAAGACGGGCGACTTGATGCGCTGATGGGGATTACACCAACTGAGGCGCGCGCACCGTATTTCCATTTTACGGATCCCTACCTGACGGTGCCGCATGTGATTTTTACGCGAAGCGGTACGCCTATCATTTCCTCACTGGAAGCCTTGCGCGGGAAAGTGATTGCCCTGGAAAAAGGTTTTTTTCTGGTTCGACTGATTAAGGAGAAATACCCCTGGATCAATGTCAGGGAATATGATTCGACCTTGGATGCGCTCTATGGGGTGTCGCGGGGCGAAGCCGAGGGGTACATCGGCAACCGGGCGGTGGCGCTCTATCAGATCGATTCGCATCTCATCAACAACCTGATGGAAAACACCGTATTTTCCGAGTCTCGTTCGGTAAACGCCATCGGCGTACGTAATGATCGGTCGATTTTGCGCGACATCCTGCAAAAAACTTTAGCCCAGATTCCGGATTCGAACCAACGCGCCATTCTCAATCGTTGGGTCGATCCGGCGCCGGCGGACGCCGAGGCATTGCTGACACCGCGTCAAAAAGCTTGGTTCAGCGATCACCGGTTCCTGCGCATGGGCGTTCCCGCCAACTGGCCGCCTTTCACGATCATGGATGAGAACGCCCAATACAACGGTATGGCCGCCGATGTCCTGAGCCTGATTAGCGCCATGGTGCCTGCCGTCATTGATCCGAACACCATCATATCCGAAGTCGACATGCTGGAAAAAATTCGCCGCAAGGAACTGGACATGGTGGCGAGTGCCATAAAAACCCCGGAAATGGCGGAGCAATTTGCCTTCACACGCAGTTACCTCAGCTTTCCGATTGTTATCTTGATGCATAAAGACTCCGCGCCTGTGGCTGATCTGGACGGGCTCAGGCGGCGGCGGATTGGCGTTGTGAGCGGTCGCGGCATTGCTAACCTGGTTGAGATGTCCCGCCTGGACGGCACCATTGTCACCTTCGAAAAAGCGGCAGATGCGCTGTCCGCACTCGATGGCGGCCAAGTGGATGCTTTCGTCGATACCGTGCCGACCATCAATTACGCCCGCCAATTTGTCGACAGCGACGATTTGCGTGTCGCCGCGCCGACATCGTTCAGCGTCGACCTGGCCTTCGCGGTACGCAAGGACTTGCCGGAACTTGTGGAAATACTCGATAGGGCAATTGGCAACTTGACCGATCTGCAAAAGCGGGCAATCACGCAAAGCTGGCTCCGCGTGAAGGTTGAGCGTCGTACGAACTGGCTGTTGTTAATTCAGATCACCGCCGCTGTGCTTTTGATCACGGGCATAATCATCGCCCTGATCACCCGCTGGAACCGCCGGTTGGCGAATGAAATCAAGCAGCGCCAACGGGCGGAAAACGAGCTCAAGAAGGAAATCGACATCAAGAACGCCTTCTTTTCCATTATCGCGCACGACCTGCGCAGCCCGTTTACAACATTGCTCGGGATGACGGAATTGATGGCGCAGCTCGCCCCCACAAAGACCAAAGAGGAGTTGGCGTCGCAAGCGTTGAATGTGCACGACGCGGCACGGCGGGTCTTCGCGCTGCTGGAGAACCTGTTGCAGTGGGCGGTACACCAGATGGAAGCAGCCGGAACCGAACCCACGGAGGTGGATCTCGGTGAACTGGTGAAGGAATGTGTTGGTGTATTCGAGGCGACGGCGGCGAAAAAAGGGATTGACCTGGACAACACGATTACGCAAATCTCGGTTTGGTCTGACCGCGACATGACCCGCACCGTGCTTAGAAATCTGATCAACAACGCCTTGAAGTTCACGCCCGAGGGGGGGCGCGTCACTCTCTCTGCCGTCGCGGAGGGGGATACAGCCCTGATTACAGTTGAAGACACCGGTGTGGGCATGCCAGACGAAGTTCGGGAACACGTCTTCGAATTGGTTCGCAAGACCTCGACCATGGGCACCGCCAAAGAATCCGGTACGGGACTGGGGTTGCCTCTTTGCGCCGATCTCGTGACCAAGAACGGTGGCCGCATATGGGTCGAGAGCGAAGAAGGCAAGGGCACGAAGATTTTTGTCGCATTGCCCATGGCTGAAACGAACAGCATGTCGGCGTAACGGTTGGTCGGTGGGGTGCCCGATGGTGGTCGCCGGGAAACGCAAAAACCGGTCAAATCGCTTGAAACAACGCCATGATCGGTTATACCTGACGCGCGGCTCAAACACCCGCCTCAGACGCGGGCTAGCGGGCCGGAAGGGGTCTATAGAGAGGGCTTTCCCAAATGAGTGATACCGCCAATCCGGTCGAAGAGGCCGAGGTCGACGAAAAATCGCGGCGAGACTTTTTGTTTGTGACAACAACGGCCGTTGGTGCCGTGGGCGCGGCGCTTACCGCATGGCCGTTTATCCATCAGATGAACCCGGCTGCCGATACCCTGGCGCTTTCGTCGACGGAAGTCGACCTGGAGCCCATCGAAGAAGGGCAAAGCATCACGGTTGTGTGGCGCGGCAAACCGGTGTTTATCCGTCATCGCACCGCCGACGAGATCAAAACTGCAGTGGCCGATGATGGTGCCGCGCTACCGCACGCCGAGAAGGATGCGGACCGCGTGAAAAAGCCGGAATGGCTGGTCATGGTCGGTGTCTGCACGCACTTGGGATGTATTCCGCTCGGCAACAAGTCGGGCGAAGCCAAAGGCGAATTCGGCGGCTGGTTCTGCCCCTGTCACGGTTCGCACTACGATACCTCGGGCCGTATCCGCAAGGGTCCGGCGCCGCTCAACCTGCCGGTGCCTGAGTACACGTTCCTCAGCGACACGCGCGTTAAGATCGGTTAAGGGGACGGATTATGAGTTCGCATTCAACGAGACAATTCAAAAGCCCGCTGATCAACTGGGTTGAGCACCGCCTGCCGGTCTTCAGCTTTCTGGACAATTCGCTGGGCACCAATTATCCAACGCCGAAAAACCTGAACTACTGGTGGAACTTCGGTTCGCTGGCGGGCATCGTTTTGGGCATTATGCTGGTCACCGGCATCGTCTTGGCGATGCACTATACCGCGCATACCAGTATGGCCTTTGATTCGGTCGAGCGCATCATGCGCGACGTCAACTACGGCTGGCTGATCCGCTATATCCATGTGAACGGCGGTTCGATGTTCTTTATCGTCGTCTATATCCATATGTTCCGCGGTCTCTATTACGGCTCTTATCAGGCGCCGCGCGAGCTTCTGTGGATGATCGGCGTGTTCATTCTGTTGGCCATGATGGCCACGGCGTTTATGGGCTATGTGCTGCCTTGGGGCCAGATGAGCTTCTGGGGCGCCACCGTGATTACCAACCTGTTCTCGGCCATTCCGTTGGTCGGCGACAGCATCGTGACGCTGCTGTGGGGTGGGTTCTCGGTCGACAATCCGACGCTGAACCGCTTCTTCTCGCTGCATTACCTGATGCCGTTCGTAATTGTCGGGTTGGTCATCGTCCATATTTGGGCGCTGCACGTGCACGGGTCGAACAATCCCATCGGTATCGAGACCAAGTCGGACCAGGACACAATCGGTTTCCACCCTTATTACACGGTCAAGGACCTGTTCGGGCTGGGCGTGTTCTTCATCTTCTTCGCCTTCTTCGTGTTCTACGCGCCGAACTTCTTCGGCGAACCGGACAACTACATTGAGGCGAATCCTTTGGTGACACCGCCGCACATTGTGCCGGAATGGTACTTCCTGCCGTTCTACGCAATCCTGCGCGCCTTCACCGCCGATTATCTGGTCTTCCAGGTGCTCTCGCTTGGTGGACTTATCATGTCGGCCAAGCTGATGGGCGTTCTGGCGATGTTCGCTTCCATCCTGCTGTTGTTGTTTATGCCGTGGTTGGATGGCTCAAAGGTTAAGAGCTCGAAGTTCCGGCCGATCTACGCCATGTTCTTCTGGTTGTTCTTCCTGGATTGTTTGGTCCTGGGCGTGGTTGGCGGAAAGCCGGCTGAAGGCGTGTGGATTTATATCGGTCAAGTCACCACCACCTACTACTTCGCCCACTTGCTGGTTATTGTGCCGCTGGTTTCTCGGTTGGAGCGTCCGAAGGCACCGCCGGAAAGCATCAGTGCCGCTGTGACCGCCAAGGCACAGGGTTGAGGAGGAAATCATGGGAAACAACATGAAAACGCTCATGACATCCGCAATGTCCGGTCTCGCATTGATCGGTTTGGTGCTCACCACTTCCGGCGCCGAAGCGGCTGGCAGCGCACCCAAGCCGCCGAAGCAGGAATGGTCGTTCCATGGCCTGTTCGGTACCTTTGATCGCGGTGCTGCGCAACGTGGCTTCCAGGTTTACCGCGAGGTTTGCGCTGGGTGCCATTCCGTGCGGCAGATCGATTTCCGTCATCTCGCCGGCATCGGCTATACGGAAGACCAAATCAAGGCCTTCGCCGCGGAAGCGGAAGTGACCGACGGCCCTAATGACGAAGGCGAGATGTTCGAGCGTCCGGGCATCCCGGCCGACCCGCTGCCGGTGCCGTTCCCGAACGACAAAGCCGCAGCGGCATCCAACAGCGGCAAGGCCCCGCCGGACCTGAGCCTGATGACCAAGGCCCGTATCGGTGGTGCTGATTACGTCTATGCGCTGTTGACTGGTTACACGGACGCACCGACGGGCTTCGAGATATCCGAAGACGGCAACTACAACACCTACTTCCCGGGCCACGTCATCGCCATGGCGGCACCGCTCAGCGATGAAGGTGTCGAGTACCAGGACGGCACCAAGGCCACGGTTGCCCAACAGGCGAAAGACGTGGTGACCTTCATGGCCTGGACGGCTGAGCCGGAACTGGAAGAGCGCAAGTCCATGGGACTAAAAGTGCTGCTGTTCTTGATCGTCTTCACCGGTCTGTTGTTCCGGGTCAAGAAAGTGGTCTGGAAAGACGTGCACTGAGCGCGCGCCATAGACACAGAATCAATGCTAAAAGCCCCGCGAGAGCGGGGCTTTTTTTGTCGTTCCGTTCCGTCGATGCGGGCGACACGCTCTAATCAGTTCCCAGAACCCAGCTTTGCAGTTCGATGATGTTGCCCTCAGGGTCCGTGGCATATGCGAAGGTGATAGTACCCACCCCCGGTACGCGTTTTACGACGACTTCGCCGAGTACCCGCCCGCCGCTGGCGAGCAGCACTTGCAGTTTCGCCTGTACGCCCGAGACCTCAAAGGCAAGGTGGCCCAGGCCTTTCCGATTGGCGGCCGGCGGGAGGGGCCTGTCCAACATCTCAGCGTAGGAGTAGATCTCCAACGTTGGGCCGTTATCGCCGTGACCTGGAAGTCTCAGGTGCATCCCTCGAAGTGCCGCGTTCCTGACGCCCGTGCCTTTCTCCAGGTCTTCGCCCGACTGGTCTCGTTCGGGTGGAACGGGTGTGCAGTCGAAGACTTGGATATAAAAATTTATCAGCGCGCGCCAATCCTCCGCGATGATGTTCGTATGGACGTAGCGTGTGGTCATGATGCTGCGTTTTCCGCTCAGCGCAACGATGCCTCGATATTGCCGCCGTCGACGGTGATCGTGGCGGCCGTCGTCGCCTCGGCTTTGGCAAGATTGACGAAAGCTTGAGCGACATCCTCCGCCGTGACTTCCCGGCTAAGCAGGTTGCCGGCCATGTATTTGGCTTCGCTCAGGCCTCGCGCCTTGGAGCGGCTTTTGATCATCTCATCGCTTAACAAACCGGACCGGATGCGATCGGCGTTGACCGCGTTGGCGCGAATACCGTCCTGGCCGTAGTCCAACGCATATTGCTTCATCAAGAACAGCGCCGCCGCCTTGGGTAGGCCGTAGGGGCCGAAATCGCGACCCGGATTGACGGCCTGTTTCGACGTGTTGAACAGCAAACACCCGCCGAGACCTTGTGCGCGCATCACTTTCACGGCTGCGCGAGCGATGTTTTGGTGCCCCCAGAAGTTGAGCTCAAAGCTTTGGCGCAGCACTTTGTCATCGACCTCGCCAATTCGGCCCTGCCAAGCGGCGCCGGCATTGGAGACGACGATATCCACGCCGCCGAATTGTTTGCATATGGTGCCAAAAGCCTTGCCGACGGCTTTCGCATCGGTGACATCACATGCCAATCCCAAACCGCCCATGGAGGTGGCAACGGCTTCGGCGGCTTTGGCGTCGCGGTCCAGCACCGCCACGGCCGCACCTTGCGCCGCGAAAGCCTTAGCGGTCGCGGCACCGATACCCGAACCACCGCCGGTCACCACGGCGACTTTGCGCTGCAGCGGCTTCTCCGCCGATTTTCCGAGCTTGGCCTGTTCCAACGACCAATACTCAATGTCGAAGAAATCGTACTCTGGAATAGGTCGGTAGCTGTCCATGGCGACCGCGTCGGATATGACCTCAATGTTTGTCTCAGCCAGATCAGCGGAAATCGCCGCCGCTTTCGCGGAATTGCCAAGCCCGAACAATCCGACCCCCGGCACCAAGATGATGCGCGGCATGGGGTCCAATTCGGTCTTTTTGATCGGTGCGATTTTGTTATTGCGGGCGAAGTAGGCGTGATAGTTGCTGACGTAAGCGTCCACCGCGTTCGACGCCGCGATACACCATGCATCAAGATCTCCGATCGCTGGCGACGGCACGATCAGTGGTAACGGTTTGGTGCGGATCACATGATCTGGCGTCACCGTGCCCAACTGGCTGTATTTCGCCACGTCTTTGCCGTCCACATAGGCCCGCACGGCTTTCGAAGTGCGGAAATCCAGCGCCATAGGTTTACCGTTGACGGCAGTCAGGCCACGCAGAATGGGTGCGATTTCGGCCGGTCCGGCGACGCGCTTCGGTAACTTGGCTGCAACCAGGGTTTTCTTACGGCTTTGTTTGATGCGCTGCTCTGCCTGGGTGCAGACAGCGATCATGCGGTCATAGGATTGTTTGGCCGTATCGGCGAAGGTGAAGACGCCGTGCTTGTGCAACACCAGGCCTTCGACCGTCGGGTTTTCGCGATACACCTCGGCTGCTTTTTTGGCCAACGCGAAGCCCGGCATGATGTAGGGCACGTAACCCATGCGATCACCATAGATCTCGCGGCAAAGCTTCTCGCCATTCACTTGGTCAGAGAGCGCCAGCACGGCGTTCGCATGCGTGTGGTCAATGAACTTGTGCGGCAAAAACGCATGCAGCAATGTTTCGACCGAAGGGTTGGGCGAGGTTGAGTCGAGCAAATTGGTGCGCTGAGCGTTGACCATGTTCTCGTCCGATAGAGTGTTCAGTGCGATCATCTTTTGCAGTGGCGCCAGGTGCATGGCCGGTAGTCCGGCGGGCTCGATGTCGCCTAAATCCCAGCCCGATCCTTTGACACAAATGACCTCGACCGGGCTTCCCATAATATCGGTCAATGTGGTTTTCACGGACGTGTTGCCGCCACCGTGCAGGACGAGCTTCGGGTTTCCGCCCAATAGCCGGGATGTGTAGACGCGAAGCGCCAAATCGGCGTTTACTCCTTGTCTTTTGTAGCGCCGCACAAAGCGGGCGGCTTCACGGTCGGACCACAGGTTTCGCATTAAATCAGGCTCCGTCAGGCGATGTATGCAAGCGCCAATGTGCGTCAGTGACGAGCTTTTCGCAAGCGCCTAGGCGTAGTGTTTCCAGCCGGAGATTCCGTGGTATCATTCCCGTGCTGACAACCGAACATCACGAACACCAGGAGCCTCCAGCATGGATATCGACAAAGGCAAACGCTTCCTGATGGAACTGGAAAATGCCATCAGCGCGGCCAACCGCGAAGTTATTCACACCCGCATCCCGCCGCTCACCCAGGGCCGCATCCTGCCGTTCGCCGTGTCCGTGGCGCGGCTGCGGGCCCGCTACCTGGAAGCCGCGTTTAAATTTTCAGAGAAAGAACACGGTGAAGCGCTGGATGAAGGTGAAATCAACGACCTTCGTCGTCAACGCGAGATGTATGAAGAAGCCCGCAAAGCCTTTGCCGAGCTGACTCATGCCATTGAACGAGGATACGTTGATATCGAAGGCGGCGATAATTGAGCAATTCCCCTAGCGTTCAAAAAACCGTGTCATTGATCTAAGTCAAAATAATACTTTGGAAATAACACTATCTTTTGATATAGTGCGGACCCTGCATGGAAAAAATGGGAGCCGCGCCGATGAACACACTACCGATTTCTAAGAAATTACCCCTCGCATTTTCGATGCTTGCATTGCTTGCCACGTTGATTACGGGCGCGATAGCGTATTTCGTTTCTTCAAACAGCCTTCGGGATGCTTTTCATGCGCAGTATGAAGGGCTTGCGTCATCACGAACGGCGGCATTGGACACCTATCTGAAGAGCATTCGGGAGGATTTGCGTACGCAATCCACCAACCCGCGCATGCATGAGGCGTTATCTGCATTTTCGCGAAGCTGGCAGGGAATGGGCGGTGGCCGAGAAGGCAAACTACAAGCGGCTTACATCACCAACAATCCGCATCCCACCGGGGAGAAGCACAAGCTGGATCGGGCTGATGGCGCCGATTTTTATCATGGAGTCCATGAGCAGTACCATCCATGGATCCGGCAATTCCTGGAGGAGCGGGGCTATTACGACATTTTCCTATTTGCGCCCAATGGCGACCTTGTTTATTCCGTTTTCAAGGAGGCTGACTACGCGACCAATGTCGAGACCGGTAAATGGAAAGACACGGACCTAGGCAACGCTTTCCGCGCGGCGCGCAATAATCCGAAAGTTGGGTTTGAGGCTTTCTTCGATTTCAGGCCTTACGCGCCGAGCGCCGATGCGCCGGCGGCATTCATTTCATCACCCATGGTTGATGCGAAAGGCAATCTGAACGGCGTTTTGGTTTTCCAGATGCCCATCGGACGGATCAACAGCGTCATGCAATTGGCCGAAGGTATGGGCGAAAGCGGAGAGACCTTCATTGTCGGTTCGGATTTTCTGATGCGCAGCGACTCCCGGTTCTCAAAAGAATCCACGATCTTGAAAAACAAGGTCGAGACCGACACCGTGAAACAAGCCCTGGCCGGTAAAACCGGTTTCGATGTGGTTAAGGATTACCGGGGAATCGAGGTTTTGTCGGCCTATCACCCCATTGAAATATTAGGCACCAAATGGGCGGTGTTGGCGGAGATTGATGAGGCCGAGATCAGCGCGCCGGTCACCAAACTGGCCATTTTCCTACTGGTGACGCTGGTCGTGGTAATCGCCGGAACGTCGTTTGTGGGCATAATGGTATCGAAAACCATTACAACGCCAATGAACGACATCACTGTCGCTTGTGATCACGTCGCGGCTGGGGATACAGGTACCGAAATTCCTTGCACCGACCGTGCAGATGAAATCGGCACCATGGCATCAGCCCTGGTGCAAATCCGTGATGATGCCGCCAAGGCGGCGGAATTGCGTTCCATGGTGGATACCATGCCGATCAATGTCATGACCTGTGACCCGAACAGCTTGGTTGTGACCTATGCCAATGCGGCCAGCATCAACACGCTTAGGGAGCTTGAAGACCTGCTTCCCATCAAGGCCGATGAACTGGTCGGTACGTGCATTGATGTTTTCCACAAAGACCCGTCGCATCAGCGCAAACTGTTGGCGGACACGAAAAACCTACCCTATGCGGCGACCATCCGACTGGGCGTCGAGCACCTAGACCTCAAGGTCAACGCCGTCAAAGACGGTGCTGGAAAATACATCGGCGCCATGGCCACTTGGGCAGTCGTTACCAAACAGGCCGAGTTGGCGGACAACTTTGAAAAAGGTGTCGGTCAGGTGGTCACTGGGGTTTCGAGTGCCGCCGAACAAATGCGGACCTCGGCGGAAAGTATGTCGCGCTCTGCTGATAACACCAGCGAACAGGCGACCACGGTGGCTTCCGCCGCCGAAGAAGCGACGGCCAACGTGCAGGCGGTCGCCGCAGCGGCGGAGGAGTTGACCAGTTCGATTACCGAAATCAGCCGCCAAGTGAGCCAATCGTCGGAAATTGCCCAAAAAGCGGCGACTCAAGCGGATGCCACAGATCAACAGATCCAAGGTTTGGCGGAAGCGGCGGCGCGCATTGGCGAGGTCGTCAACCTGATCACCGACATTGCCGAACAGACCAACCTGTTGGCACTCAACGCAACCATTGAGGCAGCCCGCGCCGGCGATGCGGGTAAAGGCTTCGCGGTGGTCGCCTCGGAGGTTAAAAACCTGGCGAACCAAACGGCCAAGGCGACGGACGAGATTGGCACGCAGATCGGCGGCATCCAAGACGCCACCTCGGAAGCGGTAAAGGCAATCCAGGAAATCAGCCGGGTTATCGGTGAGATCAACGAGACCTCCGGAACGGTGGCGTCCGCTGTCGAAGAGCAAGGAGCGGCCACGCAAGAGATTGCCGGTAACGTCGAACAGGCGGCTGCCGGCACGGCGGAGGTGTCGTCCAGCATTTCGCTGGTGACGCAGGCTGCTGCCGAAGCCGGCCAGGCGGCGCAGCAAATCCTCGAATCCGCGACCGGATTGGGTGAGCAGTCATCCGAGCTGAAAGGCCAGGTTGATAATTTCCTGACCGAGGTGCGGGCCTAAACCGGCGGATCTGAGAAACGAATAAGGGCGGTCTGTGATCAGGCCGCCCTTTTTGCGCTTTGGGATGAGACGTCAGCCGCCGTAAAAAACGTTGTCGCCCAGTTCCTTCATTTCCAGGATGGCTTCGTCGGCGCGTCCATCGGGTGCTTGGCGTAAGTGCGCGTCCACAACTTCACCGATGACCACATGGTGGTCTCCCTTCTCGACAATCTCCACCACCTTGCACTCTACGCTGGCCGGTGTGTTCTCCAAGATCGGTGCCCCCGTTGATCCGGGGTGAAACGGCTCGCCGGAAATTTTCTCACCTTCGAGCTCAGCCGGTTTGAAAAACCCGAAAGCCATGCCTTGCTGGCCTTTGCCGCACATGTTCAGCGCAAACGCGCCTGCGGCTTTCAAGGCGACTAGCGGTCCCGACTCGGCCTTTACACCAATGGCGATCAGCGGCGGGTCGAACGATGTTTGCGTCACCCAATTGACGGTGGCGGCGGCGACTTCGTCACCGTTTTTCGCGGTCAGCACATAAATCCCGTAGGGGATCATGCGCAGTGTGGTTTTCTTTGCGTCGGCATCCATATTGAGACTCCTTGTTCAGTCAATTTTTTGCATATTCGGGATACAGTGCCGCCAAGCCTTCCGTTGACG
Organism: Rhodospirillaceae bacterium; assembly: GCA_016845145.1. GTDB lineage: Bacteria > Pseudomonadota > Alphaproteobacteria > Rhodospirillales > Casp-alpha2 > TMED8. The sequence continues at coordinate 21,259 of JAERTE010000146.1, forward strand.
CTTCGGCGACGCCGCGCTCGGTGATCAGGCCGGTGACCAGGCGCGCCGGTGTCACGTCGAACGCATAGTTGGCGGCATTGGTGCCGTCCGGCGTCAGTTGCACGTTGGTGACGCTACCGTCGGGTGCACGGCCCATGATCTCGGTCACCTCCGTGCCGTCGCGCAATTCAATGGGGATATCCTTGACGCCGTCATGCAGCGTCCAGTCGATGGTTGGGCCCGGCAGCGCCACATAGAACGGCACGCCGTTGTCGTGCGCCGCCAAAGCTTTCAAGTAGGTGCCAATTTTGTTGCAGACATCACCTGAAGCCGCCGTGCGGTCGGTGCCGGTGATGCACAAGTCTACCTGCCCGTGCTGCATCAAGTGGCCGCCAGCATTGTCGACGATGACCGTGTGCGGCACGCCATGTTGGCCCAACTCCCAAGCCGTCAGGCTCGCACCTTGGTTGCGGGGTCGGGTCTCGTCGACCCAGACATGGACGGGGATACCCGAATCATGCGCCTTGTAGATGGGGGCTAGGGCGGTGCCCCAATCCACCGTCGCCAGCCAGCCGGCGTTGCAATGCGTGAGTACGTTGACCTGATCGGGCTTGCCGCGTTTTTCCCATGCAGCCTCGATCAACGGCTTGCCGTTGTCACCGAGTTTTGAGCAAATCTCGACGTCTTCGTCGGCGATCTCGGCAGCGCGTTTGTAGGCCGCTTCCAACCGTTCGCCGGGTTTCATGGGAGTTAGCAGCGCTTTCAGATCATCCAACGCCCAGCGCAGGTTGACCGCCGTCGGCCTCGTCTCGTAAAGGCGGTCATAGGCGTTCGCCATTCCTTCATCAGACGTATCGCCGAACATGGCGAGCGCCATCCCATAGGCTGCGGTGGCGCCGATCAAGGGCGCGCCGCGCACCCACATGTCGCGGATTGCCGCGCAGGCATCCGTCAAATTTCGAAGCGGCACGATGATGAATTCGTGCGGCAGTCGGGTCTGGTCAATGATCTCCACCGTGCGGCCGTCATCGGCCAGCCAGATGGTGCGGTATGGGGTGCCGTTAACGTTCATGCGCGCAAGTCCTTCTCAAAATAGACACGGTCGAAGCCGTCTTCTTCCATGCGGTGGGTTTCGACGTAGCCGAGACGCAGATAGAAGTCCAGGTTCTCGGTCATCATAGCGTTGGTATACAGGAAGAGCCGGGACAAGTTATGTTGGTGGGCTTGGTCTTCGGCAAAACTGAGCAAACGTTTGCCATGACCTTGGCCATGGCGGCTCGGCCGCACGGCGACGTTTTCGATGAACTGCCCGCCATCTTTCTCGAACGTAATGAGATAGGCGACAACTTCTCCCTTATCTTCCAGGACATAGGCCTCGCCCCGTGCAACATGCGATGCGAAATCGGCAATCATGGGCGCCGGTTCCTTGCCGATGCGTGGCACATAGACGACGTAGGCGGCTGTGGCGATGGCGATCATCGCCGAGACGTCACGTTTTCCTGCGTCACGGATGACCGAGGCCATCGCTCTATTCGAGGCCCTCGACAACGAAAATGTCGCGATCCACGCCGCCATCGATTTTGGCATGCGCAGCTTGGTAAGCGTCTGAGTTGTAACACTCCACGGCGGCTTCGAAGCTCGGAAACTCTGTCACCACGGCGCGGGTCTGTTCAAACCCCTCTAGGCTGGCCACACGGCCGCCGCGCGCCAGAAACCGGCCACCATGTGCGGCAATGGCTGGACCGGCTAAATCTGCGTAAGCTTTCAGTTTGTCCGGATCCTTAATCGTCATGTGGGCGCCGATCCAATAGGCCTTTGGCATGTTGATTTCTCCTTTCTCGGTTAGCCGCCGAGCACACGGCCGGCAATGGCATCTAGCTTAGCGGCCATATCCGCATCGCGGGCATCGGGGGCTGTAATGATGGCGTTATCGAGCGCCGTCTGGCATCCCGCACTACAGCTTGCGCCGCGCCCGGCGAGCTTCGGCGCCGTTTGTTTGACCAGTGCCCGGCCTTTGTCGGCATTGTCCAACAGTACGGCAATGATCGAGTCGACCGTCACGTGGTCGTGGTCGGGATGCCAGCAGTCATAGTCCGTGACCATGGCGACGGTGACGTAACAAATCTCGGCCTCGCGCGCGAGTTTGGCTTCCGGCATGTTGGTCATGCCGATCACGTCGCAGCCCCAGGAACGATAGAGCTCGGATTCCGCAAGGGTTGAGAATTGCGGGCCTTCCATGGCCAGATACGTGCCGCCCAACTGGTGCGGGATGTCGAGCTCCGACAATGCCTCGCCGACCGCGCCTGCAAGACGCGAACAGGTTGGATGGCCATGACCCACATGTGCCACCAAGCCGGTGCCGAAAAAAGATTTCGAGCGCGCGAAGGTGCGGTCGATAAACTGGTCGCAGACGACAAAGTGACCGGGCGGCAGTTCGTCCTTCAACGAGCCACAGGCGGAGACCGAAAGAATTTCAGTCACCCCTGCGCGCTTCAGGCCGTCGATGTTGGCGCGGAAGTTCAACTCCGACGGCGGGATGCGGTGGCCACGGCCATGGCGCGGCAGAAATACCATGGGCTGGCCCGCCAGATCGCCGCACAGCATTTCGTCGGACATCTCACCGAAGGGGCTTTCGATACGGCGCCATTCGGCATTTTCCAGGCCGTCGACTTCATAGATGCCGCTGCCGCCGATAACGCCGATAACGGGCGGTGTGCCGGGTTCGTTGGTCATGGGTCAGCCTCTCAGGTTGTCGTCGAACAGACGCGCCGTGCGCATGGCGGCGATATTTGCGGCGCGCGGCGCGAACTGGCCGCGCATGTCGCAATGGAAACCGTGATCGGCATCGTAGACATGCACGCCGACATTTGGTTGCGCGGCTGCAATGGCGTCTACGTCGGCCATGGGGATGGAGGCATCCTTGTTGCCGAAATGCATGATCGTGGCGCAATTGGGGGTTTCGTCTTTGGTGTTGATGATGCCCGCACCGTAGTAGCAAGACGCCGCGCTGAAATCGAGCCGGCAGGCGGCGAGCCACGTGACCACGCCACCCCAGCAAAAGCCGGTGACGCCCACTTTGCCGGCCTCCGCCGCATTGGCGCGCGCGGCCTCCACATCGAGCATGACCTTGTCGATCTCGGCATTGGCCTTGTCTTTCATGTCGCGACCGACGGCGATGTCGTCAGGCGTGTAGCCGCAACTGAAGCCCGGTTGCCACCGATCATAGAGCGCCGGCGCCACGGCCAGCCAGCCCAACTCGGCGAAACGTTCGGTGACGTCGCGGATGTGTTCGTTGACGCCGAAAATTTCCTGCACGACGACCACGCCGCCAAGCGCCGTCCCCGCCGGTTCGCAACGATAGGCGCCGAAAGCGTGCCCGTCCGTAGCGGTTAAAGTGATGTCGTTGCCCATGGTTTCCTCCCGATGAATTCTGAGGATCACAGGCTAACGTTCCACCGCGGGATTACAAGATACCAGCAGTATGTTTGATGTAGGTATAATTTGATCAAAAACACGTTAAAAATGTAACAAATATAAAAATAATGCGTTATAAATGTATTTACTTGTTCTATTAAAAAGAGTGTCAGTATGTTGAGTACATATTTTAAGAGCAAGACCCATAAAGCGCTTGGCGCTGTCTTGTTGAGTGCTGCAGTTTTCGCTTCAGCCTGCCAAACAATTCCAGTTGAGGTGCCGGAAGTGGAAACCAGAGCTTCGGTTGAGATTGCCGACCCGCGCAAGCTTGCCGCAATCGGGTTTGATCGTATCGGTATTAAAGTGAAACGTGGAGAAGCGATCGGTAGCTATGACCCGGACATCCTCGGATTTACCAAGTGTTTTGGATATGGCGGAAACATATTCTGGAACCAAGGCCGTTTGGTGGCCCGCGATACCGAGTTCGCGGACATTTTTTTCAGCGAAATGAAAAACGCCAATTTCAATATCGTCGGCAACCCCGACAAGTTATTCGCGAGTGCCACGGCTGGCGCCATCAAGCCACGGTTCCTGTTTGGCGGACAGATTGACGAGATTAAATTGAACGCCTGCCAGGAGAAGAATTTCTGGACCGGGTATCCGCGCAATACGACAGCTGGCAAAGGCGCGGTTCGTGTCCACTGGCAGGTTTTTGATGTGTTTGAGCGCAAGGTTGTTTACGAGACGACAACCCGGGGCGCGGCGAAGCTGGAACGTGGCGTTCCGGGCGGCGAGATGGTGCTGGTCCAAAATGCCTTTGGAAACGCTGTTGCCAATCTGACCGCAGAAGAGAAACTGGTATCTCTGCTTTCCGAGCGTCAAGACACGGTCGCCGATATTCGCAAAGTTGAAGAGACCGTTCTCCTAATTAAGCGCTATGCGCCGTGGAATGAGGAAATTTCCAAAAATATTGGTGAAATTCGCCATTCCGTCGTGACGGTGGAAGCGGGTATGGCGCATGGGTCAGGATTTTTCGTATCGCCAACCCTTATCATGACCAATTTTCATGTCATTGACGGGCACGAGTTTGTGCGTATCAAAACGTTAACCGGCCGCAAGGTAATCGGTGAAGTGATCCGCTCTCACAAACAAAGAGATGCTGCCTTGGTGAAGGTGGAAAATAGTGGCTACCGGCCGCTGCCTATTCGAAACGATCCTCTCGAAATTACCGAGGATGTCTATGCGATCGGCTCACCTTTGTATAAGTCCCTGGAGGGGACCGTAAGCAAAGGAGTGGTCAGTAAGTTCAAGGCCAATCGTTTTGGCTTGGAGGATATCCAAGCGGATGTCGACATCCACGGCGGTAACAGCGGTGGCGCCTTGCTCGACAAAAATGGCAATATTGTCGGTGTGACTTATGCCGGATATGGCGGCCAATCGACCTCCGTTGGATTGAATCTTTTCGTTCCTATTATGGATGCGCTGCGGCTTCTAAATGTAGAGTTCAAGGATTCGGCAGCGAAGTCCTGACACGATATCCAGAAAAGCAAGCTTACGCCTCCAGCAGCAAGTCGTCCGCTTGAAGGTCATGCAACGTTGCGACGGCGTTCGGCAGGGTGTCGGGCTTGCCGAACAGATAGCCTTGAATGTAGTCGCCCTGGTGCCGCTCCAGGAAAGCGTGCTCCGGCGGGTTTTCCACGCCTTCGCAAATGACTTTCATGCCCATGGCGTGGGACATGGAGATGATGCCGGCGACCAAGGCCGCATTTTCGGAGTCGTCGGTAACGCCGTCGATGAAGGATTTGTCGATCTTCAAGGTGTCGAAGGGATAGCGCCTGAGATAACTGAGTGATGAATAGCCGGTGCCGAAGTCGTCGATGGATAGACCAACGCCCATGTCATGCAGAGCACGCAAAGTGTCGATGATTTCGGGTGTATCGATCATCAACAGGCCTTCGGTTACTTCCAATTCCAAGTCGTTGGGTGCAAGGCCGGTGTGCTCAAGCGCGTGGCGGACATCTTTGAGAATGGTGCCGCGCATAAACTGTTTCGGCGAAATGTTGATGGCGATGCGAAGATGCGGGAAGCCCTGGTGTTTCAAGCTGAGTAAATCTTGGCAAGCTTGATCAATCAACCAACTGCCGATGCGGATGATTTCGCCTGAGTTTTCGGCGACAGGGATGAACTGATCCGGGCGCACGAACCCAAGCTCCGGGTTTTCCCAACGCAGCAACGTTTCGAGCGCCACCGGATGGCCACTGACGGTATCGACAATCGGCTGATAAACGGGGTACAGCTCTCCGGCATCAAGCGCGTACCTGAGGTGCGTGTCCATGGACAGCAAGCGCTGTGAATTGGCATTCATTTCAGGCGAGAAGAAACGGTAGGTATCGCGGCCTGCCGATTTCGCTGAAAACATGGCGGCGTCGGCGTGGCGCAACAAGGCCGGAGCATCTTCACCGTCGCTCGGAAACACCGATATACCAAGGCTTGCGGAGACAAAGATTTGCGTGCCGTCTATGGAAAACGGGTTGCGCAACGTTGCGAGCAATTTGTCAGCCAGAGCCGCCGCTCGACCGCCGTTCGGAATATCCTTGATCACCACCAAGAACTCGTCACCGCCCAAGTTGGCGACCGTATCGCTCTTGCGGAGGCTGGTTTCCAGGCGCCTGGCTGCTTCAACAATGATTCTGTCTCCCGCCTCATGGCCAAGCGAATCATTGACCTTCTTGAAATCGTCAAGGTCGACCGAGATGACGACCACCGCTTGCCCGTCGCGGTTCGCCATCTGTATGGATTGCGTTAAGCGGTCCATGGCCAATACCCGATTGGGCAGCCCGGTTAACGGATCGAAGTTGGCTTGACGGATCAACAGGGCCTTTGCTTTTTCGCGCTCAAGAACACGTCCGACCTGTGTGCCGATATGATTGAGGGCGTTGAACAAGAGATCGTCGGGCCGATTGTCGCGTGGAGAGAAGAATTCAAGCACGCCGACCACCTTGGGCCCGGCCAGCACCGGAAAAGCGAACACGGATTTGATATCCGTATGAGTCAGTTGGCGGGCGCGTGGGAAATTCGGTGCGACCTTGACATCGGCAATCCATAGAGGTGCCGCCTCGCGCAAGACTTCACCCGGAAGTCCCTCGCCGAAATGAAACGTTGTGGATTCGGTGACCTGGCGCAATTCGCGGTAGGGCTGTTCCACATCGAAGTGCCAGATGCCTGATGAACGCAGTATTCCATTGTCGTCTGTGTCCAGCAGATACGCATGGCCGACTGGCCATCCGGTTTGGGTGCAGACTTCACGCAGCACGGCGCCAATGGCATCTTTCGGGTTCGCCGCATTGTTGGCGATGACAGTCGTCTCGTGCAGGATAGAAAGAAGCTTGCGTTGACGGTTGGACTCTCGGCGAGATCGCATCTCGCTGGTCACGTCGCGACCAACGATCATAGTTGCCGGATGGTTCTCAAACTCGATGACCAGTTCTGACATTTCAACGTTGCGATGGCTGCCGTCATCGCGAGGTATGCGAACCAGTGTACGCACCGGCCCGTTGTTGCCTTGGCTTGGGTCCGCCTCTGTTGCGTGGGTTCCAATCCGCAGGCGGTCTTCTTCATGTAAGAAATCCGTGAATACCCGTCCGATGATCTGGCCGGTCCCCTCCGCGTCTAACATATCCAGGCCGGCTTGATTGATTGTCGCCACCCGCCCCGCACGGCAGATGCAGATCATGTCTGGTGTCAGATCGAACAATTGTTGGTGGTGATGATCTTCGTCACCGACCAGAGTGCCGGCATGTGAGATTGCCAATAATCGATCCACGGTTTCCTGCAGCGTTTCCCCTGCGATCCGTATATAAGCCAGATAGTCGCGGGTAACCTGGTTGAGGGCATTTCCGTCAGCCGACAAGGCCAGCTCGGAATATCCCAAAATGGTTGTCAGGGGGGTGCGCAATTCACGGCTGATGTTGGCAAGAAACCGCGTCTTGGTTTGATTGGCGGCGATGGCTTCGTCGCGGGCGATGGTCATATCTCGGGCAGCGTTTTTTATGTCCGTAAGGTCGCGGATAAATGCGGTGAAGCGTTGTCGTGATTGGCGATTTTCCGTGATCGTCAACTCGATGGGAAATTCCCCGCCGTCGGCGCGAAGCGCCGAGATTTCAACCCGCCGTTTCAATAACTCGGCGCCACTGTTGTTCAGTGCCGCGCTCAGGCCCTGGCGATGAGCGTTGCGATTGTCTTCAGGAATGATGATGTCGGCGAGGTCGTGTCCCAAAACACGATCTCTCGTTATACCAAACATGGTTTCGGCGGACTGGTTGAAGTAGGTGACGCGACCTGTGTCGTCGATGGAAATGATGGCATCCATGGCCGCGTCCAAGACGCGTTGCTGGTGGTGCTCTGCGGTTCTGGCTTGCAGATCGTTCTTTCGAATCCGGTAAATCAGCGCTGCCGCAACCCAAACGGCGGTTACGGCAAGACCATGCTCGATGATGTCGGAAACGCCTGTGGTATGGTGGAAATTAGGGTCAATTAACACCCACAACGTAGCTAGGACGGCCAGACCGAATATTTGCCAAGTTTGACGGACCAGAAGACCGAGCAGAACGGTTGCCAAGGATGGCAAACCGTACAGGAAATTGTAACCAAGCGCGGTGACGGCGACGATCCCGGTCATGGCGACGACCACGACAATGATGCTCCACGCTTGGTTTGGTATTTTCACTGCGTTGTTCTCCGCCGTCGGATATCCTTTATGCAGCGCTGCGGGTTGTGTCCGAGGCCGATCCAGATAAGTACTTCGCCAAGGCCTTGTCCGCCGTATTGATGTGCGCCGTCCACCATGCACCCAGCAAACTCATGAGTGACACACCGGCGCTATCCGTACCGGATTGATACTCGCCATAAACTTCATCAAGACGTTTGACGAATGCCTCATGCATGGCTTGGTGTTTGTCCAGTTCCGGATAGTTGGTATCGGTCATCATTTGAACTTCGTTGGCGAAATGGTTTTGCGTGTATTGCCGCATTTCGTTGAAGGTCTGTTCGATCGTTGCCTTGTCGGCAGCGGTGCGAACGGAGTGGTAGAGGCTATTGATGACCTTTATCAGGTGTTGGTGCTCATCATCGATGCTGGCGTGGTCGACGCTGAGTTCGTCCGTCCACGCGATCAGGTCGTCGCCCTGCTGGTCAGCATCTCGGACCCGGGTCAGGAAGCCGCCAACCTGTTCCTTGAGCACGCTCGTCTGTTGGCTCAAATCTTCGGACGCGGTGCGGATGCGCGCTCCGTCTTCGCTGGCTTTATTGGCAGAGGTTTGAACCATGGAAATCGATTGGGAAACCTCGGCCGTGCCGCTTGCCGCCTGTTCGACGTTGCGGGCGATCTCCTGCGTGGCGGCACCTTGTTCTTCCACTGCCGCCGAGATCGACGACGCGATTTCGTCGACTTGGTTGATAACCTCGGCGATAGACCGCATGGCAGTGGCGGAATCGCGGGTCGAGCCTTGTATGTCTGAAATCTGGCGGGTGATCTCCTCGGTCGCGTTGGCCGTTTGATTGGCCAGATTCTTGACCTCGGATGCGACCACCGCGAAACCCTTGCCGGCATCACCGGCACGCGCCGCTTCGATGGTGGCATTGAGCGCCAGGAGATTGGTCTGCTCGGCAATTGCGGTAATCAGGTCGACGACTTCGGAAATGCCGGCAACTGAGCGCTCCAACGTAGTGATCTTGCCCGATGTGTCATTGGCCAATCCAACCGCCTGGGTGGTGATGTCGGTCGAGCGGTTCACCTGAGAGCTGATCTCGGTGATCGAGTTGCTCAATTCTTCCGCTGCCGCGGCAACGGTCTGCACGTTGGAGGTTGCCTCCTCCGACGCTGCCGCCACGGTAGTGGCCTGATGGTTGGTCTCATCGGCTCCGCCGGCGACACTGGCTGCGGTTTCCTTAAGGATCGTGTCAGCGCGCGTCAGGCTTTCCAATACCGTCATCATAGTCAGGTCGAAATCGTGGATATACTCGCCAACTTGGTTCTGGCGGACTTCACGTACGACTTGGGTCTCTCTTTCCTTCTTCGCGGCATCCTTCTGTAGCGCGGTGAGCTCTTCCGTTTTTATCATATTCTCTTTGAATACTTCCACGGCCTGCGCCATGGCGCCGATTTCGTCGCCTCGCTCGGTGCCTTCGATGTCGGCAGAGGTGTCGCCGTCTGCCAACACCGTCATGACACCGGTCATCTTCTTTAAGGGCCGTGTGATCGAACCCACGATCAAGATGGTTAGGGCCAGAGCGGCGGCAAGAAGCGCCACCGTGACGCCGATCATGATGTAAAGCTGGTTCAGCGCGCTGGCATGTAATGTGCCGGCGAGTTCGACCAGATCTTCAGCGACCCGGTCTTCCACCGTTTTCAGGAGATTGATCTTTTTGGTGATGGTGTCGAACCAAGCCGGACCTTCGACGCCGCCCGTGGAGCCAGTCTGTGGGCTGGTGATGGCAAGTTTGCGCATGCGATTGACTTCGTCTACAGCAGCGCCTTTGACGGTATCTTTCAAAAAGGCACGTTGTTCAGCCGATGCGAAAATGGAAAAGCGGCTGAGGAAGGTATTCTGCTGGGCGATCAATTCGATGAATTTTTTGAAAATCGCCGGCTTGAACTGACCGCTGGAGAATCCCGCTGCGCCCATGGCGCGCTCGATACCGGCCCGTTCTTTGCCTTGCAGGAAGCTGGTATAGGCAGCGATGGCCTTGGTCATTTTCGCGTCCGAGCTGAGAACGGCCATCTCCTCGACAATAACCAACATCTTGCCGATGGTCGGCGTATAGTAGCCGGCCATCTGAGGCACGGTAATTTTCAAGTTGGTGATGGCTTGGCGTTTGGATCCCAGTTCCGTCAAGGCCTTGCGAGCTGTCGTGATCTTCTCAGTCAATGCAGCGCCGAACGGTGCCGTATCGAAGGCGTCCATGGCTTGGTCGAAGTTCAGCTTCTTGGCATCGGTAACCTTGCGCTGCGTCGGCAGTTTGGCGGTAAATTTCTTACCTGCCGAGCCGATGAATCCGGCAGAAGCGCCGCGCTCTTTTTGCATCTCGTGCACCAGGGCACTGATCGTCGGCGCAAGTTGCGCAAGTTTTTCGAGCTGTTCGATGTCGCGCGCGAATTCGTTCTTTTGCATGATCAAGATGATCGACAACACCAGAAAACCGGCGACAGGCAAGGCCAGGGCCATCAGGATGCGGGCCCCGATCTTGGTGTTCTTGAAAAAAGCAGACATATCCATACCTTCCTAGGGAATCGCTGAAAATTTGGATATGAATATCAGAGAAAAAAATGCATGTCCTTGACTTATGTCATACGCTATTACTTTTGTTTTAGATTGACTCCAAAAACTATTCGGACCGATTGATTCGCCAATCGTATTTATAGTCCAAAGCGCGATTTGCGAGCATGAGTTTGGTCTCCATGTCTGAATTGGCGTAAGCGGAGAGGTGTGAGAGCACGCCTTCTTCGCCGCCAAAATCATCGGCGTACCAGCTGTAAATCTTGGAAAGCGTGAGTCCGCTGTCAGTGATTGTCAGACCGCGTGGATGGTTGACGAATGCCTTTGCGGCGCGAATTAGCATTTCCTCCATGTCTTCAGCGCGATAGGCGCGGCGGGCCAAGTTTGGGCAGCCGAGCGCCGCGCAATTCAACACGTAGTGCAGGCGCGGGTCTTTCCAGATCGGTCTGAGAATGCGGTGCTCAATGTCATTGAGGCTGAGCATCTCACCTTCGACCTTGATCAGTTTCTTGTCCCATGGTCCGCCACCGAACAAGCTGCCGCCGAGGTCGATCTCTCGGATTGACGCAACGGGGTGGAAATCCAGCACCACACGCACCGTCAAGGCGTTGTACAGGTTGATCCAATACGCCATTTGTTCACCACGGTTGAGTCCGAGCACCTGGGCTTGGCGCATTGTCTCCAGATAAGCATGCAGCGCTGCCTTGCTTTCCTCGGCGGCCCTGTCGTAGGCAACCCGGTGAATACCGTCGGCGCCGACTGAGACGTACGCCGTCAAGAACGTGTCCCACGCGCTGTGGTCGAGTGTCTGCTTGCTGGCCCTGTCATAGGTCTGCCATTTCGGCCACAACTCTGACTTTGGCGCCAGCAATGTATCAAACAACGAAAACCCACTCAGCAGCGATACAGATAGCGCCGCCACAACCATGCGGCGACAACTAAGCATCGGCAGCTCCCACGGGCAGAGCCGTACGGTAAGCGATACGCCGCAGCGCGAATGAGGACTTGATGGATGCAACGCCATCGACGCGGGTGAGCTTGTTCATGAGAAACTCCTGGTAGGCGGTCAAATCGGCGGCGACAACGCGTAGCAGATAATCCGAATCGCCGGTCATTAGATAACATTCCATGACTTCGGGCCAAGCGATGATCTGTTTTTCGAACGCATCCAGCGACGCTTCCACCTGTTTTTCAAGCGTCACCTGCACGAATACACTGACCGGCAGGCCGACGATTTCCGGATCGACCAGCGTCGCATATCCACGGATGACCCCGGTCTCCTCCAGTCGTTTCACACGGCGCAGGCAGGGCGAGGCCGAAAGCCCGACTTCTTCGGCCAACTCCACGTTGCGCAATCTTGCGTTAGACTGTAGGGCGGCCAGAATGCGGCGATCTATCTTATCAAGTGCCATACTTGGATGATTCAACTTAATAGCCTCTCATAAAGTACAAATTATTGCGTTATATGGCACTATTAAGCATCAATTCGCAAGGATATGCGGCTCAGAATCAATTAAAGTGCCAAAATATCATCTTGTTTTCGAAGGATTGTCCGCATGGCTCCCCGTGACGAAGTTTCCACCTATATCGATACGATTCCACATGGCGTTGATGCATCGGATATCAACCACATGGCTGACCTGGAACGTCAGGTGCGCTGGCTCGCCAGTTGGACCATCCACCATGCCAACCATGTGCGCCCCAAAACGGATGACTTGAAGGTCGGGGGGCACCAGGCGTCGTGCGCATCGGCAGTGACGTTGATGACGGCGCTCTATTTCCATGCGCTCCGTCCCCAAGACCGCGTTGCTGTGAAGCCGCACGCCAGCCCGGTGTTCCATGCGATCCAGTATTTACTGGGCAATCAGAGCCGAGAAAACCTTGAAGCGTTTCGAGCCTTGGGTGGGGCGCAAAGTTATCCATCTCGCACCAAGGATGCCGACGACGTCGACTTCTCCACCGGTTCTGTGGGGTTGGGGCCGGCGATGACGGTGTTCGCATCCATGGTGCAGGACTATCTGCGCCGCCATATGGAATCGCAACGCACCGGCGACCCCGGCCGCATGATTGCTTTGGTTGGCGATGCCGAAATGGATGAAGGCAATATGTACGAAGCCTTGTGGGAAGGCTGGAAACATGGGCTTCGGAATTGCTGGTGGATCATTGATTACAACCGCCAAAGCCTGGACGGCGTGGTGAGCGACCATCTGTTCCGGCTGATCGACAGAATGTTCCGCACCACCGGCTGGCGGGTGATTACCATCAAGTACGGCAAGCGCATGATGGAGGCGTTCGGGCGCCCCGGCGGTAAAAACCTGCGCAGATGGATCAACGACTGCCCTAACGATCTCTACGCGGCGCTGACGTTCCAAGGAGGCGCCGCACAAGGGGGGCAAGTGTGGCGTGACCATTTGATGGCCGATATTGGCCACGACCCGGAGACCGCGCGCCTGATCGCCGGCTACTCCGATGAAGCGCTGCACGCCCTGATGACCAACTTGGGCGGCCATTGCCTGGAGACCGTCCTCGATGCCTTCGCGACCGCGGCGCAAGATGACATTCCGACCTGCTTTATTGCCTATACGGTAAAGGGATGGGGATTGCCGTTGCAGGGCCACAAAGACAATCATGCCGGCCTGATGACGCCCGACCAAATGGCTGGATATCAGGCAAGCCTCGGTATTGATCGGGGGCAGGAGTGGGAGCCGTTCGCCGGCATTGGCGAGAAAAAAGCGGCGTTGGAATCGTTTCTGGCCGATGTACCGTTCAACCGAAACGGTCCGCGCCGCAAAGCCGCCCCAGCGGTCGCGGTGCCCGCGCAGTTGCCGCCGCCCGATGCAACGCGCCTGAGCACGCAGGAAGCTTTCGGGCGGATTTTGTTCGATTTGGCAGGGGCGGAAAGCGAACTGGCGCGTCGCATCGTGACCACGTCGCCGGATGTGACGCAGTCCACTAACTTGGGCGGCTGGGTCAATCGGCGAGGGTTGTTTGCGCGCGAGGAAAAGGCCGATACCTTCCGCTCTCAGCAAATTCCCTCGACGCAGAAATGGAATTTCACCGATGCCGGCCAGCATATGGAATTGGGTATCGCTGAGAACAATTTGTTCATTCTTCTGGCCGCGCTTGGGTTGTCGCATGAGACTTTTGGCGAGCGCTTGTTGCCTATCGGCACGCTATACGATCCGTTCATCCAGCGTGGCCTCGATGCGCTCAATTATGCCTGCTATCAGGATTCCCGTTTTATGGTGGTGGCAACGCCATCGGGAATCACGCTTTCACCGGAAGGCGGTGCCCATCAATCGGTCTCGACACCGTTGATCGGTTTGGCGCAGCCGGGCCTCGCCTATTTCGAGCCGGCCTACGCGGATGAATTGGCGGCCATCATGCAATGGGGATTCGAGTACATGCAGGCCGATGATGGTGGGGCCGTCTATTTGCGGCTCTCCACTCGTCCAGCCGAGCAGCCGGGCCGGGTCATGGATGATGCGCTGGTGACCGACGTGGTTGCCGGCGGCTATTGGCTGAGACGCCCGGAAAACAAAACCGCGGGCGCCATCGTCTATACCGGTGCACTTGCCACCGAGGCGGCAGCGGCGGCAGCGGAGCTCGCCGGTGCCGGCATTCTGGCGGTCACCTCGCCGGATCGCTTGTTCAAGGATTGGCAACGCCGTGGCGACGCCTCGCATATATCCGGGTTGCTTGCATCGATGGATCGTGACGCGAAACTGGTTACCGTTCTTGACGGTCACCCCGCGACCCTGTCATGGATTGGCTCCGTCACCGGGCAGCGCGTTCGTGCATTGGGCGTGGATGGTTTCGGCCAGTGCGGCGGCATGAGCGAGCTTTATGAGGCATACGGAATCGACGCAGGAGCAATTGCGACGGCGTTCAAGAATTGAATTGGTGTTGGTTTGAAAAAAATTGGCGTAATTGGCGGTCTGAGCTGGGTTTCGACGGCAGAGTATTATCGTCGCCTTAACCAACTTGCGCAGGAACGGCTTGGCGGCGTTCATTCGGCGCGTCTAGTCATTGAGAGCGTCGATAGGCAACGCTATGTGGACGCTGTCATTAAAGAAAGCGATGAAGCCGCTGCCTGTCAGCAGGTCCTGGAAGCGGCCAGGGCTGTCGAAGCGGCAGGGGCAGCGTTCATTGTTATGAGTTGCAACGATGTTCATCGGTTCGTCCCGGAGATCGAACCGCTTATCGGCATTCCGTTTCTTCACATCGCCGAAGTCACGGCCCTAGCAATCAAGGCGCAAGGTCTCCGGCGGGTATCTCTTCTCGGTGTTCGCAAGACCATGGAAGGTGATTTTTATCCACTGTTGTTCAAACAACACGGGATTGACCTCGTGGCGCTGAACAAGCCTGAGATGGCATTTGTCCACGACAAGATATACGACGAGTTGGTCCAGGATATCTTTACCGATGAGACCCGGGATGGGTATCTCCGGATCATCAATGATCTGCGCACGCGCGGAGCGGAAGGGGTGGTTCTTGGGTGCACAGAGATACCCTTGTTATTACCGCCCGGAACAATCGAGATGCCTTCGTTTGCAACAACTGAGTTGCATTGCCGAGCGGCAATTGATGACGCAATCGGATAAGCCGTTTGGCCACGGACGCGGGAATGGCGTTGCCCGTTTTAAGTGACAATCGTCCCCGCGAGGTCGTAGTCGCCCGCATCGGTAATGTTGACCAAGACGATGTCTCCGGGCTCCAGGTCCGGGGCGCCGGCAATTGTTACGGTGCCGTCGATTTCCGGCGCGTCGCCCTGGGTTCTCCCGATAGCGCCATCTTCGGTAACATCGTCGATAATGACGTCGAGGATGCGGCCGATTTTCGCCTGCATCTTCTCGGTGCTGATCCGATGCTGGGTTTCCATCAGGCGCTCCCAGCGCTCGTCCATGATGTCGGGGTCGACGGCACCGGGTAGCGCGTTAGCGGCGGCGCCATCCACATGCTCGTATTTAAAGCATCCGACGCGGTCCAAGCGCGCCTCTTCGAGCCATTGCAAAAGGAATGAGAAGTCGTCCTCCGTCTCGCCCGGAAAACCGACAATGAAGGTGGAACGGACGGTGATATCCGGACAAACGTCGCGCCACGAGGCAATACGTTCCAAGATGCGTTCGTGGTCGGCGGGGCGTTTCATGGCCTTCAAAACGCGCGGGCTGGCGTGTTGGAAAGGGATATCCAGGTAGGGGAGGATTTTTCCGTCCGCCATTAGTGGAATCACATCGTCCACATGCGGATAGGGGTAAACGTAATGCAGCCGCACCCAGATGCCAAGATCGCCCAAGGCGGATGCCATGTCCGTCATATGGGTGCGTATCTCGCCGCCCTTCCAGCACCGGCTTTCGTGCTTGAGATCGACGCCGTATGCGCTGGTATCTTGCGAAATGACCAACAATTCCCGCACGCCCGCATTGGCCAATCTCTCGGCCTCGGATAGCACGTGGTGCACCGGGCGCGATTGTAAGCGCCCGCGCAGGCTCGGGATGATGCAAAAGCTGCAGTGGTGATTGCAGCCTTCCGAGATTTTCAAATAGGCATAGTGACGCGGCGTCAGGTGCAGGCCTTCCGGCGGCACCAGGTCTTGGAAAGGGTCATGCGCTGGCGGGACGGCATCGTGCACGGCCTCAACCACGGCCTCGTATTGGTGCGGGCCGCTGACGGCGAGCACATCAGGGTAAGCGGACCGGATTGCGGTTTCATCGGCACCCATGCAGCCCGTCACGATGACCCGGCCGTTTTGCGCCAGGGCGTCTCCGATAGCTTCCAGGGATTCCTGCTTGGCGCTGTCAAGAAAACCACAGGTGTTGACGATGACAGCATCGGCGCCTTCATAGGTGCCGGATATCTCGTATCCCTCGGCATGCAGTTTGGTGAGAATGCGCTCCGAATCGACCAAAGCCTTGGGGCAGCCCAAGCTGACGATGCCGACTTTCGGAGGGTTTGAATTTGCGCCGGAGGACAAGCCGTCGCTCAGTTCTGATTCTGCCAACCTGCCGAGTCGTGCATGGCTTGTAACTCGCCCAGGCGGTTTTGCCACATCTCCAGCTCTTCTTCATCGGCGTCTTCGTCACCGTCGTCCATCAGTTGCTGGTTGAACTCAACACGGCCTTCGACCACCTTGATCAACTCACGGAAATGTTGTTCGGCCAGGGCATTGATCGCGACCTTGCCATCGAACAGCATGTCGGCGCGCTCCATCAGGCCGAGTTTCTCCAGGCGCGCATCAAGAGCGCGCCATTGTTCGTGCCAGGCGGCATAAATGGAATCCCCGGCAGCCGATTGCCGACCGCCGAATTTTTCATCCAAAGTGCCCATGATCATCATGAACTCGTGTACTGTGAGCTCGATTTTATCCATTTTCGTCTCTTATCCGTTGATTTTTTGAAGCAGGAATTCGCGGCCCACTTTGACGCTTTTGCGCCCGTCGTAAACAACGATGTCTGCGGTGGCATAGGTTTCCGGCCAAGCGTCGGGAAGGTAAGAGCCCGTGCCGACAAGGTCAATGGGTGCCCCCACATCGGCCATGACCTTGCATTTAACGACGTCGAAACCGGACGATGCGACGATCTTGACCTTGTCGAAACCTTCCTGGTCCAAGGCTTGGCGCATATGGAATATTGCGGCGGCTGATACGCCGGTGCCGGTCAGGATTTTGAGCTCGTGCTCGTTCCGGTAACGGCGCACGGCCAGCGGCGCGTGACGCTCCAGCACGGCATACGACACGGCAGGATCCAGCCCTTCGATAAAGCGCCCGCCGTGGGTGTCGAGACGAACGGAAAGCCGTCCTTCGGAAGCCAAATTCGGGAACCGTCGGCAAACGGTGAGCGCGTCGGTGATCTCGCGGCCGAAGTAGTCGACCAGGACCGTCAACGGCTCATCGGGAAACGTTGCCACATACATTTCGGCGGCTTTCAGTGTGGAGCCCGCGTAACCGATCAGCGCGTGCGGCATGGTGCCCATGCCAGCCTCGTTGCCGAAATAGTGTGCGGTCGCGGTGGTGGCGTTGCCAACGAATCCTTTGGCGCCGACTTGGCTTTGCGCCGCTTTTGAGCCAACGGAGGCCGCGTAGGCCATCATTTCAGCCATCTCTTGTCCGGCGCAATGGCGCGCATCCATGGCCAGGAAGGCGGTATCGGGCAACTCCACACACATGGTGAAGGCGTTGTAAGCGGCAACGCAAGGCGGGCCCAAACGCTGTAGATACAAGGTCTCCAGGTCAACCAACTGACTGAGTGAACCGGAAATATAGAGCAACGGCTCGCCGGCGCCGACCCATTGGCCTTCTTTATGATTGAGTTCTATGCGAAAAACAGTGCCGCGGTCTGCTGCGACCTGCTGCAGCCAATCCACCATCAGCTTTGGTGCGAATACGACAGGCCTGCGCATGAAAACAGCATAAGTGACTTCGTGGTCACCAAAGGCCTCGACGGCCTGTTTGGTCTTTCGAAAGTAGTGGTCTGTCCAATCCGCGATCTCTTGTTCCGTGGCGGAGAGACGACCGTCAATCCCATCTGTTTTTTGCGTCATGGCTTGACCCTCGCGGCGACTACGATTGTGCGGCAGTCTGTTTCGCTTGCTTGCCGCGACCGTCTTTTAACATCTCGGACAATAGGAACGCCAATTCCAGCGACTGCGAGGCGTTGAGCCGAGGGTCGCAATGGGTGTGGTAGCGCGCCGACAAATCGTCGTCTGAAATCGCGCGTGCGCCACCTGTGCATTCGGTGACCTCCTGGCCGGTCATCTCGAAGTGCACGCCGCCAGCGTAGGTTCCTTCGGCTTGGTGCACCTGGAAGAAGCCTTTGACCTCACTGAGAATGCTGTCGAAGGGACGGGTCTTGTAGCCGCTGGGGCTTTTGATGGTGTTGCCGTGCATGGGATCGGAAATCCACGCCACGGAACGGCCTTCGTCGCGGACCCGGCGGACAAGCACAGGTAGCTTTTCGAGAACATTCTCTGCGCCCATTCTCGCGATCAGCGTCAGGCGTCCGGGCTCATTGCGTGGGTTGAGAAGATCGATCAGCCGGATCAATTCATCTGTATCCATGCTGGGGCCGACCTTGCAGCCGATGGGATTGGCGATACCGCGCATGTATTCCACATGGGCGCCATCCAACTGACGCGTGCGGTCACCGATCCAGAGCATATGTGCCGACGTGGCGTAGACGTCTCCTGATGTCGAATCGACCCGCGTTAGGGCTTGTTCGTAGTCGAGAAGCAAGCCTTCGTGTGCTGTGTAGAACTCTGTCTCACGAATTTGCGGCGTGGATTGGGACGTCATCCCGCAAGCGGCCATGAACTCGAGTGTTTCGCTCAGCCGGTCAGCCAGATTGCGGTAACGCTCGGCGGCGGGGCTGTCAGCGACGAAGCCTAGGTTCCACTGATGCACTTTGTGCAGATCGGCATAACCGCCCTGTGCGAAGGCGCGCAGCAAATTGAGCGTCGATGTCGACTGGTTGTAGACGCGCATCAGGCGTTCAGGGTCCGGCATGCGTGCATCTTCGGTGAATGCGATGCCGTTGACCATGTCGCCGCGGTAGGATGGCAAGGTGACGCCGTCGATGGTCTCCGTCGGTGCCGAGCGCGGCTTGGCGAATTGCCCAGCCAGGCGGCCGACCTTAACCACCGGCAACGCTGCGCCGTAGGTCAAGACAACAGCCATCTGCAGCAACACGCGGAAGGTATCGCGGATATTGTCGGCATTGAACTCAGCAAAACTCTCGGCGCAATCGCCGCCCTGCAACATAAAGGCTTGGCCTTCGGCAACTTTTCCAAGTGCTTTGCGCAAGCTGCGGGCTTCGCCGGCAAACACCAGCGGTGGCGAGGCACTCAGGCGTCGCTCGACATCTGCCAATTTATCCGTGTCCGGGTACTCTGGCACCTGAACGATGGGTTTTCCGCGCCAGCTATCTGGCGTCCATTTTTCGGCCATGACCGACCTCATGCTTTTCTAAATGACGTAATATAATTGCCCAGGGCGTATGCGGCACTGCGTTCATGCCACTTCAGCTTGCTTGGATATACGCTCCCTTGCCCTCGAAAGCCAGAAAAACTGGATCGTTATCAATCTTCGAAAGTCGAGCGGGAGCAATCACATATTCGCGATGTTGAATGTTTTTCAATGTTATATGCATAGGCATTTGATAGGGTTCCCGCCAATGATCATGGAGTATTGGGAGGTTTTACACATGAAACGGCATCATTTTTTCGCATCCGTCCTTCTCGCTGTGGGATTGATGGTCGTTCAAGCGGCGCCCGTGTTGGCGGCGGGCAAGGTTCACAAGCTCGCCATCCACGTGGATGAAAACGACAAGAGCCGCATGAACATGGCACTTAACAATGCCGCTAACGTAATGGCGTACTATGAGGCGAAGGGCGAGGAAGTTCATATTGAGATCGTTGCTTATGGACCGGGTTTGCATATGTTCCGCGCGGACACGTCGCCGGTGAAACAACGGATTGCGGCGATGGCGCTGGAGCTGGACAACATCAAGTTTTCCGCCTGTGGCAACACCCACAAGAAGATGAGCAAGAAGGGCAAGGTTGCGCTGATCAGCGAGGCCAAGCTGGTGCCGTCGGGCGTCGTGCAACTGATGGAACTGCAGGAAAAAGGTTGGGCATACGTCCGCCCCTAGTCAGCGTGTCGCGCTTAGCTAACAAAAGCCCCGCATCTCAGCGGGGCTTTTTTACGTCATCATGTGGCGGAAGGAATCGATTTCCGGCACCGGTTTGCCGAAATGCCAGCCTTGGCCGTACAGGACACCGCATTCATCAAGAAAATCGGCCAATTCCTGGTCTTCGACCATTTCCGCAATGGTCTCAATGCCGGTCTGGCTACAAAGCGTCGCCATGGATGCGAGGAAGGCTTTGCCTTTCTCTGTACGATGCGCACGCTGCACAACGGGGCCGTCGAACTTGACCACATCGATGTCGAAGGAATTCAGGTAATCGAAGCTGGCGGCGCCGGCGCCGAAATCGTCAAGCGCGACATGGAAGCCGCGTTCGCGGAACTGCTGAATGTGGCCGTTGACCAACTCGAAATCGGTAATCGCGGCGGATTCGGTGATTTCGAGCGACAGCATGCGCGATAAGTTGGTGGCACGCTTCAGCAACTCGCGCAGTTCACCGACGAATTCCTTGTTGGCGATGGAATGCCCGGAAACGTTGACGGCGATCGGCGGGATGCGTTTGCCGGTTACGCTTTCCTGGATGATGTCGACGGCCTTACGTGCAACGGCCAGGTCGAACTCGGAAATGATGCCGATTTCCTCGGCCAGGGTAATCAATTCATAGGGTGATCCCTGCGCGCCGAAGCTGCCCCGAAACCGAGTCAGGGCCTCTACGTGGTGCACCTTACCTGTCTTGAGATTGCAGATCGGCATGAAGTGCAGGTCGAAATCGCGGGTCAGGCAGATCTTGCGGAAGGCCTCCACGGATTCCATGGTTTCCTTCATCAAATCTTGGAACTGCCCGGACAAGGAGCCGCCGTCGCCGCTCTTGCCTTCGCTGAAGCGTTTCATGGAGTATGTGATCGCCTTGGCGATCTGGTCGTCTGTCAAACCCTCGGGATCGGCGTCGATGGTTTCCGTGTTTGACGTGATCTCAACGCCCTCGGGCGCCAATTGGCTGGCGGCAGCCTCAATTTGTCGTTCGACTTCGGCCGTATCGACGTCGCCGCTGTGGACAAAGCTGAAATGTTCCTCGCCGATGCGACCGGCTGAATCGCCACCCAGCGATTGCGTGTTCAGCACATCACCGATAGCTGACAACAGTTGGGTCTGGCCGTCTTCCGTCAGGCCGGCCTGCGCTTGCTCAAGATTGTTGACCTTCACCATGGTCATCTTGGCCTCGCCACCTGCTTGATTGACAGCACGGATACGGTCGGCGGCGACATCCTTATACGCGTCCGCGTTCATCACGCCCGACTGATCATCGCGGTCAGCACCACGACGACGTGGCGCGGCAACCTTGCGGGGTGCCACTTTCACAGCCAAGAACAGATGATTGTTAAAGTCCGGCACACGGTAGCCGGCCAATGTCGCTTCCGGCGTTTTGCCGTTGGCCAGTGACAGCCGAACGCCGAGATCATCAATGCGGGCGTCGGCGCGTACGGCCATGGCAAACATGTCCGAGACCATGGGCTGATCACGCTCATCAATGATGTCGAGGAACGGCGTTCCGGATAGTTCCGTGGCGCTCTTGCCCAACAGTTCCGGCGTGGTGCCGGCGGAGAACACGATGTTCTCGGCATTGTCGATCTCAAACAGAATGTCGGCGCGGCAAAACGACAGCGCGACAAAGCGCTGCGTCAGTACCGCCGCATCCCGTCCAGGAGTGCGCGCCGGCGCTGGTGCTGCTTCTCCCGATGTTTCGACTTCACCCATAATTCTTTGCTTTCAACGACCGATTTGGGCGACCCGGGTGACTACCCATTTACTCCCTTTAGGATAGACGCAATTATAACCAATTTCAGTGGGCCGTCTACGATTTGATTCTTTCAAATTATACAATCGAAGGTCGAATTGCTGTCATCTCCCGCCTCAACCTGAAGCCAGCTTAGTTCAGGCGCGTGGCAATGTCATCAATTTGCAACGCTTGAACATTAACGGAACATGGCTTTTTTGACGTACATCAACTGTCATGCTCGGGCAGTTTCTGGCGCATGGTGACAAACTCTTCGGCAGCGGTCGGATGAATGCCAACCGTGGCATCGAACTGTGCCTTGGTCGCGCCGCATTTCAGTGCCACGGCGAACCCTTGCACGATTTCCGGCGCGTCGGCCCCGACCATGTGAACGCCCAGCACCTTGTCCGTGGCGCGCTCGACGATCAATTTCATCATGGCGTGCTCATCACGGCCGGAAAGTGTGTGCAGCATCGGTTTGAAGCGAGACATATATATGTCGACGTCGTGCGCCGCGCGGGCTTCTTCTTCGATCAAACCCACGGAGCCCACTGGCGGATGACTGAACACGGCAGATGCGATGTTGGAGTAATCGACGGCAACGGGGGTGTCGCCGTATAGAGTGGCGGTGACGGCCATGCCTTCTTCCAGGGCTACCGGCGTCAGATTGACCCTGTCTGTGGCATCGCCGATCGCGTAGATGCTGTCGACGGCGGTCTTCGAGTATGGGTCGACGATGACGGCGCCATTGCGGCCCAATTCCACACCGGCCTGTTCGAGTCCCAAGCCGGCCGTATTGGGACGCCGTCCGGTGGCGTACATGACAAGGTCGGTTTCCATCATTTCCACCTGGTCCATGTGCAAGGAATATCTGTGTTCAGCGGACTCCGCCAAAGGCTCGATGGAATTGACGTGGTTTTCACAATGCAGGCGGATGCCCTTGGCGACCATTTCATCGCGCAAAACGTTGCGGATGGCGTTGTCGAAGCCGCGTAGGATATTGTCGCCGCGCACCACCAAGTGAACTTCCGCGCCGAGCGCGTTGAAGATGCCGGCGAATTCGACCGCGATATACCCGCCGCCGACGATAACCACATGTTTCGGCAACTCGGCCAAATCCAGTGCTTCGTTCGACGTGATGGCATGTTCGATACCCGGAATGTCGGGCATGAACGGCCAGCCGCCGGTCGCGACCAAAATGTGTTCCGTGGTGAGGATTTTGCCGTCGATTTCGACGGCGTGGCTGTCTGCTACCTTGCCGGTGCCATTGATCTCATCGACACCGGACTCGCGCAAAATGCGGTGATAGACGTCTTCCAGTCTGTTGAGTTCAGCCGACTTTGCGGCAATCAACTTGGGCCAGTCGAAGCTCGCTTGCGCGTCGCTCCAGCCGTAACCCTGTGCGTCCTCGAAGGCTTCGGCGAAATGAGCGCCGTAAACCAACAGTTTTTTCGGCACGCATCCGCGCATCACGCAGGTGCCGCCAACCCGGCTGTTCTCGACAACGGCGACGCGCTTGCCGTATTCTCCGGCAGCGAAACGCGATGCCCGCACACCGCCTGAACCGGCGCCAATGACAATCAAATCATAGTCGTAGCGTGCCATAAACTGCGGTCTCCTGATTATCTATAGTGATGGTTGGAAGGCTTTGAAAAGCGTCGGTATAATGGCAGCGTGTTCAGGTGTTCACAACCGCTTCGCCGCATAGGGATAATCCGCCATGACTGAACCCGAGACTAAGCCCAAGACCGGCCCCAATAGTTTCTCCACATCACGCCGCCGATTGTTGCAAGGCGCCGCCGCCTCATTCGGGGCCGCGGTGCTGCCGGTGTTGCCGGCAATGGCGGAAACAAGGTCCTACGCACTGGCGCCAGCGGCCGCGAAGGTCAAGCTATTGGCCAATCCGAAAGCACAGGCGACGGATGTTTGGGCATTTTCGGGCCAAGTGCCCGGACCGGTGGTTCGCGCGCGCCAGGGCGAGCGTCTTCAGATTGCGCTTGGTAACGGTTTGCCCGTGGAAACGACCTTGCATTGTCATGGCCTGAGGCTGCCCAACGCCATGGACGGTGTTCCCGACCTGACCCAGGCACCGATCAAACAGGGTGAAAAATTCATCTATGAATTTGATCTGCCGGACGCCGGGACATTCTGGTACCATCCTCATATCCAGACCGTCGAACAGGTCGGGCGTGGCTTGCACGGCGCGTTGATTGTTGAAGAAAAGACGCCGCCCAAGGTGGACCGTGAATTGGTCTGGGTGATTGATGACTGGCGGGTTGACGATAGTGGCGCGATTAGCGACGATTTCCACCATCCCCACGACATCAGCCATGGCGGGCGCATCGGCAATTTGATCACCGTCAACGGAGCGGAATTGGAAGATGTGCCGGTGCAGGCCGGCGAACGCATCAGGCTGCGTATGATCAATGCAGCGAACGCCAGGGTTTTTGGTCTCAGGTTCGAAGGGCTGGATCCGCAAGTGATCGCCATCGATGGTCACCCGGTGGCTCCGCATGCAGCCCTCGGCGGACGGGTGGTGCTGGGCCCCGGCCAGCGTATCGACCTGATTCTCGATATGGCCGGTAAACCGGGAGACCGCTTGGCCGTGGTCGACGAATACTACGAGCGTTTTACTTATACATTTGCAACCTTCGTTCATGAACCGCGCAAGCCGCTTCGCCAATCACCGCTCGATGCGCCTATGGCTCTAGCCCCCAATCCATTGCCTGAACCGGATTTGGCTTCCGCTGAAACGCAGGAGATCTTGATCGAAGGTGGCGCAATGGGTGGGTTGCGTGAAGCTATGTTCAAAGGCGAAAAGGTGAGCCTACGCAAGTTGTGGCGCCAGCACCGCAAAGTCTGGGTGTTGAACGGTATTGCTTCCAGTGGATTTACTGAGGATCCGATGTTTCGCTTAAAGCGGGGCAAGAGTTACCGCTGGCGAATCCGCAACGATACCGTCTGGGACCATCCCATGCATTTACACGGCCACGCGTTCCGGATTTTGATGCACAACAACAAACCCGTGCCTCATGCGCCGTGGTCTGACACGGTGATGCTGCATACAGACGATGTCGTTGAAATTGCATTCGTTGCGGATAATCCGGGCAAATGGCTGTTTCATTGTCATGTGCTTGAGCATCATCATGGCGGCATGGGGACAGTGGTGGAGGTTGCATGAACAGGGCTCTTCGGCGCCAACAAAAAAAACAGGGCCGCCAGGGCCGCCAGGGCCGCCAGGGTACAGGGCGTCGGGCTGGAAAAGCACACCAAAAGCTAACGCGCGCGCTGGCATCGCTTAAGGCCGGCAATGCGGCTGATGCTTTTGGAGATGCCTATTCCGTGTATGCGAAAAACGGTCTCCAGGATGCGGCGGAAATTGCGGTGCACGCTGCACTTCGCATAGAGCCCATGGACGATGCTGTCGCAGCGTTCTCCAAGTTGGCGGATGCCGCGCCAACGAATGCGGACATCCAAAACGACTTCGGCGGCTTGTTATGCCAAGCCAACCGTTTCGCGGAAGCGGAGCAAGCATTCCGACGCGCGCTTGAACTGGACGCTGATAACGGCGAGACGCTATTCAATTTGGCTCAACCTCTCATGGCTCAGGACCGTCATGCGGAAGCGGAAGCGGTGTTTCGCCGCGTTGTTGAGCTATTGCCGGAAAATCCCGGCGCCCACGCCGGTCTTGGGGACGCATTGGAATCACAGGAACGGTTGCTCGAAGCTTCGGAACACTTTCGCTGCGCCCACCGTCTTGAGCCCGCTAACAAGCGGTTTCGAAAGAAACTCGAAGAAGCCCTCAGAAATTGCGGCGTTGGTTTTGAAGAGCGCGAAAAGATGTATCGGGCGGACCTCATCAATGATCCGGACAATTTCCAATCCGCCATGCAACTGGCCTGTTTGCTGTCCGACACGGAACGGCGGATCGTAGCTCGGGAGTTGATCGATTCGTGGCTGCCGCGCGAAAAAGACTTGGCGTTGCATGATCAGGCGCAGTTGCGCGAGATTCTATCCGAATTGCAGTTTTTGAGTGGCGATTTCAAGACAGCGATGCCGAATTATCATTGGCGTTTAAAGCGCTGGGAACGATGGGGCGGCGCGCCCGTGCAACCCGAATGGCGGGGTGAGCCACTCGACGGCAAGACCGTGTTGGTGTTTGCCGAGCAGGGTGTCGGGGATCAGGTCATGTTCATGGCGATCTTGCAAGACTTGCAGGCACGGGGTGCGCGCGTGGTGTTGGAGTGCGACCCCAGGCTTATCCCGTTGTTCGGGCGGTCATTTCCTGATGTTGTCTGCGTGCCGGTGGAAAAACCGCCCGTACAAGAGACCGTTTCTACCGATATTGATTTCCATGTTGCCATGGGGAGTCTGGGTTGTTGGCTATGGGACGACTTCACCAGCCGGGCGTCGGTTCCGTATCTGCATGCCGATCCCGAGACTACGGCAACATTGCGTGAAGAATACCAAGACGGCTCAAGTGACCGGTTGCTCGGCATTGCATGGAAAAGCCCGGGCGGCAAAGCCCCCGGCGTAAAATCCTTGGCATTGACGGACCTGGGCGCGGTTTTCGAATTGCCTGGGACACGGTTTATTGACCTTCAATACGGCGATACGAAGGCCGAGCGCGAGGTTCTCCGCTCGGAACGCGGCGTGGATTTATTTCATGACGACCGTTACGACCAAATGGACGATCTCGACATTTTTGCCGCGCAGATTTCGGCCATGGATGCAGTTTTGGCGGTCTCCGGGTCAGCGGCCCATTTGGCCGGCGCACTGGGGAGGCCGACATGCGTGCTTCTATCCCCTGCGCCGCAATGGAAATGGGGCGGTGCGGGGGATGAAGCCGTGTGGTACCCAAATGTACAACTGCTTCGTCGAGCCTACGGAGAGCCAAGTGATGCGCAAGTCAAACGCGCAGCAGCGTTTATCGGCGACCTGTGACGCATATGCGCCGTGTTGCAAAAATACCACGGTGTTGTCAGAAATTCGTAAGCTCGGTCGATTTTCCTTCTCCAAAAGCCGGAAATCCCTAAGATCGCCACTGTCGAAAGGGGATCTCGGCATCCGGATGGTTGGTACCTCGGGCTGAACTTTTCGATTTTAAACGGGTTAACCCAACCCATACGTTAAAAAAATACAAGGAGAGACCAAAGTGGAAATCAAAACACTTCTTAAAGCATCGGTTGCCGTGGGCGCGCTTTTGGCCGTCGCAGCACCGGTTGACGCCGTTGCTGGTGGCAAAGTTAGCGCCGGCAACAGCAAAGTTGACATGACTATTGCTGGCCGCGTTCACCGTTCCATCCACTACATTGATGATGGCACGCATGACGCCGTTTTCCACGGTGCTGGCATCTCGTCCAACTCGGAAATGTGGGTGACCGGCTCCGGTAAATTGACCGAATCCGTCACCATGGGCGGTTACCTGCGCTGGGATATTGCCAAGAACGATGCATCGCACAGCTTCGGCTCCACCACTGGTGCCGCCGCGACTGCCGATACCGAAGATACCGCTCAGCACAAGTATGAGTACATCTACTTCAAGCACGCTTCCGCGGGTACGCTGTCGATCGGCGCCATTGAGCCGGGTGCTGACGGCACCATCGACACTCACTACGGTTCGTTTGCTGGTGACCACAATGCCTACTTGAGCGGCACTGACATCACCACCACGGGCGGTGCGTTCTCCGGTACCGAAGCGGCTTCCTTGGCCGGTAAAGTTGATCCGGGCCTCGACTCCAACCGTATCCGTTATGACTCGGCTTCCTTCTCCGGCTTCTCGCTGCATGGCGATGTTGAGTACGGCGGCGGCGGCAGTGTCGGCGTCAAATACTCCGGTACGGTTGCTGGCCTCACAGTTGCAGTTGCAGCTGGTTACGAAGCTGATGGCGGTGGTTCCGATATCCAAGGCGGTAGCATCAAGGTCAAGCACGGCAGCGGTATCCACCTCGCCGTCAACTATGGTGAGCAGGATGTTGAAAACAGCACGGCCGATCCTGAGTGGCTCCGTGTCGTTGGTGGCTATAACGCCAAGATGAACAGCTTGGGCAACACCAACATCAGCCTCTACTACTCCAAGACCGATGACCAAACCACCAAAGGTAACGAAGGTGAAGCCATTGGTATCGGCATTGGTCAGAAGTTGGACGCCGTTGGTGGTAACATCCAGTTGGATTACATGACCTTCGACTTCAGCGATGCAGCCAGCACCGACTACCAAGACATCGACGTGCTTCTGCTCGAGACGTCCTTCAACTTCTAAGTTGAATTGGATTTGCCTGGCGGTTCTCCGTCTGGCATGAGGAGGGCCGGAATCCGACAGGGTTCCGGCCCTTTCTTTTGGCGGGTTCCTTTGCAATCCGCTAATCACTCGCTGCATTCGACAAAACGGTTTTCAGCAAGGTCTCTATGAACCGAAATCTTCGCCGCAAACAAAAAAAATTGACCGAGAGCGACCTTGGTTCAGCGCTCGAAAAAGCCGAACTGGCGGTGCTTTCGCGCAATTGGCCCGCAGCCATAGACGCATATCGCCGGATTCTTCGGATCGACCGAAAAAATGCCGCGGCCTGGGCAAACCTGGGCGGCGCCTATATCGAAATCGGCGCCGTCAGCAAGGCGGAGGATGCGCTTCGCCGTGCTGATAAACTGTCGCCCAATGCGACGCCCGTTCTTGGCAACTTGGCCAACTTGCAAAAGCAGTTGGGTGATCCGGAAGCTGCGCAACAGTTGTATCGCCGGATTCTTTCGGTTGAGCCGAATTCGGCGCGTGCCTGGCATGAGTTGGCACAAGTTAGGCGGTTCAGCACCGGCGACCCGGACATCGAAACCATGCTGTCGCTGTATGACGCGGATGGGTTGGATGAACAAAGTCGCATGCATTTGGCGTTTGCGCTTGGCAAGGCGCTAGAGGACTGCGGCGATTTCGATGCTGCGTTTCCTTACCTTACCGATGCCAACCGTCTCAAACGACTGACCTTGGACTTCAATATTGACGCGCATAAGACGGCAATGGATGACCTGGTTCGGGTGTTTGATTCTCGCTTCTTGGCTCAGCACGGTGTCGCAGGAAATCCTGACGACCGGCCTATTTTTGTCCTTGGTATGCCGCGGTCCGGAACGACGCTGGTGGAGCAGATTCTGGCCAGCCACAATGGCGTTCATGGGGCGGGTGAGCGCGAAGATTTAAGCCAGATCGTCGCCGCTTCCATTCCTGGCTTTCCGGCCGGTAGTGCAATGTTGCCGGCAACGGCCTTTGACTCCATTGGCCGCCAGTATGTCGACCAACTGACCCGTGGTGCCGGCGCAGCGCGGCGCGTGACCGATAAGATGCCGCGCAATTTTCTGTTTATCGGACTGATCGCGCTGATCTTGCCGAATGCGCGCATTATCCATTGCAGGCGCTCGCCCATGGATACCTGCCTATCGTGTTTCACGCTGCATTTCCCGCATGGCCAGGAATTCAGTTATGACTTAGCTGAACTTGGTGCCTACTACCGCCTATACAGGGGATTGATGGAGCACTGGCACCGCGTCCTGCCGGGCCGAATCTTGGATATTGCCTACGAAGACGTGGTCTCCGATGCTGAAGGCAAGGCGCGGGAAATGATCGATTTTTGCGGCCTCGAGTGGGATGACGCTTGCCTGAACTTCCATCAGACCAAGCGTCAGGTCATGACGGCCAGTGCAACGCAAGTCCGAGAGCCGGTCCATGCACGTTCCGTTGCACGCTGGCGGCGCTACGAACAGCACTTGGGGCCTCTGCGCGAGGCGTTAGGGCCTTACGCCGACGAAGGTATGTAGCTGCCGCAGTTATTTCGCCTTGTCGAGCTGATCACAGCGCAGCATGGCATTTTTCTCCGCCATCCATTCATCAGCATAATCCGTATCCTTGAAGTCATCAAAGTATGGGCCGCCGATGGTGTAGTGCAGGTTGGATACTTCTTGCGTTGGAATAGGTTCGTCGTAACCGACCAATAGGTTCCATTCATGCGGGATCTCGCCAATCAAACTGTCATCACCAAGCCAATTGAAACGATGCAAGTCGAGACCGCTGGCCGAGTTGACGTAGTCCGGTGTCAGCGCCGTGCATTTTGCGCAGTTGAACAGCATCACGCTGGACCAGTTCTTCTTCTCGTACTTGGTCTGTGGCGCGCCCAAAAATTTGATGTCTTCTTCCGGTACATGGTCGTGTTTGACGCACATGACGGCGTATTTGTCGTCGCGGAGGGCCCATAATTTGGCGATATCATCGAGCACCAGCATGTCGCAATCCATGAAAAGCGCCCAGCCATCAAAATCGCAAAGATAGGGAGTCAGAAACCGCGAAAACGAAAAATCCGTGGATTGCAAAGGATTGCGTTCACGGGTCATAACGCCATCCAACTGTGACAGCATCAATGGCGCAACGGAAACCGGCGCGGACGCGCGGGCGTGAATGGAATGAGAAAGGACGTGATAGGCGACCGTTTCACGAGGGTCAAAGCCAATAAATATTCTGATCATGTTTCAATTACTTTCGGTTGCGATGTTCAGCGCGCCGGGACGGCAACAGGTGTTCAAACGTTATTCCATTTGCTTCGGTGCATGACCGTGACAATCGACATGCCGTCAGCTCCCATGCGCGGAACGTCATAGGCGGCAAAATAGCGAAGCCCTTGTGTTTGTTTGACCCGCTCATCAAAGACCTTCGTCCACCAGTCCGGTTCTTCCAAGGTGCAGTGGGCGTTTTCTCCGTTCGGCAATGTTTTTGCCGCCGGGTAGCACGCGACGTTGACGTAAACAAACTCCGTCGCGAAACCGAAAATTTCGTCAACGATCCACGGGATGTCTTCCTTGGGGCAGTGCTCCAGCACGTCGGTGGTGACAACGCCTTCGAAGGTGCCCTTCGGCAATTGACTGAAGGGCTCGTGACCGGGATCAAAACAGGTTATCGATTCGACACCCCAAAAGGATTGAATATCGCT
Organism: Rhodospirillaceae bacterium; assembly: GCA_016845145.1. Lineage (GTDB taxonomy): Bacteria > Pseudomonadota > Alphaproteobacteria > Rhodospirillales > Casp-alpha2 > TMED8. The sequence continues at coordinate 52,301 of JAERTE010000146.1, forward strand.
AAATTTCTGCCCATTGGGCAACTCAATTGGCGTCGGTTTGTACTGATTTCCCTTGCCGGAGCCATAATCCAGAATGGTGCGCGATCCGAGAATATTGATGATTTGCTGGATATTCGAAGCGTGTTTGGGAAGGCTCCGACCATCGAACGTCTCTTCCGGTGGGATGTTTTGAGTGACCGCGCCCTTCTCGTGCATTTCCTGGTAATAACCAAGAAGCTCGAGATAGCGAGGGCTCGGATTGTCGCGCGAGTACTGGGTCATGGCCGCCTCATGGTCAATGCGTCGTCATAGTAATCGTGCGCACCCATTGCGGCCAGTTCAGATGCTGTTTTTGTCCGTCTTTTTCTGTGGGTCAGGTTGTTTCTCGAGATCATACTTCTTCAGCAATTCATCGAAAAAGCGTTTGGTCTTTTTGGCCTGTTCTTCGAGCCACGGCTTGGCGTTTTCGTAGGCGACGCCTGCATCACACGCCGCGTACAGACCGGAACACTTGGCGACGCAGGGAGCGCGCTTCGCCGCGTCATTTTCAAAGTCGCTATCACAGCGGCTCTCGCATTGGTCGAACTCATGCCCGCATTGGGCCGAAGTCTTCTCTTCTGCCACCGCAGGCGTGGCGGCTGCAAAAAAAGCTGAAAATGCCACTGTGCCCAAAATGCGCTGCCAAGTTGTCATGGTATCAGTCTCCGTGGTTACATGGCCTAGTCGTCTGTACGGCTCTGCTACTGTAGCGTTTCGCGCGACCCGTGCGCCGATTGATGGACATCCGCGCTATTGAACTCAACCTAATTCCCTTGTTATTTAATATGCTGGACATTATCGCGGAATATTGTGGTGAAATTTTGTCTAACGCTGAAGTTTTGAAGAACGTTCCGTAGCGGTGATTGAGTATTGTGAAGAGGTTGCCCGAAAACGCGGAACCGTTGGACAAAGTAGGATAAGATGAACCGGGCGGAAAGTCGACGCCAGCGTAAGCTGGCTAAAAAATCAGGGGGCACGACGAAACGTACGCGATCTGAGGCGGGCATCAGTGATGCAATCCAAATTGCCGTACACCATCATCAGGCAGGGCGCCTCCCGGAAGCCGAGCGTATCTATCGAGACATTCTTCGACGAAATCCTGATCATCCCATCGCGTTGAACCTGCTTGGCGTGCTTGCAGGGCAAACCGGAAATAACGAAGCGGCCATCGACCTGATTGCGAAATCGCTGTCGGCGCAGCCAGACTACGCTGACGCGCACTACAATCTTGGCAACGTGTTCCATTCGGAAGAGCGGTTGGATGAAGCGGTGGTGCATTTCCAAGAAGCATTGGCCCTGAGGCCAGGTTATACCGAGGCACGTAACAATCTTGGCAATGTATTAATTAAAATGGAGCGGTGGGATGAGGCACTCGAGCAGTTTCGAGAGATTCTTGCCGTCAATCCTGACCGCGCCGAGGTGCATTACAATATTGGTATTGCGCATCGTGAACTCGAGGAACTCGATGCCGCAGTCGAATGTTTTCGAGCGGCTCTGCGCATTAATCCTGATTACTCCGAAGCTCAAAATAACCTTGGCAACGCTCTCAAGGAGTTGGGAGACTTGGAAGCCGCCGTGGAATGGTATCGCAAGGCGATCGCAGGCCGGCAGGACTACGCCAATGCAAATTACAATCTGGGCATAGCGCTTGCGGCACTGGAACGGCCGACCGAAGCTATCAAAAGTTTTTTGGCGGCGCTTGCCGTGAACCCGGACGATGCCGAAGTGCATCGTGATCTTGGTGTTGCGCTGAAGTCGGTGGGAAAACTCGATCAAGCTGTTGATTGCTTTGACAAAGCATTGTCGCTTAATCCGGACCTCGAAGATGTGCACTCATACTTGGGTGATGTTTATCGCGAACTTGGAAAACTGGACGAGTCCGTAGCTAGTCACCGCATAGCGGTGGCATCCAAGCCGGATGACGCTATTGAGCTTTGCAATTTGGGTGTGGCTTTGGCTGAAATCGGTGAATTGGATGAGGCTGCCACGGCATACCGCCAGGCGCTGGATATTGAGCCGGCATTCTCCGAGGCTCACAGCAATTTACTGTTCGTGGAGCTTTATAGGCCGGGTCACAGTACCGAGTCCCTCTACGAGTTGCATGCCGGGTGGGACAAGGCGCACGGTCAAGCCTATCGTTCCTCATGGCCGGACCATGAGAACACCCCCGACCCTGACCGCCGTTTGCGCATTGGTTTGGTATCGCCCAACTTGGGGCGGCATCCGGTCGGGTACTTCCTCGCGCCAATGCTTGAGAACCTCTCGAAAGCGGCATTCGAAACGGTCGCCTATTCCGATCACCGTGGCGACGACCTGACCGTGCGCCTCAAGTCAGCCACCGATCTTTGGCGCGACGTACGTGGCGTATCCCACGATGATCTCATGGCAATGGTCGAAGAAGACAGCATTGATATCTTGCTGGACTTAGCCGGGCACACGGGCAGAAATCGGATGCGGGTATTCGCCCGGAAACCGGCGCCGGTGCAAGTGGCGTGGGCGGGATACGCCGGCACGACAGGTTTGAGCGCCATCGACTACCTGATTTCCGACCGTTACTCGACGGGGCAAACGGAGGACAAATTCTACAGCGAAACGGTCGTCCGTATGCCCGATGGTTGGCTATGCTACGAACCGCCGGACTATGCGCCGGACATCGGGCCGCCGCCGCGTGAGGAAAATGGGTATGTCACTTTCGGAAGCTTCAACAACGCAATCAAAATCAATACGGATGTCATCATGCTTTGGGCCGACATCCTTGCCGCCGTCCCCAACGCCAGATTGCTATTGAAATACAGGGGTATGACGTCGCAAACCAATCGCGACAGGATCCATGCGGGTGTCGCTAGCCGAGGCGTGGACGTGTCCAGGATCGCCCTTGAAGACACTTCTCCGCACACGGAGTTCATTGGCGGCTACAACCGGGTCGATGTTGCCCTCGACACCTTCCCATACGCCGGTGGATTGACCACCTTGGAGGCATTGTGGATGGGCGTTCCGGTTGTCACGCTTCCCGGGGACACATTTGCCAGCCGCCACTCGCTTAGTCATCTGTCAACGATCGGGCTGCCTGAACTGGTGGCCGAAAGCGCCGCCGATTACGTGGATATTGCCGTCAACCTGGCCAATGACATTGATAGATTGAGAGACTTGCGCCAAGACCTGCGCGGTATGATGAGAGGCTCCCCCTCACTTGACGGCAAGGCATTTGCCGACGGCTTTTCCGAAATCCTGCGCAACATCTGGCGCGATTGGTGCGCCGGCAAGAATTGAAACGCGTGAAGGTGGGCCTCGTCACCGTGCCAAGGAGCGCTACTCTACGGTAACACTTTTCGCCAGGTTGCGCGGCTGATCGACATCGGTGCCTTTCAGTACGGCCACGTGATAGGCCAGCAGTTGTACGGGTATGGCGTATAAAATAGGTGAAACAAAAGCATCCACTGAGGGTAATATGACGCTTTCCGCTGCGCCATCTCCGAGTTTGGCGATGCCCGCAGCGTCCGACAGGAACACGACCTTGCCGCCGCGCGCCATGACTTCTTGAACGTTGGAGATGGTTTTGTCGGCCAGCGTATCGGTCGGCGACACCACCACCACCGGCACGCTTTCATCGATCAAGGCAATGGGGCCGTGCTTCATTTCGCCGGCGGCATAGCCCTCTGCATGGATGTAGGAGATTTCCTTAAGCTTCAGCGCCCCTTCCAGGGCGATGGGGTAGCTGACGCCGCGGCCCAGGTAGAGCACGTCGCGCGCGTCTGCGACGCCATGCGCAATGGCGGCCAACCGTTCATCATGGTTGAGGAACTCGGCCGCCCTAGCGGGTACTTCGGTCAGCGCACCCACCAGCCGGCCCCGCTCGGCGTCGTCTATGGCGCCGCGCTCATGGGCCAGCGCCAAAACCAAACAAGCCAGTACGGTTAGTTGGGTGGTGAACGCCTTGGTCGAGGCGACGCCGATTTCAGGACCGGCGTAGGTTTGCAGCACCGCATCGGACTCCCGTGCGATGGCACTTTCAGGTACATTGACGACGGATAGAATTCTTTGGTTTTGTGATCGTGCGTAACGCAGTGCCGCCAGGGTGTCGATGGTTTCCCCCGATTGCGAAATGAACAGCGCCACGCCGCCTTCCGGCATGACGCCCTCGCGGTAGCGGAACTCCGACGCAATATCGACCTCGCACGGGATGCGCGCGATCTGCTCCAGCCAATACTTCGCCACCAGACAAGCGTAGTACGATGTGCCGCAGGCGATAAGCGTCAGTTTGGTTACGTCTTTTGCGTCAAACCCGAGTGCCGGCAATGTCACGGCGCGGGTGTTGGGGTTGACCAAAGCATGCAGGGTGTCGCCGATGACTTGCGGCTGTTCGTAGATTTCCTTCAGCATGAAATGCCGGTAACCGCCCTTGCCGATGGCGGCACCGGTCAGCTCCGTGACCCGCACTTCGCGGCTGACCTCTGCACCCTCGGCGTCGTAGATCGTGTAGTCCTTGTCGGTAAGAACCGTCCAATCCCCGTCTTCGAGATAGACGATAACCTTGGTCAGCGGCGCCAATGCAATGGCGTCGGAGCCCAGGAACATTTCGTCGTCGCCGATCCCAAGCGCCAGCGGACTGCCCTTGCGTGCACCGATCATCAGTTTTTCGTCGCCAGCGAATATGATCGCCAACGCAAAGGCGCCTTCCAACCGCTTCAACGCCACTTGCGTCGCTGCCTCTGGCGATAGGCCGTTGTCCAGCATGCGGTCGATCAAATGAACGATGACTTCCGTGTCGGTTTCCGACGCCAGTTCGTGGCCGGCCTCGATCAACTCAGCCCGCAATTCGCGGAAGTTCTCGATAATACCGTTGTGCACGACGGCGACACGCTGGGTGGCATGGGGATGGGCGTTGACCTCGTTGGGTACGCCATGCGTGGCCCAGCGGGTGTGGCCGATGCCGGTGGTGCCGGACAGCGGCGCCTCATCCAACCGCGATTGCAGGTTGCCCAGTTTTCCTTCGGCCCGGCGCCGTTCGATGCCGTGGCCGTTCAACGTCGCAATGCCGGCGGAATCGTAACCCCGGTATTCAAGGCGTTTCAGTGCGTCCACCAAAAGCGGTGCCGCTTCGCCCTTACCGATAATGCCGATAATGCCGCACATCAGGCTTTGTCCTTCTCCGCCTTCTTGGCTGTCCGGAATTTCGCCGCCCAGCCATCAACCTGGCGCTGCGAAGCTCGGGTGACGGCCAGGGCATCCCCCGTGACGTCCTTGGCGATGGTCGACCCCGCCCCGACGATAGCGCCGTCACCAACTTTCACAGGCGCCACCAGGGCCGTGTTGGAACCGATAAATGCGCCGGCGCCGATGTCGGTGAAGTGTTTGCCGAAACCATCATAATTGCAGGTGATGGTACCGGCACCGACATTGGCTGCCGTTCCAACACGCGCATCGCCCACATAGCTCAGATGATTGACCTTCGCACCAGATTCCAACGTGGCGTTCTTGATCTCGACGAAATTACCGACTCGTACGTTCTCGGCCAACTTGGCGCCGGGCCTGAGCCGCGCGAACGGGCCGATCACGGCACCGGTCTCAATAGCGGCGCCTTCAATATGGCAAAACGGCCGGATCGTCACATTGTCGCCAACGCTGACGCCGGGCCCGAAAATGACGTTGGGACCGATGCTGACATCCCGGCCCAGCTTGGTGTCAAAACTGAAGGTAACGCTCGCGGGATCGGTGAGGGTCGCGCCGCCTTGCATGGCGCTATGGCGCAGCCGGGCTTGCAGTATGGCTTCGGCGCGCGCCAGGTCGACGCGATCATCAATGCCGATCAGTTCCGCCGCGTCGCCTTCAATCACCGCACAACCCAATCCGTCGCTACGGGCCAGGGCGACGATATCGGTCAGGTAATACTCGCCCTTGGCATTGTCGTTGCCGACCCGACCCAGCAGGTTGAACAGCAACCTGCCGTCAACGCACATGACGCCCGAATTGCACAATCCGATTTCCAGTTGCTCAGGCGTTGCATCACGGGCTTCGACGATTTCCAACAGCATGTCCGCCTCATCGCGAACCAATCGGCCGTACAATGCCGGGTCTTCGGGCCGGAAGCCGAGCACCACGACGCCTGGCGCATCTTCGGCACGGCGGCGCGCGATCATGGCTCGCAGGGTCGCCGGCGTGATCAGCGGGTCGGCGCCGAACAGGATCAAGACATCGCCGTCGAAATCGCTCAGTGCGTCGCGGGCTTGCAGAACCGCATGGCCGGTGCCGAGTTGCTGGTCTTGGCGGGCTGTCGGGTGTGGGGTTACGGCGTCCGTGACGCGGTCGTCACTGACGACAACGACGGCCCGCTCGGCGCCGATTTCAGCGAGGCTATCCAGCAGCTCCAAAATCATCGGGCGTCCGGCCAAGGGGTGCAGCACCTTGGGCAGGTCGGACTTCATACGCGTGCCGAGCCCGGCGGCGAGGATGATGGCGGCGGTGGCGGTTGAATCTGCGCTCTTGGACATCGATGGCCGTTGATCTAAAAGGAAGCCAGCATTGGCTAGCGGCGCGACATTGCCACAGGGGCGTGGGAGCGCCAAGTCAAAGTTTGTTACTGATTTTTGCAAGGACTCCAATGATTTCCGACCGATTTGATGCTGTGGTTTTCGATCTCGACGGGACGCTGATTGATAGCGAGCCTGACCTGCGCGCCGCGCTGAACGCAACCCTGGCGGTTTATGGCCGAGATGCGGTCACGCGTCCGCAAGTCATCCAGATGATCGGCGACGGCGTGCCGAAGCTGGTGGAGCGCGGGTTCGACGCCACGGGCGGACAACCCGATGAGCCGCCTGAGACCGCCATCGAGACGTTCCTTAATTTCTACGAAGGCAAGGCGGCGGAATTATCGACGCCGTTTCCGGGCGCCGTCGAAGCGCTTCGGAAACTGCGTCAACTGGGCATGCCGTTGGGCGTGTGCACCAACAAGCCGCAACGCCCCACCGAAGAGATTTTGGACGTGTTCGCCATTGCCGAACATTTCAGCGCCGTGGTCGGCGGCGATAGCCTGGACGGCATCCGCAAACCCGATGGCCGGCACTTAGGCGCTGTCCTTGAACGATTAAGCGCCACCCCGGCGCGCGCCGTGATGGTTGGTGACAACCACAACGATGCCGCCACCGCTCAGTCATTGGGCGTGCCCTTCGTGGCGGTGTCGTTCGGCTATGCGCGCGGACCGGTGGCGGATCTCGGCGCCGACGTGGTGATCGACCATTTCGACGATCTGCCCCAGGCGTTGGAAACGCTGGCGGGCGCCGCTTGACAGGCACCACCCCCGGCCATTATATGACGCCGTCCGATACCCGGTTCGGTATTGCGATGGGCGCGTAGCTCAGCGGGAGAGCACTGCCTTCACACGGCAGGGGTCACAGGTTCAATCCCTGTCGCGCCCACCAATTTTTTCAATAAAATCAATAGATTAATGAGTTTCAACAACCGCCCAATAGTGGTTGTGTTTTTATTACACACTGTACGCACACGAAAACGCGGTTAAATCGTCTGCATAAATTTTCGATTTTCAAAGAGTTAGTGATACGAGCACGTTCTTAACAACGCCTATTGTGGTCATGTGGAAACGGCGTCCCTTTTTCTCATTTCGCTCGAACCACAATCTTTACCGTGGCTTAGTACACGCAAACGCAAAATTGCCCGGGTCGATTTATGGAAGTTGGTGAAGAAGAATGACAGTCAACCTTGGTGATCGATACATTAAGTCGGATGCACCTACGATCGTTTGGGCAGTCAGCCGCATTCTTGATCACATAGCCCCTGTACCTCACGCTATATTGGTTGAGGAAGGTCACTCCCGCAGACAGATAACGCTTTCGGTTCCAGCTTTGGAAACGGCTTCGATGTACGCGAAGCTGGAACAATAACACTCCATCATCTCTATTGATCCGCCACAGACATCCGGGTCAAGTGGCCCAGCGAGTCCTTACGAGTGGCTACTTGAGGCGGTGGCGGCACCTTGACCATGAAGACCAACCGCCACACTTAGTGGCGGTTCTGCAGACAATCTTCCTCTTTCTTAACGGCAGGCGATCCAACTGCGAAGTTGGTCGTGAGGATTGTTAAGGACGGCGAAACGTCCTTAATGACGCCGGTAGGTGTTTAATGCCTTTGATGTCCCCCCGGCTTTAACCCCCGAGGGTATTAATACTGCGACCTCCAGCATGTAGTCAGGTCGAGCATCCCACAATTTTGAGAACTTTATTTGGTTGAGTATTCATGGGTTAAGCCTACAAACCCAATCGTTCCTTCGGTGTTAGTGATATATGCCTATGCATCTGGAATGCTGGTGGATTTCTCGTTTTCGGGTCGAGTAGTTCAATTGTTCCACAACGATCGAACTCAACAGCATGCGGATGGACCGTGAGCGCCCTCCTCGCCGGGGAGATGACTGGAGCATTTACTGTGACTTTCCCCGACGCACCAATAAGCTGGTTGGCTGATGTGAAAGTAGGGGCTTCATGGGCTAGCCTAAAATGTAGTAATTTAGATCGGGTCTGAATTACTACAGCTTAACATCAAACCAAGATGAGCCAGCTCCTCTTTTAGAAAACAGGCTCAGTGGTCCCTAATGATTTTACGACAGAACCCTTCTCCAAACCCCAGATGCCGACGCTCTCTAAGTTAGACTAGCTGAAGCGTGAGTAGAATGCCATTCGACAACGGACACCGTCATCTTGGTAGCGCAACGAACGTTCCGTTGTTGCGCCTCGTCACTTCGCGCATCAGCGTTGCAAACCTGCCGGTCGAGTAATTGGAGATAAAGCCAACAGCGTGGACCCTAGCACGGTTCTGTCCTGTTATCCGGTTCGTGTTCAGTTTGACTAAAGCGTTGATCACAGGATCATAAGAGCCACCTGAATACTCATCGCCGAAGATATATATCGAAACATTCTCCCTTTGTCGGGCGTAGCGTTTTAAGGCTACTTCCAATCCTTCAACAGGGCTGCTGTTGGAGGCGCTGTTCCACCCTCGAAAGAGATTTATTACACTTTGGCGTCGCCGTGGCGTATCTGGAATCCATTTTCCTTGATAGCCGGAAAGCAAGTGCGTCCCGTTGTCGTTAAGAATCTGGAAGCCTTTAATCTTCGGGTGAATGTTGATGATGTTCACAACTTCACGGGTTACCCGGCTCCAGATCTCTTTCATGCTTCCGGAAGTATCGACAATGAAAACCACATAGTCGCTGTCAACAGGGATCCCTCCGACTTCGTCGTCTCGTTTCTTGGCGACATTCTTCCGGATCGACGCACGTTGTAGTGATTTGTGAACAAGTGCTAGGCCTTCCAGGTCAGATTCAAGTTCGGTGGTATCGGCGCCGGCAGCGGAAAGCGCTGCACTAGTTGAATTTAGAAGCTGACGAAGTTTGCGCACCTGTAAGTCTTTGTCCGCTTTGTCCTCGCGCGCTGCTGCTAATCGTGATTCCAGTTCACTGACCGTCGTTTCAATTTGAAAAAGCTGATGCAACAAAGGCGTTGCATCAAAAACCTCCTGTTCCGCCGGTTCCGGTAGCGGTTTGGAAATCAAGACCAATAGTACGATTGCGCCAAACCCGCATGAGATCACGTCTAGGAATGACAAGTTGAAAATATCAAACCCACGGGGGCGCCGTTTCATGGCCAATCCTCCGCTGGCGTAATCGTTAGCCCGCCAGCAGCCGACGTCCAAGACCAATACGCAACCGACGCTTCCGGATCTCCTTCAATAGGCAGCAGAACGACATTGACTTTGGTCGAAGCTCTTAGGCTGCTATTTGTAATCGTATGTTCAAACAGTTTGCGTCTGCACGGCCCCGAAATCCTATTGGATTTACCCCACAATGCGCTGCAAGATGCAAATGGGTTGAGACTGCGGAAGTTGGAGATGCCGACAGTCGGCAAGCCATCTGTGATCAGATAGACGTCAGTTGCCCCAGATACTGATTTTAACCCGGCTTCAAGATTGGTTGCCCCCTGAGGGACCAGCAAATCAAGTTCTTTCAGTACTGTACCCAATATTCTTGAATCCCTGGCGCTCTTCCAGCCGGGGGGGCCTAGCGTTTTCGCCTTGTCACTGAAAGCGATGACATCAACTTGACTCCCCGCTGGTAGGCGCGCGAGAAACCATCTCACGATCCTTTTCGTTCGCCGCCATTTTGGGCCCGCTTTCTTTTGTTGGTCTGAAGTGTTTTTACGCCGAATGACATCCAATAGAAGCTCATCAGTCATAGATGCGCTGCTGTCGACGAGGATCGCAATACGTCGACCCTCCACCTTCAACCCAATTAGATAACTCTCCTCCCCCTCATTGGAGTCAGTGACGGCATCCGTTTTTTGCAGAGGCTTGCTCTTAGCGACTTTCTTCTTGATCGACTCCAACTCACTAACGAGCTTATCGATCTCTTGGTTTTTCTTCGTGAGCGTCGATTGTGTAGCCGATAGTTGCTTGGAAGTGCGTTGAATTGCGGAGGCGGTTTGAGCGGACAATTTCTCCAACTCGGCCATCAGGCGCCGAAGATCGGATTCGCGGAGCGAAACCTGCGCGATCTCACGTTCTAATAGATCAGCTTGTTCTCGATGCAAAACGTCGTCCTGAATCTCGATTGTATCGACGTTATGTTTGATAAGCATAAACACGAGGACGATCGCGCCTAGCCCGCAAGACATAATGTCCAGGAAGGCGAGATTAAATCCCTCGGTTTTCCGTTTGCGTTTCAGTCCGGACCTATTTTGCTAATGCGGTTGAGAAGGAATTTTTCGCAATACTCTTGTGCATCGACGACTAGTCCGTCCTGTAGACGCTGCAATTGATGGAGAAGAAACATAAGCCCGATACTGATCAACAAGGCAACAAGCGTCGAATTAAAGGCCACGCCTAAGCTATCCGTCATGCCAGCAATGTCACCGGCCAACGCCTGATCTGCCTGAGAGAGCGCCTGGCCAATCCCACGGACTGTTCCGATGAAGCCTATCGAAGGGATTGCCCATATGAGATAGCGGACCATTGAGTTCTCCGCTTCGAGTTTTAAGGCCAAGGCCTCGACACTTGATTCAATGGCATCTGAGGTATTTTGGATATCATTCGTAATCAAAAATCGACGAAGGCTTGAGGTCAGGACCCGGACCAGCGGTGTATTTCGCAGCTTTTCCGGCAAATCCTCGATAGTTTTTAATACGCTTTTCAAGTCGTCTTTATCCTCGCCGACACCATCGAGTAGGTCGACGTCAAAAATGTAGCGATGACGGAGAATTTCGTAACACTTGGAGACTATAAGCAGTGATCCCCAAAGCATGAGAATGACGCAAATCTCTTGCTCGTAGTCTTTTAGGATAACGACAAGGACCCGCGGTGCCGACTGTCCAGCTTGTTTTGCGGCTTCAATGGCCAAAACGGCTTCTGGCCGAATGTACCCAATATAAAGAAAATGAACCGCCACGACGATGACGACCAATGAAATGATACTGAGTAGCAGCCTATTCATTTCTGTATTTCCTCAAATATCGACGGGGAATGCAGTTGGCGAATTTAGATTGAACGCGCTCTTCGACGCGGCAATAGCAAGTGATATTGCTGTGAGCGAAAGAACACCAACAACAAGAACAAAAGCCAACGTCCGTTTCGTCATCAAGTACCTGCGCATGGTTATTCTCCTCTAAAGATAACGCCCTATTCGAAACCCTAGATCGTCACGCCTGTCCATGACACCGTCGCGATAGGCCGCTCTAAGTGTCGTGCGGGTACCGGAACGCCAACTCGACCCTTTGGCAACATGCGTTGGGCCATCGGCAATGCCAAGAGGATCGACTTCTGTTCGAGCACTGGTCGGAGAGCGTAAGGAATAAACGTCATGTACCCATTCAGCTGCATTGCCTGTTAGATCGAACAGGCCCGATGACTCGGGCCGAAAACTGCCAACAGGCGCCAATTCGGCAAAGCCGTCTGTAAAGTTGGAGACAAAGAACCTGACCTTACCCCTTGCCTCTTCGTCGGCAATATTTCCGAAATTTGATGGCACAGTTGTCGTGTTACCCCAGGGGAAAACCGTTTGCTGTGACTTTCCGGCCTTTCGGGCAAGCCATTCCCATTCCGCTTCGGAAAGAAGTCGATAGCCATTTGCTTTTGCCTCAATACCCTTGAGCCGATTTCCTGCCAATCTGTAAAATGGCGCTAGATTCTCACGCTTGCTGAGCCAGTTGCAAAACGCAGCTGCGTCAAGCCAGGTCACTGATGTTGCAGGAAATTTATCACCAACCGACCCATTGTGATCCTTCGAGAATCTTCGAAACTGACCATTTGTGATTTCGTGAAGGCTCGCATAGAACGGCCGTGTCAACTTGATGTTGCGAATGAATTCGTTCGCCCGTTGCCCCTTTTGATGCCGCGGAGCACCCATCTGGAAAGTGAGTTTTGGCTGAAATAGTTTCAACGAGATTCCCGTATCTGTCTGATAGGACTCTGGGGATTCTGCCAGCCGTGCAGCACGTTCCGTTTGCAGTTTCACATCAATGATCGTCGTTCGTTTATGTGATGGTGTCGCTTTCTTGCTGACTTCACGATATCCGGAACGTTTGATAACAATCCGTTGCGGGGTCGCCGGTAGTTGTAGCGAGAGTGGCGTTTGGCCAGCACTCTTGCCATTAATCAAAACGGTTGCAGAGGGCCGAGAACGCACATCCACTGCCCCCATTTCCAGCTTCAACCTAAATTCGATGCGTTTTGGGCTAGATTGTTTGAATGTCACCTTTTTAATCTTGGGAAAGTACCCCGCCTTCGAATAACGAAGTGTATGCGGGACCCCAAGCGCTAGTGGCAGCTGTTTATCTGAGGCCTGCTTGCGCCCGTTCACAAAAAGCGCTCCGCCCTTAGGTTTCGCGTCGAAAGATATCAGCGCTTTGACAGGTTCCAGGCGATAGTTGCGAGAAATATCGCGATTGGTGTTGGTGATCTCTACATCATCTGCCAGTGATTCGAAGCCATCCTTTCGGATTTCGATACGGTGAAGCCCTCCAAAAGCATCCAGACTCAAAGGTGTCGTTCCGGCGCCCTTGCCATCGATCCTGACCTCAGCACCATCCGGTCGGGAGTTGATATCCAATCGACCTTTGACGGCGTTTAATTTGACAGCGACTTCAAGCGTTTTACCACGCCTCAATACCAAGTCTTGTTCAGCGATTTCGAAATGTTGGTTGTCGGTCTCGAGTCTGTATTTCCCGGCGGGCGCAGTGTGCGTCAGAGATGGTGCGATCGCAATTTGCTGACCGTCTACGGTCCAGCGGTTTTTGTCGGCAGGAGGGACGGTCGTTGCAATTAGTTTACCAGGAAGTTCAACAAGCGTTACTGTGCGAGGTTTGCCACGATCATCCGACGTGATCTTGATATCTTGACTCGCAAATCCGCCGGCCATTACCAAGACTGTAATATCGCCAGTCATTGAATATACGACCTTGGAAAAGGCACCGGCTATTCCGTTGACGATTTGGAGCTTAGCTATCTCGGAAGCGTCTTTGGGCTTGATGGTAATTGGAGTGCCGTTGACATAACCAATCAGCGCGACAACGAAAAGAAGGATCCCGACAATTGCTGTGCCAGCGATGATAAACGCCTTGCGTTGAGCCTGCCTAGCTTGCTGGAGCTGGTCCTTAAATTCGTTCATCACAGAATATTTCGATGGTAAATGGATTGCCGTTCGGCGGAATTGATACTTTGACGAGTTTCGTGCGGTACCCAGCCCGGGTGCTTTCAAATGTGTATTCTCCAGGTTTCAGACGAATGGTCTTCTTCTTCGTCGACCCAACCTGCCCAATACCTTTCACTATGATATGACTTATTCCGTCTGATCGCACTACAATTGGAACCTTTGCGCTGAAGATCTTTCGTTGGCGGATAAGTTCAGCACTTTTTGTGTCCAATGCAGCACTTTCACCTTTCACAGCTTGTGCGCGGGAGATTAAAGAACCGGCTATAGCTGCGACGTTTGAAGAGGCAAGCCGTTCTGGCGTTTGTAAGTGAGTAGAGAGTTCCGCATCGAGCTCGGTAATTGTTGATGCTAGTTTCGCGCCGTTAACGGCATCGGCGTTGGTTGGTTGGAGTTTCTTTGCAGCTTCATATTGCTCCAAAGCGGCATACCAATCATCCCGGACAGCGGCCACCCGGGCCGCACCCAAGGATTTTTGGGTTTTTATATCATTGGCCAACGCGGCAATTTGACTGTCCAACATTGTCATTTCTTCACGTCTTGGAAACAGTCGGCGTGCCGCAGTGGCACTTTTTTGTGCTGCGGTCAGGCTTCGGTTCCGAACATGCTGGTCGCCGGAAAGGATATGCTGAGAAAAGGTATTTTCCCTTATCGTGGTTGCTAGCGCCTTGAGCCTAGATTTCAGTTCTACCCGATTGGGGTCAAGGTTTAGGGCCTTTTGTAGTTGGCTGTGCTCTAGTTGAAGATCGTTCTCCACCCGTGCGATATCCGCCGCTTTGAGGTGCTTGAGGACTTTTGGAAGAGCCGAAATTCGTACCTGTAAATTGCTCAACTCAGGTGATATAGGGCCGAGTGCAATTGCCTTGGCTATCTCAGATTCCGCACGCTCAACATTGTCGTCATCGTACGCCTGCAGTGCATTGCTCCGTGCCGCCGCATAAGCTGCCCGTTTTTCGCCAAGTGTCCTTCGTGCCAATTCCGTCGCTTTGCCAATTGAGATGATGGCTTTGTTGAAGTCCCCGGCGCTAAATGCTGCGATGGCCGCATTCTTGAGAAAAATAATATCTTTCTGTGTTTCGATAGCCCAGTTTCCATATGATTCAGAACTAACTTCTGGTTCAAACTTAGTTTCGAATTTCATTAATTCAGCCTTAAATGCTGCCCGCTTTATTTTTGTGTCTTCAGTGCTTTCTGGCGAACTGGTAGCAGGCATTCCAGTAGGAGGCTGCACGCCTGGTTGCACCAATGGTTCCGTATTTGTTGTTGCCGGCAAGCGTGCAACGTTTATTGGCGGGGTAGATTGGGTCAGTGGTGGTATGGATACAGAGCCCTGATTTCTTGGGGCCAGATCGGACTTCGCTGCCAACTCAGATGGCACAGTCTGTTCCGGTTTTTGTTTTGGCTGTAGCGGAGGAACAATAACTGCGCTGTCGGACGCGGGTTTGGCTTCCTCTTTGGCAGCAAGACGGCTTCGCAAATCTTGGATCTCCACGTACATGGACGTGCCAAACACAGCAAGGCCGCCAACAGTCACAAACCCTGCGACCACCGCAATGACCATTAGGCGGTTGCGCTTGGCGTTCCTACTCGCTTTCTCAAGCGTTTCGTGCAGCATCTGTTGTCAGGTGCTCAAAGTTGTTTTAACGGTGTCTTTTCCTGTAGGTAAATTCTCTTGAGGAACGTGCGCCACTGAGCAAATTGTTCTTTCGCGGAGCCGGTCAACTCGACCGATTGTTCTTCAAATGCGACAACCTGTGGTGCGAGATCCGTATCAATGGATTCTCCCAACTCATCTAATGCATCGCGGTGAACTTTGGCCTCTTCGCTAGTTTGAAAGCTGTCGGACAACATCTTTGCACCGGCAACGCCGGCGACGACTCCTGCCGTGGTAGCAGCAGTACTCTTTCCATAATCGTTAGATTCTGCTCCGGCGGCAACCGCCGCAACGGCGAGGCCAACTAGCAAAACACCAACGATGGCTTCGCCAGCTGCCTTCTTCTGCACTTCTCTTTTGGCCCCAATTTCCGCCAAGCTTTGTTCCTGCCAGATCGTATAGCTGGTCTGCATTTTCTCACTGAATGCCCTGTAGTTATCCTGCATCCCATCGACGAACAACTGATCTCTAACTCGAATAGCCTTTGTGCGTACGAGCATGGGGTCACTCTCACTGGGGTAACTTGCCAACGTATATTTCCCATCAACGACAGCCAGATGGTCGGCGAAGGCTTCTTCAACGAAGTTTGCGCCGAACCTCAGGTTGGTAAGTTGTTTAACTTTGTCGAGTTCTGCTGTTTCATGGTAACTCAATTCCTCGACCAAAGCTTTGGCGGCTGCGTCAAATGCAGGATCATACGGATCCTTTCCCTCATTCCGTGGGTTTTTGTGATAACTAGAAGAAACTTCATGATCGAAAGATTCATACATCCAACGGTTGCCGGAAATATCGAAAGCTTGAAGCTCAAACTTCACGTCCTCTCCGTTTGACTCGACTATCTTACCCAGAGCATAGATGTCACCGGTCGCATTCTTGTCTGGAGTGACTCGTATCGCGCCAAACTCATTCGTTGCCTCAAGGGCATCCTTCAACTTGACGGCAAATCGAATCGCCTCGGCGCGGCGCAACTCTGGCCAAAGCCCTTCTGTTTCATATTCCTTTCCCGCATCAGGCAATCCAGGATCAAACACGGGAATGACGATGTCCAGTTTTGGCCGACTGGGGTCGGTCATAGTTACAGGCTGTTTTCCAATGCGCATCACCTTGTGGACTAGCGACGATAACTGCGGGCCAATATCAATCGGTTGGTTCCCGCCCGATGTTGTTTGACAACCTGATGCAATCAGCATTGCGGATACCATGTACGTCAATATCCGTTTAGCTCGTTTCATGTCCCTATTCCTCCGACTTATTCTTGAGCGGCAAGCCTTTGTACTTGCGATATTCATTCCATAGTTTTGCCTTGATGACGGGGTCTTTTTCATTGATCGCAGCTTGTCGAATCTGTGCTTCAAGTACGCTGTCGTTGTCTGCTGACGGTATATCTTCGGGCAATTTTCCATTGCCAGTAGTGGTCAAAGTCTGCCCGCTTGTGCCAGGGGGGGCTTGCTCTTGGTCGTCACCTGCGCGGCCCACATTTTCGGCGCCAGGCACCGCGGCCGATTCGGCGTCTTGTGAGGCTGTCCACGTGGCTTTCTCCTCTCCTGACATGTCCGAGGAGGCGACAGACTCGAATTGACCAACGGCACCCTTGCTGTGTGCTGTTTCTGCCCCAGAGCCGTCTTCTTTCCCCTGGGTTTCGCTTCCACCCTCAGCGGTGCCGGCCATGCCACCGGCAGTCCCACCGGATTGAGTGTTGGCATCTTTATTGAATGTCTTTGCCTGTTGACAGGAGTCGAATTTGCTTAACGACTCCAGCAGTGCCGCATCCATTCGCGCGAGGTTCTCGGACGGTGTCAAAGTGGGGTCCGATTCAAATTGGATGCTGACATCTGCACAGTCAAAGAGGGTGTCAATTTTCTTGGAGGCGGGGGATGACTTTGCGGATTGCGCCCACACAGGAGATGACAACGCGTTCCATACCACGATTGCAATTATGACACCGACAAACACCCTCTTCACAACAAAACCTCCGCAGGACCCCAATCTGCAATGCTGAATTATATCCAATTATACTACTTATGATAAAGGAAAGCCACAACCGCCCCTTTATCCGATCGAGAATATTTATTTTCGTCTCGCATGAATTGCTGTTTAAAAAAGGGTCCGAGAACCGGGTCTGGTGTTGAACGTTTAGCGGCTATTCGGTTCGAAAAAACGAAACCCGTTCAAATCAAAACCGCTTGGCCGTCGGCAGCAGACGAAATGCTTGGTCGCTAACAATGACCGGAATTAGCCACAAGCAGAACATCTAACTTGAAGTGCTCAAATTGCCCTCGGGGATCCAACCTTGATTCTATTCAGAAAGCGCTCGATACGTCCGTAGCATGGTGTTTTTAGACTCCAGTGAGTGCAGTCGAAGGAAGGGTGATTTCATGTGCACGATTGCAAATTGACGGAGAATACGGCGTGTCAATTGCCTTCATCCGCATACATCATTCTAAGCAAATCTGCGGAAAGTTGTTTTGGTTGTTTCAGGATCGAGCCATACAGTGCAACTGCTACCGGGCAAGTGACTCGAGCGTTTTTTTCCGCTCCAAATTCGCTTAGGTAAACAGCGAATTTCTCACCATATCTCTCAACGAGTTTTTCGATGATTATCCCAAGTTGATCTTCAAGTTCCTTCGGCGGCACCTTTCCGCTGGATGGTGTCAAAGAAGAAATCAGCACTTCCTCAGATGCAGCAAGGTCTCGCTTCGCTAGTTCTGCTGGAAAGTAATCACTCACGTTTACGAAGTTGCCTTTCGACGGGAATAGAAAATTGTGACAAATTCTTGGGTCGATCCTGTGTAATAGCTTGAGCTCTTCAATCATTACCCTAGTGAGGTTGAGAATAGCCTCGTCAGATGCGAATGGAGCTCTAGATTTCAAGATGTTTCCGAATTTGTTTCTGATCGGCCCATTAATTTCTTTTTCTGGAAGGCCTTTCAAAATCCCTTCAGTGAAAACGTCAGATATTGCGTCGTACTGATGTTTGTCGATCTTCTGAAGCGCCACGTAAACAGGTGTTTTATTCAGCCAGGCCATTACCTTTTCGTGATCAGGCGTTCTGCCAAAACCAGAGAGGGCAAATTGACCTGAGCTAAGAGAGGTAACAACGTTGGCCTTTTGCAACTCTTCATGGGTTGGATACCACATTTTTGAATGGTCAATATTGAAGGCCTTTCGAGCGAAGGCTTTATCGACACCGAGCGAAACAAATTCTGCGGCTAATTCCGAATTGGTCGCGTGCATTTCTCGACTATCAACGCCGGGAGAATCTCCAGCGTGAAAGCCCAACTTGCCAGAGCGCGGGTGTAAATACCGTCGATACCCCCCCATGAAGGCGATTGTACAAGCTGACAAACACTTAGAAGTCGTTACCGTTGACAAGTTCCGTTCTCGAATGAGATCCCTCAACCTCTTGGCCTCAGCTATCCGGCCACCGTGGCTATTCAGGTGAATGGCCTTCACCTCAGGGGCGGCATCCAAAAATTCTCTGAGGCGCTCACTTGTACCAAAGGCAATTCCTCCGATGAGCTCAAGCTCAGTCCCTTTGTTCAATATTCGGAAACTAGCTTGTCCGATTTCCTTGTCGCCGAGCGCAATTTTCATAGCTTCGTTGATCTGAGGTATCGCGTTGTTTTTGTAGATCACGAATGTTTGCAGTATGGCGATTACCACCATAAATTTGGCAGCTGCAGCCCAAAACACCCGCCCGCCCTTTTCCGTATGACTGCTAGCGGAGCGCCATATTCCAACAATTTGCCAAAGAAACATTATTCCGGCGAGTGTCCATAGTGAGAGCTGAATGACTAAGCCCTTTGCCGGTGAATAGTCACTCAGCATCACCCCGGCAGCGCCTGCTGCGGAAAAGACGACAATGTTACCTAAAAACCCGATCAGCCAGTACGAAACGCCGAGGGACAATTCTCCTCGCCAATGCCTTCCAATGAAGGATCTACTCAACATCGCATTTCTTCGCGGCGCCCCAATACAAGCACTGTTGTTATCGCTTCCGATTGGACGTGTGCATGGTCATGAAGTTTATCCGGAAAGTCTAATTTCCGTCAATCATCCATCTGATTTCGAGAATTGGCATTGGGGAGCCTTTTCCGACTGTATCCCATCCGCTGTTCTTGCGTTGACTTAGCGGGGGACGTCGGCCCGATGGATTAGCCAGTGCAGCTGATGCCGTTCATTGTTGCGAGCAAGAGAGCTTTAAGTAAATCTCAGCAATTAAACGATTGTGACAATGTAATATGACGAAGGGACAAATGGCCGGTTTGCAGCCACCGCGCAGAATTACGGCGATCGCCCAGACAAAAGAACTCAGGTTTTGGACCTGGTTCCTTGGTTTTGCCATCCCTGCCTCGCTAAGCAGGTCTTTTTATGCCAATGTACATATTGGAGGTTGTAGGAGATTAGCGCAACTTCATTGAACGTAGGAACACCATTGGTACACACAGAATTGGGTCTTTTCGTGACAGAGAGAAGGCTTTGTTCGCGATTTCACGCCTCGAAGGGGGGAAATCACAGCATAAGTGGGCAATTCGTCGCACCTATGAGAACCGGAAATGAGTGGGTAAGAGGGCCGAAACGCAGAGGTTGATGCTGTTGCGGTATCGCTATACCGCACACACGGTGAACCCAAGCGAGTGTTGTATAGAAACGAGATTGTCAGAAATTGGCACACAAAATGACGAATCAATATTCAACGTCTAAAAGAACTCGATTTCTTGTGGTCTTTCTAGCGGCCTCATTTGTAACGATCATGCAGCCAACAGATGCCTCAGGCGCTAGCCGGCAAATCATAGAGGCGCTTATTGAGGCATTGCGAGGTGGAGGTAAGAAAGCCGGCAAACAAGCTGACGAGCTTGTTCCGGCCGGGAAACCGAGCACTAGCACCGCAGACGAAATAGGTACTACAGGGCATATCCTCTCGCGCAGTTTCGCAAGGGCGATTCATAACCGAACCTGCCCTTCGATGCGCCTGCGGGTGTCACTGCCCCAACTCAATGTGCGCGTAACTTTCCCAGACCGGCTTAATATCCGTGGCGGACCAGGAACCAGCTATCGAACCCACAATCGCGTCAACACCGCCGGCACTTATTTCGTCGACCTATTAACGACGAAGGAATGTTGGGCAAAAATCAGGTATACCGTTTCCGGTGGTCGAGTGGAATTAGGCTGGGTATCAACCAAACACCTCAAATTTGAGTTCGACGACCACCTATCAAAACCTTCCAGCCGGCTGACAAAACGTCTTTCAGCCGAAGACGTCTACAGCCTTGTTGCCAAAAGCACCTATAAGGTCAGGACGCGTTCATCCCAGGGGTCCGCCGTCGCGATCTCCCCAACCGTACTACTGACAAACTGCCACGTGATGGGAGCCTACGACCTCGTGCACATCGTCGAGGGCAAGAAGGGCCATCCATCGGTTCTGATTCACGACGACTACTCAGAAGACAAATGCTTCATTCGGTCGCTGACGTTGCAGGTGCGCCCCGTTCCGAACGTAAAGAGTTTCGGTGATATCTTACAGGGCGAGCGCGCCTACTCTATCGGCGCGCCACTCGGCTACAATAGATCACTGGGTGAAGGCATCGTTTCGGGCAAACACCGTTCACAAACGCCTCGATACGTACAGACCACTGCGCCGATTTCTCCGGGGTCTTCGGGTGGAGGGTTGTTTGACAACAGGGGCAACTTGATCGGGATTACGACCCTGACGGATACGCGCGGTCAGAACTTGAATTTTGCCATCGCAGCGGAGGACTTTTGGCGGTGAGTTCTATCGGATACCAGGAGGCATTATGTTCGGGCGTTTAAGTGAGAAAAAGCGGGCTCAAGCTATCGTGCTAATGAACGAGAGCACGGTTCATCTCGCAAGGAAAATAATCGTGTGGTCTACCTCTGAGAATTTTGGCGAGGGCTTTGTAAACGACTTCAAGACCCCGACAAAGCCAATGATCGATGAGGTGTTTATATTGGCGTCATTTCCGATCGCGCAGCCCTACCTCTCATGGCGTAAGAATCGCGCAGATGCTTATGAAGATATAAAGGCCTATTTCGATATTACATTTTCTGACGCTTTCAGTACGTACCACGATGATTGGGCTTTTCGCATTCAAGCCTCTGCGCCAGGAGATTTTGTTTCGTCAGTGTATGACACAATCGATGTGAGATACACCAGTTACGAGACGGCTTGGCATCATGAGATGGTCAACGTGGACGCGGAATACAAAAAGATGCGGCACGATTCATCGTTGAGCCCTCATCCTTCTGATCTGGCATTTGCATGGGCGTCAGCTGACCAGCCTTTCCGTGACCTTGTGATCAAGAACCTTTTCGATGTTGAAAAAACTGATGAGGACCGGTTCCGCCAATATAAACTGTTTGCTGGAACTATGATGGAAAAACTGACGCAATACGGAGAAGGTTTTCTCAACACAGTTAAGAGGCTTTGATATTGCTGATCACTTTTTAGGACCTTTATTGGCTTTGCGATCCTTCCGCTCCAATTTGATCCGCGCCGCTCGTTCCTTGTGAGATATCGCCTGATAATCAGCACGGGTCAGCTTCCGCCGTCGGCCTGATCGCGTAGCTTTCTTAGGTTCAGTCGGCGATGTCGCATTCTTCAAATCGGTTTCAAAGAATACTGTGCTTTCGTCAAACCGCCGCAGTTGATCTTCGGCGGCAATCATGCCGGCAACAATCCCAGACCGCGTCGCGGCGACCAAGCGCATATTGAACACGGCGCGGTAGTGATAACGGCCAATCCCAATAACCTCGCGGATGATCCCGAGCCTTTCTAGCGCTCGGACAGCGCGACTGATGTCGGTTCTATGCGGCGGTTTGAAATCGGCGAACCGCTGCATCAGTTCATCGAGTTCCGCATCAGGGCAACCTTGAAGCCTTTGTTCGACGACCTCCTGCAAGACGTCCGGTTCATCAAGTGCCATTCCTTTGTCATGAAGGTCGAGAATTGTGAATTTCCTGGTCACGATGACCATCGCCGGAATGGTCGCCCAAACCAATCTTCCGTCGCTGCCATCGACGGCGAAAAGCTCGCCAGTTCTGTCGAGATTTGGAAACGTGATTTCAGCACTAAAATCAAGGCGCCGCTGTAAGGAAAGAAGCGTATAGCGCTCGGCCCGGGTGAGCATTGCGAACTGCCGGATATCGAGCATCAACCCAATGTCGAACAGCCCGCGATCAGATTTTAGATCAAGATAGCGGATATTGAGTGCCTCAAATATTTTCGTGCCGTCAAGGAGTTCTCGGGATTTTACTTTTGGCCGCCTGACAATGACGGGCAGGTAGCCACGGGGTAGATCAAAGGGGAGATCCATGGCGCATCCCGCTAAGTGTGGAGATATTCCACACGAAGCGATCCCCATGATTGGCCTCAAACCCAAGCTGATGGCGGGTTTCAGGGTTATCGGGGCTGCACTGGTTTTCGTATATAAGAAAGGGGGTATATATACAGAAATCGGGCACGCCCGTTTTTGGCATAACCTTTTGATAATAAAAGGTAATTATGGGCTCCAGGTGTGCTTCTCGTGTGGAAATATTCCACACTTCCGAGATATCTCGTTTCCCAGATGGATTGATCACGACTCACCCCACACTGTGCTCAAAAGATAGTGAACGTAAGGGGCACTCCTTTCCTGGGCTTTGTCGCTACCAGCCTCAAGGGCGGCCTGAGCGACGCCACGGGAGACGCCTGCCACGTGCATTGAGCGAAGGACATCTAGGTCGCGCTGGCTGCGGTCAGTGCCTGAGTGATTAATGCGTTGGGGGAGCGCATAGCCTGAGACCTGCATGTCGGCGAGCCAATTCTCAAAGAGGAGGTCAGCGGAAATGGCAGAGAACGTGGCGACATGGCGGCCACCTTGGTAGATCTCGATTGGGCCACGGTCATCGTGGGTGTCATTGATGGTATAGTCGGAGCTGAACAGCACAGCCCCCGCGCTCCGCTTGCCCAGAGGTTTGGGATGTTTGCCAGTTTCCCGAAAAGCTTCGTCGAGCAGCGTTCGATCATATCCCCGAAAACCGCTGATCCGGTTGGACAGTCTGACAAGGGGTGATTTCCCATCCTGCTCGTGCATCGGTTTCTTGTTGAAGAAACCTGGTGCGCGGCCAAAGCTATCGCGATGGGCAACGCCAATGTCGGTGCTGTACAATTCAGCCAGCCGCTCACATGCCGCTGCACATATTTCCTGCTCGACCGATCGTAATGGCCCAGCTAGCGGCACCCATACTTGGAACGATCCCGGTGATGTTTCAACGGCAGCAGCGATCCTAAGATCATCGTCGAGCATTCGTTCAATCGTGCCTGGATGAACGTCGTCAGCAAGGGCAAATGGCATTGATGGTCTTACAAAAACACCGCTGCCATTTGCGTTCCTGTGACGCAACTTGGGGATCACACGAGCAATTGCATCGTGGGTCATACCGCGTTCATTGAAAGTGCAGTCGCCAGTGGATTCGTGCCAACAACGGATGTCCAGTAAGGAACACCGGACGATCTCTGAAAACAACCTGATTGCACGCTCGCTGTGGGCCGCCAATCCACTGTTGACGAGCAGCCCGCGTATCACGCTCATGACGTCCTCAAACTTTTGGGTTGCCGGAGGCGGGGGCTGTGCTCTTGCTTTCCAGCCAGGCCAAAACATCTTTTCGCCGATAACGAGGTTTGGATCCGATGTAGACCGGATCGAGATCGAGCCAGTGATCTTCGCTGTGTCGGCGCTTGAAGCGCTGGCTGCGGATCGTCGCAATCGACATCTGCAACTGCTCGGCAATCCACTTGTCAGTGACGAACTCGCTCTCCTGCAAGGGGGGAATTCTCTCGCCTGAAGGCAGGATTTCGGTCATCTCGCTAATTGGTTGGTTGGGCATCTCTCTGTCTCCTGACGTTGTTTGAAACGTTATCGCGAGACTTAGGTGTACCCGGGTTCTGGAGGAAGATCAGGGGCAGCCTAAACGTTTAGGATGCACTTGATTTTTGTTCAGTCCGTGGGATCGGGCTCGAATAGAAACCATGCGAGAGGAACACAGATTTCTTCCGGGTGCATGCTGTAAAATTGTAAGATTGCTTTGCTATGCTTCCTCCAAGCGCGAGTAATCACATCGGTAGAAGCGCCACGGCAAACTGCCGGCAGGGCACTTTTTTCCTTTCGTTCACTGTCATCAACGACAATCAATGTGACTTCTTCAATCGCCTTGTTGATACCCTTGAATGCGCCTCCGATATTGACTGCCTGGGAACAACGACGGGCGACTTCCTCGGCCAAATAAGCATCGCGCAATAGGCGGTCTCGAATTTTTACCGCATTGTCTTTGGCTGTCGATAATCCAAACACGCTAAGAAAATCGCTTCGGCTTTTCTCCAACCGCTCGGAAACATTTCTTGCCGAAATGAGATCAGCTTGGTCCCTGGTGTCACGAGGATTTACTCGGTCCAAATTGTGGTTCGGATACACTGCGCGGAACACGGTAGTGGCAGCAGCGTTTACGAGGTCGGTCACCCATTGGGGATGATCCCAACCATTTTCCGAACACAGGGCAATTGCTTCAACGAGCGCAAACCGATCACCTTTCTCCCATTGCTCTTCAAGGCCGGCGAGGGCAATCGGTTCGGAGAACTCAACGATGGTTTGATCGTTCGTCATTTGGCTTTCCCCAGCGGCACAATATTGGTAGTCAGCGCATCGAACGTATCCTGGATTTTCTCAGCTGCTTCATGCTGCGCCGACCCAACAGCTACGGCGTAATGCTTTTCAAGCATCGTAAGGTTTGAGTGGCCCATGCGGGCTGCGAGCGTCCGCAGATCAACACCACTAGCGGCGGCCTGGGTTGCGTTCGTGCGACGGAGATCATGGAAATCGATATCATCGAGCCCGGCGACCTTCCTAGCTTTCTCCCACCGACGACGCCATGTCATTGCACTAATGGGGAACACGCGATCATCGTGAGCATCGCGGTGTTGCATTTGGTGATCTAGCACTTCCAACATACTTGTTGTGCAGATGACGCTGCGCGGTTTTCCGGATTTCGTTGTAGGGAGCGTGACGATTTTACCGCCGTTGGGAATGTCGAGAATATCCGACCAACGCATGGACTGAATTTCTCCGCGCCGCATGCCGGAATGCAATGCCCATACGATCACATCGCAGAGCCAAGGTTCAACTTGCTCTGCTGCAGCAAGGAGCCGGACAATTTCTTCGGCGTTGAGAAAGCGCTGCCTAGCCTGGACACCGGTAATCCGATTGATTTTGGTGGCTGGGTTTTCGGTCAAATAGCCTTCGCGAATGGCATCGTTCAGGATGGCCTTGAGCGTATTCACCATGCGCTTGATGTAACCTGGAGATAGTTCCTTTTTGCTGCATGCAGATAACCATCTCTCGATCCGTGCAGATGTGATCTGATCAATCCGCATGTTCCCAAATTCTGGCACAAGGTGAACATCAAGATGGACCTTAAGAGTGTCTGGTCGTTTCGCCGTGGCCTGTTTCCGTTCGAGCCAATCGGCGGCCCAGTGTCCGAAAGTCGGGATGGGATCATCTTCTAAAGGAAGATCGTCGTCGGCCCGTTTTTGTAACTTGACGCGTCGGTCAATGGCATCTTGCCAATCGATTGAGGCTTTACGCCCTAATTTGATCTCGATAGCGTGTCCCGGCAGGTAGGTTTTCCCTTTCCACATTCCGCCATGAGGAAGCTGCACCTTCGCCCACAAGGTGTCGCCGCGTTTTCCCCGTCTGATGCCGATACCTTCGCAGTAAACAGGTCTTCGCATCTCTGCGGGGCATCTTTCGTAAAGTTCATCGAACTTGCGAAACTTGCGCGGCCTTCCGCGTTTTCCTTTTACTTCAGCCATGTCTTGCCATTTTGCTATTAATCGTGTGCATTTGTATATTGTGAGTGTGCAATATCAAAAATGTGTGTCAAATTGGACTGCACACTGGATGCACACGAGAACAAAGACAATAGCACATATTGGGCAAAAACGCTAGAAACAGCCGTTAACCCCATTTTATTTGAATTCAGAATGTTAGGCGTTGCTGAGAACGTATAAAACGTACGACCCTGCCTTCACACGGCAGGGGTCACAGGTTCAATCCCTGTCGCGCCCACCATTTTTCGGCAACTTCTCTTTGGTTTTGGTGGTTTTCTTGGCGGTTTTTCCGGCGATTACCGTGATTCCGGTCTAAAAACCGGGGTTGGAACCTATTGATTTTGTTGAAAAACTTAAAAAATCTGGGGACCGAACCCAATTTTCCCATTAATGAGACAGGTGGGCTGGATGCAACCATCCCCCCCACCCTAACTCTCCCCCACGTTGGGGGGAGGGAATACTGTCGTTACAGTTCGGCTTAGCTCCTTCCCCCTTGATGGGGGAAGGTTGGGATGGGGGTGAATGGTTGCTACGAAAGAATTCCGTGGAGCGCGCTTGTCTCATGCCATGAGCAGAAAAAAGTGACGGAACGAACCCAATTCGCCAAAGACCTCACCCCTTCCCACAAACCCAGGAACGACGATGTTGAAACGGCCAGCACCAACCCACTCACCCAACGGCAAGCATCGGTCCCGGCCAAATCATATTCGAATATAAAATAGCGTGCCTTCACCAGCCCCGGTAGAGGCAAGGCCGATGATGCACCGCTTCTATAGCATAACTTTCAGAAAAGTCAATATATTCCTAATATAGGCGAAAAATGCTTTTCGAGTTAGGCCGAAAGAGGGGGGGTGAGTGTGTTGTGCCTCGGAAAGATCGAAACCGCTCACCCGCCCTCACCCCCCGACAACAACTGATACGTCTTCACATCCTTCGACAAGATCATCGACCGCGTGGTTTTGTCGAAGTCGAGAAAGTGCGTTGAGGCGAGGTGTGTTTGAAAGGCGGCTTCGTTGTCGTAGACCTCGTAGAGAAAAAACGCATTGCCGTCGGGCACGGGCGCCGAGACATCGAAGACACGGCATTCCGGCTCTCGCGTGAGGGAGTTTTCGGCTTGGGCAAGGACAGCGGCCCGGAACGCATCGGCCGCTTCAGGTTTGGCGACAAAGTTCACAACAACGACATACATGATGAGCTCCTTCCAACGTCGCTTATTGCGCTTTGTTCGCATTGATCAGGCCGACGATTTCCTTGGTCACGGCCTGCGTTCCCATATCGCCGCCGAACTCCATGGGCCGGATACGATTTTCCGTAAAGCCCTGCTGCACCGCGTCTTCGATGACCTGTGCGGCGTTGGCGGGCGCTTCGGTGCCCGATTTGTCGGCCAAATATCCCAGCATCAACGCGCCGCTTAAAATCGCCGCCAACGGGTTGGCTTTGTCTTGACCCATAATGTCGGGCGCGCTGCCGTGGGCGGGCTGAAACAATCCATGCGCATCGCCGATTTCGGCACATGCCGCCATGCCCATGCCGCCGACCAAGCCGCCGGCGAGATCGGAAAGAATATCGCCGAACATATTCTCCATGACCAAGACATCGAAATCCCACGGGCGGCGAATGAGATCGAGCGCTTGCGCATCAACATAATTGTAGCCGATCTCCACATCGGTGAAGTTGGCGCGGCGTTCGTCAAAGATTTCGCGGAAAAACGCCATGGAACGAAACACATTGGCCTTATCGACGCAGGTCAGCTGCCCTTTGCCGCCGCGCGCTTTGCGCTTTTGGGCGAGTTTGAAGCCGAAATCGTGCAGCTTCTCGGTCGTCGCCCGGGTGATGCGGAGTACGTCTTGGACCTCGTCGTCGTTGGCGACTGGATTTCGGTTGTGGGTCGCGGCGGTGTAGAACAGCCCCTCGGTGCTTTCGCGCAGAATGACCATGTCGATGTCCGCCGCGCGCGGGTCGGCCAGGCGTTGCGGTGCGTTGGGGTACGCCTTGACCGGCCGCACACCGGCATAGAGCTGGAACATTTCACGCAACCGCAGGTGCGGCGAGATTTCAGTGCCGTCATCGTGGCGCACGGCGGGCAGACCGATGGCGCCTAAGAAGATGGCATCGGCCTTGTCAGCCATGTCTTCCGCGCCGGGCGCGATATCCTTGCCCGTTTCCGAGAAATACCCGGCACCGGCCAAAAGTTCCTGATAATCCAGGCTGAACCCGCCGACCCGCTCTCTGGCTGCGTCGACAATGGCCAGCGTGGCTTCCGTCACGTCGACGCCGATACCGTCACCTTTGATGACGGCGATTTGAAAACTGTTGGAGCTCATTGGCCTTTTCCTATCCTAAACGTTTCTGGCGCTCGCGCAGCGTGATGTAGGCGGTGCTGGCAAAGATCAAGGAGCCGCCGAGCCATATATAGAGAGACGGCACCTGGCCGAAAAGTGCCAGGCCGGTGAATGTCACCCATATCAGGCGCAGGTAATCGAGCGGCATCACCACATGGGTTTCGGCGTGCTTAAGCGCCTGCGCCATCAGCATTTGCCCGAGCCCGCCGAACACCCCCATGACCACCAGCAGCCCAAACTCGAACAGCGTCGGCGTCTCCCATACATAAAGGGCCGGGATCAACGCCAGCGGCGTCATCACCAATGACATGTATGTGGTGATGGTGACCGACGATTCCGTACGGCTCAGATTTTTGATGATGACGACGCATCCACCCCAGATCATCGACGACATGAGCACCAGGGCATAGCCCAAGCTGATCTCCGCGAAGCCGGGCCTGAGCACGATCAACGCACCGAAAAAACCCGTCGCGATGGCCAGAACCCTGCGCCAGCCCAGCCGTTCGCGCAGGAACAGGGCGGCGAGAACGGTGGCAAACAAAGGTGCCGTGAACGAAAGCGCCGTGATATCTGCCAACGGTGACAGACTGAGCGCGTTGAAGAACATGGAGATGGCGCAGATGTTGAGCACGCCGCGCACGATCAACATGCCGAGACGCTTGGTCTTGAGCGGCGCCAAGCCGTCGCGCACGAAAAACGGCACGACGACGATCAGTGCGAAAAGCAGACGGAAGAACACCATGATCAGCGGATGCACAGTTTCCGATGCGAAGCTGATGGTGGTGTGCATGGCGGCGGTAAACACCGTCGCGGCAAGCATGAAGGCGATGCCGATCAGGCTGCCTTGCCCGCCAGATGTCTCACCCGAATCCGCCGGGATGTCCGTTGTCTGCTCTTCGCTCGCCATAGGGCCCTCCGACGGACGGCAGGATACAGGAGCGGATGAATGCTGCAAGCGAGGGTGAAGACGGAAGAGGGATTGGCACAAGGCGTTTGAATTTCATAGTCTGGTCTATGGAGAACTCGGAGTGAGCAGGCCATGACCGACGTCGAAGCACCATATGCGCTGAGCGCCACCGCCGCGCTTGGACAGATCGAGGCCGGCACGCTTTCAGCGGTGGAGTGGGTGGTGTCGTGCCTTGAGCGCATCCGTGAGCGCGAGCCCGAAATTCAGGCCTGGGCAAATCTCAATCAGCGGGTGGTTGAAGATGTCGAGGCGCGGGCCAGGCAGGGTCACGGACCTTCCATCCCCGTCGGTGTTAAAGACATCATCGATGTATGCGGCATGCCGACAATGATGGGGGCAAACTTCCATGACCCCGCGCCGGCCACCCGCGATGGCGGTTCGGTCGCCATCATGCGAGAAGCGGGTTGTGCGATTATGGGAAAAACCGTCACCACGGAGCTTGGCCACCGGCACCCGGGTCCGACCCGCAATCCACGAAATCTGCACCATACGCCGGGCGGTTCTTCGTCGGGCTCGGCGGCGGCGGTTGCCGATATGATGGTGCCGTTGTGCCTGGGCACGCAAACGTCGGGTTCCGTGATCCGTCCGGCGGCTTACTGCGGGATCGTCGGCTACAAGCCCACGTACAACGATTTCGACAAATCCGGCATTCTGGCCAATGCGCCCTCCATGGATACGCTCGGCATTCTCGCCAGGTCGGTGGACGATGTCGGGCTTTTGCGCCGTATCTTGCTGGAAGCGCCGGCTGCACAGATCATGCAAGCTGATCTGTCGGATTTAAGATTCGGCCTTGTTCGGGCCACGCCATGGGACAGCGCCACCTCTGAGGTCCGCGACCTGACCGAACAGTTCATGAGCAAACTTGCCGCCAAGGGCGCGCGGATTGTGACTGTCCAGCTTGATCAGGAAATCCAGCGTTTGTTGGAATTGCACCGGTTGATCAGTGGCTACGAATTCCGGCGCGCCATTGCATTCGAGCGCACCCGGCACTTTGATCAACTGAGTGCAGTGTTGCGCGAAGGCCGGCTCGCCGATGGCCGAGAGATGGACAGCCGCGCCTACCAAAGCGCGATCGGAGAAGTCGCCGCGCTCCGGTTGCAGCTGGCTGGGGTTTTTGCCGAGGTGGATATTCTCGTCTGCCCCAGCGCGGCGGGACCGGCGCCGGCGACGCTGGAAACGACGGGCGACGCGGCTTTTAATTCGGCCTGGACCCTGGCAGGCAATCCAGCCGTGACGTTGCCTTTGTTTGAGGCGAAACAATCCGGATTGCCAATTGGCTGTCAGTTCATCGCCGGCTTTGCCAATGACGATCTGTTGTTGGCGGCGTCGAAAGGGATCATGGAGGCTTTCGGAATTGGCTGAACTGCACAGTATTATGCCTTGGGCAGGGTATCCGTAGATGCTCGACATCAAACGAATTCGTTATGTCGTCGCGGTGGCGCAAGAACGGAGCTTCTCAGGCGCGGCGGCAAGGCTGCGTATTGCTCAACCGGCATTGAGCAGCCAGATCAAGGACCTGGAGCGCGATCTGGATGTGCAGTTGTTCACGCGGCACTCGCGCGGCGCCGAGATTACCGAAGCCGGCGAAATCGTGTTGCGCCACGGACAGCAAATCCTGGAAGACCTGGAAACCATGCGCCACGAAATCCGCGACGCGGTCGAGAGACCCAGCGGTCACGTCCGTTTGGGCATACCTTATTCAGTATCCGTGGTGCTGACAGTGCCGCTGTTGCAATATTTGGAAAGACACTATCCGGATATCACGCTGGACGTTGCGCAAGCCTTTTCCGGTTTCGTCGAGGAATGGCTGATCTCCGATAAGGTCGATTGTGCGATCTTGCTGTCGGATCCCCGCAAATCCAATCTGGCCGTTGATCCGTTGATTAGAGAAGATCTATGCCTGATCGTTGATCCCGATTCCGATTTGGCGGAACGGAAAAGCATTTCCTTCAAGAAGGCATGCGAACTGCCGCTGATTCTGCCGACCCGTTTTCATGGCCTGAGAATATTGCTGGAAGGCGTCGCCCAGTCTCAGAACACGGCGTTGAACGTGAAGACGGAGATCGATGCCGGATACGAACTGATCAAGTTGGTGGAACAACAGTTTGGTGCGACCATTCTGGCCCGCTGCGCCGTGAACGACCAATTGCAACGAGGCAGCGTGAGGGCCGTTCGAATTGCGTCGCCACGATTGACGCGAACCGTCTACTTGGGGGCCGGAAAAATCGGTCAGAAAAACCGTGCCATTGGCGTTGTCCGCGATGCCATAACGCATGTCACCGGAAAACTGGTTGCATCCAAGGCCTGGCAGGCGAAGCTTTCAAGCTGAAAAGGCATACACGTATATTTATTTTATATGGGAGCTAGAGTTATTATATAGTTTCTGAACAGGTCGCGGTTTGTTAAAGATGGCAATGGATTGATTGGGCTCCAATCCAGTCGATGAGCTTTTAAGGCTAAATCTACGCTCGCTCGGAACTGCAGTGCTTGCTGCGGTCCCAACCCCGCAAAGGAATGTTTCAAAATACCGTAGTTTGATACTATGATCAGAGCCAAAGGCGTCTTGATGAAGAATGTCGGCCTATAACATCAACTGAAACAGGGAGACAGTAATGTTTCAAATTCGTACGTTAACAACCGCCGCCCTTGGCGCGGCAATCATCGCAGCATCGGCGACAACTGCCGGCGCCGTTGATCCCGTCAAACTTCGCTGGGCTTCGGATCACTCCGGCCCGCCGCATCCCGCCGGGATTGCCGAAGTCTATTTCGCCGAGCAGGTGGAAAAGAAAATTCCGGGTTCCAAGGTGCAGATTTATTGGGCTAAATCGCTCTACACCATCCCGCAGGGCGTGAAGGCTATGACCCAGGGCAACCTGGAAATGATCACCGGCCAGTTCGGTAAAACCGCCAGCATCGAGCCGCTGACGAACGTCGTTCTCGGCGCCGGTAAGCTGACCACGGTTGGCGCCATCGACGGCATCGATACCACCAAGACCTACAAAGCCTTGGCTGAGCATTTCGACAAGTCGCACGGCATCACGCTGTTCGGTGCCGGCCACCTGAGCATGTACATGGGCGCCGGCGCGGTGAAAGGCCGCTTGATCACGCCTGCCGATTTCTCCGGCAAGAAAATGCGTTCCATGGGCCCGGCCGAAAACGCGCTCCTGAGTGCGCTCGGTTCCAACCCGCAGTCCATGGCCTTCGGTGACGTGCCGCCGGCCCTGCAGACCGGTGTGATCGACGGTCTCCTGACATCCTTGGGCGGCTTCAACGCCACCAAGGAACAGGCACCTTACTTCACGGTCGCCGGTCTCAACGGTATCGTTGGCGACTACTACTGGTTCGGCGCGTCGAACAAATGGTGGAACCGCCTGAAGCCCGACCAGCAGGCCGCACTGAAGGACATTGTTGTCAACGACTTCATTCCGTTCCAGCGCGTCATTAACTACTGCAACGACAAGCGCACGCTCGCCAAGTACGAGACCAAAGACAAGAGCGCGCCTGGCGTCTACGTCATGACCGCCGCGGAATCCGCGGTCCTGCAGAAAACCGAAGGCGGCGCCACCAACAAGTGGATCAAGAGCAAAGTGAACGATTATGGCGACAAGCTCACCGATCAGTTCACGGCGGAAGCCGCGGCGTTGGTAAAAGCCAACCCGCCGGGTTCGCATGCGCTTGAGAAGACCGATTGCTCGAAGTATCAGGCTTACTTCGACCGCTACACCAAGGGCGCTGCCCTCTATAAGGCGAAAAACCGGAAATAACGGTTGCCTAATACTTAAGTGCTTCAAGGGGCCGCCGTGGTGGCGGCCCCTTTTGGCACCACGAACAGGGATTTTTGCTGATTGGGGGCCGACATGGACGGGTTTCTCGCTTTTTCGCAACGTGTGAAGGATATAGTCGATAGGGTGCTTGGCGGGCTTGCCGCCAGCATGATGATTGTGCTGACGTTGTTTGCTCTGCTCGAAATCATTCGGCGCTATATTTTCGGTGTCGTGTTCGAATGGGGACAGGACGCCATCATCGTCGGCATGGTTTCAGCCGTGGCGTTTTATTTCGGCGTCACCCAAATCCGCCGCAGCCATCTGGTGATGAACGCCATCGTGCAGTTGATCCATTCGCGCGGTCACCGTAGCGCCGTGGGATTGCTGAAAATAATCGTTTCCGCCTCTATCGCCCTGTTTTGCGGGGCAGTGGGGGTCACCGGCTGGCCGACACTCGATTATGCGTGGACCCGCGACCTCTCCACTTACAGTCTGATTATTCCGCTTTGGCCATTCTACCTGATTTTGATGTTCGGCTTCCTGCTGATGGCCTTCATCGCGTTCTTACAGTTGATTGAGGATATCATCAGCTTTGCGCGAGGAGAGCATCACGATGCCGATATCGAAGTCACCACGGATGTTTAAACGGCCAGCGGCCAAGAATTTGGGGGCAGTTCCATGCTCGCGTTAGCACTAACACTTTTCGCATTATTGTTCGTCGGCGTGCCGATCGGTATCTCGCTGGCCGGTTCCACTTCTATCATGGTGTTGTTTGACGACTTCCTGTCATTCAGCACGTTATTCGAAGCATTTTTTATTTTCATCAGCAAATATACGCTGATCGCCATCCCGTTCTTTATCTATGCCGGGTTTTTGATGGAGAAGACCGGCCTGGTCCGCGGACTGTTCAATTTCGCCGATGCCTTGATCGGCTGGGTGCCCGGCGGTTTCGCTTATGCCACGTTGATCGCGGCGGTCTTGTTTGGCGCCATTTCCGGCTCGTCGACCGCCATGGCCGCCGCCATGAGCGTTATCGCCTATCCGGAGATGATCAAGCGCGGCTATCCAAAATGGATGGCGGCGGGGGTGATTGCTTCGGCAGGCGGTATCGCGCTGCTGATTCCGCCCTCCATCACGCTGATTCTGTTCGGCGTCATCACCGAGATTTCGATCGTTGATCTGTTCTTTGCAGGCGTTGTGCCTGGCATCATGTTGGCGATGAGTGACGCGTTCATCATTGTTTCGGTCTCCATATTTATCGTCAAGCTGCCCGCCGGTAAGTTCGACCTGAAGAAAGTCGGGACCGCATCGCTGGAA
This sequence comes from Rhodospirillaceae bacterium, assembly GCA_016845145.1. Classification (GTDB taxonomy): domain Bacteria; phylum Pseudomonadota; class Alphaproteobacteria; order Rhodospirillales; family Casp-alpha2; genus TMED8. The sequence continues at coordinate 86,947 of JAERTE010000146.1, forward strand.
GCGCTGCCGGCTCTATTGATGCCGGTGATCGTCTTGGGCGGTCTTTACGGCGGCATCTTCACGCCCACTGAGGCCGGCGCTGCCGCGGCCTGCTATGCTTTGTTCTACGGGATCATCTTCAAGGGCGAATCGTTCCGAAAGGACCTCATGGGCGTCACCCGGCGCACCATGAACTTGACCGCCATTGTGTTCTTCTTGCTCGGTTGTGTCGGCGTCTTCCAGTTTTTCCTGGCAAACATGGGCTGGCCGCAAGAAATCGCCGCATGGGCCGGCGATCTCGGATTGTCGAGAATGGGCTTCCTGTTTGCCCTGATGGCGACGTTGCTGGTGCTCTCCATGTGGTTGACGGGCGTCGCCATTTTGGTGCTCACCGTGCCGATCTATTTCCCTGTGGCTTTGTCGCTGGGCATTGATCCGGTGCATCTGGGTATCTTGACGGCACTGTGCATCGAGATCGGCAGCGTCATCCCGCCGGTTGGCCTCAACCTGTTCGCCGTCAGCGGCGTGACGGGCTTGCCCGTCACACAGGTGATCCGCGGTTCGTTCCCGTTCTGCATCTCCGACACCGTGGTGCTGATCATCGTGATGCTGTTCCCGGCATTGGCGCTTTGGTTGCCGTCCTTGTTGATCACGTCACACTTCTGATCATCGGGAAAGATCGTTCGCGGACAGTCAATGACTGACGACCCATACCCAATGTGTCAGGGGCCCGATCCGGCCCCGACTCCGGTGACTTTCGCCGTGCCTCGCGGTGCGGTGGATTGCCACGCCCATATCTTCGGGCCGGAAAGCACCTATCCTTATTCTCCGAAGCGCGGCTATACGCCGCCGGACGCGGACCTGGAGACGTACCTGAGCCTACATCAGGTCCTGGGCGGCATTGAACGGGCCGTATTGACGCAACCCAGCGTCTACGGCACCGACAATTCCCGTATGCTGGACGTCGTCGAGCAGATGGGGGAGCGCTTCAGGGCTGTTGCTGGCGTTGATGAAGAGATCACCGACAAGGCGTTGGAAGACCTGCATGCGCGGGGCGTTCGCGGGGTGCGGGTTAATTTGGTCGACAAAGGCGGCATGGCGTTCGACGGCATTGAGGCCGTGCGGCGCTTTACCGAACGGATAAAGGACCTGGGCTGGCATCTGGAAGTCCTGATCCATGTCCACGAGTTCGAGGATTTGCGCAAGACCTTGAACAGTATGGCGGTCGACGTCTCCGTCGGACACCTAGGCTACATGAAAACCGACCAAGGGCTGGACCATCCGGGGTTTCAGGCGTTTCTCGAGCTGCTGCGGGACGGCAATTGTTGGGTCAAGCTGTCCGGGTCGTACCGCGTCACCACATCGGAACTCACGCCGTACGACGATGTCGAGCCGTTCGCCAGGGCCTTGATCGAGGCCAACGAAGACCGCATCCTATGGGGCACCGACTGGCCTCACCCCGTGTTCAAAGGCACCATGCCGAACGACGGTGCCCTCATGGATCAATTGGCCGCCTGGGCCCCGGATGAGGGCCTACGAACGAAAATCTTGGTTACCAACCCTGTTGCGCTTTACGGGTTTTGAATTGGGGCAACATCGTTCGGCCAACAGCTATCGCGCCTGAATCGTAAGTGGGTTGCACCATACGTTGTCTCGGAGATTGCGGACGTTGATGCAGAGCTTCTCGCCCTGGGCGCGCGTTTTCAATGGGCCGACAAACAGATTGTGGACGACGCCGGTCTCGCCGCCCAGGTCGCGGACTTCAACCATGGACCGTAAGCCGCGGAAGGAACTGGGCAATTCGCCTTTCAGTTTTTCCCATGCGTCGAATGCCAGTTCGCGTTGACGGAACGATGTCAGCAAGACCCGGAATGTGCGTTCGGCCTTGATGCGGTCGAGGAAGAAATCCTTGGCATTGAGGATCGTGCCGTCGCCGGCAATCTCAATGGTCTCAGACTCGGGAAGCTGCAACCCGAGGCGCGCCACCTGTTCGGGGTCGATTCGCAATGAGTAGCTTCCCGGGCGAATGAAATCCAACAGGTAAAAACCATCGTAAGCGGTTCTGGTCTGTTTGACGATTTTGCCTTCTGCGTCGACCAACTGCACGTTGACGTCGGCAACCGGGTCGGCCCAGTCGCCGCGCCGCCGGTACACGGTGCCGTCAATCTCGCCCGTGGTGACCACGGCGATCTGCATGTCGCCAGTGACGCCGGGTCGAAGCACCAGTTCGGCGCCTTCCGGCGACGGCGTCCAGTAGGGGTCTTCCAGGGAACCTTTGTCGACGGCGAAATTGATCGGCGTGTGGACCTCTATGCCGGTTACGAATGCATAGCCTTGGTCATTCGTGCGTTGCCCTTTTTTGGTGCCATCGACCCGGAACCGGACGCCCTCGAGCGGCTCATCGCCGTCATCGAATATGCCGTTGTCGTTGTTGTCGAGGAAAACGCGCACAGACATGGCGCCCGATGATGCCATGCGGGTTGATGATACGGCTGGGATCAACGGGTTGCGGGGGTCACGGGCTGTTGAAAATGACAGCGTAACGCGCGCATTGATTTCGTTGTTGGTCGAGTAGTCGAGATTGACGCCGAGAGCCGCGACGTCGAAGTCGCTGTTGATCCCGGTGGTGAAAGTGGTTTCGCCGGTCTCGGTCAAGTCAACGTTGATCCCCGCCGTGGCGTTAAGGGAATCATTTACGCGCCAATCGCCGGAGATTGAGCTGCTGGTCAGGTCCATGAGCGGAACAAACGTATAGCTGAGCTGGCCCCTAACCCGCACTTTCTCAATGCTGCCACCGACCAGGAACGAACCGTCGACTGTCGTGGTACGGGATTCCTCGGTTTTGTCCAACTGCCACTTCAGCGTTTTCGTCAACGTCGTGGCGTTGATGGCGCCTGACAGACGGCTGCTCACCGAACTGCTGACGTCGCCGGAGCGCTGTTGTGTGTGGTCGGTGGACAGACTGAACGGAAGATGAACAGCGGCCACGGGATTGAGCGCACCGTCCATGCGTATCGTTGTGTCGTGTTCGACCGGGTCGGTCGTGCTTTCGAACTGTTCGCTGACGAAGTCGAACAAGCGATCATGCTCCGCGATCATGTTAATACCGTACAGGCTGGTTCGGCTGGCGAGTTTGAAGGCCCAACCTTCACTCAGGTCTCGGACCACGTCGGCGCGTGTAAAAACATTGCCGAACGATGTCCGTCCGCTGAGATTGACGTATTGATGAGTTGTACCGTCTATGGGCACGTTGGAAAGACCGGCTGCCATGGAAAAGGACTTCGATATCCCGGTGGCGTACTCCGTGAAAAACCGATAGGAACCCAGATCATCTGCATCTGAGGAGTTGTCTTTCTCACCCAACAGTAGCTGTGTATCTTGTTGGTTGAATGTTATCTTGTATTGGTGGTCGCCGGGTTTTATCTGATCGGCATCGACCCTAATCTGGCGTACACTCTCGCGGAACTGCCCCTGTGGCCCGTAGAAGGCCAGCCGGACGACATTCACGCCGAACAACAACGGGACATCTTCGAATACATAGCGACCATCGCTACGCGAAGTCCGAAAATCCAGCAAGACCTCATTTCGGTAGACCTCGACCTCCCAGCCGTTAGGCAGATCGCCTTCCAAGGTGATCCGGTCGAACTCGGTCGGCTGATCGAGCGGCATATTAGAAAGTAGAAAACCACGCCCCAGGTTCGTCGTTGAAACCATCGGGACCTGAGGCGAAAGAATGTCGCCAAATGCAATATCCGTTGCCTTTAATCTGCCCAGCATGTTGCCCGACGGGTCGCGCCGGCCAACCTTGACCCGCGCCTGGGTGAATTCCTGGCTTTGGTCACTGGCGAAAAATCCTTCGGCATTCATTCTGCCGATGTCGCCGGTGATGAAGGTCGTTTGCTCGAACGCTTTCTTGTTGCCGGTTTCCGACTTGCTGAAGTTGAAGGTCATGGATGAATCGGTAATCGGCCAACCGATCACTTTGTATGGGATGTCTTTCTTCGGGTATGTTTCTTGCGTCCTGCCGGCGCGTCCGAAAACCTTCTCGCGACGTTTCTCCCGCGCCAAGCGTTGTTCAACGGGAAGCGCTTCGCGGCTTTCCAGGGTGACCAGCAAATTGGACAGATCGAAGTTGATATCGAGTGGAAACCATTTCGATATCAAACGTACGTCCACAAAGATGTCGTCTTCGATGATTCCGGCAAGCGCCGGACTGAAGGTTTGCTTTTTACCTCTGACGATGGCTTGCGCACGGGACAAATCGAATGTGAACAGTCGATCTTCCTTCAAGAACCATCCGTCGGCGGTGCCGTTCTCTGGACGCACGGTAATCGGAAAATCGACTGCACGGACGAAATCGCTCAGCGGCAACATGATGCTGCCTTGATTCAGATAGGCCGGCAGGGCGTCCGCCAGTTGGAATTCGTTGAGCCGCACCTCAATGATCAGGAAGTTATCGTCGATCGGGATGGTGCCGCCTTGATCAGCTTGAGGTGGCGGCTGGGATTGGGATTTCGGATCGTTTCCGGCCGGCTGTGCTGGATCGGAACCACCTGTCGGAGACTTGGCGGTCTGGGCGATCTCGAGGTCCGGCGGCGGCATATCGACAAAGCGCGCGACGCCCTTCGATGGTACCAGAGCCCACGTTAGAATAAGTATAAATAAAGAAAGAAATTTATACTTGGACGCACGAATGGGCTTCGAACAGCCAGGCCGATCAAAATCCCTATTTTCGCGCGCAAGCACGCTGGCCAGAAGGCGAGGCATCCCAGGTCCCCGTACAGTATCCGCCAGATTGAGGTCAGACCTGTCAGCTATAGCAGCGGAATGGTAAATGAATTGTAAATCAATGGGTTGCGGGTTGAGGCGTCGCTCGGCTACTGATCGTGTCAGCCCGAACCTCGGGCAGCGGGCATCTACATTCTCCGTATGAGAGAAATGGCCGCCAGCAGTTAAATTTGAGGGCACTATTCCTGTTGGCGTTCACATGGATTTACATGTTGTTAAAACGGCGTAAGTAGTTGTTTCGATTCTATTAACAGTCAAAAAATTCAATTATTTCAACTGATTAATTGTCAATAATGCGGAGATATTTGCGCCGGCGAAGAAAACCATAATAAATATAAATGTATGTAAGTTTCCCGTCAGGTTCTGGGGGGCAATTTCGGCCATGTCGCGGGCTTGAAGTCCCGTGAAGGATTCCAGTTCCGCCGTATGGGCGGATGTAGAAAACGAAGGAAATTGAAATGAACTCGACGAAATCAATCATCGCCTTGGCCGCTGCCGCCGCTGTTGTAAGTGCAACTTCCGGTGCCATGGCTGCTGATGCAACCGGTACGGCCAATGCGTCCGTCGTCGCTGCAATCGGTATCACAGAGAACACTCAAATGAATTTCGGCACCATTGCATCGACCGCCACCGCGGGTACGGTCGTGTTGGCGACAGGTGGCACGGCTACGGATACCAACGTTACGCGCCTCGCCGGCGGCACGCTTGCAGCGGGCGCGTTTACGATTTCCGGCGGTAGTGGTTCGGCTTACACGATCACCATGCCGGCTTCCGCTGTGACGCTGACGTCTGGTTCCGACACGATGACCGTCGATACGTTCACCCACACGGCGTCCGGCACCTTGCCCGCCGCCACGGAAGCGATCTCCGTTGGTGCGACCCTCGCGGTCGGCGCCAATCAGGCCGCAGGCACCTACGCCGGCAGTTACACGGTTACCGTCAACTATAACTAACGGCGGTGAATTTCCTTCAAGGCGCGGCCCGGCACTTCAAGCAGCCGGCCGCGTCTTTGTCTATCGGCAAGCTCCGGTATCTGTTATGATTCCAGGCTGATGGAGATACATACACGCCAATGACCGAACAGATGCGTTCATCCGCCACGACCTTCGGCCTTCCAATTCGTTGGATTGGGATGCTGGGCTTGGCGGTTTTTCTTGTTGTCGGTTTTGCGCCCGCCGCATTTGCGGGTTCGGTCAATGGTTCTGCCTCCGTCATCATTCAAGAGGAAGGCAGCGTCGGAGAAAGCACGCCGACGGAAACAACCACCACAACCACCCCTACACCCGATACTTCGACGGTAGATGGCGGCGGCGCGGCTTCACCTGAAGCCGCAGTTACGCAAGCCGGCGTCACGACATTCCGGCCCGTGCCCGGTGCGGTGCCGGTATCGCCCGAAGCCACCACCGATACCGATACGGCAACAAGTACGGGTGGTGACAGCACTGGCAATGCGGCAACGGCCCAGCAAGGCCCCCGGTTGCCCAGGGGCGCGCAACCGGTCGGCAATTTGCTCGGCGGTGTGTCAGCCGTGGCGGTTACCGGAACACCGAACCAGCACTACGGCATTTCCCTTCCCGGCGCCACGGTGATTACGCAAGGTGCCCAAACCACCGTGATCGAAGGTTTTGTCCACAATGCCGGCGAGACGCCGACACTCGGCTCTTCGGGGCGCGGCTCGTTCAATGTCGGCGCCAAAGTGGCGCCCGGCGCCGAAAGTGGATCGGGCACCGTGGGTGGCGCGGCTGCAAACCAGGGAAATCCCAATTACCAGGGCCCGGTCATCATCTCGGATCCGTTCATGGATGTGATTATCCAGTACAATTAAATACAGAGCCTATTGGAGTATCTCTCTGTTTAGGTTAAATATTAAGGCTGCTGACCAAGTGTAAAAGTAATTATGGAAGTATGATGATGGGTATCGCAGAGCATTGTAGATTGTTGACGTCGAAACGCTTGGCCATGGCTGTCGTTCTAGCCGGGCTCGGCTTTGTCATGGCGGCAGAGACGCCGGTGTTGGCACAGGGTGGTGATCTCGCGGTCGCGCCGACCCGCGTGGTCTTCGAGGGACGTGCGCGTTCGGCCCAATTGTCGTTGGTCAATAGAGGCTCGGCGACGGCAACCTACCGAATTCGCGTCGTCAATATGCGCATGGACGAAACCGGTCAGATGCAACGCATCGACAAGGCTGACCCGGGGCAGAATTTTGCCGGTAAGTTGTTTCGCTATTCGCCCCGTCAGGTGACGCTCAAGCCGGGCGAAACCCAGGCCGTGCGTCTGCTTTTACGCAAACCCGGCAATTTGGCGGCCGGTGAGTACCGCTCGCATCTGATGATGCAGAATGTGCCGAAAGACGCCGGGGTCAGCATTGAACAAGACCAATCTCAGCAAGGCGTCCAAATCCGCATGGTGCCGATCTTCGGTATTTCCATTCCGGTGATCGTGCGTCACGGCAAGACGACCGCCGATGTCAAATTGACCGACCTGAAGGTAACGCCTCCGGCTGAGGGTCAGAAATTACCGCGTTTACATTTCACTATTAACCGCGGCGGCTCAAGTTCGGCCTTTGGTGATTTGTCGGCGTCTCTGATGGACGGTGATGAACAGACCGTTATCGGCCAGATCATGCGGCTCGCCGTTTATACGCCCAATGCCAGCCGCAAGGTGTCCATGGTGCTTCGCGTGCCGGATGGTGGCAGCCTGTCGGGACGCAAACTTCATCTGTCGTTCAATCGTACGGAAGATGATGGCGGGCAGGCAATGGCGAAAGCGGAACTGACACTTCCTTAGGCGCCTTTATAAAAAGCGCCCTTTACTGGTATTCAGCGTTGACGACGAAGGATTCGTTTTTGTACGTGCCCTTCTTTTGATTGGTGGTGACCGTTAGCGTGCCGCCGAAGAATACGTTTTTTATACCGTTTTTGTTCAATTTCACGGGATTTGTCGTGCTCAGCGTCAAGTTGCTGATGGTCATGGTATGTGACGTTGTGCTTTTTTGAATGATGATGGTGGACGGCATGGTCAACACGACCCAGGTTTTCGGCTCACCCGTAAGTTTGAATTTTCCCCGTTTGACCGTGCCGCCGAAATCGGTCAGCAAGCCTGTCAACGTTGAGGTGTTGGATGTCGCCGGTATCACCACGGTGCCGCCGCCGGCGAGATCCGCAGCGAACGTGCCGAACTTCATATTGGTTTTCCATTCGATCACCAGCGGTACCTGAGCGGTGGCCGGTGATGCAAAAAGAGCGGAAAGCAAGGCTGCGGTGGCGATCAATCCAAATAAAAACTTATTCATTCCTTGGCGACCATAGATCAAGTGCACGATGAACGCCCAATACTACGCACGCCGGGTGACAGAAACCTGACGCAATCACCGCTGGGGGCGAGAAAGAAGTGGCTAATAATTACTGATGACGCCGGATTTCGGCGCTGGGGGAAGTGTGGATTGGCGTTCCCAGATGTCGAAGGCGATCAAAGCCACCGCGCAGATAAAAACCGCGACCGCCCAGAGATTTGCTCGCGAAGAGCGGCGGAAAATCGGCGGCTGCGGTGCATTTGTCAGGATCTCCATTTTCGGCCCCATGCCGCGCTCGCGTTGGCGCGTTTCCACGAACCCGTCGCCGACGTTCCTGAACCCTTGATCCAGGCTGCTGTACTCAGCTGCCAGGGGAATAAACAACGCGATCAAGAACAGCAGTGTCGCCAGGCCGGCCCAGAGCGGCGTATGCGACGGACTGAAGGCAAACCCCGTGTAGGCCGCACCGGCCAGAACGCCCAAACCATTGATCACCGTAAGCCACTGCAACGCTCGACCTCATCTCCGTAGCGCAAGGGTTAACCATCCATCGCGGACGTGCCAATTGCACAAACGTAGACCATGCGCCTGGTGCGCCGCCAGTACCTGCCGGCCATCGCGTTCCAGTAGACCCGACAATACGGCCATGCCGCCGCCTTGCGCACGGGGCCTGAGATGGTTAGCCAGGTCTCCCGCCATGGAGATCAGCGGGCGCGCCAGGATATTGGCGACGATCAGATCATAAGGGCCACCGCTTGCAACCGTGCGCGACCCGTATCCGGGACCGCAGACAGCCCTGATCAACGGTCGGACGCCATTGCGCCCGGCATTGAACCGCGTCACGCGCGCGGCCTCATCGTCGATATCGCTGGCCACCACCGGTTGATGCCAGAGCTTGGTCATGGCGATCGACAAAATGCCTGAACCGCAGCCCATATCCAGCAAACGCGAGAAGCGATGTCGCTTGGCCAGCGTTTCGAGCGTTAAAAGACAGCCAGCGGTCGATGCGTGTTCACCCGAGCCGAATGCCGTGCCGGGGTCGAGCCGGATGGGAATGCTACCGCTCGGCGGCGCGGTTTCATAATCCGACCCATGGATAAAAAAACGGCCCACCTTTGTCGGCGGAAATGAAGCCATGTTCTCCGCCAGCCAATCACGCGGCGGCTCCAATTCGCATCGCAGCGGAGATAGGGGCGCGGTGCCGGCCCGTTCACAGGCCTTGCCAATACCTTGCTCGATCGCCATGCGGTCGGGTTCGGCGGCGCAAAACCCTTCGACCCGCCACTCACCGGAATCTTCCACGGTCTCGAACATGGTGACGGCCATACAGTGGTTGTCGAAAACCGAAGCTACGGCATCGCGCGCCGCCGCGGGGGTCGTGATTTCCAGTCGCCAGAGGAATACCGGGTTGATCATGTCGGCTCAACGAAACTGCTCATGACCTTCTTGGTGCCGGCCTTCTCGAAATCGATCTCCAGTTTTTCACCATCGATGCCGATGATGCGGCCGTAGCCGAACTTCATATGGAACACGCGCTCCCCTTCCGAAAAATCGGATTTGGCCTCGCGCGTTTCGGTTCGCCAGTCGGAATCCTCCAACGTGACAGCGCGTTGCTTGCGCCGGCGCGGCTGCCAGCGGGAGCCCCCGAACCCGCCGCCGCCATGATCACCAAACCCGCCACCGATATGTCGGTCGTAAATGCCCTGCGCGCTTTCCATTTCGATATTGTCCTGCGGCAACTCATCGACGAACCGCGATGGCGTCGCGCTCTGCCAATTGCCGTAAATGCGCCGATTGGCGGCGAACGAGACTTGAGCGCGTTGCCGTGCGCGGGTCAGGCCCACGTAGGCCAGCCGGCGTTCTTCTTCCAGGCCGCCGGTACCGCCGTCGTCGAGGGCGCGTTGGTGCGGAAACAAGCCTTCCTCCCAGCCGGGCAGAAACACGGATTCGAACTCCAGCCCCTTGGCGCCGTGCAACGTCATCAGGTTGACCTTGTCCTGTACCATGGAGTCCTCGTTTTCCATGACCAGCGACACATGTTCGAGAAAAGCCGCCAAGGTATCGAAGTCCTCCATGGCGACGACCATTTCCTTCAGGTTGTCGAGCCGTCCCGGCGCTTCCGGGGCCTTGGAGGTTTTCCACATCAGCGTATAGCCGGATTCGTCCAACACCGTCTCGGCCAACTCCGCGTGCGGCACCATCGCCATCAAGCCGCGCCAACGGCTGAAATCCTCCAGAAGGTCCGCCAAGGTCTTGCGGGCGGCAGGCCTAATTTCGTCGGTATCGAGCAACTTGGCGACGGCGCGGGTGAGTGAAATCCGTTCGCTCCGGGCCAGTCCATGCACCACTTGAAGCGTCGCGTCGCCGATGCCGCGTTTCGGCAGATTGACGATGCGCTCAAACGCCAGGTCGTCATCCGGTTGCGCGACGACGCGCAAATAGGCGATAGCGTCGCGAATCTCCTGGCGCTCATAAAACCGAGGTCCGCCAATGACCCGATAAGGAACACCCAGCGTGATCAAACGCTCCTCGAACTCGCGCGTCTGAAAACCGGCACGCACCAGCACCGCCATTTGATTGAGCGCATGACCTTTGGAGTGCAGAGATTCGATTTCATCACCGATGATGCGCGCCTCTTCCTCGCCGTCCCACACGCCGCGCACGCGCACCGGCTCGCCGCCGTTCTCCTCGGTCCACAGTGTTTTGCCCAAACGCCCTTCGTTGTAGGCGATCAACCCCGATGCGGCGGCCAGGATATGCGGGGTGGAGCGGTAATTGCGCTCCAGACGCACCACTTTGGCGCCTGGAAAATCTTCCTCGAAGCGCAAGATGTTGCCGACCTCGGCGCCGCGCCATGAATAGATCGACTGGTCATCGTCGCCAACACAACAGATATTCTTGTGTCCCTGTGCCAGCATGCGCAGCCACAAATACTGCGCCACGTTGGTGTCTTGGTATTCGTCCACCATGATAAAGCGGAACTGTTGCTGGTATTTCTGCAAAACCTCGGGCTGTTTCTGAAACAATTCCAGGCACAACAGCAATAAATCACCGAAATCGGCGGCATTCACCTGTTGCAGGCGCTCTTGGTAGTCACGGTACAGATTGAGGATGCGTCCTTCCGCCAAGTCGGCGCCCTCGTTCAGGGTCACCTTGTCGGGCATCAGGCCGCGGTCTTTCCAGCGCTGGATGGTGCCGACGATGGTCCTTGCCGGAAACCGCTTGTCGTCAATCTCATGGATATCGATATACTGCTTCACCAGCCGCACCTGATCGTCGGCGTCAAGGATGGTGAAGTTGGGGTTCAGGCCCACGGCTTCGGCGTGGTAGCGCAGAATGCGCGCGCCGATGGCATGGAAGGTACCGACCCACCAGCCTTCAACCGGCGCACCGACAAGGGCGCCGACGCGTTCTTTCATTTCACGCGCCGCTTTGTTGGTGAAGGTCACGGCCAACAGTTGCCAGGGTTGGGCCCGGCCCTGCATCAGGATATGGGCCAGGCGTGTCGTCAGTACCCGTGTTTTTCCCGTGCCGGCCCCGGCCAACACGAGAACCGGGCCGTCGATGGCTTCCACCGCTTGGCGTTGCGTATCGTTCAAGCCATCCAGATATCTGGCGGGCCCGGCAGGGCGGGCGGGCGCAGGCGGAAGGTCTTCGCTGGGGTCCATGAGGTCGAAGGGGTCTTGCATGGTTTCTTATATAACACGTTCGCTACGGTTGGCACGCATCGCCAGCGTGGCCCCAGTGAAAAGCCGCTCGATTGGCCCGATGAGTAAAATAGCCGTGACTTTAGACTTTTTAACGCCGGATTGCGGCCCCAAATGATATACTCGGGACACTGGTTCGGAGTTGGTTTCATGCAAAGTCTTTTTCGGAACGTCCGGCATCTTGCCATATTTCTGGTTGCGGTGATTGTTATCGGTGCCGGCCCTAAGGCCGTTGGTGCAAGTGAACCGACAATCGGTGAGATTTTGAACGCCGTGGTTGAGATTCATACGGAGATCCGGCCCGATGCCCGATCTGTCGGCTCTTTGGGTGACATGCGGTCGGGCAGCGGTGTGTTGATCGGCGATGGCGGACTGATTCTGACCATCGGCTACATCATTATGGAAGCCCAGCGTATCCGGGTGCGTCCGCGGGGCGGTCCGACCATGGAGGCGGATGTCGTCGCCTATGACCACGACACCGGTTTCGGGTTGCTGCGCGCCCGCCAAGCGATTGATGCGGCACCTCTGGAACTCGGCACGTCGAAAGAATTGGCCGAGGGTGCGCGACTTTTGGTGGTGTCGATTGGCGAACAGCGGCCGGTATCACCGGTGCAGGTGGTATCTCGCCGCTCTTTTGCCGGCAGTTGGGAGTATCTGCTTGAGCGCGCCATTTACACCATGCCGATGCACCGCGAGTTTGGCGGTGCCGCACTGATCGACCAATCGGGCAAAGTGGTAGGTATCGGATCATTGATGATCCATGATGCACCGGCCCCCGACGTCGATGGTTTCGGCAATATGTTCGTGCCTGTTGATTTGTTGAAACCGGTGCTCGATACGCTGGTTGAGACGGGGCGAAACGACGAACATATCGGCCCTTGGCTTGGCGTATACACCCGTGAAGTGGAAGGCCAATTGTTGATCTTGCGCTTGGCATCGGACGGCCCTGGCGAGATCGCGGGGTTGCGCCCCGGTGAAGTGATCCTTGGTGTCGGCGGCGAAAAAATATCCGGCATGGCGGACTTCTTCCGCAAAGTGCGCGCCCAAGGAAGCGCCGGTGCGGAAGTGTCGCTCGATATTCTAACCCTGAAATCGTCGGATATGTCTGTACGCAAGGTTGCCGTGAAATCCCGTGATCGGCATACCTGGCTGCGGCTGAAAAAGTGAACCGGCGCCAGAGCACGGAATGCCGTGTCTCAGCGGCTCCGTATTCTTGAAATATGCTCTAGCCTGTCTCGCCGCGCTCTTCGTGGCGGGCTTCGACCAATGCGCGGCTGTAGGCGGTCATGACGTCGCGCTGGTGGATGCATCCCTGGTAGACTAGCGTCAAGTTGGTGTCGACCACGGCAATGTGCTCTTCGCCCGTATCGGCCATCAGATGCAATGCCGCATCGAGACTGTCCGATTGAGTCAGGAATGGCGGATGCAGGCGGGCGACGTCACCGGCGTTGATCAGGTCGTCGACGCCATGGTCAAAAGCGACCTCGCTCAAATCCGCCAGTGTGATGGTGCCGATCAGCCGCCCATTGTTGTTGACCACGAACAATTCGCCAAACGGGGTTTTCTGCAGCCGCGCGCGTAGTTCCTGTAGGCCGGTGGCGGGCGTGACGGTCATACCGTCGTCTTTCAGCACTTTGTCGAGCGGGATTGAGCGCATGACCTCATTCTCAAAACCGCTTTTCACATCGATGCCACGCGCCAGCAGTTGCACGGAGAAAAAGGATCGTCCGTGGAAATGATGGGTGATTTCGGACGCGATAACGACGGCGATCATCACCGCTAAGGTCAGGGCGTAATTGCTGGTCATCTCGAAGATGATCAGTGTGGTCGAAATCGGAGCGCCAAGGACCGCTGCAGCCACGGCCCCCATGCCGACAACCGTATAGACGCCGACTTCCGACGACAGTTCGGGGAACACGCCGGTTGCGACGACGCCGAAAGCGCCGCCAACCATGGCGCCGATCACCAGAGCCGGGCTGAACACGCCGCCGCCAAAACCGAATCCGATACACATGGCGGTGGCGAGAATTTTCGCGATGCCGATGATAATCAGCATCCACAGGCTAAAATTCACCAGCATGGCTGACTCCGTTGCCGCATAACCGACGCCTAGAATATCGGGCACGTACATTGCGGCGACGCCGAGAAACAACCCGGCGATGGCGGGTTTCAGCCAAAGCGGTACCGGCAGCAAGCTCGAAAGTTTCACCGTGACGCCTATGGTCTTCATGAAAATGATGGCGGCAACGCCTGATACGATGCCCAGCAGCGCAAAGGCCGGCATCTCCCAGAGCGACGCGATAATGCCAATATCCATGGAAAAGGCGGGAAAATCCCCAAACCAGGCGCGCGACACGGCAGTGCCGGCAACGCTGGCGATCACAATCGGGGCGAAGGCCTTCAACGCGTAATGGCCAATGACCACTTCGTTGGCAAACAGTGCGCCGGCGATTGGCGCATTAAATGAGCCCGCAACGGCGGCGGCAACTCCGCAGCCGAGAAGAGTGCGGGTCAGAGATCGAGACAGATGCAGGCGCCGGCCGATCCAACTGCTCAAGCTCGCGCCCAAGTGCACGGCCGGTCCCTCACGACCAACCGATCCACCAACGCCGATGGACAGAGCGTTCACCAATGCCGCTGTCAATCCGATGCGTGACGACATGCGACCGCCCAAAAGCGCATTAGCCTCGATTACGTCAGCCAAGCCTTGCGGTCGGCGTTCGGGCATGAATTTGTAGGCCAACACGCCGACGATCAATCCTCCGAGCGTCGTCGCCAAAACCACGCGCCAACCCGGGAGCGCGGCGGCAATAGGGGCCAAATGCTCGCTGTCGTTACCGTAAACGCTGTCAGATCCGTAAAAGATGCCCTGGATGATATCGATGGATTCGCGGAACCCGACGACGGCTATGCCGACGATGGCGCCGACCAGCAACGCCAATACGGACAGCACCATATGATCGTTGCGTAGCAACTGGCGAAGCCGCGTCGACAGGCGGGCGTAATTGATCCGAGACTCAGGCATCTGAGGGTCGAATGATAAAGGGTGTTTATGAACAATGTCTTGCGGTTTTTTCACCCCGGACCCGCATCCAATCGGCACAGGGCGATTATTCGGTCAACTTTTTTGAGCGTCCAGGCTGTAACCGGCGGCACGAACGGTGCGGATCACGTCGGCTCGATTGCCCGCGTTCAGGGCTTTGCGCAGGCGTCGAATGTGCACATCCACGGTGCGTGTTTCCACGTAAACATCCCGACCCCACACACGATCAAGCAGTTGTTCGCGCGAATAGACCCGACCGGGTTTTTCCATCAAAGTCTGCAGCAGCCTGAATTCCGTCGGGCCGAGATGGATCGTATCGCCGTCCCGGATGACGCGGTGTTCTTCGAGATTGAGCGTGATGTCCCCATAGGCGAGCGATGGTGCCTGCTTTTCCGGATAAGCGCGCCGCATGACCGCATCGATACGTGCGTGTAGTTCTTTCGGTGAGAACGGTTTGACTATGTAGTCGTCGGCGCCGGTCTTGAGACCGCGGATGCGGTCGGTCTCTTCCGTGCGCGCCGTGAGCATAATCACCGGAATGTCTTTGCTTGCCGGGTTTTGCCTGATCTGACGGCAAAGCTCGATACCCGATGTGTTGGGCAACATCCAATCCAGGATCACCAAATCCGGCTGCTCGTCATCGAGCGCCGGCATAGCATCGTCACCATCTTCAACAACGGCGGTCTCAAAGCCTTCGGCTTGCAGATTGTACTTCAGCAATTCGATCAGCGCCGGGTCATCTTCAACGATTAAAATCCGCGCTCGGGATTTTGCGTTCATTCGTCTTCTCCATCCGCGGCGGGTGTTTCGACCACCGTGTAGCTGGATGCGTCACTTTTTTTGCGCCGTCCCTCAGGCGGTTCGCCGTGAACCAACACATAAACATTCCGGGCGATCGACGTTGTGTGGTCGCCGATGCGCTCAATGTTCTTGGCGACGAACAAAAGATGCGTTCCCGATGAAATGAAGCGCGGGTCCTCCATCATATAAGTCAGGACTTCGCGAAATAGGCTGGTGTGCAACGCGTCGACGTCCTCATCGCTGTGGCGCACGTCCTCGGCCTTGTCCGCGTCGCGGCTGACGTAGGCATCGAGCACGTTTTTGATCATGCTCTGCACAAGCTGCCCCATGCGCGCTACGGTGCGGGCAGGGCCGATGGGCGCGGTTTGCGACAGCGCAATCGTACGCTTGGCAATGTTCTTGGCATAGTCTCCGATGCGCTCCAGCACAGCACTGGTTTTCAACGCGCAGATAACGGCGCGCAGGTCTTCCGCCACCGGTTGGCGTAACGCCAGCAATTCGGTTGCCGCGGCGTCCAACTGGATTTCCAATTCATCAAGCAAGTTATCTTTTTCAATGACACGCTCGGCCTTCTCGGCGTCGCGCTTGAGCATGGCGTCAATGGCATCTGCCAGTTGCACCTCCGCGAGACCGCCCATTTCGGCGATGATGTTGTCGAGCTTGCGTAGGTCGTCGTCGAAAGATGTGACGATGTGTTCGATACTCATGGAAATTTCCTTTCCCGGAATCTCACCCGAACCGACCGGTGATGTAGTCCTGGGTTTTTTCGTTTTCCGGATTGGTGAAAATCTTGTTGGTTTCACCGTGTTCAATCAGTAGGCCTAGGTGAAAAAACGCGGTCTTTTGAGAGACCCGCGCGGCTTGCTGCATGGAGTGCGTGACGATGACGATGGTGAAGTTCTGGCGCAGTTCGTCTATCAGTTCCTCGATCCGCGCCGTGGCGATGGGGTCGAGCGCCGAACAAGGCTCATCCATCAAGATCACTTCTGGTTCAACGGCAATGGCGCGCGCGATGCAAAGCCTTTGCTGCTGCCCGCCGGACAGCCCTGTGCCGGGCTGTTGCAAGCGATCCTTGACCTCTTCCCACAATCCGGCGCGCTTGAGACTATACTCGACCATGTCTTCCAGTTCAGATTTGGACGAAGCCAGACCGTGAATACGCGGTCCATAGGCGACGTTTTCAAAAATCGATTTCGGGAACGGGTTGGGCTTTTGGAACACCATGCCGACCCGCGCGCGCAACAAGACGACGTCGACGTCCCGGTCGTTGATCTCGCCGCCGTCCAACAGAATGCTGCCTGTTACGCGACATCCGTCAATGGTGTCGTTCATGCGGTTGACGCATCGCAGAAAGGTCGACTTGCCGCAGCCCGACGGGCCGATCAGGGCGGTTACCTCATTGGCCGGTATGTCCAGATTGATGTCGAACAACGCCTGTTTGTCGTTGTAGAAGACGCTACAGTTCTTGGCTTGCACTTTGGCCTGGACCTGAAGTTGCGTCGGTAAAATCACACCTGGGCCGTCAGGCGGCTCCATATCAACGACAGCGGTAGGTTGCATGTTCATGGGTTACCATTTCCTCTCGAATTTTTTGCGGAGTATGACCGCCAGCGCGTTCATCAGCACCAAAAAGCCCACCAGGGCCAGGGTTGCCGCCGCTGTCCGCTCAACGAACGCCCGTTCCGGCGCGTCGGCCCATAGATAAATCTGCACCGGCATGGCGGTCGCCGGGTCGGCGATGGAGCCTGGAATATCGACGATGAAGGCGACCATGCCGATCATCAGCAATGGCGCCGTTTCGCCCAGTGCGCGGGCCATGCCGATAATGGTGCCAGTCAGGATGCCCGGCAGCGCCAGCGGCAAGACATGATGCACCACGGTTTGCCAGCGTGACGCGCCGACACCGAAAGCCGCTTCGCGGATCGACGGCGGTACCGCCATGAGCGCGGCGCGGCCGGCGATGATCACGGTCGGCAGCGTCATCAGAGCCAATACCATGCCACCGACCAATGGAGCGGAGCGCGGCAGGTTGAAGAAATTCAGGAATACGGCCAATCCCAAAAGGCCGAACACGATGGACGGTACGGCAGCCAAGTTGTTGATATTCACTTCAATCAGCCGGGTCAGCCGGTTTTTCGGCGCGAACTCTTCCAGATATATGGCGCTGGCGACGCCTATCGGGAACGACAGAACCAACGTCACCAGCAAGGTATAGAACGACCCGACCATGGCGCCCTTGAACCCGGCCAACTCCGGTTCGCGCGAATCGCCGGCGGTGAACAGCGTCCAGTTGAAGCCCTGTTCGACCTGGTCATTGGCAATCAGGCTGCGCAGCCATCCGATCTGTTTATCGCTGACCCGGCGCTCGCTTTCCGCCACCTCGGCGCTGATGCCGCCCTTGAAGAACTGATCCATGTCCGCCGACAACGGGAACCAAATCGAAATCGTTTGGCCGACAAGCGACGGGTCAGCCAGCACTTTGTCACGCAGGATGAAGCCCGAGCCGGAACTGATCAATTTGGAAAGTTGCCGTTTGTCGCGGCGCTTTGTCACTTCGGGGAACAGGCCACGAAGAGAATTCCGCACCAGTTTGTCATAGTCGGCATTGTTGATCACAGCCGGAT
Source organism: Rhodospirillaceae bacterium (assembly GCA_016845145.1). Lineage (GTDB taxonomy): Bacteria > Pseudomonadota > Alphaproteobacteria > Rhodospirillales > Casp-alpha2 > TMED8. The sequence continues at coordinate 105,181 of JAERTE010000146.1, forward strand.
CGCCGCTCCGGTTGGGATCGATGTCTTCTTGCGCCAGGTGAATATCCAACCTTGCCCGGGTCTCGGTGAAACCCGGCAGGGCATTGCCGATGATGGTGGCAAACAGCATGAACAGGCAGGCAATGGCGAAAGCGATGCCCGCCAGACCGTAGTATTGAAAACGTTTTTCCCTGGTATGCCGGCGCTTCAGGCCCCTGGCAATCACTTCGGTCTTGGAATGCATACGTGCATCTCCGTTCAATGCCATGGAAGGCTGCGTGGTGATGGTTTCACTCATACTGTTCTCGGTATTTGTTGACAACGCTCAACGCGATCACATTCAGCAGCAGGGTGACGCAGAACAGCATCAGCCCCAGCGCGAAAGCCGCCAGCGTCTTGGCGCTGTCGAATTCCTGATCGCCGACGAGCAGCGTCACGATCTGCACCGTCACCGTGGTGACGGCCTCGAAGGGGTTGGCGGTCATGTTGGCTGCCAGCCCGGCAGCCATGACGACGATCATGGTTTCGCCGATCGCGCGCGACATGGCCAGCAACAGGCTGCCGACGATGCCGGGCAACGCGGCGGGCAAAACCACCCGGCGGATGGTCTCCGACGGCGTTGCGCCCAATCCCAGCGAGCCTTCGCGCAGCGACGCAGGCACGGCGCTGATCACGTCATCGGAAAGCGATGACACAAACGGAATGATCATGATGCCCATCACCAGCCCAGCGGCAATGGCCGATTCGGACGAAACCTCGAACCCGGCCTGTTCGCCCCAGCCGCGAAACAGCGGCGCCATGGTGAGGGCGGCGAAAAACCCGTAAACCACGGTGGGGATTCCGGCCAGGATTTCCAGCAACGGCTTGACTGTGGCGCGAACGTGCGGTGCGGCGTACTCGGACATGTAAATGGCGCTGAGCAAGCCAACGGGCGTTGCCACGCACATGGCAATGAAAGAGATCATCAAGGTCCCTAAGAACAGCGGTATCGAGCCAAACCGGCCAGACGCACCGACTTGATCTTCGCGCAACGCGGTCTGCGGGCTCCATTCCAGGCCGAACAGGAATTCGATGGGGGAAACTTTTTCGAAGAACCGGAGCGATTCGAAAATCAGCGACAAAATAATGCCGATGGTGGTCAGGACGGCAATGGCGGAACAAACGATCAAAACGATCCGCACCACCCGCTCCACGCCGTCGCGGGCCTTCATGTGGGGACGTATGCGGCGGTGCGCGAAAGCGAGGCCGGCGACGCCGATGGCGACGATGATTGCAAACACCAGGTGGCCCGGCGCGGCGGCGCCCATGCGCGCTTCGGCGATCGACCAAAACATCAAAGCCGCAAAGGAGGGCAATCCACACCAAAGTGCTGCGACATACCCGTAATAGCCAGGCAGGGAGTTCAGATCCCGTGCCTTGCCGCCGACGGATGCCAAGGCCCGCGTACGGCCCAAATAAAATCCGGCAACTGTAAGGCCGGCAAGAACGAGAATCAGGAGGGTGTTGGACATCAGTTCGCTTCGAGAAATGAAAAGGTAAAGAGATTCCCCCGGGAACTGGGGGCCCGGGGGAATCAGTTGTCTTACATGCCTGCGATATTGACTTTCAGGCCATTGGCATCGCTGTGGTATTTCTTGCGTTCGGCATCGGGCATGGGGATCAGGCCCTTGTCGGTCAAGTAACCCTCTTCGCCCCAAGCCTTCTCGGCGGTGAACTCGGCGAGATATTCGCGGATACCGGCGACCTTGGCCACGTGTGCGTTCTTTACGTAGAAGAACAGCGGCCGCGACACGGGGTAGCTGTTGTCGGCGATGGCGTCGAAGGTCGGTGCGACACCATTGATTTGGCTGCCCTGGATTTTGTCGGCATTCTGATCGAGGAAGGAGAAGCCGAAGATGCCGAAGGCTTTCGGGTTGGCTTCCAGTTTTTTGACGATCAACACGTCGTTTTCGCCGGCTTCGACGAAGGCGCCATCTTCACGGATCCCGTGGCAGAGCGCTTTGTATTTTTTCTTGTCTTTCTTCTTCATGGCCTTGATCCAGCCGAACTTCTTGCAGCCGCCTTCCATGGCTAGCTCGACGAAGGCGTCGCGGGTGCCGGAGGTCGGCGGCGGGCCGAGAACCTCGATTTTGGTGGCCGGCAGGCTCTTGTCGACATCGCTCCACATTTTATGGGGGTTCGGCTGCAATTTGCCTTCGTCCGCCGGGATGTCCTTGGCCAGGGCCAGGAACAGCTGCTTGCGGGTGATCTTCAACTGCGGAGCGGCTTTCGAATTGGAAAGCACGATGCCGTCGTAACCGATTTTCACTTCGGTGACTGCACCGACGCCGTTCTTCTTGCACTTTTCAACTTCGGATTTTTTGATGGCGCGCGAAGCGTTGGTGATGTCGGGGTGCTGCTCGCCTACGCCGGCGCAGAACAATTTCAGACCGCCGCCGGACCCGGTGCTTTCAACGACAGGGGTTTTGAACTTCGTGCGTTTGCCGAAGCGTTCGGCGACGACGGTGGCGAAAGGGTAAACCGTCGACGAACCGACGATGCGAATTTGGTCGCGGGCGGCGGCATCCGTGGCCGCCAATGCGGTCACGGTCAAAACTGCTGCGAAGCCCGAGATGATGGATTTCATGGAAATCTCCTAAAATCGATAAGTTTGTCCGATGTCGAGGCCCTTGCCTCGAACACGGCAAATCTATGATTTGGTGAATTCCATTTTGTTGCATCTGTGTGAAACTTTTATGACAGTCAGTCAAATTTCACCAACGCCAAGCGGCGCGGCGGTTATTCACTCGGAATATAGACGCTGAAGGTGCTGCCTTTGCCGACCTCACTGTCGATCGCAAGGCGACCGCGATGGCGGGCGACGATATGTTTGACAATGGCAAGGCCAAGACCGGTGCTTGAAGTCGGCATCGAGCGGCTGCGCGCGGGGTCTACGCGGAAGAATCGTTCCGTCAGACGCGGGATCATGTCTTTGGCGATACCTTCGCCGCGATCGTTGACATGCACGACCACGCCCGGTCGGCCGCTCTCTGGAATACGCTGAACGACGTCTGCGGTGATGGTGACTTCAGTACCGGCCCGGCCATGTATGATGGCGTTCTCCACCAGATTGTTCAGGACCTGGGTCAATTGGTCGGCATCGCCAATGACCTCGGGAAGGTCGTCGGGCACATTGGCGACGATGGTCACGTCTTCGCTCGTCGCGCGCGGGTGCAGCAGATCAAGGGCGGCGCGAATGCATCCGCCCAGTTGGACGTCGCTACGGGGGCGGACATGTTCATTCGCCTCGACCCGGGAAAGCGACAACAGGTCGTCGATCAGGCGGCGCATGCGATGCGCCTCACGTTCCATGATGTCGAGAAATCGTGCCCGCGCCGCGGTATCGTCGTTTGCCGCACCCTTTAGCGTTTCGACGAATCCCAACAATGCCGCCAACGGCGAGCGCAATTCATGCGATGCGTTGGCGACAAAATCGACCCGCATTTGGTCGGCGCGCACAGTCTGTGTCACATCACGAAAAAACAATACGTCGAAAACATCTTGATCGAGGTCGGGGACGGCATCCGGATCGATGTGGATGGCGTTGAGCTCAAACGTGCGTTCGACCGGCACTGGAAAGGAAATCTCCGTCACATGCTCGCTCGCCCCATCGCGCAAGCGATCCATCGCATCCAAAACCGCCGGGTGCCGTACCGATAGGGCCAAATCGCCGCCTTCGGCGCGGCAATCAAGCAAATCACGCGCAGCGCGGTTCGCATAAACCACATGGCGATCACCATCCAGTAAGATGACCGGATCGGGGAGGCTGTCATAAATAATCTTGTCGACGGGCATGCTGACACCGGCAGTCGTCACTCAACTGGGGTGCTATTACCCCGTTTCGGCCATGTCGGAAAGTCTCGTATGGCTGATGCCCTCCTCCGACGCGACTCGGTTTCGGCCGGTATTCTTGGCCAGATACATGGCCTCGTCGGCGCGCCGGATCAGTTCGCCCAAGGGTTCCCCGGCGACGAATTGGCCGGCACCAATGGAGACGGTGATCCGGCCCAGGTCCTGATTGGTTTGTTTGTTGACGACTTTTTTGCTGCCGATGGCTTGGCGAATTTGTTCGGCCAGGGTTACGGCGCTTTGCAGGTCGGTCGCCGGCAGGATCACGGAAAATTCTTCGCCGCCATAGCGCGCGGGGATGTCGCGGCCCTTGACGCATTCCTTGACTGTCGCGGCCAGCAGCTTCAACACTTGATCACCGATTTGGTGGCCGTAGTTGTCGTTGAATTGCTTGAAGTGGTCGATATCCAGCATCAACAGGCAGAGTTCCGATTGGGCTTCTCGGCTTTCGGCGGCGAGGCGCATTAACTCGTGGTCGAACATTTTGCGATTGGCGATGCCGGTCAGTGCATCCGTGAACGCCTCATGACGCATGGTGTCGAGGTCATCGCGCAATTGCCGGATTTCTCCGACGGAGTCTTCCAATTGGGTCTCCAGCGTACTGTTGCGGCTACGCATCTCGGTGGTGGCGGTTACCACCTGCGCCAAGGCGGCGCGCAGATCCCCTTCGCCTCCGGTTTGTAGGGCACCGGTGAATTCCGCCAGTGCCGTGCCGAAATTTTGGGTGTTCCCGTCAGCATCGTTCAAGGCACTCATCAATCGCTGCAATTGATCATCTAAGATGTTGGCGGCTTCGCTGACCTGAATGCCCTCAGCCATAATGGAAAAAAATTGGGCGTAAAGCTCGTCCGTATGTTCACCGTTAAACCCATCGCCACTGCTGATCAGGTCATCCATCGACTTTTTCAGGTCCGGATTGTGCCCGGAGGCATAATTAAACCAGATTTCAAAATTTTGAGGATGGGGCGGAACGCCATGTGTCTGCATCAGCGTCATGGCTTGCTCTGCGATGTGGGCAGCCTGCTCTTGATTTTCAGGGTATGTCACGGGTTTTCCAGTTCAGTCTCAATTGTTGATGCCTATGTCAGCCTTGTTGGGCCGGTTCTGATTATTGCGGTTTGTCCCGTATTCTATTTGTGTCGGATGCCGATCGTTCGGCCGGCCTGGGGTGGGCGCGGCAAGGCTTCATGCTGTTTTTTCAAAGCGAGCAATCGGGCTGAAATGGCTTCGGGCATGGCGGCGGAGCGGCGTTCGGCCATATCCATGTGCAAGATCATCAATTCAGTGGTGGCAATGGTTTCGCCATCGGCATCACCGGGCTTATACATGCGGTGGAACAGATGTATGCGTTTCGCGTCGGCATCGAGAACCTGCGTGCTGACCGCGACGTCTTCGCCTTCCATGACTTCATTCTCGTAGGTGACATGGGCTTCCACCACGAATACGGATCCCTCATGGGTTTCGCGATAGCTTTCGTCGAGGCCGATATGGTCAAGTAGTTCGTCCGTGGCATGATCGAAAATCAAAACGTAAAAGGCGAGATTCATGTGGCCGTTGTAGTCCACCCATTCCGGTAAAACGGTCTCGCGGTGAAGTTCTAGCGGGCCAGTATGTGTATCCATGGTCTTGCGGTTCTTCGTCTTTGTTAGTGTGGCCGGCATCCTAACATGGACGCACGCCAACGCATGTGCCCTTGATCACAGGCTGTCGCGGCAACATGATGCCCAGAGAGACGTCCAGAGACATTGTGGTGAAAGGTCATACTTTTCATGCCGGACTTGCTTGTCGTTGATAATCTACGCCGCATCGGACTGGAGGCTATTGATGTTCGGGTCGCGGCTGGCGCGTGCATCGCTATCACCGGCGCATCTGGCAGCGGCAAAACGCTACTGCTCCGCGCCATTGCCGACCTTGATGACAATCGCGGTGATGTTCGGCTCGATGGTCTATCTCGGGCAGATGTTTCCGCGCCTCAGTGGCGTCGGCGCGTCGGTTATGTGCCGGCGGAATCGGGGTGGTGGCGGGACCGTGTCGGCGATCATTTCCCTGATCCGGATGCCGTCGCCGGTATGCTGGTGCGGTTGCAGATGCCGATCGAATGCATGGATTGGCCGATCGCGCGCCTATCGACCGGTGAGCGCCAGCGACTGGCGTTGATCCGTACCCTGGCACTTGCGCCGCAAGTGTTGCTATTGGATGAGCCGACCTCGGGGCTCGATCCAGAAACCACGTTGCGCGTCGAAGCCATCTTGCATGAAAAACTCGCTGATGGTGCGGCCGTCGTGCTGGTCAGTCACGATGAAGCGCAGGCGGACCGCATGGCTACGGTTCGATACCGTATGGCGGCGGGCCGCTTGCATCTCGAGGGAACAGCATGAATTTCATCACCCTGGATTATGTCGATCTTTGGTTGGCGGCGGCATTGCTGATCGTAAACGCCGGGCTTTCTATCGCCTTTCGGTTGGGGCTGGAACGTCGGTTGTTGATCGCCGCCGTGCGCATGGTGGTGCAGCTTTCGTTGGTCGGCTTGGTGCTGAAGGCGTTGTTCGCGGCAGCCTCGCCTTGGCTGACGGTTTTGGCGGCATTGGTGATGGTCGGGTTTGCCGGACGCGAGGCCATGGCCCGGCAGGACCGCGGTTTCACCGGCTATTGGGCCTATGGTATCGGTACGTCCGCCATGTGTGCGGCGGCGCTGCTGGTAACGCTGTTCGCCGTGACCACACAATTCGAAACCCGACCCTGGTACGATGCCCGTTATGCACTGCCGCTGCTGGGGATGATCCTCGGCAACACCATGAACGGCGTCAGCCTGGCGCTCGATCGTCTGGTCGCTGAGGCCCATGGTGGCCGCTTGGCCATTGAGGCGCGCTTGGCGCTGGGGGAGGAAGCCCACACGGCCATGGACGAAGCCACGCGCACAGCTATCCGCGCGGGCATGATCCCAACCATCAACGCCATGTCCGCGACCGGATTGGTATCCTTGCCCGGCATGATGACCGGGCAAATTCTGGCCGGCGTCGATCCGGTGGAAGCGGTGAAATACCAATTGCTGGTTATGTTCCTGATCGGTGGCGGTACGGCGTTGGGCGTTTTTGCCGCTGTGATGATGGGTGCACGTCGGCTGACCGACAGCCGCCACCGCTTGCGCTTGGATCGCCTGAGCGCCCAAAGGCGGCAATGAACGTTGCCGCCCCGGAAGGCGCGGTGTAAAAGCGGGCAAGATTTGAAAAAATTTTTTCGAAATTTGACATGAATGCCGATGTAGCGCCGGAAATTGCCGTGGTCGTTCCCGCCCATAACGAGGCGGAGAACGTCGGCCCGTTGATCGACGAAATCGCGACCGCCCTCAAAGATCGGTCGTTTGAGATGATTTTCGTCGATGACGGCAGCACCGACGCGACGCCGCAATCATTGGTGACGGCGGGCTCGGCACACCCGGAACTTCGCGTGGTGCGTCATCGTCGCGCCTGTGGTCAGAGCACGGCCGTCGTATCGGGCGTGCGCGCGGCCAGGGCGCAGATCATCGTTACCATGGATGGCGATGGCCAGAACGATCCCGCCGACGCTCCGGCGCTGATCGACAAATATAAAGAAAACGGCGGTGATGATTGGTTGTTAGTTGCCGGACATCGGGTCAACCGCCGCGACACGTGGCTGAAACGGGTTTCATCGAAAGTCGCCAATGGCGTGCGCGGCGGACTTCTTGGCGACGAGACACCCGATACCGGCTGTGGTCTGAAAGTTTTCTCGCGCCAAGCGTTCCTTCATATGCCGGCGTTCAATCACATGCATCGTTTCTTGCCGGCGTTGATGATCCGTGCCGGCGGGCGGGTGCTCTCCGTGCCGGTCAATCACCGTGCGCGTATGCAGGGGGTCTCCAAGTACGGATTGTGGAACCGTCTGTGGGTCGGGATTGTCGATATATTCGGTGTGATCTGGCTGATCCGCCGTTCCGCAAACCCGGATATTGATGAAAGCTCCACCCAATGAGTGCGCGGGGGCTGGTGCGCGGATTGCTGTTTCTGGCATCCCTGGTGGCAATTGGATTTTTGATCCAGGCCATGCAATTGGAGTCCTTTCTCGATAAAGCCTGGATCGATAGGGAGATCCGCGGCCGCGGTATAACAGGTCAGCTGATACTGGTTGGGATTGGTGGGATTTTCGTCGCCGTCGGCTTGCCGCGCCAGATCATCAGTTTTCTCGCCGGTTATGGGTTTGGATTTGCCGAAGGCTTGGCCATCGCGTTGGCGGCGACCACAATCGGCTGCGTTATCACCTTCTTCTATGCGCGTTTCATGGGGCGCGATATGGTGGCGCGTAGATTTCCCGGCAAGATACGCCGCGTCGACAGCTTTCTCGCCGACAACCCGTTTACCATGACCTTGTTGATCCGCTTTTTGCCGGCGGGTTCCAATCTTTTGACCAATCTGGCAGCCGGCGTCTCCAGCGTCAGCGCCGTTGCATTTATCTCTGGTTCGGCGTTCGGATACATTCCACAGACGGCGATTTTTGCGCTGGTCGGCAGCGGCATCAGCGTCGACCCTGTCTGGCGCATCGGATTGAGTATTGTATTGTTTTTGGCCTCGGGCGTGCTCGGCATTCATCTCTACCGCAAATATCGCCACGGCAAAAGCTTGAACGGCGGCAACGGTGAAGCCCAAGATGCAATCGTCGAAAGTCACTGATATGCCCCCAGGTGCCAACCGTGCCATCTGGCTGACGGCGTTTCTGTGGTTGGCGGTCGTGGTCGTGGCACTTGCCGTCAGGCCGCTGCTGCCTGTCGATGAGACCCGTTATCTGGCCGTCGCCTGGGACATGTGGCGCGAGCGTCATTATCTCGTGCCGCACCTGAATGGTGAGGCCTACAGCCATAAGCCGCCGTTGTTGTTCTGGCTGATGACAGCAGGCTGGCATGTGTTCGGCGTCAACGATTGGTGGCCGCGTCTGGTCGCGCCGCTGTTTGGGCTGGGTTCCCTGTTGCTGACGCTGCGTCTTGCCGAGCGTCTGTGGCCCGGTAAAACGGAGATTGCCGGAATGGCTCCCGTGCTGTTGTTCGGCGCGCTGTTTTGGACGTTGTTCTCGACGCTTACCATGTTCGACATGATGCTGGCGTTCTTCACGCTGGCGGCATTGTTGGGATTATTGACAGCTCAAGATGGCGGGTATCGCGGCTTCGTCATCGCCGGTGTCGCCATGGGGTTTGGCGTGCTGGCCAAGGGACCGGCAATCTTGTTGCATGTGTTGCCTGTGGCACTGAGCGCACCGTGGTGGATGTCGGAATGGAAGTCGGGAGTCGCCAAAGGCCGCTGGTATGCGGGAATCGGGCTCGCCGTGGTGATTGCCGTCGGTTTGGCTCTGGTTTGGGCCATACCTGCGGGAATAGCTGGCGGCGAGGCTTACCGCGACGCCATATTCTGGGGGCAGTCGGCGGGCCGCATGGTCAAATCCTTCGCCCACGCGCGGCCGTTTTGGTGGTATGCGGCGGTGTTGCCGGGGCTGGTGCTGCCGTGGCTGATATGGCCGCCGTTGTGGCGAGCCGCCAAGAAAATGCCGACCCTGGTATCCGATGCGGGCGTACGACTATGCCTGGTCTGGTTCGGGACCGCCTTCGTGGCGTTCTCGTTGATCAGTGGCAAGCAGTTGCATTATTTGTTGCCGGAATTTCCCGCCCTCGCGCTTCTGGCGGCGCGCTTGCTTGCCCACGACGATGAAGTTGAGTGCGTTTCTTCCGCTTGGGATCGCTGGTTGCCGGGCGGAGTTGCCATAGTGATCGGCATTTTGTTGTTGGCTGCACCTTATCTGCCGTTGTCGGGCCGCAGCGCCGATCTGATTGGAGAAGCGCAATCGGTGTGGGGCGTGTTGGTGATAGCCGCAGGGGCAATGGTCATGATATCGCGCGATGCGTCGCGGAGCGGGCAAATGGCCAGATTGGCCGCGATCTCGACCTTCGCGGTGCTGGCGCTGCATCTGGTGGCGGCGCCGATCCTGGCCAAGCGGTACGATCTGGCTCCACTGGCGCGCTATCTGGCGGCGGCACAGGGCGCCGGCAAGGAAATCGCCTATTTCGGCAAATATCACGGCCAGTTTCATTTCCTTGGCCGCATGGCGCGGCCGATCACAGCCATCGGCCTCAAACCAAATGACGAGGCCGAGTTCTTAAATGCACATCCGAACGGGTTGATTGCGTCGCGCTACCGGACGTTGCCGAGCGAGGCTGTCCCGGTCTTCACCCACGTGTACCGCAACTACACGTACGCGGTCTGGCCGGCGGCGGTGATGATCGACAACCCGGGGCTTGGCGACCGGCGCTGAGATAAATTTCGGTGAAATTCTGGTGTCAGGGTTGACACATCCCGGCGATCAGCCTACATCCCTGGCACTCACTGGGGACGAGTGCTAACAATCCCGGTAAATTGTTGATTTTAAGTCAAACATATGGAGGTAGAGACGATGAAGTTTCGTCCGCTGCATGACCGCGTTCTGGTTGAACGCATAGAGCAGGAAGAAAAAACCGCCGGTGGCATTATTCTGCCGGATACCGCTCAGGAAAAGCCGATGGAAGGCAAAGTCAAAGCCGTCGGTGGTGGCGCCAAAGCCGATGACGGCACGGTGACGCCGCTGGACGTGAAAGCGGGCGACCGCATTCTGTTTGGCAAATGGTCGGGTACGGAAATCAAGGTCGACGGCGCAGATCTGTTGATCATGAAAGAATCCGACATCCTGGGTATCATCGAGTAACGGAGACAAGCAACAATGGCTGCTAAAGACGTTAAATTTTCAACCGACGCCCGCACGCTGATGCTTGAAGGTGTCGACATTCTGGCCAACGCCGTGAAAGTCACGCTCGGCCCGAAAGGCCGCAACGTGGTCCTCGACAAGGCCTTCGGCGCACCGCGCATCACCAAGGACGGCGTGACCGTCGCCAAAGACATCGAATTGGGTGACAAGTTCCAGAACATGGGCGCCCAGATGGTCAAGGAAGTTGCTTCCAAGACCGCCGATGAAGCCGGTGACGGCACCACGACCGCCACCGTGCTGGCTCAGGCTATCGTGCGCGAAGGCGCCAAGGCCGTTGCCGCCGGCATGAACCCGATGGACCTCAAGCGTGGCGTCGATTTGGCCGTGACCACGGTCGTCGAATCCGTGCGTAAGGCGTCCAAGAAGGTTTCCACCTCGGGCGAGATTGCCCAGGTCGGCACCATCTCGGCGAATGGCGATTCGGAAGTGGGCGCCATGATCGCCCAGGCCATGGAACGCGTCGGCAACGAAGGCGTGATCACGGTCGAAGAAGCCAAGGGTCTGAACACCGAACTGGATGTTGTTGAAGGCATGCAGTTCGACCGTGGCTACACCTCGCCGTATTTCATCACCAACGCCGAAAAGATGACCTGCGATCTGGAAAATCCTTACATTCTCATCCACGAGAAAAAGCTTTCCGGTCTGCAGCCGTTGCTGCCGGTTCTGGAAACCATCGTCCAGTCCGGTCGTCCGCTGCTGATCATCGCCGAAGATATCGAAGGCGAAGCGCTGGCTACCTTGGTGGTCAACAAGCTGCGTGGCGGCATGAAGGTCTCCGCCGTTAAGGCGCCGGGCTTCGGTGATCGCCGCAAAGCGATGCTCGAAGATATCGCCATCTTGACCAATGGTCAGGTGATCTCGGAAGATCTCGGCATCAAGCTTGAGAATGTCACCATCGACATGCTCGGTACCGCCAAAAAGGTCGACATCACTAAAGAAGAGACCACCATCGTTGAAGGCGCCGGCAAAAAGAAAGACATCCAAGGCCGCTGCAACCAGATCCGCGCGCAGGTCGAGGAAACCACCTCGGACTACGACCGCGAAAAACTGCAAGAGCGTCTGGCCAAGTTGGCCGGCGGTGTTGCCGTGATCCGGGTTGGCGGTGCCACTGAAATCGAGGTTAAGGAACGCAAAGACCGCGTCGACGATGCGCTCCACGCGACCCGTGCCGCGGTTGAGGAAGGTGTCGTTGCCGGTGGCGGTTCAGCTCTGCTGTTCGCCACCCGCGCCCTGAAAAAGCTGGAAGGCGAAAATTCCGACCAGAACGTTGGTATCGATATCGTCCGCCGCGCCCTGCAGTCGCCGCTGCGCCAGATCGCCGAAAACGCCGGTGAAGACGGTGCCGTGGTTGCCGGTAAGCTTCTGGAGCAGAAAGACCTGGCCCAGGGCTTCAACGCGCAGTCCGGTGAATACACCAACATGATCAAAGCCGGCATCATCGATCCGGCCAAGGTCGTTCGTACGGCATTGCAGGACGCCGCCTCCGTGGCCGGTCTGCTGATCACCACCGAAGCGATGGTGGCTGAACTGCCCGAGAAAAAAGAAGCCATGCCCGGTGGCGCCCCCGATATGGGCGGCATGGGCGGCATGGGTGGCATGGGCTTCTAAGCCAGCCAAACATGTTGATAGAATTGGGGCCGTCCTTCGGGGCGGCCCTTTTTCTTTGCTTTATTGCTTGTCGTCGGGAAGGAAGTGGTCGGCACGGGAAAGTTCCGCCGTATACAGTTGTTTGCTCGACAACCCGTTGCCGCCCAGCGGAATAAACGGCGCCTTTTCCTTGTCACCGCGGTTACGCTGCAGGACACGGACAATGGTGAACGCGATAAGGGACGTGTTGATGGCGGCAATGAAGTAGAACATGCCCTGCGGGCCATAAAACGCCATCGATTGCGCCGCCAGGATCGGGCCCACACTGGCGCCGATGCCATACGAGATCATAACGCCTGCCGCCACCTGGACCAGTTTATCGGGGTCGGCGAGATCGTTGATCTGCGATGATGACAGCGGATAAATGGCGAAGCAAAACCCACCGAAGAACCCGGCAGCGATGATCAATGACAACGCCGGCTGGCTGCTTGCCCAGATCACCGCATAAGCCGAGCCGCCGGTCGCCATCGCCGCGATGGCGAGCACCGTGCGGCGGTCGAAGCGATCCGACAGCCGCCCCAACGGAAATTGCATAAGCATGCCGCCGAACAACGCGACCGCCATAAATGTCGAAACCTGCGAAATCGTCAAACCCACGTCCTTGGCAAAAACCGCGCCCAGGCTGTTCAGTGATGAATTGGTCATGCCGGCGCAAACGGTGCCGAATACACCGACCGGTGAAATGGCGAACAATTCGCGAAAATTCGTTCTTTGCGGTGAGGATGGTTTCGGGGCGCCGGCGCGTGTCAACAGGATCGGCACGAGCGCGAAGGAGTAGACCATGGAGGCAATCACGAACAACTGGAACTGCGCCGGGTCATCAAGCAGCAACATAAACTGCCCCAGCCCGGCGCCCAAGTAGTTGGTCATCATGTAAAGAGAGAGAATCCGCCCACGCGTTGCATTGGTGGCGCGCTCGTTGACCCAGCTTTCCACCACCATCACCATGCCGGCCATGCAAAACCCGGCGACAACCCGCAACGCAAACCAAACCAGCGGTTCGATAAAAAGCACATGGGCCAACACCGCCACCGACATGATCGATGCAAATGCCGCAAAGGCCCGAATATGCCCGACTGCCGCGACGACCCGCGTGGCGAACAGCGCGCCCAACAGCAGACCGACGGAATAGCCGGCCATGATGAAACCGGTCGTGCCGGTGGAAAAGCCTTCCAGGCGGCTTCTGATACCCAGCAACGTGCCGGTCATGCCATTGCCGAGCAGCAACATGCCAAAGCTCAGCAATAATGATGAAATCGATTTAATGGCGGTCCACATCTGCGGGCCTTTCATGGGCCGTGGCAGCGCGCGTCCGCGCATCGCCATCAAACAACGGTCACTTCGGGTTGTGGCAGGTTTTCGTTCAAAAACCCACAACAATTTTCGTTTTGACAATGATCACACGGAGACGCTTTCGGATGCCGGTCCGTAGGGATAGAATCGCTACTGATCTGTCGAAAGGAAAGCCGCCATGTCCGATCATATTATCAAATCTTTCGATGACGAATTGAAGGCGCTGAAAAGCACCGTCGTTGAGATGGGCGTGCTGGCCGATGCGGAACTGCAATCCGCGTTGGATGCCCTCGTCGAACGTGACGGGGAAAAAGCCCAAATCGCCTCGGGAACGGACTGGGCCGTGAACAAACGCGACCGCCTTGTCGATGAGACGGTCATTCGGCTGATCGCCACGCGCCAGCCCGTGGCTGACGACCTGCGGACGATTATCGCTTGTCTGCATGCGTCCACGGATCTCGAAAGGGTCGGCGACCAGGCCAAGAACATCGCCAATCGTGTGTCCACGCTGGCTCAACTCCCCGCATCGGGGATCGAGCAAGATATCGCCGATCTGGGGGCGTTGGTGCGTCAGGAACTCCGCGACGCCGTGGCCGCATTCGATGCCTTGGACGCGGAGAAAGCGGCTGCCGTTCGAGCTCGGGATCAGCAGGTTGATCGCCGCTACACGGACCTGTTTCGCGAAATTATTGCGCTCAATGCGGAAGACGCCAAACGCTCAGCCGTATGCGCGCACCTATCACTGGTGGTGAGAAGTCTTGAGCGGATCGGCGACAACGCCACCAACGTGGCCGAGGAAGTTATTTTTATCGTTACCGGATACATGCCCGAAGACGACCGGGTCAAAGCGGACGAAAGTTTTTACGTCACGTCGGACGCAGTCGAATAATCTCTCAAGCTGCCGGGAGCTAAGCGTTCGATGCCACGGTTTGTACGGCACGGCCCAGACATCCTTGCTCATCATAGACGGTGACATCCGCAACGCCGATCCCGTGATAATCGATGATTGAGCTTTCGCCGAAACCGACCCAATGGCCAAGCTGTGGGCGGAACAGATGCAGCGTCGTATCTGTATTCAGCATCTTGAACATCCGCGTGTTGTCCCACGTGCCCGGTGGCGCGTTGCGAATGCGGCCTGATACCACAGTCGTCAGGTCGCATATGGCGGCGCACAACTGACCGGGCGACATCGGTTCACCATCCACGAGATCAAGTGGTGCTGTGAACCAGATGATCGGATCGTCGCTCGCCTCCCTACTGGCCTCCTCATTGGCACCCCCATAGCGGACTTGAATGGCCAGATGAAACCCTTGCGGACCGGTTTCCCGGCGTTCTTTCGAAACCAGATCGTGGCTATTGAGCGCGTCGGGGCCGGGCCGCGCGGCGTGGGGAGCCGGAAACAAGGCCTCGTGTTCGCCATGTTCTTTCAAGATCACGGCGCGCGACAGCGCCACCGGCGTGCCGTTGTCGGCGCGCGATAGTTTCATATCGAGGATTGCCATGCGCCGCCCCTGGCGGGCGTAGCTCGACGAAAGAATGAGCGACTGCAGTGGGATGGGTTTCAAAATATCCACCGTAAGGCGCGCGACGCGCATGTCGGCTTCACCCGCCGCATGTTCGGCGGCGCGCATGAACAGTGCATTCGGCGGCCCGCCATGTTGCGTGGTCGCCGACCACGGACTACCGGCCCAATGGGTTGGGTGAAAGATGTCGCCGTCTTGGATGTAGATATGCTCGACCATGGACAGTGCCCTAATCTCGCCCGCTACCCAACGACGAGCCGCCAAATACGAGTCCGCCCGGCAAGGGTAGCCAGCGCCAAACAGCGGCGTTGAGCGTGAGTGCGGACAGAACGAACGCCGTAGCCGTGGCCATGGCCGCGCCTTCGATACCGTAGATCGGGATCAATATGCCATTGAGGCCGACGTTGATGGCGATGTTGAGGGTCATCAGAATACTTTGTCGGCCCGGCATGCCTGCCTGCATGAGGATGAAATCCAGCGGCACGAAAGCGGCATAGAGGCCGAGACCGATCGTGAGAATGAATAATATCGGCTCGGCACCGGCAACCAAACCTTGCGGAAAATAGGGCGCCAAATGCGGAAACACCAAATGTACGGCGCCGGCGCCGGCAATGAAGATTGCGATACTGATAACCATGATCCGGCGTCCGAAGCGTCCGAGCGCCGGCTTGTCGCCGTCGCCGATCAGCTTTACCAATACCGGATTTACCACGGTACGGATCACCACCGGCACCTGATAGAGCCCTTCGATAAACATGGCGGCGAAACTGTAGATACCCACCGCCGCATCATCGACGAATACCGCCAGCATGAGCACATCGACACGTACGTAGCTTTCCGCCAGAAAACCGTTGGGCAGCGCTTTGGCCCCGAAATCCAGGTGTCGGCGCAGCCACTCTCGAGTGCCGGCCTGTACCTCCGCATCCATACGCCAAGGTCGCACAAAGATCAGCAACGGCACAAAGATCAACACTTCGGCAACGGTGAACCCGGCGCCCAGTACATACGCCGGCCAATCTTGATAAGCGGTCAGAAAGGCAAAGCCCAGAATACTCAGCACCCGCACGCCCTGCATCATCGCAAAGGCGCGCATGCGGCGCTCACCGTTGAGGATGCCCATCAACACTTTGTTGATGGCGAAGAATGCCAGCCCCGGCGCGGCCATGGCGACACCAAGCCCGACGGGCTGGCTATCGACAATGCTACCGATCAAATCGGCGCAAAGCCCGACGAGTGCCGCCACCACAATGCCGAACCCGGTTGCCGCGATCACCGCGGCGCGTGCCACGGTTTGGCGCACGCCAGTGTCGCTCGAGTGCTGGGCGATGTATTTCTGCGCAGAGTCGTGAATGCCAAACACGGCCATCTGTGCGGCAACGATATAAACCGCATAAATTTGATTGAAGACACCTAGTGCCGCAGTGCCGAAATGCGCTGCAATGAAGAAATTCAGAATCACGCCGGTGCCGGCCATCAGTGCAAAGGCGCCGTAGTTCCAAGCGGCATCGCCGGCGAGTTTATTGTCCAGCGGGCCTGAAGATGAGGTCATGGTCAGTAGCGCTTCGGGATCATGTCGATCTTGGACATGACCTCTTCCAGGTTGAGGCCCACTTGCTGCATGAATTCCGTCAGCACCTGCATGTCGGGCTCATTGTCCCTGGCGGTCAGTGCCAAGGCCTTGTCGCGATTGATCAGGCCCTTGCGGATTTGCTGCGAGCGGAAGGTGTCGAACTCAGAAAACCCTGCCACCGTGTAGTAGATATGGTTGATGAACGTGGTGTAGCCATCGCCGATGCGCCAGGTGTTGTCGGTGTGGGGTGCTGTTTCCCAGCCATATTGGTTAATGAGCGTGTCGTTGATGGTGTCCTCGTCCCACGGCAGGTGATGGAACAGATAAAGGAAATCATCCTTCGACAGGAACGACGAGCGATAGGAATTGGCGGTATCGAATAGAGATTCGTTGATGTAGCTCGGGTTGAGCAGGTACTGGCCGCCGTAGAACGCAGCAATTTTCAATTTGTCGAAGGCCGAAAATGCGAACAGGCGTTGGCCGTGTTGGTTCTCGCGCACACCCGCGAAGCCGCCCTTGAAATCAGTGCGTTCCAACTCGTTGCCGGCGCAAAAGATGACCAATGGGATGCCAAGTTCGCGGCGCAATTCGCGGCCAATATCGTAGAAAAACTTATCACCAGCCATGAACAACGGCACCATGCCGAGATGCGGACGTTTCAGCCAGGCCTGGATGTTCTTGCGCATATAGCGCCGCTTGGCCGGGATATCGGCGGCGCGCAGAATATGCTCGACCCGCAATTTGCCCAGCATGCGGGCCTGGTTGCGCCGTGCGATGCCGGTCACCATACCCCAGTCGTAGGAGTACGCGATGGGGTTCATTTTGTATTCGTTCACCAACAAATGCAGTCCGTAGGAGCTGTCGCGTCCACCTGAAAACGCAACAATGCAATCGGGCGAGCCGTCTTTAGAGCGGTGGCGAGCCAACTGCTCTTCCAACGCATCGTGGCCAGCCAGCGCCATCGGTTGGTGGTCGTGGCAGTGATTGCACACGCCGTCGTCGTCAAATTCGATAAACGGGTAGGTGGCGGGCAGGATGCACCGCGTACAGCGTTGGATTTCGCTGACACGGCTCGAATGGTCGGTGATGCTTAGCGGTGCGGTTTGAACCTGAGGTGCCGATGGCGCGGTATCGTTGTCCAACTCAAAGAACGACGGTTCGGCTGTATCGAACGGGATCAGACAGCCTTTTCCGGCGGCTATTTGTTGGGTGGTGATGGTTTCTGTGAAGTGGCGCTTGTTGCGTTTGAGGAAACACTCAAGAAAAAAGGCCTCGGACGCGAACACCAGTATGTTCGCCTCTGGCAGCGCGGCGAGGTGCAGGGAGCCCAAATTGGTTGCCAAACCCAGCACCGGCTGGTCGGTCCTGAAAAACGCAATGGAGGCAGAGCCTTCAATTTCCGCATACAAGCGCCGCAACCCAGCTTCGATGTCACCTTCGTTTTTCGCATGATGATCAAGCAGCCGGAACAAGACCTCGGAATCGATGTCATGCTCGCGTTCCAGGGCAGGATACTTTCCCCACAATGCCTCATCGTTGGTGACAATACCGTTGTGGATGCCGGCGCTGCCGTCCACCAAGACCGGATGGTTATTGCCGGTGACGATTTCCGCACCGTTGGTAACCAGTCGGCAGTGCCCCATCACCGCCATCGGCGCCTGCAGTACGGCATCGTCATTCAGCGGCAATTTATTCAGGTTGTCGGCGAGGAATTCCTGGTAGCCGCGGGTTTTCATCATCCGCCTTGGCGCCAGACCACGTTTAAACACGTCGATATTGCCGCCGATGGCCAGGGCCAGACCGCTCGCTTCCTGGCCGCGCGGTTCCGACAACTCGAACAAGTCGCGCAGATAGCCGCGCACGCGGTCAGGGCCCAGTTGGGCACCAGAAGTCGCGATAAAGCCGAAAATCCCACACATGGGTTTGTTTGGTAACGGAGCCTGCACGGATCGACAAGACGAAAGATGGCGTCGCCGCCGGGTGCTTTGCCGTTGCATTCCCCATGGCAATGGCTAGGGTGCGGGCGGTTTGCAGGAAGTGAAGCGCATATGAGCCATTACGCCAGTTTGTTTGTTGAGGGGCCGGAACAGTTCTTGGCGCTTGCCGCAGTCGCAGTCGTGTGGCTCGGGTTTACGGCGCTTGGCGCAGGCATCGGTGGTCGGGAGCGGATGAGAGAGGTCGATCACCTCGTCGGGTGGGCGCTTGTGAGTTTCGTATTCACCGTGCCCGGGGTTTTTCTCGGCGTGCCGTTTACGGTGCTGGCGATGGTTTCCGGGGTGGCGGCAATAGCATCGGGGGCGTGGGTGCTTCGACGCGACAAAGACCTGTTGGCGCCGGGCCTTGTGCGCATGCTGGTGCTTGGCGTACCGCTGCTCGTGCTGGCGTCCGCCATGAAAGCTTCGCAATGGGACGAATTTACCGATTGGCTCGTAATCCCGCGCTACTTGTTGGAGACAGATGCCTTTCCAAGCCGCGAAAACCCATTCTCCAAGGCTTCACTTGCGGGATACCCCTACAATTGGCATTTCATCACTTATCTGGTGAGCCGTATCAGTGGTGGATTGGTGGAAAGTGCGGGGGCACTGTTCAATGTGCTGCTGTGGTTCGGTTTTGGCCTGCTGACGCTGCGGTTGATATTCACCGGTATCGGTCGCCATCCTGAGGGTGAGCTCATTGGTTGGCGTATGGCGGCATTGGCGATTCTTGCCGGAACGTTGATCAATCCGACATTCGCCCAAAAAATTGTCCTGACCGCTTATGCCGAAACGGCGTCCGCGGTCGCGGCGGGCAGTGCTGCGGTGCTGGCCTGGTTTGTGTTGGAGGCATTGCGACGCGGTGAGTTTGACCGCGCCCAACGTCTTGCGTTGAGTTTAGGCTTGATCCTGGCGCTGTTAACCAACCTGAAACAGGCAACCTTGGTTTTGGTCGCGCTCGTGGTTTTGGCGGCATTGTTTGTCGCTATCCGTGATCGTGGCGTGCCGTTGTGGCGGTTTGTGAGATTGCTGCCGGCAATCGTTGGCCCGGCGGCGGTGATTTACATGACGTGGCGTTATCATTTGAGCGGCGAGGTGAGTGTCCGCGAGATGTCGTTGCGGCCGTTAGACGGCTGGTACATAGAATTGATCCCGCAAATTCTCGGCAAAATGCTGCTGGTGTTGTCCAAGAAAGGATACTATCTGGCGCTCGGATTGATCTTGGTCGGTTTCGGCGTGCGGGGTTTCTTTAAGTCGGCGACTCCTTTCGACCGGTTTGCGGCGCTCGCAGCCATGGTATTCCTCGGCTACAACGCCTTTTTATTGTTTGCCTACGTGGCGTCATTCGGCAAGCCCGACGCCCTGCGTGCGGCGTCGTACTGGCGATACAACATGCATATGGGCGGACTGATCATCGCCTTTGCAGCTTACGGCGGCGCCGTGTTGTGGCACGAACGCCTGGCACATCGCTGGTCATTGCGACGTATCGCGTGGTTGCCGATGGCGTTGGTTATTGCCGCACCGTTGGTATTCGCCGGTAAACTCCGCTTCGACCTCGATCCCATGACTATGCATTTCCGTGCTGTCGGCGCAGAGGTTGCCAAGCAGGTCAACGTTGAGGATCGAGTGTTCAACGCGGACCCCACCGGGTCTGGCGAATCGAGTGCTGCATTGACATATGAGATCGGAGAACGAGCTCATTACGTGGGGCAACTCAGTGCCTTCCACCGTGACCCACTGAAATACTTCCGCAATGCCATCGCTAAACCGACGATGAGCGTGATCGTTGTCCATAGCACCGCTGAGGGTTTTGAAGCGGCGGTTGATCTGAAATTGGAGCCCGGCCAATCGCATATGCTTAAACGCACAGAAAATGGTGGTTGGCGGTTGGTGAAATCTTGGCCGCAGCCGTATAAGAACTAGTCCGGGTCGATCGCCTTGATCAGCGCCGCGTGGTCCAAATCCCCATGGCCGGCATCGATCAATTTGTCGTAAAGATCGCGACCGAGCGCAGTTGCCGGTAATTCGATTCCCAAATCGGCGGCGAGTTCCAATGCTTGATCCATGTCTTTTCGTTGCACCGTGGCGCGCGCACCGGGGGTAAAACTGTTCTCGACCATGCGCAGACCATGTACGTCCAGGATACGGGAATCAGCGAAGCCGCCCGTCAGCGCTTCGCGCACCTTGCCGGGGTCCACGCCGGCTCGGCGTGCCAGCGCCAACGCCTCGGCCACGGCGCCGATGGTCAGTCCGACGATGACCTGATTGGCGGCCTTCGCCACTTGCCCAGCCCCGACGTTACCCACATGCGTGGTGCGTGAGCCGAGCACGTCGAATACGGGCATGGCGGCCTCGACAGCGTCGTCGTCGCCACCAGCCATGATGATCAACGAGCCTTGTTCGGCGCCGATGGTGCCACCCGACACCGGCGCATCGATAAAGCTGGCACCCGCCGCGCTTAGGCGTGTGGCAAGCTCGCGGGTAACCGGGACTTTGGTGGTGCTCATGTCGATGACCAGGTCGCCGGGTCGGATGCCGTTCAAAATGCCGTTGGGACCGGCGAAAACAGCCTGTACTGCCGGCGTATCGGTGAGCATGGTAATGACGATTTTGGCCGGGTTCGCAGTATCGGCAGGGGTGGCGGCCGTCTCCATGCCTTCGGCAGCCAACTCTTCCATTGGTGCTTGCGAGCGATTGTGGACGATCATGTCCGCGCCGGCGCGTTTCAGGTTGCGTGCCATGGGCCGGCCCATCAACCCGAGTCCGATAAAGCCGATGGTGTAGCCTTCCAGCGATGCCATGTCCGTGCCTTCCCTACATTTTTTTCGCGGTATTTTCTTTTCGCGTCCGGCGATACAGCTTAAATAGCGCTTACCGTTGGGACAACCTGCCGCGCCAATTTAACCGGAGCCATCGAAACCGCCATGGGGCCAATCGTCAATATCGTCTTGCCGATTTTCGCGATTGTGCTGATCGGTTACGTGGTGGGCCGGCGCGGGCTGTTGGGCGAAGCCAGCTCCGAGGCGCTGAATGCTTTCGTCTACTATGTCGCCCTGCCGGTGCTGTTGTTCCGATCCATGGCAAGGGTTGACCTTGAGGCGGTCGATTTCGGCGCGTTCCTGGTGGTGTTCATCGGTGCTGGCGCGCTGACATTCATGGGCGCGTTTTTAGTGGCGAGATGGTTGTTCAGGGTGCGTGGCGTCAACGGTATGATGTTCGGCGTCAATGCCACCTACGGCAATATCGGCTATATGGGTATTCCGATGGCATTCGCGGCCTTTGGCGAAGCGGGTGCCGTTTTGACGGTGATCGCCGCCGTGTCGCATGCTTTGGTGTGGCTGCCGATTTCCATTATCACTCTGGAAAGCGCCAGACCGATGGGCCATCGTCCGGGAGGTAAGTTTCGCGCAGTGTTCAGCGGTGTGATCAGCAACCCTATGCTGATGTCGCCGTTGGTCGGCGTTCTATGGTCACTTTCAGGACTCGATCTGCCGGTGCCCGTGGACGCCTTTTGTGCACTGCTCGGCGCGGCCGCCGGGCCGTGTGCGTTGTTTTCCATCGGTCTTTTTCTGGTCGGCAAACCGGTATCGGAAGGCATGCGCGAGGTTGGCGTCATGGTGGTATTCAAGCTTGTTGTGTTTCCGTTGGTCGTTGCAGGATTGGCGTTCGGCGTTGTTGGATTGGCGCCGCTACCGGCTGCCGTGGCTCTGTTGTTGGCGGCCTCGCCGAGTGGTGCGACTTGCTTCGTCCTGGCACAGAATTACGGGACTTTCGTACAACGTTCGTCATCGGTTATCTTAGTCTCCACGGCTGTTGCCGTGGTGAGTGTATCGGTGCTGTTTGCCACACCCTATTTGAACGTGAATTGAATGCGGTCATGATCAGATCCACTGGAAAAATGCTGATGGTTGTTGGCGGTGTCGCGTTCATCGCGGCTTTGATCTGGTGGATGACGTTCTTTCGCCAAATGCTTGGCGAAGACGTGAAACGGGCCTCAGAGTGTTTCTATTCAACCACATTGGAATGCGAAATCGGTAATGTTGTGGGCAGCTTCATGGACATTCCCCCCTATGATCCGGTGTTGTTGTGGGGGGCCGGCGTATTGTTCGGTGCCGGGTTGTTGATCTACGCCTTGGCGCCCCGCCGATAACTTGGGCCGATAAACTAAACCGGCAATTAATCTTCTTGCAGGAATCCGCGTACCTGGGAGATGGCGTCCGCCAGCCCGATGCGTTGCACCTCGACGCCGGGCGGAAACGCGGTGGCCAGGCGCGACGGCATGGCGCGGTCGAGCATGACAAAAACACCTTTGTCCGTGGCGCGGCGCAACAACCGGCCATAGGCCTGTTTGAGCCGCAGCCGCGCCAGCATTTCATCGTAGGCCCGCCCGCCGAAGGCCGATTTCCGCGCCTTGTGCAGCATGGAGGGGCGTGGCCACGGCACGCGGTCGAAAACGATCAACCTGAGTGAGCGCCCAGGCACATCGACGCCGTCACGCACCGCATCGGTACCGAACAGGCAGGTATCCTCCTCGGCACGGAAGATATCGATCAATGTACCCGTATCCATGGCGTCCACGTGCTGCGCGAGCAAATTGACGCCGGCTTCCTCAAGCGCGCCGGCGGTCCGTTGATGTACGGCGCGCAGGCGGTGGATGGCGGTAAACAGCCCCAAGGCGCCGCCACCGGCGGCCAAGAACAGTTCGCGGTAGGCCGCCGCCGTTGCGTCGGCGCTGTTTTTGTTGACATCGCCGACGACAAGCACCTTGGTGTTTTCATCATATTCGAATGGGGAGGGGTGGTCGGCCTCGGTCAGCGTGGTTGCCAAATGATTGGCACCGGTGCGCGTCTCGGCGCCGGACCAGGTCTCGGTGGCGTCACCATCGGTGTGATCGCGCAACGTCGCGGAAGTGACCAGCACGCCGTGTGCCGGCGCGTAAACGGTTTCGGCCAGCGGGCGGGTCGGGTCGAGCCAATGACGCCGAAACCCGACATCGAAATCGCGCCCGGCGATACGCTCGACGCCAAACCAATCGACGAAGTCAGGCGGCGTTTCAGCGCGAAGACTGGCGAGCATGGATTTCCATGCCGCTAAGGGCTGCAGCCCGCGCCGCGCAATCGAGCGGACCAAACCGTCGATGCGCGCACGCGTGGCGGTTTCCAATTCGTCGGCCTCGGTATCGAGCAAGGCGAGCAGGCATTGGCTCAAACCCTTGAGCGGTTTTTCCAATTTGCCCAGAGCGGTTTCCAGTTCCGCAGCCGCGTCAAGCAGGCCCGGCACCGATGGTCCGGTTGGGGTTTCCAGATCGTAGGGCCCCTCGGCGTTGGCATCGCGGGCATAGACCTGTTGGCGGAGGCTGGCCAGGAAAGTCTCCGTCGGACCAATGGGGCTGCCGCCGCCGATGCGCGTGGTCCAGGCGCTGGCCGGCAGAATACGTGCGCACCGCAGCGTCTCTTCCATCAGTTCTTCGGCTTCGCCGTCGCCGCCGATCAAGTCGGATGCGCGCGCCTTGAGGCCGCGCGCACGGCGCCGGGTGCCATCTTCGGCACCGATCAGCCAGCGACGAAGCTCCGCTGTTTCACGGCCCGACAAATGCGCCGCGAAGGCACTGTCGGCGGCATCGAACAACTGGTGGCCTTCGTCGAAAATATAGCGTGTCGGCAGATTTCCATCGTCACCTCTGCCGGTACCCCCCATCGCGGCCTGAACCATCACCAAGGCATGGTTGGCGACCACCAAGTCGGCGCGGCGTGCGCGCCGCACGGTGCGCTCAATGAAGCATCGCCGGTAGTGATCGCAGGCGGAATAGACGCATTCGCCGCGCGTATCGGTCATTGATGTGGTCAGCCGATGGCCGAACAGGTCAGCCAGCCAGGCCGGGAAATCGCCTCCAACCATATCGCCGTCGCGCGTGGCGCTTGCCCAGCGCGCCACCAGGCCCAGCGCAATCGCTTCGCCAGCGCCCATGGGCAGGCGGGTCACAGCTTCCGCCAGGTTGAGCAGGCACAGGTAGTTCTCACGTCCTTTGCGGATAACCACCCGGTTTTCCTTTTCCACGGGGGTTGGGCACAGGCGGTCGAGTTCCGTGTCCAATTGGCGCTGCAGGTTGCGGGTATAGGTGCTGATCCATACGGCCCCTTCGTTGCGCTCCGCCCACAGACTGGCGGGGGCCACGTAACCCAGCGTCTTGCCGATACCGGTACCGGCCTCGGCCAAGACCAGGTTAGGCTCGTCGCGCCGGTTGCGCGGCGCGAACGCATGTGTGCAGGTGCCCACGTAGGCGCGTTGGCCATCGCGCTTCTCGGCACCACTTCCCAATAACTCTCCCAACCGGGTATGTGCTTCCTTGGTGGCGACGGGCAGGTGTGCGGGCGGTGGCTCCGGCGGGCCGTCCTGCCATTCCGGTAAGCGGTTCCAGACCCGCATGGTTTCCTTGGCAGATCCCTGTTCAGGGCCGTCCGGGCGACCGAGCGCAGCAAGAACACTGGGGCCCCATGACCAACCACCGAGCGCCATGGCCTGGGCTTGGCCGGCGGCCTGACGGGCCGCCTCGGGGTTGTCGGCCGCCAGCACCATCAGTTCGCTAAGCAATGCTCGTGATGCAGCGAGTAGGGTGGTTGCCGCCGTCTCGCTGGATCCCGGCAGCGGCAATCCCAAAGCATCGGCCAAGCCCAAAGGCGTCGGCAAGGCGAACCGCGCCGGGTGTACAAAAGCGAACAATTCCAGCAGGTCGAGGGCAGGAAAGGGTTGGACGTCCAGTTTCCGGGCCATGGCGCCGGCGTGGCAGACATAGGGCTGCTGATCATCCAACAATCTATCCGCCGCGGCCGCGCGATTGAGGGCCTCGACCTCGCCATCGATAGTCAGCCATGTGACGCGCCGGGCGCCGGCTATGACGGCAGGGCGGCGGGGCAATCTGATTTCAGGCGTAGCAACCATGACCGCGAGTATTGCCGAGCCCGGGCGTGGGTCAAGACATAGGACAGTTAGAACGGTTTCGGCGCTTTGTTCCTAATGAAAATGGCGGCTCTATTTGCTATACTCCGAACCCTGGGAAAACGATTCTCCGGTTTGGGGTTTTCCGCCGGAGTGATGCGAGGCAAATGTGGAGGAGGGTACAAAGATGACCCCGCCTGACCAACCTAGCGACATATTAGCCTTTTAAAAACTTGGCTCGGTCCTATGTGATCGGGCGGCGCTGAGAGCGCCGTTAAAAACCCCGCCGTAATTTTGGCGGGGTTTTGTATTTTTCGAATTCGATCGGATGCTAACTGCGTCTTTACCTTTATGTGGCTAATTTGATCGATTATGGCGGAATCGGAATCACCTGATAGTGCGGTCTCTGACGAAGAAGAGCGTCGCGCACGTGAGGCGGAGCGCCGTGCCGATGACAGGCGCGATGATGATCGCCGTGCCCGCGAACGGCGTGATAGTGACAGGCGCGGCTCCGGCAATCCGATCGATTGGGATGGAATCGAGCGGCGCATGGGTGAGCGGCGCGACGACCAGCGCCGAACGCTTGAGCGACGCAAGGAAGAACGCCGCCACGAAGAGCGCCGGAAGATCGAAGATATCATAGATAACAACTGGCCTTTGCTTGATTGACAGATTGTTGTCATCTTCGTGATGCATAATTATCCGATATTCATGCTTTCAACCCTTGAAGATGCCGCCGTTAGGGCTTAACAACAGCCCCCGAAAAGATCGCAGCGCCGTGAGGCGAAAGGACCAAGCCTTGGTGTTTAAGAAAAACAAGAAAACCGTCGATGTCGGCGACCGGTTTGTTAAAACCGACGATCCCAATACGGTTTGGATCGTTGCCGGGCAGGGCGCGCCCGTAGCGTCAATTCCGCATTTTCAGGTTGTGCGCGAAGGCTATACCAACCGCGTTCGGACACTGTCTGAACAGGTCTTGCTGGATCCGGATTTTTACCGCCGCGTGCAATAGCATCGCAACTTCGTATAAATCAGTTTGTACCCGATACGGTGATGCTCTTGACTATGTAGTCACCGCCGCCATTGATCAGGGCGAGCCCGGTGAACGAATCGCGAAATCCTCTGTCCGAGGTTTTGAGCACTTCGTTTCCGTTGATGCTGACGCTCATGCGCCCGTCGGGATAGCGCTCCCATAACAAGCGATGGATTTTCTTATCCTCAAGCGGCGTGGCCTTGGCGGCGCGCTCGACAATGCTGGTGCCGCGCGACGACACGCGGATCACTTCCACTGCCCCTCCCGGCCGATAGGACAAACGATACCCAGGGCTTTGTTCACCGCGGAATTGGCCTTGATAGACGGCGACCTGTAACTGACCTTCCGCGGACCACGAACTCATGTCCATCTCAAGTGCAAATCCATTGGAAACAGCTGCTGGCACGTGAATGATGGCTGCTGCGGCTGGTGTTTGCCCGCCACCTTGATTGGCCGTTTGGCCGCCTTGATTTCGGCCGCCGAGTGCCTGATTGAGAAGGGCGCCGAACAATTTCGCCGCCTGTTGCTCAGGTGACGCTTTCGGCTCCGAAGGCGCGGCAGCGCTGCTGCCCGTATTTGCCGTCCCCGATTTGACTGCGCTGCGCAGGCCCCAGCCGCGTTCCACCCAGTATTTGCCGGCGCTGACGGTCCAGCCCGGATTCTTGGTGTAGTCGCCATCGACAAAAGTGTCGCTGAGCACTTGATTGCGCCAGGGCCGATCAAAATTGCCGGTGAGGTCGCGCAAATCGCGCAGGAAATTCGGGTCGGCGGCGCGGGCTTTCTCGGCGTCATCAATCATCTTGTTGAGCTTGTCGATAAAACCCTGCAACCGATCTTCGGGCTTGGGCTCCGACGGGTCGGACCACTGCGAGTACTTGGGTTGTTGGGCATGGGCTGCGGGTGCGCCAGCCGATAGGCCAGCAAAGGCCAGGGCGGCAATTACTGGGGCAGCGAAAATGGTTGAATATGTTCGTTTGATCTTCATGGCGAGTTGCTGTCGTCCTTTTTAGGTTGCGAGGCGTGTTCGCACGTCGAGAGCCTAGCATGGGTTGCTTTGGGTCGTCATCTCATGAGCGTGATTTCTTTCATTTTGTATTGCAAATGAGAATCATTCGCATTAACATCCTTATCGTTCACAACCCCACCGTTTACGACAAGGAGATCGTCATGAATCAAATTCGCTCACCACATACCTTGTTTGGGGTCGATGCGCCTCGCCCCGTGAGCGTGCCGACAACCGAGCTGGAGTGGCTGTTAATTCGTGCCTACCGGTCATGGGTAAACGGGCTGAAAGACGGCAATAGCCAGTCGTGGAATGTGGTATGGAGCGATTTTCTGGCGGAATTCGGAACCAAGAAAGGCAAGCTCGCTCTCGTTTGGTTTGTTCGAATTATCAATACCCTGCTGAACCATGCCGAGCGGTCGCTGGGATACCATCACCCTGGATGCCCTTGTATCGGGGAGGATGAACGCAGAATCATCGCCGTCATCGCCGCGTGCCAGCACGGTCAGGCTTTGGTGGCCAGGGATACAGCGATACAAATCGTCGCACCCGATGGGGTGGGTGATCTGATTGCCGCATCCAGTCAGCTCGGCCTTTTGTTGTCGGAGTGTCGACCGTCTCTGCCATTGCGCGAAAACAAGAGAGATCGCTTTGATCTATCCACAATGACGGCGATGTCAGCGGAGATCAATTGACGGTTCAGGCTGCCTTGGCGATGGCGCGCGGGCGTACGCCCAGCATGTGGCAGATGGCATAGCCGAGGGTCGAGTGGTTCAAGGTGTAGAGGTGGAATCGGTTGACGCCGTTGGCGTGCAATATCCGGCATTGTTCGGCGGCGATGGAGGCCGCCACCAGACGCCGGGTCTCGGGGTCGTCGTCTAGGCCGTCAAAAACCTCGCCCATCCAATTCGGCACCCGCGTGCCGCACATCTTGGAGAACTTCGCGACTTGCTTGAAGTTGGTCACGGGCAGGATGCCGGGTATGATCGGGATGGCGATGCCGGCCTCGCGGACACGTTCCAGATAGCGCAAAAACACATCTGTATCGAAAAAATACTGGCTGATGGCCAAATCGGCGCCCGCATCGACTTTGCGTTTCAGGTTGTCGATATCCGCCTCGGCGTTACTGGCCTCGGGATGCACTTCCGGATAGCAGGCAACCGCGATCTTGAAATCGGCAATACGCTTCAAACCTGCCACGAGATCGGCGGCATATGCGTAGCCGCCCGGAAACGGCTCGTAATGAGGGGTGCCCTTGGGCGGGTCGCCGCGCAGCGCCACGATTCGATTGACCCCGGCATCCCATATTTGGCGCGCTACGGCATCGACCTGGTCGCGTGTGGCGCCGATGCAGGTCAGATGGGCCGCGGGCTCAAGCCGCGTGTTGCGGCGGATTTTCGCCACTGTTTCCAAGGTGCGGTCCTGGGTCGTGCCGCCGGCACCGTAGGTGACGGAAACGAACTCGGGCTTTAGTGGCTCAAGCTTATGCAGCGTGGCGGCGAATTGCGCCTCGGCGGAAAGGTCGGCAGGTGGGAAGAATTCGAAGCTGACATTTACATCATGCGGCAACGGCGCGGCAATCGCCGGCACCATGCCGGCCGGCCGGCCCCGGTTGGAGACGTTCATGAGTTCGATGGTGTTGTTTGCTTTGCTCTTGCGGCGAACCATTCGGAAAATCCTTAGGCGACAGCGGTCAGATGATAAACAGGCGCGGTTTCGGGTTTGATGCCCAGCCACAGCGTAACGGTCAATTGCTTGTTGCCGGCGGGACCGTCCAGATGCGTGATTCGCTGCGGTTCAAGTCCGGCGTTGACCATCCATTCGGCGATTTCATTGTCCGCGAACCCCAGGCGCCGGTGTTCATGTTCGCGGCGCAGCTGCTCAAGCGAATGAGGCGCGAAATCAACGATCAGCATCAAACCGCCGGGCCGGATCGTGCGTGCCGTTTCCGCCACAGCCGCCGCCGGGTCATCGGCAAAATGCAAAACCTGGTGGATCAGGGCGGCATCGTAGGCAGCATCGCCGAGTGGCGTGCGGTACATATCCGCTTGGCGCACTTGGCAATGGTGGAAGCCGCCGTGGTCCAGATGTGAGCGGGCGACGGCCAACATGTCGCGCGAAGCGTCGATGCCAAGGCCCGATTGGATGCGGGGTGCGAGCAATTCGAGCATGCGCCCGGTGCCGGTGCCGACGTCGAGCAGCGCCTCGATGCCGTATTCCGGCAATATGTCGAGGATGGCATGTTCAACCTCGGCGTCGTCCACGTGCAAGGAGCGGACTTCGTCCCAGGCGATGGCGTTGGTGCGGAAATAGGCCGCGGCCTGGGCGGCACGGTCGCGCTTGATCTCCTTCAGAAGTGCCGCGTCGCGGGTCAGCGTGACGTCATCAGCCGGCATCAAGGCTTGCAGCGCGACCAGGACATCGCGCCCGTGGCCGTCGTGGGCGGCGCGATGGAACACCCAACTGCCTTCCTGGAAGCGGTCCAGCAGGCCGGCGTCGGACAGCAGTTTCAGATGCCGTGACACCCGGGGCTGGCTTTGCCCAAGGATGCTCATGAGTTCGCTGACAGTCAGCTCACCATGCATGCAAAGGCCCAGAATTCGGAGCCGGGTGGGCTCGGCGGCGGCGCGAAGTGCGTTCAATAACGTGTCCATAATCTAGATATAATGCCAAGAAACAAACATATCAAGATATATTTATATGTTCTTGTTTGTTTGCAGCCTCGCGAATGCCTGAAATTAACCGCTTGCTAACCATGATGGCGCCACAGTGAGCGGCAAATCTTCTAAGAAAGCGGCCAATGAGCCGTAGTGCCGTCCGGAGGCGGGTATATGCAGTTCAAGAGATCTTTGGTTATTGCGATCCTGATGGTGCTTGTCGGTTGCGCAACACCGCCGCCAGAAGCTGACCGTGACGCCTGGTTGGATTACCGCGAGACCAATGATCTCTTTGAGCCCACCAACCGCGCCGTGTTCGCCTTCAACCAAGGTGTGGACCGCGGAATCCTGAAGCCCGCCGCCAGTGCCTACCGAAATGCGTTGCCCGGCTGGATTCGCGAGGGTGTGGGAAATTTTCTCGACCATCTGCGGGCGCCGGTCATTTTGGTGAATGACCTATTGCAAGGTGAATTGCATCGCGCCTTCAATACGTTCAACCGGTTTTGGATCAACACCGCGTTTGGCTTCGGGTTCATGGATATGGCCGGCGCCATGGGACTTGAGGGCCACGACGAGGACTTCGGGCAGACCTTGGCCGTGTGGGGCGTGCCGGAAGGTCCTTTTCTGATGCTGCCGCTGTTCGGCCCATCCAATCCACGCGATACCGTCGGGTTGGTGGTGGATTTTTTGACCGATCCGTTCAACACCTGGGCCGCCAATACGGATCGTGATCATCTGGTCTGGGCGCGTGGCGGTACGCATGGCGTGCATGCCCGCGCGGGGCTTTTGGAATTCATTGACGATTTAGAGAAGACTTCGCTTGATTTCTACGCAGCTATTCGTAGCTTGTACCGGCAGCGCCGAAGCGATGAGATATCCAACGGTCGGGGCTCGGCCAACGCGCCGGTCCCGGACTTGAGCGAAACACCTGGATCTCCCTTGTTCGACGACGCGCTGGAATTGTCTCGGAGATAGCCAACCATGATGTCACGCCGTTTTCTCCTCGCAGTTTTTCTCGGGCTTTTCCTGAGCTCTACCCAGCTACCGGCGGCCCTGGCCGACGGCCACGATAAGCATTCTGCTGATTTCATCCGTTCGCTGGCCAACCGCGCCATCGCATCGCTCACCGACCCCGAGACCCCAAGAGGCGTGCGCATCGATCGTTTTCGCGACATGTTCAACGACAGTTTCGCCGTGCGTTCCATCGGCAAGCGCGCGCTCGGCCGCTATTGGCGCCGCGCCAGTGCGGAAGAGCGCATGCAATACCAAAAACTGTTTGAAGAATTGATGGTCGTCACCTATGTGGACCGCTTCGCCACCTATGCCGGCGAGGCTCTGGATATTCGCAAGAGCCGCATCGAAGACAAGGCCATCGCCACGGTGTTCTCGGAGATCAAGCGCAAGGGCGGCGCGAAATCGATTCGCGTTGACTGGATCGTCGGCACCAACGGTACCATCTACAAGATCGTCGACGTCAAGGTCGAGGGCGTCTCCATGACCCAGACCCTGTCCTCCGACTTCACCTCGATCATTCGTCAGAAAGATGGCCAGGTCTCGGGCTTGATTGTGGAACTGGAAAAGAAGACCGCCGAACTCTCCGCAAATTGACGGCTTTCACGCGGGTCCTGCCCGCGACATAATGTGCGCTGCTTTCATTGACCGATAGGGGCGCGACCTTGGTAAATCCGATACTCGATCTCAACACGTTGCCCGGTGAACTGGCGCTGCCGGTCATCGGTGCGCCGATGTTTATTGTCTCCGTACCCGACTTGGTGGTGGCGCAATGCACTGCCGGTGTCATCGGCACTTTTCCCGCCACCAATGCGCATCGCAGCGATGAGGGTCTGGACGGCTGGCTCTCGGAAATCACCGAGCGCAATGAACATGCGCGCGCGCAAGGCCGGTACGTAGCGCCGCTTGGCGTTAACTTGATCGTGCATCGCAGTAACGAAAATCTCGATCAGCATTTGGCCACCGTCATTGAGCACAAGGTGCCGTTGGTGATCACCAGCGTCGGCGCGCCCGGCGATATCGCCAAAGAGGTGCACAGCTACGGCGGCGTCGTGTTCCACGATGTCACCAACATGCGTCATGCCCGTAAAGCCGCGTCGTCGGGCGTCGACGGCCTGATCCTGGTGTGCGGTGGCGCGGGTGGCCATGCGGGCTCGCTCAATCCGTTTGCCTTGGTGCCCGAAGCGCGCGCCGAGTTCGATATGCCGTTGATTCTTTCAGGCGCCATTTCGTCAGGTCAGGCGGTGCGCGCGGCGCGCACGCTTGGCGCCGATTTCGCCTACCTGGGCACGCGCTTTATCGCCGTGAAGGAGGCCAACGCGGCGCCCGAATACAAACAGATGATTATCGATTCGGGTGCGTCGGACATCACCTATACGCCGGAGTTTTCCGGCCTGCCGGCCAATTACCTGACGAAAAGCATTCTGGCATCCGAGTTGGACCCCGCAGACTTGGCGCTTCCCGGCCAGAAGGTCGATCGCGATTACCAGACAGGTCACAAAAAAGCCAAGGCCTGGTCGGTGATCTGGAGTGCCGGCCAGGGTGTCGGCACCATCACCGATGCGCCCTCGACCGCCGATCTCGTGGCGCGCCTACAATCGGAGTATGAGGCCGCCGGCGCGTGAGCGCCGCCCATCTCCCGATCACGCTGGCGCTGGTCGCGGCGTTTCTGATGTCTGTCGGCGCGCATTGCCAGAACATGGGTCTTGCCGACGTTGCCGGGCGGCGCGGCGCGGCGATCTCCATCACCACCGCGGCGGCTTTGTACTGGCTGGCGTCGCCTTTTTACATGGTGTCTTCGCAATGGCTGGAGCCGGCGGTGCTGATCTTCGTTTTGGCCGGGGTGATCAGGCCCTCTGTATCGGCAAACCTATCGGTGGCCGGCACACGTTTTTTGGGCCCTACGCTTTCGACCACATTGGGCTCCACGACGCCGTTGTTTGGCGCGGCGCTGGGGATTTTCTGGTTGGGCGAGGCATTCACGTTTCCCATCGCGGTGGGCACAGTCGGTATCATTGCCGCTGTATTGCTGCTGTCGCTGGGCAATCTCAAGATCGAGCGCGATTGGCCCATGTGGGCATTGGCCTTGCCCGTAGGGGCTGCATTGATCCGCTCGCTGGCGCATGTGCTGACCAAGGTCGGTATGGAGGATATCCCAAACCCGTTTTTCGCCGGGTTGGTGGGTTTTACGGTATCAGCGATTTTGACCAACATGGCGCTCGGGCGCGGAGAAAAGCGGACACGGGTCGATTGGAAACTGCGCGGGACTTATTGGTTCGCGGGCGCGGGCGCGGTGTTCGGTGTCGCCATCATGTTCTTGAACAACGCGCTCATGCGCGGCGAAATCACCACCGTGATGCCGATCATCGCATTGTCGCCGATCTCCGCGATGCTGCTCAGCATCTTTGTGTTTAAACGCGAACGCCTGACGCTCCGGGTCGTGGCGGCCGTGTTCATTGTGGTGCCGTCGGTCGCCTTTATCGCCATCAGCCGCTGAACTGGCATTCGGCGACGACCGTTCCCATATCTCCGTCATGCAAACGGAGGTCTCAGCCATGAGTGATCAGCAAAAAGCCAATGCCATCGGCATCAACCATATCGCGCTCGAAGTGGGAGATATCGACGCGGCGCTGGCGTTCTACGGCAGCTTTCTGAATTTCGAGATTTCGAGCCGCAGCGACACCGCCGCCTTTATCTACTTCGGCGACCAGTTCATCAACTTCTCGAAGGGCCGCAAGCAAGGGCCGGACGACGCACGGCACTTCGGCATCGCCGTTGATGACAAGGAGTTGGTGCGCCGCACGCTGAAAGATATGGGTGTGGAACTGGTTTCCGAAAAGTTTCTGGATTTCCTCGACCCCTGGGGCAACCGGGTGGAGATCACCACCTATGCCAAGATCCAGTACACCAAGGCGGATCACGTTTTGAAGGGCATGGGGTTGACGCACGTGACCAAAACCGACGAGGCCTTGCAGGAATTGGCGAAAAAGAACATGGTTCCCTAAACGCCAATTGGGGCGACAAATAAGGGAGGTTTGATCGTGAAGTTGCTTGTCTTGCCGGCGGATGGAATCGGGCCGGAAATCGTCTCGGCGGCGGAAACGGTGCTTGCGATCGCTGACAGAAAGTTCGACCTGAAGCTGGAGTTGGAGCACGAGATTGCCGGTTTCGAGAGCCTGGACAAGTTCGGGATCACCATTCGCCCGGAATTGCTGGAGCGTGCCAAAACCTTCGATGGTGTAATCTTAGGCACCCAGTCGCACGCCGATTATCCGTCACCGGAAGAGGGCGGCGTCAATATCTCGGCCAGCTTTCGGGTCGGGTTGGATTTGTACGCCAACGTGCGCCCGGCCCGCACCCGTGAAGGTTTGGGATTGGGCAAGCCGGGCCTGGACCTTGTGATCATGCGCGAAGCGACGGAAGGCTTCTATCCCGACCGCAACTGCTTCAAGGGTTGGGGCGAGGTGATGTTGAGCCCCGACATGGCGATTTCGACGCGTAAGATCACGCGTCATTGCTGTGACCGCATCGCGCGCCGGGGCTTTGAACTGGCACGTCAGCGGCGGGGAAAGATCACCGCCGTGCACAAAGCCAACAGCTTCCACATGACCGACGGCTTGTTTCTCGAATGCGTCGATATCGTCGCCAAGGAGTTTCCTGACGTCGAGGTCGAGGGCATTTTGGTGGACGCCATGGCGGCGCATCTGGTGCGCCACCCGGAGCGCTTCGATGTCGTGGTCACGACCAACTTCTACGGCGATATCCTGTCCGATCTGGCCAGCGAACTTTCCGGTTCGCTCGGTCTTGCGGGTTCCGTCATGGCCGGCGATACGCTTTGCGCGGCCCAGGCACAGCACGGCTCGGCGCCTGATATCGCCGGGCAAAACATCGCCAATCCGGTATCCATGATCTTGTCGGTGGCGATGTTGCTCGACTGGGGATCGCGTCGCTATGAGCGCCCGGAACTTTCCAACGCGGCTACGGCTATTGAAGCGGCCGTGGATGCGGTGCTGCTCGACGATGCCGTGCGTACGCCGGATCTGGGCGGCCAGGGCTCGACGGACGGTTTTGCCAAGGCGGTGGCGGAACATTTGCTCGGATGAGCGTCCGCATCGCCCTGATCCACGCGACCCGCGCCGCCATTGGACCCATTGAGGCCGCCTTCGCGGAGCTTTGGCCGGAAGCTTCGCATTGGAGCCTGCTGGACGAAGGCCTGACACAGGAAGTCGATCGCCAAGGGGGACTGACCGACGATATCTCCGATCGTTTTATCGGCCTTGCTGAGTATGCCGCACAACAAGACATCGACGGCCTGTTGTTCACCTGCACCGCCTTCGGTCCGCCCGTGGAAGCCTGCCAACAGCGGTTTCCGTTCCCGACCCTGAAACCCAACGAAGCCATGCTGGAACACGCGCTGAAAGCCGGTGACACCATCGGCCTGCTGGCCACCCATCCCGTCACGCTGCCGATGTTGACCGAACAACTTGAACGCATGGCGGAACACCCCATCACCGTGCGCCCTGCCATGGCCGAAGGTGCGTGGGCGGCATTACACGCCGGTGACAACGCGGCACATGACAAGGCGGTCGTTGATGCGGCCATCGAATTGAGCGATTGCGATTGCATCGCCTTAGCCCAGTTTTCCATGGCGCCGTTGGCGGATGCGATCCGCGCTGAGATCGAAATCCCCATTTTGACCGCGCCGCATGCCGCGGTCCTGAAACTGAAAGATATGGTTGAAGCGAGACAAGGGAGAGAGCAATGAGTGAAAACAAGGTCGCAATCATCACCGCCGGCGGGTCCGGCATGGGCGCCGGCGCGGTGCGCAAACTGGCGGAAGATGGATTTAACGTCGCTGTGCTGTCGTCGTCGGGTAAGGGCGAGGCATTGGCGGTTGAGTTGGGTGGTATCGGCGTCACCGGATCGAACCAATCCAATGACGATTTAAAACGCTTGGTCGATATGACGCACGACAAATGGGGCCGGGTCGATGTGCTGGTCAACAGTGCCGGTCATGGTCCCAAGGGTGATATTCTGGAGCTCACGGATGAGGATTGGCACGCGGGCCTCGACGTTTATTTCCTGAATGCCATCCGGCCGACGCGGCTGGTGACGCCGATCATGGTGGAGCAAAAGGCCGGGGTGATTATCAACATCACCACCTTCGCCACCTTCGAGCCCGAGCCCGCATTCCCCACATCAGGCATGGCGCGTGCCGGATTGGCGGCTTTCACCAAGCTTTATTCCGATCAATACGCCGCCGACAACGTGCGTATGAATAATGTGCTTCCGGGCTTCATCGACAGCTTGCCCGAGAAAGAGGCGTTCCGATCCCGCGTGCCCATGGGGCGTTATGGCCAGGTGCGCGAAATCGCCGACGTGGTGGGGTTTTTGGCATCCGAAGGCGCCAGTTACATTACCGGCCAGAACATCCGTGTCGATGGCGGCTTTACGAGGTCCGTGTGAGCGATCTTGGCAAGCAGTTGTGGCAGGCGCGCGCTTCGGGTGTCTCCGTCGATCCCGAAACCGTCGTCGAGCCCACCAGCCAGTTCGAGGCCTACGCCATTCAGGCGGATGTCATGCAGGCCTCGGGGCTGGAAAGTATCGGCTTTAAGGTCGGCTCCACCAGCGAGGAAGCGCAACGCCTGCTGGGCACCACCGAGCCCGGATCATGCCCGGTCCTCGCCCCCTATTTCTATGAGAGCCCGGCACGTGTGCCGGTTTTTGCGGCACATTACCCCGGCATCGAAGGCGAGTTCGCCTATCGGCTCGGTGCGGACCTGCCTGCGCGGGACGAGCCCTACACCACCGATGAGGTTCGCGATGCCATTGATGCCGTTGCCGGCGCCATTGAGGTCGTGGGCACGCGTTTGAAGGGCGGACTGCTCGGCAAAGGACGATTTTTAGTCACGGCCGATAGTGGCGCCAACATTGCTCTGGTCGTCGGTCCGTGGATCACAGATTGGCGCGGGCTCGATATTCCGGCGCATGGGGTTAACATTTCCATCAACGGCAAGGCGGCGGGCGCCGGCACAGGCGCCAATGCCCTGGGCGACCCCATGAACGTCATGGTCTGGCTGGCCAATCAGCAATCATCGTGGGGTGTCGGCATGCGCAAGGGGATGGTCGTCTCCACCGGGACCTGTACCGGCATTGAGCGGGTGAAAGCGGGCGACAGGGCCGTCGCCGATTTCGGTTCGCTGAGGCAAGTGGAAATCCGGTTTTAGAAACACACTCTCTTCCCGCCTCATCTGAGTTGCAGCGATAGACGAAACACAAAAATAGAATTATTGTTTCCCCATTAAACCATAAATTAAGGGGGAATTCATGCAGCGTTTGGTATTCTTTGCGTTGGCGGCAATTGTTTTGACCGCATGCCAAACAACGTCGACGCGGACGCCGGAACAATCGCAAGCCGTTGTTTCCGGATTGATCGCCGTTTCGACAGCTTCGTGCGCGAGACACTTCGATGAAAAGAAAGACGAACGCGAACTGGTCGAGGCACTTAACAAGACGGTGAAAGAGGTCTGCGAGTGCATGGCTGACTCGTTCTATTCAGATATGTCCGGTGTCGAAGTCGACGCATTTTTGGCGGACAGCACCAAGCACGGGAAAGAGATTAGCCGGATTGAACCCTGGAAGTCGCGGGAAGATACGGCCAAATTCAGCTGCTTGGCGAAAAGTTCCGCGTAATCGCTGCGATGAATTCGCCGAATACGGCGATGCGGAAAGCTGTAGAAAAAACCACGACTAAAACGTGGATTCCAAATGGATTTCGAGGTTCGCTTCCGCTAAGTTCCGCCTCGCCCCGCGTTGTGGCGGGGCAGTTCTCGGGGCGGGGTGAAATTCCCCACCGGCGGTGAGCGTGTTTAGGAAGTTCCATGCGGAAGTTCCGCACGTAAGCCCGCGAGCGCTTGGCGGCGGTATCGTCGGCAGGGTCAGCAGATTCGGTGCAACTCCGAAGCCGACGGTGAAAGTCCGGATGAGAGAGAACGGAGCGGTTCCACCGCGTGGGCGTAATTGCGCACGCGTGGCGGGTTCCGTGTTCTTCGCCCTGGTTCTGGTCTCTGCGTGACTATAGGAGGAAACCATGAATCAGCACGCTCAAGATAGCCAAACCAAAATAGCCTTCATCCAGGCCCGTTGGCATGCCGACATTGTCGACCAATGCCGGCTGTCGTTCATCGATGAAGTGCGCGAACGTACACAAGATACCGCTTCGGTCGAGGTCTTCGATGTGCCCGGCGCTTATGAAATTCCGCTGTTGGCCAAGATGCTGGCCAAGCGTGGAGATTACGCCGCTGTTGTCGGCGCGGCGCTGGTTGTCGACGGCGGTATCTATCGTCATGATTTCGTTGCCGACGCTGTCGTCTCAGGCCTGATGCAGGTGCAGATCGAGACCGAAGTGCCAATGTTCTCGGCCATGTTGACGCCACATCAGTTCCACGAAATTGCTGAGCATCGCGCGTTCTTCACGGAGCATTTCAAAACCAAAGGGCGTGAGGCCGCCGAGGCTTGTATTGCTGTGCTGGAGTTGCACCGCCAGCTCGCCGCTTAGACTCAAAACTTAGGAAAACTGGGCTTCGCGAGCACGAACCACGGCGGTGAGTGTCTCGTTGTAGGGCGTTGGGATTCCCAACGCCCGGCCCAACACCGGCGCCATGCCGTTGATGGCGTCGATCTCCGACACGCGTCCGGCCTCGTTATCTTGCAGCATGGACGGCTTGGAGCCCGGCATCTTTTGGCCGAACGCCGTGACGTAGGCGACCGGGTC
This sequence comes from Rhodospirillaceae bacterium, assembly GCA_016845145.1. Taxonomy (GTDB): domain Bacteria; phylum Pseudomonadota; class Alphaproteobacteria; order Rhodospirillales; family Casp-alpha2; genus TMED8. Next base: position 144,266 of record JAERTE010000146.1, read on the forward strand.
ATCGAAGGAGAAGTTGATGCCCTTGGCTTGGCCCAGCGCATAGACCTCACGTGCGCATCCGAGTGCGATGTTGAAATTGTCGGTGTTGTCCATCAACTCTCCCAGTGTGCATCCAAACACCGTACACGGCGCGGAGAAGGTGCAGTTGCAGATGAACTTCTCCCAGACCAACTGATGAATGTCGTCGAACGCTTTGGCCTTGAAACCGGCCGCGGCCCACACCTGGGTCAGTTGCTCCAAGCGCGCTGTCATGCCGCCCTGCATCTCGCCGATGCGGATCAGGTTCATGGCGTTATGGTGCGCGTGGCCAGGCCCTTTCATGGAAGCGCCGAAACCGTCGGCGACGCCCAGCAGAACGTTCTCGGTCGGCATGAATTCGGCGATGCGCTCACCGGCGCCGAGGCCGTTTTGGATGGTCAGCACCAGTGAATCGGCGCTCATCAAGGGGGCAATGGCGCGCGCCGCGGAGCCGACGGCGGACGCCTTGGTGGCAATGACGTAGAGATCGCACGCGCCCGCATCCGATGTATCGGCGCTGGCATGGATGCCTTGCACGACCCGGTCGCCGCTCGGCCCCTCGACCTGCAGGCCTTTGGTATTGATGGCATTCACATGGTCGGCCCAGGTATCGATGGCCCAAATCTCGTGTCCGGCTTCGGCCAGCAGACCGGCATAGACCGAGCCCATGGCGCCGGCCCCGATGATGGCGATTTTCATGGTTTTCTTCCCTTGCTCTGCTGTGCACCCCCCAGGATAATCGAAGACCAGACATTGTGGGTCAAGAACCTCCGGACAAGCTTATGAAAATCACCAAGCTCGACGTCTTTATCCTGCGTGGCCCACCCGATGAGCGCCCGCACTGGGTTTCCAACTTCACCGTGCCGACGGCCAACGAAGTGCTTGTCCGCATGCAGACGGACGGCGGGATCGAGGGGTTCGGTCTCGCCACCAGCTACACCACCGCGGACCCGATCCTGCATGTGTTCAAAAGCGGCATCGCGGAGCGCGTTGTGGGGGAAAACCCGTTGATGCCCGAACGCATTTACCAGGACCTGTTCGCGTTGACATCAAAACGCGAGGCACACGAGAACGGCTGGGGTCGCGAAGCGCTGATCCGTGCGTCGGCGGCCATCGACGTGGCGTGCTGGGATGTCATCGGCAAGGCCGCTGGGTTGCCGCTTTATCAAATCTTAGGCGGGTACCGTGACCGTGTGCCGTACTATGTCACCTGCGCCTATTATCGTGACGGCAAAGACCTGGTGGAACTGCGCGACGAGTTGCAGAAACTCAAATCCGAGGGGCATCGCGGGTTCAAGGCCAAGGTCGGCGGGCTCAGTTTGGCCGAGGACATCGAACGCCTTGAAGTGGTTCGCGATGTCATCGGGCCGGATGCGGCGTTGATGGTTGATGTCAACCGCGCCTGGGATTTGAAGACGGCCACGGAGGCCGTGCGCTTGCTTGAACCCTTGCGGCCACATTGGCTGGAGGAGCCGCTGCGCTGGGCCGATGATCGGCGAGAGCTGAAGATTCTTTCCGGCCGCACCAACATTCCACTGTCGGCCGGCGAGAGCGAGCTGACCAGCTATGCCTGCCGCTCATTGCTGGAAGAGCAAGCCATCGAGATATTGCAGTTCGACGTCACCATGTTCGGCGGCTTCACGGAAGCCCGCAAGATGGCGGCACTGTGTGAGCTTAACCATGTGACTGTGACGCCGCACCACGATTGCTTTATCCATGCGCAGTTGGTGGCCTCGACGCCCGCGGGTGGATATGTGGAAGCCTTTACCGATCCCGAGCGCGATCCGCTGCAGGCTGAACTGTTCGAGAATCCGCCCGCCATGAAGGACGGTTGGTTGACACTCAACGATGCGCCGGGCCTGGGGCTGACATTGTCCGAGGATGCCGTGGCGAAATACGGGACGCGGGTCCTGTAGGCCGCTAAGCTTCCAAATCGGATGCCCAACCAATGACAGATATGAGGTCATGGAATGACTGACAAATCGCAAAACCAAAGCACGGCGGCGGAAACCCTGGAAGATGCGGTCCAGGACAAGGAACTGGTTTTCGGCTGGGAGGAATGGGTCGAGCTGCCGGGGCTCGGTCTGCCGGCGGTACGCGCCAAGGTCGATACCGGCGCGCGGTCATCGTCCATCCATGCCTTCATGATCGAACCCTATGGGCGGGGTGCGAAAAAACGCGTGCGGTTCGGCGTGCATCCAGTGCCGGAGCGCCCCGACGTGGTGGTTTTCTGTTCGGCGGAGCTTGTCGATCAACGCGAGATCACGTCGTCCAACGGTGAGATAGAGCTGCGCTACATCGTCCGCACACCGGTGCGGATCGGTGGTCAGGAATGGCCGATTGAGATATCCCTGACCAACCGCGAGTCCATGCAGTACCGCATGCTGATCGGTCGCACGGCGCTGCGCGACACCATCATCGTCGATCCAAGCCAGTCTTGCGTGCAGGGCGAGTTGTCATTGAGCCTGTACGATGAATTACCGAAAACCAAGGGCCCGCGCAGTGCACTGAAGATCGGTATCCTGTCGCGTGAGCCCAACAACTACACCACCCAACGTCTCGCCGAAGCCGCAGATGAGCGTGGCCATATGGTCGAGATCATCAACACCACGCAATGCTACATGAACATCACCTCGACCCGGCCCGAGGTGCATTTGAACGGCCAGTCGCTGGAGGGCTTCGACGTGATCGTGCCGCGCATCGGCGCCACGGTGACCTTCTACGGCATGGCCGTTGTCCGCCAGTTCGAGGCGATGGGGGTCTACAGCCTCAATTCGGCGGCTGCGATCGGTGCGGCGCGTGACAAGCTCTATGCGCACCAATTGCTGGCGCGTTCAGGCATCGGCATGCCCGATACCGGGTTTGCGCGCTCACCCAAGGCCACCGGCGAGTTGATCAAGTTCGTCGGCGGCGCGCCGCTGGTGATCAAGTTGTTGGAAGGCACGCAAGGACGCGGCGTCGTCTTGGCGGAAACCAAAAAGGCGGCGGAATCGGTGATCGGCGCCTTCCAGGGCCTGAAAGCCAACATTTTGGTGCAGGAGTTTATCAAGGAGGCCGGCGGCGCCGACATTCGCTGCCTGGTGGTCGGCAACAAGGTCGTCGCCGCCATGAAACGCCAGGCCGAGGAGGGAGAGTTCCGCTCCAACCTGCATCGCGGCGGCAAGGCCGTGAAGGTACGGCTCACGAAAGAGGAACGCGCCACGGCGGTCAAGGCGGCGCGCGTCATGGGGTTGTCGTTGGCGGGGGTTGATCTGTTGCGGGCGGAGGATGGGCCGAAAGTCCTGGAAGTCAATTCATCCCCGGGCCTCGAGGGCATTGAGACGGCGACGGGATTGGATATCGCATCCATGGTGTTCGACTACATCGAAAAGCACGCCCGTCCGCCGAAGGTGTACCGGCCCCGGCGACTGTAAACGACGTCGCTCAGACCACTTGCCCGCAGGCGTGAGCGGACGCCCAGGCCCATTGGAAATTGAAGCCGCCCAGGTGCCCGGTTACGTCGACGGCCTCGCCGATGAAGTAGAGGCCGGGCACATCGCGTGCTTCCATGGTCTTGGACGACAACTCGCGTGTATCGACGCCGCCCACCGTGACCTCCGCCGTGCGCAAGCCCTCCGTGCCGTTGGGGGTGACGCGCCAGGCGTTGATGCGTTCGGCCAACTCTCGCAAAACCCTGTCGGGTGTTTCCGCCAGGCGCGTTTGGCAATCGGCCTGACTTGCGATCATGGCGGCCAGGCGCTTGGGCAGGACTTGCGCCAGTGCATTCGCAACGTCCTTTCTCGGCTGCTCATCCTTGGCGGTTTTCAGCCAGGTGAAGGCGTCCGCACCGGGCAGCAAGTCGATGATGATCTCCTCGCCTTCGCGCCAATAGGATGAGATTTGCAAGATCGCCGGGCCGCTCAGTCCCCGGTGCGTGAACAGCAGCGCGTCGGTGAAATTCACCTTGCCGAGCGTCACCGTGGCATCAAGCGAGACCCCCGAGAGGTCTTTCACATCGGTCAGCAATTCGGCGTCGAAGGTCAGCGGCACCAGGCCGGGTCGCGGCTCTATCACGTTCAGGCCAAACTGCCGCGCCACCTCATAGCCAAAACCGCTGGCCCCCATTTTCGGGATCGACGGCCCACCCGTGGCGATTACCAAGGCTTGCGTCTCGAACGTGCTCCAGTCGGTCTCAACGCGAAAGCCATCACCCTGTTTCGAGATATTCTTGGCCTGGGTCGAGGTGCGGATATCGGTGCCGTCGGCCTCAAGCATCAACATGTCGATGATCTCGCCAGCCGAGCCGTCGCAAAACAATTGCCCGTGCTTGCGCTCATGATAGGCAATGCCGTAGCTCTCGACCAAATCTATGAAATCGTCGGGTGTGTAGCGCTTCAGCGCCGAGACGCAAAAATGCGGATTTTCCGACAGAAAATCGGCGGGCGTCGCATGCAGATTGGTGAAGTTGGCGCGCCCGCCGCCTGAAATGCGCACTTTGCCCGCCACCTTGGCGGCACTTTCCAGCACGACGACATGGCGCCCGCGCTTTTGCGCGCCGGCCGCGCACATCAACCCCGCCGCGCCGGCGCCGATTATCAGGACATGGCATTCTGGCATGGGGGTGGTATAGACGACAGCTACCCTTGCGTCTATCTGGGCTTTCTGGTTCCCTGCCGATGGATGGGGAGTAAACGATGAGCAAGATTTTCACAGGACCCGATGGCCAGCCGCGCTGCTGGTGGTGCTCGGCAACGGAAGAGTATGTCGTTTATCACGACACAGAATGGGGCTTCCCCGTGGTCGACGACCAGCGGCTGTTCGAAAAGATCTGCCTGGAGGGATTCCAGTCGGGCCTGAGCTGGCGCACCATCCTCACCAAGCGCGAGAACTTCCGCAAAGCCTTCAAGGGCTTCGACTTCAACAAGGTCGCCAAGTTCGGAGACAAAGACGTCGAGCGCCTGCTCCAGGACGCCGGCATCGTCCGCCACCGGCGCAAGATCGAAGCCACCATCAACAACGCCAAGCGCGCCCGTGAAATGGTCAAGGAACACGGCTCGCTGGCTGCCTTCTTCTGGAGCTATGAGCCCGACCCCGCCACCAACGCCGACCCGCAGACGGTCTCCACCACACCCGTCTCGGTGCAGCTTTCCAAGGACCTGAAAAAACTCGGCTGGAAATTCGTCGGCCCCACCACCGTCTACGCCTTCATGCAGGCCATGGGCCTGGTCAACGACCATATCGCGGAGTGCGTGACGCGGACCGAAGTGGAGAAGGCGCGGAAGCGGTTCAAGGCGCCGTAACAAACTGTTGCAATGCCATTGTATGCGTCCCCACCCTTCAACGCTCGCTTTCGCTCACGTCAACGTGACCAACAGTAGGCATACAAGGCCGGTGGTGCCGCCTTATAGTCTCCACGGTTTGAAAACCGGATCGAGGAGAGAGGGAGGCCTTCACGATGAAGCGTCATAAGAAGAACCGTAAACGTCAGCAGAAACCGTCACGTAAGCCCACCGCGGCTCCAATGCAAGCCGACGAGAAATCCGAGACGTCATCGCGACGCGCATTTCTGCGACGGTTTCGAAATAGCGGCATTGCGATGCTTGTGGTTGGCAGCGGCGGCTGGCTGGCTGTTCGGGATGTGCAGGCGACCATGCGCGAGCACGACTTGTCTCGCATCGGTAATGGCATGCCGACGGTTGTACAAATTCACGACCCGGAATGCCCCACTTGCGTGGCGTTGCAACGCGAAGCCCGTGATGCCGTCTGTGAGGTCGGCGAGGCCCAGGTGCAATTCCTGGTCGCAAACATACGCACATCAAAGGGCCGGGCGCTTGCTCAGGCGCATGGCGTCGCCCATGTGACACTGCTTTTGCTCGATGGCGATGGCAAGCGCCAGGGCGTGCTCACAGGCCTGCGTCGGCGCGAGGAACTGGTGAACACCTTCCACGGTCACGCAGCGCGTTACGGACAGAAACCCACGGGCTGATGCGGAAGGGAAATGCTCAGCGCGTCAGCGGCTTATACTTGATGCGGTGCGGCTCGACAGCGTCGTCGCCGAGACGGCGTTTCTTATCTTCTTCGTAGGCCTCGAAGTTGCCCTCGAACCATTCCACATGGCTGTCGCCCTCGAAGGCCAGGATGTGGGTGGCGAGACGATCCAGGAACCAACGATCGTGGCTGATGACGACGGCGCAGCCGGCGAAGTCGTCCAAGGCGTCTTCGAGTGCACGCAGGGTTTCCACGTCGAGATCGTTCGTCGGTTCATCCAACAGCAGAACGTTGGCGCCGGATTTCAGCATTTTCGCCAGGTGCACGCGGTTGCGTTCGCCGCCCGACAGCTGCCCGACGGCCTTTTGCTGGTCGCCGCCCTTGAAGTTGAACTGTGCCACGTAGGCGCGTGACTGCATGGTGCGTTTGCCCAGTTCGATCTCATCGTGACCATCGGAGATTTCCGCCCAGACATTCTTTTTGTCATCCAGCGAATCACGTGACTGGTCGATATAACCCAACTGCGCCGTCTCGCCGATCCGGATTTCACCGCTGTCGGGTGTCTCCTGACCGGTAATCATGCGAAACAGCGTTGTTTTGCCCGCGCCGTTCGGCCCGATGACGCCGACGATGCCGCCCGGCGGCAATTTGAACGACAGGTCTTCAATCAACAAATGATCGCCGAAGCCTTTGTTCAATCCCTTGGCTTCGATCACCAAATCGCCCAGGCGAGGTGCAGGGGGGATGACGATTTGCGCGGAGCCCGGCGAGCGGTCGGCGGATTTCGCCACCAACTCGTCATAGGCGGTGATCCGCGCCTTGGATTTCGCCTGGCGCGCACGCGGCGACTGCCTGATCCATTCCAATTCCTGCTTCAGCGTCCGCTGGCGCGCCGATTCCTCGCGCTCTTCCTGGGCCAGGCGTTTTTGTTTTTGCTCGAGCCAGGCCGAATAATTGCCCTCATACGGGATGCCGCGCGCGCGGTCGAGTTCCAAAATCCAGTTGGTGACGTTGTCGAGGAAGTAGCGGTCGTGCGTGACCATCAACACGGTGCCGGCGTATTCGCGCAAGTGCCGCTCCAGCCAGGCGACCGATTCCGCATCCAAATGGTTGGTCGGTTCATCAAGCAGCAAGACTTCAGGCTTTTGCAGCAGCAATCTGCACAGCGCGACGCGGCGGCGCTCGCCGCCCGAAAGCTTCTCAACCCCCGCGTCCGCCGGCGGACAGCGCAGCGCGTCCATGGCAATCTCGATGGTTCGCTCCAATTCCCAGCCGTCAACGGCGTCGATCTGTTCTTGCAACTCGCCCTGCTCGGCCAACAGGTTGTTCATCTCGTCGTCGTCCATGGGCTCGGCGAACTTGTTGGAGATTTCGTTGAAGCGGTCCAGCATGTCCTTCACGCCGCCCAGGCCATCGGTGACGTTCTCGCCGACCGTCTTGGCCGGGTCTAGCTGCGGTTCCTGCTCCAGGTATCCCACCCGCACGCCTTCCGCCGCCCAGGCTTCACCGCCGGACGACTCTTCCTTGCCCGCCATCATCTTCATCAGCGTTGATTTACCCGCGCCGTTGACGCCCAACACGCCGATCTTGGCGTCGGGCAAAAATGACAGCGTCACGCCCTTCAAAATCTCCTTGCCGCCCGGGAAGGTTTTGGAGAGGTCTTTCATCACGTAGGAGTACTGGTAGCTGGCCATGTCGCGGTCCTTCGGAAAAATCGAGTAGGGTGGGCACCCGGCAATGCGCGCGCCGGGACTTGTAGCGAAAACGCGCGCCCCGTGCAATCCGCGAAGGGGCGTTGTGGGTGAAAACCAACTCCTGTATACGCGATTATCATATTTGACATGTTCGCGATTAGCGTATTTGGGTGAAGGAATGACGTCCATGCTCGATCAAGCCCGGCAACGCACCAAAGAGTTTCAAGCCCGGATCAAGGATGCGGGTATCGATATCGCTGTCATCACCGACGAAAGCTCCATCGCCTATCTGGCTGGATTTTGGGGTTATCTGTCGGTTGAGTTCGGCCGGCCGACGTTTCTGATCGTACGTCCCGACGACGCGCCGGTGGTGATCACGCCGGCCATGGAAAGCGAAATGGTTTCGGCCATGACCTGGGTCGACGATGTGATGACGTGGGAAGATGCCGGCGACAACCGTTGGGAAAATGTATTGGCCCGCGCGTTGGGAGATCATGCGGGCAGCATCGGCGTCGAGGCGGCGGCCCTGCCGGCCATTGTCCGCAACTGGTTTGATGCGTCGAAACCGGGAACGGCGTTGCATGATATATCGCCGCTGCTCGGCGCCATGCGCATGGTGAAATCAGACGACGAGATCAGCGTCATGCGTCAAGCCGGTGAAATCGCGGCGGCGATGATGCAGGCGGCTGAAGGGGCGCTGGCGGACGGGGCGCCGGAGTATGAAGCGGCATTGGCGGTGATCAATGCAGGCACCCGGAAGGCGGCTGGGTTTTTGACGGATCGCGGTTGGGATGCGTTCATTTCACCGATGATCCACAACCTGCAAATCATGCAGTCCGGCACCGATACATCCATGGTGCATCGCCGCGCCAGCGTGAAGCGCTTACAGAAGGGTGACCCGGTTTACTTCTGTTTTTGCAACATGGCGCAGTTCAAGCTCTACAAGCTGGGTTTTGATCGGATGTTTTTCATTGATGAAATTTCCGATGAAGCCGCCCGCGTGCAGCACGCCGCCATCGACGCCCAACAAGCGGCTATTGCGGCCATTCGCCCCGGCGTTACGGCGGAATCGGTCGCTTGGGCCGCCGATGCGATTTATGCGGCGCGCGGATATGCAACGGGTTACAGAACCGGCCGCTCAATCGGCATGTCATACCTGGAAGCACCGGAACTGAAATCCGGCGACAAGACGATCCTGCAGCCCGGCATGACCTTTGCCGTTGATGGCGGCATCTCGGTCGACGGCAAGCTTGGCGGACGCATCGGTGATTCAATCGTTGTCACGACTGACGGGTGTGAATATCTGACGAACTATTCGCGCGGCATATTGACAGTATCCAACTGAACGGTGTTGGATTTAGTTGCGCCCATAGGAGGTTTCTATTTCTGACCTTATTGAAACATTAAAACGCGAGAACGCGGAAATTTTCAGCCTATTGGCGGATGCGCAAAGCCATGGTCGCGACACCGAACATCGGCGTGATTCGATTTTGATGGCGAAATCGCTTCTTGTCGCTCATTTGAAACGCAAAGACGACGAGTTGTATCCGCCGCTTATAGAAGCTGCGAAAAGCGACAATGTTGTTCATGATGCCTTGGAATTTTTCCGTGAATACATGGACAGCGTATCCAAGGCGACGTTCGAGTTTATCGAAAAATATGAAAATTCCAGTTCCGCCGAAGGGTTCTCGGACGACTTGATGAAACTGCAATCCTTGCTGTGGACACGGGTCCAAAAAGAGGAATTCGTGGTTTATCGAATTTTTGATCGTTTGACCGGCGCGGCGGGCGACACCGAAGATGTTCCGACAGAAAACAAAGACGATGCTGATCCGGCTATCGGTGGAATAACGGAATTTTTGTCTCATCAAGATTTCGATCTGCAGGCTCAACTGGGCGGCCAAAATGCCATTTTCTCGTACAGCGGATATTTGACGGAAGACATCCTGACAAGTGCCAGTGTTTCCATAAAACAAGCGCTGACCATGTTAAATGCCGAAACCAGAATCAAAAGCCGGCTGATCTATATTTTTATTGAGCTGGCCCAGAATATCATCCGTTACTCAGCCAATGTCTTGTCCGACCCTGAAGGCAACAGCGACGCATTGAGACATGGATCCCTGATGGTCGGGGTGTCTCATGGTCGGTATTTCGCAAGGTCTAACAATCTCGTTGCCGAGCACGATGTTCAGCGCCTAACAGATTATCTCCAGTTGATTCAAAACCTCGATGAGGCGGCCTTGAAAGCGCTTTACAAGAAAACCCTGCGTGGCGAAATACCGGAAGGCAGCAAAGGCGCTCATGTCGGTTTTATCGAGATGGTCCGCCGCGCTGACAGCGGGTTTGAGTTTGAATTCGTAAAGATCGGTGCTGGAAAAACCAATTTCTGCGTAACCGCTTTTGTTTGAGCTGTTCCGTGTACGCTGAAAATTTCTTGCAAATAACAGTATAAATTCCTATATTGTAGAGCATGATCCAATTGCTCACATCAAACCTGCCACCGCCTATGCTGGGTGGGGACACTTGTGCCGCCGACATCGGTGAAGTTGCGCCGGCTGAAAAATTGGGTTCGTTCCGTCACTTTTTTTTGTTTTCGTCTAGAATCAATGGGTTCCGCGCACCGCTTTTGCCGAATGCATTGACCAAATGGCGAAAAATCGGCTCCTATTCAGCTATAGTGCCGGCACCACACGGGTCAGGGGACATCGCATGACGACAAAAGTGCTGATCGCCGACCGCGAGGCCAACATGCAGGCCTGTTTGCGCTTTTTGATGGAGCGCGAGGGCCATGATGTGCGCGTGGTGAAAGATGGCGCCGAAGCCCTGCTGGCGATTGACGAGGACGTGCCGGATCTGGCGTTGCTGGCCGTCGATCTGGAAAAACGTGATGGCTTTGATATCTGCCGCGAACTGCGCGCCGACGAGCGCTGCGGCGGTATAAAGATCATGATGGTGACTGCTAAAGCGCGGATAATCGAACGTGATAAGGCGATGGCCCTGGGCGCCGACGATTTCCTGACCAAGCCGTTTGCCAACGAGGAATTGTTGGCGGGGGTACGAGCCTTGTTGGAGGGCGGTACTCGATGAGCGTGCGTGCCGTTCTCGCAATCATCTTCGGACTGCTCGGGCTGACGCTCGCGGCGGGGCTGGGCGTGTTCGGCTGGCAATTGATCGCGGCGGCCGGTGGCTGGGGGGCGGAGCGCGCCGAGCCGTTGGTGTTGGTGTCCGTTGCGGCCATGGCAGGTGCCCTGACGGTTACGGCGGTCGCTTGGGCGGCGGTCGACAGATTGCTGGCCGCCCCCATGACCGGTTGGGCGCGCGCCCTTACGACGGCACTGCATGCCAACCCGGTACACGCCCCCGATGTCGAAGAACTTGGGCATCTGGGAGAGCTGTCTGATGCCATGGCGTCGATGATTGCGGCCTATGCCAATGCCACCAAAGGTTCGGACGCCCGTGTCGCCGAAGCCCTCGCCGGGGCCGAAGTGGAGAAATCCAGGCTGGCGGCAGTGTTGCACGACCTGCACGAGGGTGTGGTGATCTGTTCGTTGAGCCACCGTATTTTACTCTACAACCGCCGCGCACTGGAACTGCTGCATGTCAGCGGCGAGATCGGGCTTGGGCGGTCGTTATTTGATTTCACCAACCGCCAGCCGTTCTTGCACGGTGTTGAGCGTCTGAGCGCGCGCCTGAACGAAGGCCGTGCGGATGGGCGAACAGGCGGGCGGGGCCTGACGGCGCCGATTATCGCGGCCACCGCCGACGGGTCGGTGACGCTGGAGGGCAAGTTGACGCTGCTCCGGGAGGCGGGCGGCGCGCCAAGTGGCTATCTGGTGACTTTTGACGACCGCACCCGCGAACTGGCCGAACTGGGCCGCCGAGACGCGTTGCTGCGGGAAGCCACAGATGGCATCCGCCGGCCCTTGGCGAACCTGCGCTCGGCCGCCGAGATCGTTGCCGAGACTCCGGATCTGGAAGCCGGGGACCGGGCGGCTTTCGCCGATATTGCCGCCGACGAGGCCGGGCGCCTAAGCGCTCAGGTGGAACGCCTCAGCACCGAGTTCCGAGATATCATCACCAGCCACTGGCCCATGACCGATATCTATTCCGCCAATATTCTAAACGCGGTGATCCGTCGGTTGCGTGAGGACAAAGGCATCGACGGCGTCATGACAGGCACGCCGCATTGGCTGCATGCCGATAGCTATACGCTGGTGGAAACGCTGCACCACCTGACCCACAATATTCAGGGCCATACCCAAGCCGAGAGCTTCGACCTGGAGGCCAAACAGGTGGGAGGATACGTGTATCTGGATATCTCCTGGCAAGGCCCGGCTGTGCCGGCGACTGTGCTCGACACGTGGCTCGACGACCGGCTTGATGAAAGCCTGGGCGGCATCACGGTGCGCGGCGTGCTCGACCGCCACGACACGGATTTGTGGAGCAATGTCTGCGGCGGCACTTGGTCGTGCATACGCCTGCCTTTGCCGGCTGTGCCGTCGCCTATGGAAAGCGATGACGCGCCGCCGTTACCGAAACTCGATGCTCGGCCCGAATTTTATGATTTCGATCTCGCCGCCCAGGATGCCGATCTGGGCGAGATGGGCGGGCGGGCACTCAAATCACTTATTTATGTGGTGTTCGACACCGAAACGACAGGGTTGGAGCCTTCCGCTGGTGATGAAATGATTTCCATTGCCGGCGTGCGAGTCGTCAACGGCCGCATCCTGACGGGTGAGTCGTTCTCGCGCTTCATTCATCCGGGACGCTCCATTCCCAAGGCATCAATCAAGTTTCATGGCATCACCGACGAGATGGTCGCGGGCGAGCCCGGCGCCGACGCGGTGCTGCCGGCGTTTCATGCCTACGCCAAGGATGCGGTGCTGGTGGCGCACAACGCGGCCTTCGACATGAAGTTCCTGAGTTTGAAAGAGCCGTCGCTGGGGCTTCGGTTCGACAACCCGGTCATCGACACGCTGTTGGTGTCTGCGTTCTTGCACGACCACACACCGGCGCATACCTTGGATGCCATCGCCGAGCGTTTCGGAATCGAGATCGAAGCGGAAGCGCGGCACACTGCCCTGGGGGACTCGCTGGTGACCGCGGAGGTGTTCTTGAAAATGATCGATCTGCTGGAGGCGCAGGGCATCACCACGCTCGACCAGGCCGTCGATGCCGCCAACAAAATGGTGCATGTGCGCAAGATGCAGGAGCGTTTCTAAGGCTCATGATAGATCCGTGGCAGCCCGAAGCGTTGATCGTCATTGGCGCCATTTTTTTGCTGGCCGGCGCGGTGAAGGGCGTCGTCGGGCTTGGCTTGCCGACCGTGTCGCTGGCGTTGCTGACGCTGGTGTTCGGGCTCAAGGGCGCCATGGTGCTGATGATCGTGCCGAGCTTCACCACCAATGTGTGGCAGGGCGTTGCTGGCGGAAATTGCGTGGCTTTGCTCAAGCGGTTTTGGCTTTTGCTGGCGCTGACCTGCGTCAGTATCTGGTTCGGCGCCAAGTTGCTGCACGTGGTGGACACGAACTTGCTGTCGGCGCTTTTGGGCGCGGTCACCTTCGGCTATGCTCTTTACGGTTTGTTGACGCCGAATATCCCCGACGTGACGGCGAAGGAAAGCTGGATGTCGCCGATTATCGGCATCATCAATGGCGCGATTACCGGTATGACGGGTTCGTCGGTGATGCCGGGCGTGCCGTACTTTCAGTCACTGCACATGCCGCGCGACGAGATGATCCAGGCCATGGGGATTTTGTTTTCCACGTCCGCCTTGGCGTTGGGCATCGCCATGGCGGGCGAGAATTTGCTGCCGCTGGATTTGGGGGCGGCGTCGCTGGCGGGGCTGGTACCGGCGTTCGTCGGCATGTGGGGTGGGTTATGGGTACGCAAGCGCATCTCGCAGACGGCATTCAAACGCGCTTTGTTTATCAGCCTGCTGGTGCTTGGAGCCTACATCACGGTGAGGGCTGTGATTTGATTAGAAAATTTCGCCGGTGAATTCCGATCGCATGCGTTCACGCAGGTCGTGGATGGCTTTCAGCGAGTTGGTCAAGATGTCGCGCTCGCGCCGGGTCAACATCTTGGGGTTGACGTAGGATGAAACCTGTTTGCCGGCTTTGTAATCCTTGATCTGTTGGCGCAGCAAGATCGTACACACGGTGCGAAACGCGCCCTCCAGGTAGTCGTATTCGTCGTCTTCCAGGACGCCCTTCTCGTGCAGCGCATCCATGCGCGCCAGCGTCGCGGTCTCCTCGATCCCTTCGCGCAGGGACAAGAGCCGCATGGCCTCCACCAGTGGCAGCGTGCCGGTGTGTTTCAGGTTCATTTCGCCGATATGGTCCTTGTCGTCCTTCTCGGTGATGAAGCGTCCGAACCATCCGAGCGCCGTGCCGTGGTCGCGATCGTCCTCATACATGTCGCGCAGGAACGACATGTTGCCGCCAACGACCTGGGTGATGTGATGGCGGAGTTCGTCGGCCATGGATGCATCGCCCCAGGCGGAGCGGAAGTCGAAGAAGATGTCACACAGGCGCAAGATGGTTGTGTTGCGCCGCCGGTTCCAAATCTCGACCTGGGCTTTCCATTGCGAACGGGTCTTGCGCCACAGCGGGTTGGTCGCCATGACGTAGCCCTTGCACAGTGGCAGCCCAACGCGGTCCAGGTCGTGCGTTACGCGCTCGGCCAACTCGATGAACCAGGTGTCGATGCGGGTGTGGTCTTCATCCGCGTAGTCTTCCAGGATGAAGCCGTTGTCCTGGTCGGGGTAAATGTAGTTCTCGCCACGCCCGCCCGACCCCATAACGATGACACAGAACCGAACCGGCGGTTTGCCGAGGCCTTCATCAGCCATGGCGGTGAGGTTCAGGTTCACGACGCGGCGGTAGATGTCATTGTTAATGTGAGTGAGCAGACCCTGAATGTCGGGCGCCGCGACACCCTCGGCCATCAGATGTTCCGCCAGATCAACCTGCGCGGCCTTGATTTCCTTGAGGCCGTCAACATTGTCATCGCGGGTCAGATTGTCGATCTCGCGCATCAGATGTTCGGAGGTATCCGCCATGGCGCGGTGGATGTCTAGCATGCCGACAATGCGACCGTCTTCATCGATGACCGTGAGGTGCCGCGTGCCGAGCCGGCGCATGCGGGCGACGGCATAGTACAGGTGCTCGTCGATGTTGATGGTGTAGACCGGCGTGCTCATGACGTCGCTGATCGGCTGATCGGGGTTGGCTCGAAACGCGATGCGGCGTGTGACGTCCTGTTCGGTCAGGATGCCGATCGGTCGGTTGTCTACATCGGTGACGACGGCGACAGATACACGGGCATTGGTCATGTGGCCGACGACGTCGCGCAATGCGGTTTCGGCGGGAACGGCCAGTGGGACAAGCCCGACAAAATCGCGGACAAGCTTAGAAAAAACCGCCGTGCGTTGTGAGCGCCGATTCGCCATTTTTATGCCTTTCACGCGTTGAAACGCGGCGAGGGCGTTAAAGTCGCAATTTAATTTACGAGGGTAATGTCGCAAAGGCCAGACTGACAAGAGACGTATTTCACCGATGCGCGGTTGTGTCTTTAATAATTGAAGTTTCTGTATCAATACAATAACGGAAGTAATTTTTATAATTATATAAATATATAGTAAATAAATAAATGAAATAATAGCCATTGACTTTGATTCTCAAAAACAAACGTTTTTTTAATGAGTCAACTATGCTGTCCGAGTGGATTTTTTTATATCCAGTTGTGCTGATTCAGTCTTAATGTTATTAAGGTGCAGTTCTGAATCCGTAGCTCATCACTGATTTGTGAGTTTTGGAATCGGAGCGGCATGTAGAACGCAACAACAATGACAGGGACACATGCACGCTCAAGACGGGGACATTCTCATCACGACGTGCGCCTTTCGTGGGCGGACCATTCGCGTGGTCCGGCTGTCGGTGTTGGATGACATACGACCTTCGGCCTTCGAGCTGATGGTTGTGGGTCGGCGTTCCTAACCGGGGATGGCTCGGGCAGGGAGCCCGTCATTTCCCACGGTCGGGGATGGTTTGCGACGTTAACGCCTTCGGGTTTTGCGTTGCGGACGCTTCTCCGGGGACCAAACTGATAGGGGAGAGAGAAACTTGTCAGCAAAAGTCGTATGGTTATTCGTCTTTGTCGTGTTGTATTGGGCCTACTGTATCTATTGGGGCATCAAGGGCGCGCGTATGGCGAAGACGGCCAGTGATTATTTTCTTGCCGGTCGTCAACTTTCATTGTGGGTGTTCGTGCTTGCGGCAACCGCGACGTCATTCTCCGGCTGGACCTTTATGGGGCATCCGGGCCTGATTTATCGCGATGGCTTCCAGTATGCGTATGCCTCGTTCTATGCCATCACCATCCCGTTCACGGGGGTGATGTTCCTCAAACGCCAATGGATGGTGGGTAAACGCTTCGGCTATGTGACGCCGGGCGAGATGCTCTCCGACTACTTCCAGGGTGACGGAATCCGTATCCTGACGGTTTGCGTGGCCTTGCTGTTCTCGATTCCGTATCTGGGCGTGCAGTTGGGAGCCTCGGGCTTCTTGTTCCAGGTGTTGACCGATGGTTTGGTCGAGAAAACCTTCGGCATGTGGCTGCTTTCAGCGGTTGTGTTCATCTATGTGGCTTCCGGCGGACTACGTGCCGTGGCTTACGTGGACACCCTGCAGTGTATCTTGCTTGCCGGTGGTATCATCGCCATCGGGTTCATCGCCTACAGCCATCTCGGTGGCTTTGGTGCGTTCAATGAGCACATGGCAGCGCTTGGTAAAACAACCATCGGCAAATGGGGCACCACGAAGGGCTTGGGCGGCGGTGACTACAATGCCTACCTGGCCATTCCGGGGGTGATCCAGTTCACCGCCGGTCTCGGAAAAGAGACCCCTGTTGGTGGTCTTTGGACCGGTGTCATGTGCCTGACCTACATGTTTGCGTTGATGGGTATTCACTCTGCCCCGGCGTTCACCATGTGGGCGTTCGGCAACCAGAGCCCGAAACCGTTTGCTCCGCAGCAAGTTTGGGCCTCTTCCGTCGGAATTGGTGCAATCTTGTTCTTCTTCACGGCAGCGCAGGGCATGGGCGCACACTTCTTGGGCGCCACGCCGGAAGCCGCGAAGTTGACCGGAATGGCATCGGTGTTGCCTGACCTTACTGCCAACAAGCAAGGTGGTTTGGTGCCGCACTACATCAACCTGGTTGGTGATGCAGCACCGTGGTTTGTCGGACTCCTGGCCGTTTGCGCCTTGGCAGCAATGCAATCGACCGGTGCGGCATATATGTCCACCGCCGGCGGCATGCTGACGCGCGATCTCTACAAGCGCTACCTGAACCCGACCGCATCGCACACCACGCAGAAACTGTTCGGCCGCATGGGCGTTGGTTTCATCGTATTGTCGGCGCTGTTGGTGGCGACCTTCTCGCAAGATGCCTTGGTGCTCTTGGGTGGATTGGCCGTTGCCTTCGGTTTCCAGATGTGGCCGTCGCTTGCGGCTGTATGCTGGTTCCCGTGGATCACCCGTCAGGGTGCGACTTGGGGTTTGGCGGCAGGTCTCATCGCGGTGATCTTTACTGAAAGTTTCGGCAAGACAATTGCCAATTCCGTCGGTATCGATCTGCCTTGGGGCCGTTGGCCGTTGACCATGCACTCCGCTGGTTGGGGCATGTTCTTCAACGCTGGTATTTGCATTATCGTTTCGGCGATGACGCAATCGACTGGTTCGACGGAACATCGCATGAAGTATCACAGCTTCCTGCGTGAGCATGCGTCTCTGCCTGCTTCCAAGCAAGGGCTGAAACCCATTGCATGGGGCATTACCATCATTTGGTTGATCTTTGGTATTGGCCCGGGCGCAGTGCTCGGTAACGATATCTTCGGTGCACCGAATGCCGGTATTGATGGCTGGACCTTCGGGATTCCGTCCATCTGGGCTTGGCAGATTATCTGGTGGGCCTTGGGCTGCTTTATGATGTGGTTCCTGGCTTACAAGATGGAGATGTCGACTGTGCCTGAGAAGGAAGTCGAAGCTCTTGTCGACGATATCGGCGATACCGTAACTGGAACGAGCCCCGAACCCGGGACTTGATCCGAGTTTGCCGAAAATGGATGTCGGGGGAAGGGAAACCTTCCCCCGATTTCTTTGCCTTGCCCGTATAATACTGTGGCGGTGCTATTTCTTTTATCCATAAGGTTCGTCTGCTAGCATCGTTGCAGAACGGAATTGCGATTCATGGACGCTATTTTTTCAGCTGAGTATCAGAATTATTGGGCCATTGCGATGGCGACTGCGCTGTGGTTTCCAGCGCGCAACATGATTTGGGTGATGACCGTGCGCCGGGCTGTATCCAAGGGTGGAGAAGATGCCGTTGATGAGGCAGAGAGGGAGCGCCTCAAACGGCGTGCCGGTGTTACTGCGGCATTGATTTGCATAATATTTTCTTTTGGTTACATGAACGTGTTGTTTCAGCCATGAGTAAGTTCAGCGACCCCGGCGTTCTGCGCCGGTTTATCAAGTACATGGCCATTGCGACGTTCGTGATGTTTTCCGTGTGGACCATCCGTCACATGATCGAAGAAACCCCGGACGGCGACTACGAAGTTCGCCAGGGCGATATCTTTCTTTCAGATGGTGACTACGACAAGGCGATTGAACGGTTCGATGAGGCGATGCGCGTGCAGCCGAACCATCGTGGTGCCTGGATGGGCAAAGCCACCGCCTACCTGCAACAAGGCCGAGCCGATTTGGCGGAAGCTGAATTCTCGGCGATCATCGCATATCTTAAATCCAGCCTCGAAGCAGATGACGCTACCGGGTACGGCGCGTTATCCGCGGCATATGCGAACCGTGGAATCATCAAGGATCGGCAAGGGCTTTATCAAGAAGCGTTGGAAGATTATGTGCTCAGTGTAAAAGCCGATGCCGACCTGGGCGAAGGGCCCGGCGTGGTTGCGCACATCCTGTACTACGACCGCAAGCCTTCAAGTATCATCGACCGAGCCAGATATATCTATGAGCAGTTACAGAAACCGGAATCCGAGCGTTTGATGCGGGTGCCTGAAATCGACGCCAAGCAACGGATGTACAAGCCCTAAGCGCCACTAAAATTGAACGACACCAAGAACGTCTTGGAACAACACTGCGAAAAAGAAAAGCGCGGCGATACAGCCGAACAACAGATGCACAAAAACGGTATTTCCGTCTTCATCGCGAAATCGGATACCATGCCATGCAATAGTGCCGGTGACGGCTAGAAACAATAAGTTAACCAGCAGTTCAAATTCAGTGGGAATATTTAAGAAATTCAGCATGCCTTGAGTCTAGCGGGCCGTTTGACGATTTCAAGGCCTGGGATCAAGGATGCGGAATCAAGGACCTGGGCGTGGATGAATGCTGTCGGCGCGTCCAAAACCGTCTTGGGTGGACGG
Source organism: Rhodospirillaceae bacterium (assembly GCA_016845145.1). Lineage (GTDB taxonomy): Bacteria > Pseudomonadota > Alphaproteobacteria > Rhodospirillales > Casp-alpha2 > TMED8. The sequence goes on from JAERTE010000146.1 coordinate 163,391, forward strand.
AAGCTCTTTCGCGTCGAAATATGGCGGCAGCAAAGTGGCGGACTTTCCAGCCACTCTATCGGCAGCCCAAATGCCACCAAAAATAAACAGGCTGACACAGCCGGCAGCGAACAAAAACTTTGGCACGCCCCGAGGCACTTTCGTCACGTAGTCGTGGTCGTATCGATGGAAACGCGGATCTTCGTCATCAATTCTGCCTTCTGCGGCGAGCCGATTGATTTGCCGCGCGAAGTGTTGGGCCCAATGCGGGACGTCGTTGTGAATCATGTAGTCATGAAACAACCGGTCGACGATCTCTTCCGGGAGGTCTTTGCCGTGCCATTCCCGGTAGGCCAGCTGCAGAATTTGAAACTCACCCACCTGCAAGGCATTGGCTGCGCGACCGACTTCGGTGCGTTCCGGGTGCTGCTGCTCCTCCAAGTCGGGCCGGAGCAATGTATCCAACAGACCAAACCCCATGATGGCAGTGAACTCTCAATCAGGTGAAAATTTGGCAAGCCAATGAACTCGTTTGGCCCAGCATAACGTCATATTCTGACAACGGGCATCACTTTTCGTTCAACACTAAGCATGTGAAGGCCTGCATCACGTATCGCGGCTTGACTGACGCAAAGTCGTTTCGCAAACTTTCCGGAGGTCGTCGACACTTGGGGTTTCGGACGGTGCCATGTCTTGGCTGACGAATTTGATCGAGCTTTTGTTGGGAAAAAACCCGATCAAAAAGCGGAAAACCACTGAGGCTGAGAACGGCGCCTCGGCGACGTTAAATGAAGCCGCTGAACCCAACAGCGCGCCCAAGAATAAGCCAAATGAAGATTTTGCGGCATCGGCGCGACCATCGCCCGGTGACGCCAAGCCAGCGCCTTCAAGCGCAACGGTTGATGCGGCCGGCTTGGCGTCACCGGCTGTGGTCGTACTCGTGCCGGCATTCAAGAATGATCGCGATGCCGGATTTACCAATCGTGTCATGGAAACACTGAAAACGGCTCAAATGCTGAATGTCGGTTCTATGGAACGAGAGTTCAAATCACCGGGTGATAGACCAAACGCGGCAAAGTTGGTTCCGTTTCAAGTCGAAGTGAGAGCTACGTTGGAGGAGCAATCGGCCGACCTTTTGATTTATGGTGAGGTGCTTCGCAATGGTCTGCGAATGCGGCTGGTGTCGGCGGCACCACCCGCAGAGGGGCGATTGGGCGAATTCGGTATCGGTGATGCGTTAATGGTCCCGCATAATTTCGGATCGGAATTGGCTAATTTGATGTATGCCAGTGTACTGACAGCGGCGCTGCCGGCAAAACCAAATCATCATGATGCGTTGGTCCCCCACCTTGTCGGCGCAGCAGAGCAGAGCATGAAGCTGCTGGAATCCGTGCCCGACAGTATTGATCCCGAACAAACCGGAGCTGTGTTCACGTGCCTCGGTGTTGTTTGCGGAGCGGTATGGCGTTTGCAAAAAACATCCAGAGGCCTGATTGCCGCTGTGACCGCATTTGAAAAAGCGTCGAAGGAAGGGCCGGGAGAATTGGCGCCCCTAGCCATGGCCGAACTGAAAACCCGATTGGGTATCGCTCTACAAGAACTCTCAGTGGCAAACAGCGACGCGGATATGTTCGAAGAGGCGTTAGACGCCTTTGAGACGGTGACCAGTGCGCTTGATCCGAACAAATATGCGCGCGAATGGGGGCTGGCATATCTATGCCTGGGCAACGCGTTTCTGCTGCGCGGAAAAACCGAGCTTTCAGTTGATGATTGTGACCGAGCCAGCGCCGCGTTCGACGCGGCTTTGAAAGTATTTACGAAGGAAAAGGACAAGCCTCGTTGGCTCGAGGTTATGACAGCAAAGGGAGCGGCGTTAATGACGGCGGGCGCTATCAATACAGGCACCAAGGAACTGGAGGCGGCAACCGAAGTTCTTCGCGAAGTGTTGCAAGAACGCGATCGGGTGTCGCAGCCTTTGCCCTGGGCGCAGGCGTCTAACGGGTTGGGGTCCGCTGTTTTCGCCTTGGCGAAGCGAACGCAGAATAAGGCCCAACTGGAAGAGGCGATTACGTGTTTCGACGGGGCGATTTCGATCTATGAAAGTCTGAATCAGACAGTTGCTATTGGGATCGTGAGCAAAAACCAACAGCGGGCCTATCGGTTGCGTGAAACCATTGGTGGTTAGGCTAACGATACATCCGAACCAGTTTCGCGATCAGCAAGAATGTTGGCAGCAAGTGCCAAACGACGTCGAAGATATCCAACGGTCGGCTTAGGGTGCCGGCACGCAACATCTTGTACTTCTCCCAAATGTGCGGCTCAGGTGTGAACGGTGCCAGCGCCATCAAAACAGCTGCTGCAACGAGGATCCCCAGCGGAAGCTTATCCAACCATTCCATTTTGTGCTCTGTCCTTTACGACGCTTTGGCTTGTTGATCATCACTCGTCGGCTGGGTGTTGGCTGGCGATGACGGTTCAAGGGCCTGGGTTGGCATGGCCATGACTTTCGGTGCCTCTGGCGCGCGGCCCGCCGGGTCGGTGAAGCGGTCATTCAGGCGCTGGAATTGGACAGCCGCTTCGGTGCGGATGTCATGCAGGCGGTTGCGGGCGCGCTTGCCCCAACCGACCGGATTGCTGCGGAACACATTACGGAAGAACCGAGTATTTTTCTCAAAACCCGTTCTCAGATTGAGTCCGAACTGACCGATCTCCGTCGGCAGCTTTCTGGCGACCATTTTGGCGGCGATGGCGCGCACCCAGAAGTGTCCGAACAAGAAGATGGCACCGAGCCCAATGGCCGAGAGACCCAGCGTCACCGGATCATTCATCCACGACAGCAGCTGTTCGAAGGTGAAATTCGCCATGCGGGCCAACGCCACGCCGGCACCGGCCAAGGCCGCAAAGACCAATGCATCACCAAACAAAATCCCCCGTCGCCAACGCTTCAGTGCAGCTTCGAGGGCGGGTAGGATTTCGCGCTCAATCTCGTTGGCGGTAGCCTCGAGCACGCCGACAATCCGGTAGTCGCGCTCGATCTCCACGTCTTCGATGCGACCATAAATCTCGGCCAGGTCCTTGTCGCGTTTGGTGCTCAGGCGTTCCTTGATAGCGCTGTTGTCGATGGTGTTGGCGGCACTTGCCGAGAAGATGGTATAGAAACGCCCGGCTGTCAGTCCTGCTTGCGCGACGCCGCGTTGCCACGCCGAGACGACGTCTTCAGGATTGTCTTCCTTCGCCGTGGTGTCGATCTGGTTCAGGATATAGAGGAATTTCGACGCATCCGGCCGGTTTACGGTTTCTTCGACCAGATGTTTGAGCGTGTCCTGCATGGTGCCGGGCTCAGGGTGCCGGGCATCGAACATGACCAGCACCAGATCGGAAAGATCGATGATGTGATCGGTGACGCGAAGCGTCGAACGGCGCTGGTCATCGGCGTCGAAACCCGGCGAGTCGACCAGAATTTTACCTTTGATTTTCTCGTTTCCGCAGGTCTTCAGGTGCAGGAACGATCCGATCAGCTTGCCTTCGCCGGCGGCGACGTCTTCGATTTTCTCGCTCATGCGGTAAAATGGAAACCGCGGGTCGGCATCCAGCGCCATGCCTGGCAGCACGCGGGAATGGTCGGCAGGGCCATAGCAGATGACCGTAAACATATCATCCACGGCTTGGTTGCCGGTGGCCTGAAGGCTCTCCCCCAGATAGTCGTTGATGAACGTCGACTTGCCCGATGAGTACGTGCCGAGCACGCTGATCAGCGGCCACCAAGGCACCCGTGTGGTCAATGAGTCGTTGTTGGCCAGCAGGCCCAGTCCCATGAGGATTTTGTCCAGTTTGGAAAAGGTCGGCAGCAGTTCCACCATGGATTGGCTCTCAACCTCCAGGTGGCTGGCCAATGTTTTCAACTGCGAAGGCAATCGGGCGCCCGTTGTGTTCGCGTTCATCAAGTTTCTCCTCGTTTGCAGCACCCCGCCTGGGAGGCTGCTCCATTGATTGCCAGTATGTCAGCCAGACCAGATAAGTGACCTAGAAGTCGCCTTCTTTGGCGCGTTTCAGAACATCGAGCATGATTTCCTTCACCTTCAGGGCTTCCGTCCTGAGCGGTTCAGGCAGCGGTTTGCCACCGTGGATCATCATGTCCATGTTGAGGGTATAGATCCAATAGCGGCCTTTCCGTTCCTTGTCTTCAACCACGCTGACGCGACACGGCAAGTAAGCCGAGTAGGCATCCGAGTGGTCCATCATTTGGAAGGCGGTCAAGGGGTTGCAGTACATATAAATCTTGGCAATCCGCTGTTCCTCGCCGGTCATGGCGGCAACTTGCTTCCACAACGGCAATTCGCCCACGGCCTTGATGTTGTGTTCGTTTGCAACGACCTTGATGGTTTGGTCGATGTCTTCGAAGCTCTGGTCTTCGTTGGCCAAGACTTTCCATACGGTGGCTTCCGCCGGATTACCGGTTTCGATCAGCTGCGAGACCATTTCGGTATAGGTGTCGACAGCTTTGTCGTCGAATTCGTCAAAGGCGGCCAGCATGGGCGAGAGTTTCGCGTAGGCGCCGATGCCAACAACAATCGCGACGATGCCGACCAATGAAAGTATGTTGCGTACTAAATTCATAAGTAATCTCCTAGATAACTTCCCCGTTAGTTGGATGCCCCGGCGGCGCGCGCCGAATTCATGCGCTTCTCCAGGTACTCTGCTTTTTCTTGATCGATGGCCTGCAGGATTTTGACGACCCGTTCTGCGCACAGCGGCGCGGGGCCATTGATCAGGCGTAGGCCGGTTTCCAGATAAAGTCCCGCCGCATCATCCACTCTACCTTGGCCGAAGTGTATGTTGGCCAATTCGCCGGGCAGGTCCGGGATGTCCTGATTATCTTTGATCAGACGCTCGTAGGTTTGCGTCGCTGCTGCCAGATCACCATCCCAATACAGCTTTCGTGCCGATGCCCATTCAGCAACCATCTTCTCGCCAGGAGCCTTCAAGGTGATGGCGGAACACTCACCGTTCGGCATGGCATTCGCCGAGCGTTGAGGTGTCGGTTCCGGGTCGCGTGCGACAAACTCTTGGGGTTTCGGTGCTGCCGCCGGGCGGGTTTGCGGTTCCGCAACTGCCGGAACTGTTGGGGTCACGTTTGCTTTGGCTGCCACGGGGCGTTCGACCAGCTTAGGTGCCTGTGCCGGTATCTCTGCGGGCTCTGGCGCAGGCTCCTGTTTCGGCGGCGCGGCAGCGGCGGTTTCTGGCGTCTCTGGAGTCTCTGGCGTCTCTGGCGCCGCATCAGTGCTGCCGCGCAGTGATGCCACCCACTCAACGACGAAACCATATCCAGTGGCTTCGGCAAAACGCGCCAACCGGCTGCCGACTTCCTGATGGAAAACCACAACGAAAATCAAGACTCCGATGGCGAAGGCTGTGATCAGATGATTGAGTATCCATCGAAGTGCCATAAGCAAATCCTTTCCAGCCATCCCTTAAGCAGGGGCGCGGAAAACCTCTTGCGCCAAAGTTGACAATTCGGACGCGGCCTTGCCCGAAGGTTCCAATTCAAACACCGCCAAGCCTTCACTGAACGACCGTCTGAAGGCGATGCGTTGCGACAGGCGCGAACTTAAAAGTTTGAGACCCGGAATGGATTCAAGGGCTTCGGCCGCTTCTTCGTTTTCGCGCGATCCGGGGTGCGTGTCAGCCCGACTGATAAACGCAAACAGACCGGGGCTCTTTTTGCCCTTAGTGGCATCGGCGACGATTTCCAAAAACCGCTGTGTCGACCAGACGTCCGCCTGACTCGGTGCCACCGGGATCAGCACCCGGTCGGCTCGCCTCAGCGCTGTACGCATGGCCGGCGTGTCCCACATGCCGACATCGACAAGGACGGGGCCCTTCTTGCGGGCGGGCAATTCAGCAATTAAATCGAGGCGCGGCTCAAACTCTTCTTCAGTCCGCACATCGATGGCATCGCGGAGCGTCGCTTGCGGATCTAAGTCGCACACGGCCCCATCGCCCATATGGTGGGCGTGCCAGAGTGCCAAGTTGAATACCGCCGTGCTCTTGCCGGTACCGCCCTTCAAATTGCCGACAACGACAATCATTTTTTCACCCGAGGGTTGGCTTGACGGCCCATTGGACTTCCGGGCATTTGATCGCGCTGCATCGGCATGGCGCGACGCTCGGCCTTTTTGTAGTCCTTCGGGATTTGGAACCACTCGGCTTTTGGTTCGGCTGTGCGAATGTTGCGATAACGGTACATCGCGCCATTGGGCTGCTGCTCCATCGTGGCTATGCCGAGTTCTTTGTCGTACTCGAAACGGCCTTCGTCAGCTTGGCCGTTGGGCAACAGATAGGTGGTTACCCAGCGTTCAACGGCACGGCCCATGGATTTGATCTCGGCCACTTTGGTTGCCGTGGCGACGCGGCCGTCAGAGAATTCTTGGCGCACGCTCATCTTGCGTTTGGCATCCCACCACACCTTAACGCTGACGCGCGAGCGTTGCGGGATGATCCGCCAGGTTTCTACGTCTTCGTCACCGAATTTCTCGGTGCCGAGCTTATTGCATTTTACATTGGCGGCAGGTTTGCAAGGTGTTCCCGTGCGAAATCCCGGCAACAGACCTTGGGCGCCGCCCTTGTGGGTCATGTAAGTCATTTGATCCGGGAACAGCATGGTGACCGTGTCGGCCTTGCCATCGATAATTTGCACGATTTTTCGGGGTCCCTGGCGGAACTCGAACCGCAGTTTGTCACCTGCAACGTAGACTTGGCCCATTTGACCACCACCCCAAGCACGGGCTTGGGTGAAGTCCGCCGTGAAGGCGGGAGTTTCGGCATTTGCCTGCGCAGTGCCGAGCGGCAGGGAAATCAAGCCCGCGAGGGCGATTTTTCGGATATCCATGATCCAACTCTTTCTGTTTTTCGGGGCCATTGAGCAAGGGAGGTGCCGCCCGGGACCGAGCGGCACCTGTCCTCAGAGGTCTTACTTGGTCGCCGGTGCGGCGGCCTTCGGTGCCGGGCGACCCGGAGCCGCAGGGTAGCCAGCCGGCGGCGGCGGCGGGGCATAGCCGTATGCGGGCGGTGCGCCGTAACCGTACGGTGCGCCATAACCGCGAGGTGCGCCGTAACCGCCATAGGGATAGCCGTAACCACCATAATAGGGATAACCGCCACGACCACGACCATAGCCGTCACCGCTGCCGCGACCGCTGAAGCTCATATTGAAATCACCGGTGCCCATGCCGTTGCCGTTGAACGGGCCCCAGCTGTTCCACGGGCTGCCCCAGCTGTTCCACGGGCCGCCGCCCCAACCTGGGCCGCCCCATGGGCCGCCGCCCCATTGGGCATTGGCAGAGCCTGTCGAAAGGGCGGTCAGGCCCATAACACCGGCAATAGCCGCTACTTTCAAGAATCGGTTCATTGCTCGTCTCCTTGGTTTTTCCCTCTCCTTGGGGGGTTACATCGGGGCGAGGGGAAACCCGATGGAATCTGGATCGGTTGATCCAAAGTTGAAAATTCAAAAATCATCGCCAGCCTCCCGGAAACCCGCTCCACCCGCCGGACCGGAAAAGGCTGTCACGGAGAACGGGGTCCCCGCCTGGATAAGGCGCTGGAAAGGGACCAGAGTAGGGATAAGGGTAGGGTTGGGGATAGGCGTAGGTCGGTCCTGGATATCCGGGATAGGTCGGATAGCCTCTATTCGGTGCGCCATAACCATAGGGTGCCGGTTGTGCCGGGGGTGTTGCCTGCGGCAGCGCGCTCCCTGGTGGAGGCGGAAAGGCCGGGCTTTGTTCTCTGCTCGGCACCGAAAGGTCGGGAACTTGTTTGGGGGTGGCCTGACGTTCAATCGGTGGGTATTGGTGTTTGGGCGCAACTTGTTGCGATGGCGCGCGCCAGGGATTATCTGCTGCCAGCGCCGCAGCACTGACCAAACCGAGCGCCAACACAAACATCAATTCAAGACCCAGCCGAATCATCGCCGACCTCCGGGAAACCAGTATGGCTGTGCTTGGTAGGGGGCGCCGGCGCCGGGCGCCGGATAGCCATATTGCCGGCCGGGCGGCGCATAGGGGTTAGACGGGCCGTAGGCCTGATAGGGATTTGCGGAAGGCTGCGCAGGATAAGGTGCCTGGGAATAACCTGGCGAATAATTTGGCGAATAATTTGGCGGATAACCCGTCGGAGCGGTTTCCGCAGCCGGTGGATATTGCGTGTCCACTGACGGGGAGGGGCGTGGCGCCGCCTGCTCATTGTTAAGCGGCGGGAACGTGTTGAGTGCCGGTTCCTCTGCTGTTGACGGCCCAGGCTGTGGTGCTGGACGTTCCAACGGTGGGAATTGATCGGTACTCACCCGTGTGGATGTCGGTTCTTTCGGCATCTTCACCACCTGAGGCGGCGCAATGCCGGGGGCGTAGCCCATGGGCGGCAAGGTGCCAACTTGCCCAGCGCCAGCAGCACTGGCTTGGGAGCGACCGAACAGCATTGATTGGTACGGGCCAATGGGCGGGTCGGGCATGACGGCACTTGGCTCGTCGGCCGCATGCGCAACGGTTCCCGCTGCCGCTCCGAGCGTGGCCAAGATCAGCAAAATGCAGGTTGGCCGGAGCAGATGGTGAATGTGCACCGCAGCCATCATTCCGACCCTCCCGGCAACTGGCTCTTAAGACGGATGCCACGCCGCTTGCGCTTGGCTTTGGCGGCTGGTTTCGCCGCGCTCTCCTGCGGTGACTTAGTTGCCGCTTTGGGTGTTGCGGTTGGTTTCGTTTTGGGCTTTGGCTTTGAGGCGGCTTTCGGCTTCGTTGTTGAACGTTTTTTTGCCGCTGCCGGCTTGACCGCAGGCTGAGATTGAGTTTTGGTTTCTGGCTCTGGCTCTGGCTCTACCGCAGTTTCAGGCTGTTTGGCCGGCCTTTTCGCGGGGCCACGCAACAGCATTGCCAGTTTCCGCGATTTGGCAATCTTCGTGGCAAGGCGCACGAGGATTTCAACATTCGCCGATACCCAGTTCCACATGAAGACCGCCATGGCCGGGCCCATAAAGATCGCCATGTGTAGGGCCTTTTGCAGCCGGCCTTTCGATGCCTTGTCGGAGGTTGGAGCGGAGGTTGTTTGTTGAGCGGACGATGTCATGGGTGCGGTGCCGCCGCCGGTGCCAACAATCGCCACGCCATTCGCATCTGTCGGACAGAAGGATTCTCCCGCGCGCACACAACCCAACGGAATGACCACCAGTGTCAGCAAGGTCGAGATAATCGCTCCGAACAGCAATGAAATCGCCATGCCTTGGAAAATCGGATCGGTCAAGATGACGCTCGATCCCGCCACCAGGGCCAGCGCGGTAATGATGATCGGGCGCGTACGGGTGCGGCACGATTGGATCACCGCTTCGCGGACATCCATGCCGTCGGCGATCGCGTGCTTGGTGAAATCCACCAACAAGATGGAGTTGCGCACGATAATGCCAGCGAGCGCGATAAAGCCGATCATTGACGTTGCGGTGAACGGCGCATTGAACAGCCAATGGCCCGGAATGATGCCGATCAACGTTAACGGGATCGGCGCCATGATGATGCCGGGCAGGCGGAAATTGCCGAACTCCCAGACCACCAGCATATAGATCAAGATCAGCGCCGCGCCGAAGGCGAGCCCCATATCGCGGAAGGTTTCGTAAGTGACGGTCCATTCGCCGCTCCACTCAAAGGCGGAAGCAAAGCTATCGGTCGGTGGGCCGAGGTAGTGACCGGCCAAACTGACTCCGTCGGGCGTGGTGTAGTCAGCCAGCAAATCCTCGACAGCAAACATGCCGTAGATGGGCGCACCCAAGCGGCCTGTCACCTCACCGGTGACGTATTCCACGGGCCGCAGATCCTTGTGGTAAATAATCGGATCTTGGGTGGCGCGTCGGAAGCGGCCGAGTTCCGCCAATGGAATCAGGTGGCCGTTTACCGACGGGATCGGTAATTCACCGACACGGGCGAATTGGGCACGTACAGACAACGGCAGTTGCAACACGATGTAGCGCGGTTCCAGCACGTGACCGGCCTTGATGTCGCCCAGCTTGTAGCCGCCCATGGCCATTTCCAGCTGCTTGTTGATCAAATCGGCGGAAACGCCGTGACGCACGGCCTTCTCGCGATCAATGGCGAATTCCCACGTGGGATAGGGATCTTGCAGGAAGTTGTCGACATCGACGACGCCGGACGCTTGTTCGAAGATCTTTGTCAGATCCTGGGCAACCTGGACCCGCGTCGCGCGGTCTGGACCGTAAATTTCAGCGACCATGGTTTGCAGCACCGGTGGGCCCGGCGGCATTTCAACCACCTGAATGCGCGCGCCCAACTTGTCGGCAACGGGTTTGAGCGCAATGCGGGCGGCATCGGCAATCTCGTGGCTGGAACGCTCGCGGTCGTTTTTGTGCAGCAATTGCACCTGGATGTCGCCGTGCCAGGGTTGCTGGCGCAGGTAGGTGTGGCGGACAAGCCCGTTGAAATTGAACGGTGATGCAGTGCCCACGTAGGTCTGGACGGATGTGACCTCTTTAAGGTTCAGCAACTCGTCCGTCAATGCCTGGGCGGTGTTCGCCGTCACCGGCAAGGCGGTGCCGTCGGGCATATTGATGACGACATTGAACTCCGGCTTGTTGTCCAACGGCAGCATCTTCACCGTGACCCAGGTCGTGTAGAAAAGCCCGAAGGTAGCGAACAACACCGCGTAAAGTGTCAATCGGAAGGCGCGGTTCTTGCCTTTGTTCTCGATCAAGGGCGTCAGGGTGCGGCGGAAGAAGCTTTCAAGGCGCTGACTTTGGTCGTGCTCTTTGTCCTGTGCTTTCTTCAATTGATCCAGTGTCGGACGGATGCGCATGGCCAGCCATGGCGTGAAGATGAACGCTGCGAATAGCGAAAACAGCATGGCCACCGAGCCCAGCACCGGAATAGGCCGCATATACGGCCCCATCATGCCGCTGACGAAACCCATGGGCAGCAGAGCGGCGATCACCGTGAAGGTGGCTAAGATGGTCGGGTTGCCAACTTCGCGTACGGCCTCGACCGAGGTTTCCGTCTCGATTTCACCTTTGATCAGCCAGCGCCGGTAAATGTTTTCAACGACGACAATGGCATCGTCCACCAGGATGCCGATAGAGAAAATCAGTGCGAACAACGAAACGCGGTCGATTGTGTAGCCCAATAGCCAAGCTGCGAATACAGTCGCCAGGATTACAACAGGGATGACGATCAACACCACCAACGCCGGTTTATAACCCAAGAAAAACCAGATGAGTAAGGTCACCGCAGCGGTGGCGACAAACAGCTTGATCAACAGCTCATTGACCTTGTCGTTGGCCGTTTCGCCGTAGTTGCGGGTAACGGCAACATTGATGTTATCGGGTATCACATGGCCTTTGAGGCGTTCGATTTGTTGCAGCACACCTTCAGCCACCGTGACCCCGTTGGTGGAGGGTTTCTTGGCGACAGCGATGGTGACGGCAGGTGCTCCAAGATTGATGGCTTCGCTTTCCGTCTGGCCCTCTGATTGGCTGCCAGGGTGTGCAGGGCCGACATAATACTGGACGATGGAACCGGCGGCGGCTGGCTGGAATGTGACATCGGCGATGTCGCTGACATAAACCGGCGCGCCGTCGCGGGTGCCGACCATCAGGCGCTTGACGTCATCGGTGGTTTCCAGGAAGGCGCCCGACTGCAACTTGAACGCACCACCTCCGGTTTCCACATAGCCCATCTCGCGTTCCGAGTTGGCGGCACTGACGGTCTTGGCGATCTGGCCGGCGCTGATGCCGTAGCCGGCCAGTCGCTCGGGCAGAATCTCGACGCGGATTTCCTCTGCTCGACCGCCGACGATGAAGCTCTGGCTGGTTTTTGGTACTTCCTTCAAACGTTGCAACACGTCGAACGCCACTTGGCGCAAGACCGCATCGTCCAGTTCATCGGACCACAGTGTCAGTGTCACCACCGGCACGTCGTCAACGCCCTTAGGCTTGACCAACGGGCGCGACACGCCGGGTGGAATTTTGTCCATGTTGGACATCAACTTGTCGTAGAGCTTGACCAGCGAGCGTTCCATGTCTTCGCCGACCTCGAACTGTACCGTGACCATTCCCTGGCCGCGTTGCGAAGCGGAGTAGACGTGTTTGACGCCCGGAATCTCACTCATCATGCGTTCCAATGGGTCGGTGGCAAGGCTCGCGACCTGCTGTGACGATGCTCCCGGATAGGAGAAAAACACATCCACCATGGGTACGGAGATCTGCGGATCTTCCTGACGTGGGGTGAACAACAAACCAAGGATGCCCACCGCCAGACTGGCCGCCAAAAGCAGCGGTGATAGCGGCGAGTGAATAAAACTCCTGGCCATGCGGCCGGCGAGGCCCAGATCCTGGTCAGGCATTGTTCCGGTATCCGGTTGGGGGGAGGTGTCGTGTGCCATGAGTTGAACTCCGGCCCCGCTACTGGGTGGCCCGGCGCGCTGCCGCACCGGTTGCCGGAGGGTTCAGCACGATCTGGTCGCCGACCTTGGCGCCCGCCAAAATGCTGATCTGATCATCGCCCGTTGCGGCGCCGAGACGTACCAAGCGCAACGACGGCTTGCCGTCCTTCATGACATAGATGCCAGGCAGGCTGCCGCGCCAGATAACGGCTGATTTCGGGATCACGATGCGGGCGTCGTCGCTGGCGTTGAGATCAGGGATACGCACCTCTGCGTACATGCCGGGGCCGCCGGCGACACCGAGCGGCAAGTCAAACTTCACGGTTACGGTGTGCCGTGACGAATCAGCCATGGGGTAAATTCGTGCCACGCGAGCCTTGGTTTCTTGGGCATGCACATCCAATTGTGCCGGTACGATCATGCCGACGCTGAGGCCTGCCACCAAGCGCACCGGGACCTCGGCCTGGATGCGCAGATACTTTGTGTGGGCAAATTTGATCAGCGGCTGGCCGGGCTGCACTGTGTCGCCCGGCTCTACCAACTTTTCGACGATGACTCCGTCAAAGGGCGCCATGGTCAGGGCATCGCGAATTTTCGCATCCAGCAGATCGATCTGGGCGCGCGAACTCATCACCCGCGACTGTGCTTGGTTCAGGTTGCTGTATTGGGTCGAGAGATCAGCGTAGCGATCAACCCAGGGACTGGAGTTGTTTCTGTCCATGAAATTGCCGAAACCGCGGGTGAACATCTGGTCGAACAGCATCGGCATGCCCATGCCGCCCGAACGGTTGATGTTGTTGACGCTGGGCGACCACATTTCGCGGTTATACTGAACCTGCGCATTACGTACGATCGCTTCGGCGTGGTTGAACTCGGCCAGTGCAGCGCGGCGCTGGGCCTGCAGGTCGTCGTCGTCAATGCGGACCAAAAGCTCGCCTTGGGTTTTGGAATCTCCCTCACCGCCGCCGACAAACAACACTTGACCCGGCGTTTGCGCGGAAAGCGTCACCTCCTTGTAGGGAACCACCTTGCCACCGATAGTCGCTGCTGTTCCGACCGATGCTTTCTCAATAGTCGAGAGCCGATATTCGGCTGCTTCAATCGATTGGCCGCACAACCCCGCCAATAGGGCGCCAGCCCATATGCCGGCCACCCATATCCCGCTGGTGCGAAATCCTTTCAACCGATCATTTGAAATCAGACCGACCATAACCTTCTCCCTGCTGTACGGCGTTGCGTTAGATGCCGTTGCGACTCTAATTAGCAACAGGCGTGCCAACTTTTAACCTATTGATAATAAACAATAAATTTTCCACCTATGAATCGCGTGCAACAGGTATCATTGGGAGAACCCAAGTGATATCCGCCTAACTCATTGTTATAAAAAATAAAAATGTGGTTTGGGTGGGCTCGAAATGTTGCGCAACACTTTCTGACATGCAACACTCGCCATTGAACGGAGGCGTGATGCAACACCTACAAGACTTCGGCGATATCCTCGTAACCATCAATCCATTCGTTGACGGTGTCGTGTTGATTGCTGATGAACACGGAACCATCCGCTGCCAGAGCCAAGATCCGGAAAGGCTATTGGGCTGGACTGGCGTCGAGCCTGTCGAGTCTTTGGCAGCATTTGGGCCGATCAATCTTTTGCGCACAATCGATGCCCGCCAGGCGGAGGCGGAGAAATTGGGTGTGGCGAACGCGGTGGGCATGCTGAGTTTTCGAATGCCTGGCGGCGATAACGGCGCGCCGGGCAATTTGCGTATCCATACGAAATGGCTGGAGTGCCTGACGGATGGTGAAAAGTTGCGATTGGTGGTCGTGCAAAACGATAGCAGTGGCGATACGCAGCAGGCACCGGCGAACGGAAACAAGAATGATCTGGTGTCGACGGATCAGCGGATGCTTGAGATTTTGTCGAGGGTGGAACAGGTCGCGCCATCGACGGCATTTGTGTTGTTGCAGGGCGAATCAGGCACCGGAAAAACCCATATTGCGCGGATGATCCATGCCAACAGCCCACGACGCGATGAGCCGCTGGTGGAAGTCAATTGCGCGGCAATCCCGGAACAACTGATAGAATCCGAATTGTTCGGCCATGTGAAAGGCGCGTTCACCGGCGCCACGAGCGACCGTGCTGGGCGCTTTCAAGCAGCGAACAACGGCACCTTGTTGCTCGATGAGGTTGGTGAGATTCCGCTGCATTTGCAGGCAAAGTTGTTGAAAGCCGTGCAGGAGCAACGGTTCGAAATGGTCGGCTCCGATAAGTCCGTGAGCGTCGATGTGCGCGTCATCAGCGCGTCGAACCGCGATCTCAAGCAAATGGTCGACGCCGGTGAGTTTCGGGCAGATCTCTATTACCGCCTGGCGGTGATTCCGATGATCATTCCGCCGTTACGCGAACGGCCGGAGGATATTCCGCTGATGCTCAAGCATCTGTGCACGAACTTGGTTGATCGCGGGTACCCCGACAACATCGATTGTTCGCCCGAAGCCATGCGTTTGATGATGGATTATTTTTGGCCCGGCAATGTCCGCGAGATGGAAAACGCCGTGGAGCATGCCGTTGTCTGCGCGGTAAACAATACGGTGCGTCCCGAAAGCCTGCCGCAAACGGTTCGGGAATATTCAAGCTCTCCAAATGTCATTGCGCCGACGAACGGCAATGGGAATGGTAAGGGCTTGGACCCAGACGAGGCCGAACAAGTGCGCGAGATGCGTGAGGCCTTGGATTCTTGCGAAGGCAACAAATCCCGCGCGGCGAAAATGCTGGGGATTGACCGCACGACTTTGTGGCGACGCATGCAGCGGCACGGCTTGGACGCATAATGAAGAAAGAAACGGCGCCGTGGATTTCTCCACGGCGCCGCCGGAAATTGGACCCGCCTATTTCTAGGGAGGCCCCAGGGAGGCTATATTACTTGGTTGCCGGAGCCTTTTCCGCGTCAGCAGCTTTTGCTTGCGGGGCGTAAGGCTGGAACGGGGCACCCGGTGCAACGGCGTGCGGTGCAACACCGTAAGGCGCGCCATAGGGAGCACCATAGTAAGCAGCGTGCGGGGCGCCATAGTAGGGATAGCCACCGTAGTAGGGGTTGCCATAGCCGTAGCCATTACCGGCGCCATTGCCACGAGCCGAGAAGCTCATGGAGAAGTTGCCGTCGCCATAGCCGTTGCCGGAGTTGTTCCAGGGGCCACCCCACCAGAATGCGTCTGCGGACGTGGCTGCAACACTGGCGGTGCCGATGATGCCGGTAACCAACAAAGTTTTCATAAACGATTTCATATCAAGATCTCCTCAATGTACCCACTTGCTTCAATGTGAACACCGGAGCCGTGGGAGCTGTCCTGCGTTCCGAGGGTCGTGTGACCCGCCTGAAAAATTGCTGACCCATTTGCTCTTGCCGTGTCGTGAGGTCAGCGGCCTGTTATTTCCTTCCACATTCAATCATTTCTCTTTAAACAATTGATTGCGTAGATAGATATATACAGAATTATGATTATATAGGTCAATAGATTTTTTGATGAATTTGCGATTTTCATCATATATTCGATCTAACCTATTGATTTTAAATGAATCAAAATTTTCGAACTTCCGAAAATAATAGTTTTATGGCGGCCTGGGAAAAGAATTCTCTTCCCATTTTCATATTCGATATTTATAAAATGAGATTAGATTGCATGATGCGCGGCTCGTTTTGGCCCTGTGCGTCCCGGTTTAAACCTTGTTCAGGAGATAGGGCATGCCCGCTGATCCCGCCCCGAATGCCAAGAAAATGACTATTATCGTCACCAAGGGAACCCTTGATTGGGCGTATCCACCATTCATTCTGGGGACCACCGGTGCCGCTATGGATGTGGACGTGACGATGTTCTTCACCTTCTATGGTTTGCAGCTCCTTAAGAAGGATGTCAGCCATCTACAGATTTCCACACTGGGAAACCCCGGTATGGAAATGCCGATGATGGGTATGCATATGCAAATGCCGAACCTAGTTTCGACGATCCCTGGTGTTGATGCCGCGTGCACCAAGATGATGAAGAACATGATCAAGAAAAAGGGTGTGGCGTCCATCGAAGAGCTGCGTGAGATCGCCATTGAGGGCGACGTCAAAATGGTCGGCTGTCAAATGACCATGGATCTGTTCGAATGGTCACAAGACGATATGATCGATGGGATCGAAATCGGCGGCGCCGCGACCTATATGGGCGAAGCGCTTGAATCGGACATCAATCTCTATATCTAAACTCCGCATTCGAACCAGCCTGTAGGGCGCGGTTTGCTTGACTTCCATAGGCTGTCCTCCTATGTTCATAGTTATGAACATAGAAGATATGGACGTGGAAAAAATTCAGGCGAAGGCGGAAACCGTCAGCGATCTGATGAAGGTACTTTCTTCCAAAAACCGGTTGATGATCCTCTGCCAGTTGGTGGATGGCGAAGCCAAGGTTGGCGATTTGGCCGGGCGTTTGGGATTGCGCGACCAGGCCATGTCACAGCAATTGGCGTTGCTTCGCAAAGACGGTTTGGTGCAGACCCGCCGCGAGGGACAGATGATTTTCTATTCCCTTGCTGATGAGAACACCAAGCGCTTGTTGGGCTCGATCTACGAGATTTTCTGTGATGACGAGGCTGGAGACGGCCCGCGTTGCTAACGTGGTTCTTTTAATCACGGGTTAATACGAAATCGGCCGCACTGGGGAAGCCCGGTGCGGCCGTCTCGATTTATTGCCGGGTGGCTGTCAGCTGCCGACCTCATTCTCCGTGTCAGACGTCATTTGCCGCGCCTGCGGATAGGTGTAGGGATATTGGGCGTAACCCCATGCCGGGTGTTGCGCGCCATAGCCAAGGTAGCGTTGGTTCATGGAGAACCCAAAGGAAGCAGCGGCCTCTCCGCTTCCCTGCGACCAATCCGATAGGCCGGCCGAGTGGCGCCAAGCCCGCAGCCTTGCCGTCTGGGCAGCTCTTGCAGCCTCCATTTCTTCGCGTGCTTGTTTCCGGGTTTCATCTAACCATGCTTTCCGGGCCTGGCGTTGGTTGTTCCGGTATTCCCGCATCGCAGTCATTTCTTTTTCACGTTCGGCGCGCCAAGTTTGATGACGCTGCTTCGCTTGGTCTCGCATGGATTTGGTGTATTCGGAAAAAACGCGGTGGCGCTCGCGCATGGTCTCGAACCTGCGTTCAACGGACATCAGGTGGGTGTTGTCCATTCGGGTTTCTGCGCCTTTTGTTGCCGCGTCGTCCGCCGCCATTTGAGCCATCGCACCGGATTGAGGTGTGGCGGCGTTGTCGTCTTTGATGGGGCCGACAACTGTTTCGGGGGCAAGGGGTTTCGTTCCAGTTGGTCGTGCTTCAGCAGTTTGTGTCGTGGCGGGTGCGATTCTATCGGTTTCGCTCGCGGTATGCTGGATCGGCAGCAACGGTCCCTTCAGTGCATCCAGAGAAACCCAGTCCGGCAAACTTTCGTTGTTTGTTATGCCAATGCCAATGGCGCCAATCACTAGTGCAGCCGCAGCAGCCCAGGCTACTTTGCGAACAGGAAATGTTTTCTGCGATGCTGGCGGGGCGACAGTTTTGGTTTCAACGGATTTTTCCATACTCTCTTCTTCGGCGTTCGATGCCTCCGCTACCATCTCCTTGGCATCGTCAATCAGGCGCTGGCCGCGTGCGGCGCCAAAGCCTTTGACTTCACTCAGCGCTTCGGGCGTCGATGCGGCGATGTCTTCCACCGACTTAAAACCCGCGTCACGTAAAGAATCTGCGGTTTTTCCGCCGATGCCAGGCAATTCAGTAATACTCGTCTCACTCATAACATAAGCCCTTCCTCATTGATCCGCCGAATGCGGGGGTTCGATCCTTTGGAATATAATTATTTGCGAATATACAAAGATTTGCAAATAAGTCAACAAAGACAAATAACGGAAGTACGGTCATGAAGATGATCATTTGCTTCGATACAGATATCGCCGGGACACGTCCTAGCCGCGGGTTCGTATCGAAAGAATGAATAGGCCGACAATGACGAAACCGCGCACCGAAGAAAGGCCACTTAGTCGCACTTCCCTTGATCTCGCTATCAGATCAGGGAAACGAAAGGGCCTTACAGGAAAGATTAAATCTCGGTTTCGGCTCTCACTATCCGATACCCCGTACCAGTAACGGTTTCGATCAGTCCTTTGCCGAGTTTCTTGCGCACGCGGCTGACCAGGATGTCGACGGCGCGGAAATTCAGGGGACCGTCCCCGCTGGATACGGCATCGACAATCTCGTCACGGGTGACCGCCTTTCCCTGCGCGTGATGGAGTGCCACCGTCAAGGCAAACTCGGCAGGCGTCAGATCGAACACGGTACCATCGGTAGCGATCACCTCCCGGCGCTCAATATCTAACTTGTGCTCTCCCAGTTGATGGAGACTTCCTTGGCCGTCATCGGCCTCTGTGGCACGACGAATCACGGCGCGCAGGCGCGCGGCCAGTTCTTTCGGTTCGACCGGCTTAGTCAAGTAGTCGTCGGCGCCGACATCGAAACTGGCGAGTTTGTCTTCAAGTTCCTCACGCGCCGTCACAACAACGATTGGGAGCTTGGAGCGGGCGCGCAGTTTCCTGGCCAGAACGATCCCGTCTTCATCCGGCAGGCCCAGATCCAGGACCACGGCATCGAAATCATGCGCTTCGACGGTTTGGAAAAACTCCTCGCCGGAGGGAAGCACGGAAACGTCAAAGCCCTCAACGGCCAAAGTTTGGCGAAGAAAATTCGACTGCCAGATGTCATCTTCAACAACAAGAATACGTTCTTTCGACACCGAACTCGTCCTCATACCGAATTCTCTCGGCAGCATCGCTGCGATTCCGTCCAAAGTAGAGTACGGCGGCATTGTCACGTTAACGGTGTGAAACTGAATGGTGGCTATAGTCGGCACCGAAATGTCATGCGGCCACAGCGTCGGACCAAGATTTCAGCACGTCGCTCCGGAATTCCTTCATGGTCATTCGGGAGATGAGATGGCGCTGAGTATTGAAGTGGTTATAGAAGGCGGTGAATGTTGAGAGAAAACGCTGTGCAGATTTTGCTGATTTGAAGCGCTGCAGTTTTCGCTCTCGCCGTCGAGTTGGCTGATGCGAGTTTTCCGCACGATTGTTCAAGCGCTTTCCGACTAGATGACACGAACTTGGCAAAATGTCTTTAGCGGCCGACATTGTTGCCCGCCATTTGTCTGTGACGACCACATCCGGCGCAACCTGATGTTTTTTAGTCACGTGTCGAAGAAACTTAGTAGCAGCCGCTTTGTTGCGGCGCGACTGAAGCAAGATATCCAGCACCTCACCTTCATCATCAACCGCGCGCCAGAGATAGAACTGCTTGCCACCAATCTTCAGAAATACTTCGTCGATGTGCCAAGTGGAACTAGGCTTCGGTCGAATGTGTCGTAGCCGTCGTGCATATGATCTGCCGAACTTACTCACCCAGCGGCGAATCGTTTCGTATGAGACGTCGATACCACGCTCGGCCAATAGATCCTCCACATCTCGATAGCTCAGTGAAAACCGGAAATAAAGCCAGACTGCATGCTGAATAATCGTTGGTGGGAACCTGTGGCGGCTATACGAGATGTTTGTCATTCCACGAAAATATCATACGAGCTCATAGTAAGCCTGTTAACGTGACAATGCCATCGGAAGTTGCGCGTGTCATCACCGGTGCGCGCTGGTCGGGCCCGAGGTTCTTTGGGCTATGAGCAAACGTATCCGATGCGCCATCTACACCCGCAAATCTACCGAAGAGGGGCTGGAGCAGGACTTCAATTCTCTCGATGCCCAGCGCGAAGCTTGCGAGGCATTCATTCAATCCCAACGTGGACTCGGCTGGGTCGCCCAAAAAAAGCGTTATGACGATGGCGGCATCTCCGGTGGGACCATGGAGCGCCCAGCTTTGCTGGAGTTGCTTGCGGACATTGAGGCCGGCAAAGTCGACCTCGTCGTCGTTTACAAGGTCGACCGATTGACGCGTTCTTTGATGGACTTCTCGAAGATCATCGAGACCTTCGATGCCAAGGAGGTGTCCTTCGTCTCCGTCACCCAGCAGTTCAACACCGCCAACTCAATGGGACGGCTCACCCTCAATGTGCTGCTGTCTTTTGCCCAATTCGAGCGCGAAGTAACGGCCGAGCGCATCCGAGACAAGATCGCGGCGTCGAAGAAGAAGGGGATGTGGATGGGGGGATTGCCGCCGCTTGGCTACGATGCCGTCGACAAGAAGCTGGTCGTCAATGCTGCGGAAGCGAAGACCGTGCGGTTCCTGTTCGACAACTACCTCAAACTCGGATCGATCCGGAAGCTGAAGGCCGTTGCGGACCGCGAGGGGATCGTCACCAAACGCCGACAGTACGATGGCCGAACCGCCGGTGCCAAACCGTTCACACGGGGGCATCTCGCGCAGTTGCTGAAGAACCCGATCTACGTCGGCGATGTGATGCATCGGGGAAAGGTTTATGCCGGTCAACACGACGGTATCGTGACGCGCGAGACTTGGGACGCGGTTCAAAGTATGCTCAATGGAAACGCTCGGAAACGATGGAGTCCTACCAACAAGGATCATCGATGCCTGCTGACGGGGCTGATCTATGACGAGACTGGTGACCGACTGACATCGACATATGCCAGCAAGAAGGGCCGGCGCTACCGATATTACATCTCGAGCCGTCTCGTTGGCGAGCCGAATGCAAAAGACGGCTGGCGGCTGGCTGCTGACGAGATCGAACGAGCGGTCATGGATGGTGTTATTGCCTTCCTCGCCGATCATGCGCGAACTGCCGTAGCCGCGGTTCATGAGGATGCTGAAGAGAAGATTCGAACACTGTTGCACAAGATCGTGGTCGCGCCAGGAAACCTGCGCATTGAAATCTCAAAATCGGGATTGTCCGATCTGACCGATATCGAGCCTGGAGCCGTGCAGTCTCATGTTGTCGATCTGCCGTTCACCATACGACGCCGTGGCGTCGAGAACAGGATCGTCATACCGGGTTCCGGCAAACCTCTGGCCCCCGACGCCGACTTGATCAAGGTCGTCGCGACTGCGCGCGCGTGGTTTACGAGTCTCGCGACGGGTGAAGCCGAAACGATCAAGGATATTGCCCAAACCGAAGATGTTGATCCGGGGGATGTCAGCCGATTCTTGCCGCTCGCCTTCCTGGCGCCGGATATCGTCGAGGCGATTCTGGACGGCAAACAACCTGTCGAATTGACGGCCGAGAAACTGAAACGTCTCCGCTCTCTGCCGTATTCGTGGGAAGATCAGCGGAAAGTGCTCGGCTCTTGCGCCTGAAATCCGCAGAAAACAGCCACGGAATGGTGACGGAAAATGCGAAACAGAGACTTTTGGCGAAAGCCGCCCGAAATGGTGCTGAGACACCGTCTCTCGGCAGCGCATATCGCCCAGACCCCGTCGGAAACCCGCAGAATTCCGCCGTTATTCTCTACGTCATGGAATGGTGGTCGGTTCGCACCTGGGTGCGTGGTGGGGCTAGTAGGACTCGAACTCGCAACCAGAGACGAATTAACCTATTGATTTTATTGAAATAATTAGAAGAAGCTTGGTTGGTGAGCCAATTGATCAAAAAGGATTAGCTATTCTTTCGGGAAAAATATTTGAAGCAGGATGACTTTAATTGGAAAATTGTACGTAATTATGTTATTATTACGTATATAACGTAATTTGAGTTTAGACCATGCCCCTGACACTCAACGTCGACCCACCGCATGTAACGGCCATTAAGCTGCACGCCAAGAAGACAGGCATGAGCGCGTCGCGCCTTGTCACCCAATTCATCGATGGCCTGACAACAGAAACGCCACCGCCCTCCCTCGGTGTTGTCATAAAACAGCTGCGGGCCAGTCGTGACAAGTTGATCGCCATGGGGCTCTTAAATGTCGCTGTCTTCGGTTCTGTTGCCCGTGGAGAAGAGGCGCCGGGAAGCGATATAGATTTGATGGTGAAGGTTTCGGAAGATATGAGCGCCTTTCGTCTGGCGGGCCTTCAGTTTGACTTGCGGGAAATCCTTGGCGCCCCGGTCGAGCTTGTAACATTGCAAGAATTCAATGAGGGTTTTGATCGTTCCGTGCAGCAGGAGGTGGTCATTGCCTACTGAGCGACCGGCCCAGCGGATTCATGATATTCTGGCGAATATTGCCTCAATTGAAGACTATACGGACGGGCTATCGGAAGCGGATTTTTCCAGTAACCGTATGGTTGTTGATGCGGTCGAACGATGTCTGGAGCGGATTGCCGAAGCTGCCAGAAAACTTGGCGATCAATTCGATTCTGTTGTCCCAGATGAAGTCGATCTTCATGCCATCCGCCAATTCGGTAGTGTGCTCCGGCACGACTATGATGCCGTAGATACGAGGATTCTCTGGAATGTCGTTGCGATAGAGCTGCCGAAATTGAAGTCTGCATTTAAGACCCTGGAAGCGGAGCACCCGATTCCAAAGAAAGAAACCGACGCCGGATTTGATCCATTTTCAGACCTATAAATCCCCGAAAATAAATCCGCTCATTTACGCTCTTTCCACTGGACTACTGCCGCCAACAGAGCGGTACTGTGGACGTGCGGTGACACCGTTATTTGACCTCCTCGCCACCGTCAGCCCGGCCCAGGCCAATGCCTCGCCGGGCCTGGGCGATGGCGGCGCCGGCATCGGGCTGGCGCCATTGATACGGAGGCAATTATGTCTATGAAAATGACGAAGTCAGGCACGATCCTAAAGTTTGTCAGCCGTCAATCCGGCGCGACATTAGCGCAACTGGTGAAGGCGACGGGCTGGAAAGCACCCAGTGTCCACGCCGGTCTTACCGGGCTACGAAAGCAAGGTCACGAGATCGCGCGCAACAGAAACGGAAAAGGCATCACTGTTTACAGCATTGCTGATGGTGAACCGAAATGATCGGCGACATTGATCAAAAGCAGATTGCCGCGGAACTCGCCGCGATTTCGGAACGCTCCCGAGAGGCGTTGGTTAAAGATTGGAGATTGGCGCATAAGATATCTCCTCCCAAGGGGATCAGTCGGCGATTGCTGGAATACAGCGCCGCCTATCATCTGCAAGTAAAAGCTCTCG
This sequence comes from Rhodospirillaceae bacterium, assembly GCA_016845145.1. GTDB lineage: Bacteria > Pseudomonadota > Alphaproteobacteria > Rhodospirillales > Casp-alpha2 > TMED8. The sequence goes on from JAERTE010000146.1 coordinate 186,911, forward strand.
GAGGCTTAAAGCCGACGGTGCGCCGTAAGCTCCGCCACGCAACGGGTCAAACCGAAAGATCCGGCGATGCCACCATCACCTCCAAAAAATCCCAACGATTATCCTCTGGAACCCGATTGCTTCGCGAGTGGAATGGTCGAACATATACAGTCGAAGCCGTCGACAACGGCTTTCTGTATGATGGTGTAATCCATAAGTCGTTATCTGAGATCGCGCGGGTCATCACCGGAACGCGTTGGTCGGGGCCGAGGTTTTTCGGGCTATGAGTAAACGTATCCGCTGTGCCATCTACACCCGCAAATCCACTGACGAAGGGCTGGAGCAGGATTTTAATAGCCTGGACGCCCAACGGGAATCCTGCGAGGCATTCATCCAATCGCAAAAGGGCCTTGGCTGGGCCGTGCAAAAGAAACGCTACGACGATGGCGGCATCTCCGGAGGAACGATGGATCGACCCGCTTTGCAGGACCTGTTGGCGGACATCGAACGGGGCAAGGTCGACTTGGTCATCGTCTACAAGGTAGATCGGTTGACACGTTCCCTGATGGACTTCGCCAAGATCATCGAGATATTTGATGCGCGTGACGTCTCGTTCGTTTCCGTCACTCAGCAGTTCAACACCGCCAATTCCATGGGGCGGCTGACACTAAACGTGCTGCTGTCCTTCGCCCAGTTCGAGCGCGAAGTCACGGCCGAGCGCATCCGCGATAAGATTGCGGCCTCTAAAAGGAAAGGCATGTGGATGGGTGGTTTGTCGCCGCTCGGATATGATGCCGTTGATAAAAAGCTTATCGTAAACCAGGGCGAGGCCAAGGTTGTTCGAGCGCTGTTTGATCTGTATCTGGAATTCGGTTCCGTTCGGAAATTAAAGCAGGAAGCAGACAGTCAAGGTCTGACCACCAAGAAACGTGCGCCCGGTGGCCGTTGCAGCGGTGGTCTGCCATTTTCCCGGGGACATCTCTACCAGTTGCTTCACAATCCGGTTTACCTCGGCGAGGTCGCTCACAAGGGCAAGACTTATCCAGGGCAGCACGACGCCATCGTTGACAAAGAAACATGGAAAGCGGTGCGGAAGATGTTGGATGATCAGGCTCCAGCCCGCACCTCACCAGCGAACAACAAACGGAAATGCCTGCTCACTGGTCTCGCTTTCGATGAACAGGGTGACCGTCTCAGTCCGTCCCACTCAAGTAAGGGCGGACGGCGCTACCGTTATTACATCTCGCACCGCCTGATGCAGGGGGGCAACAAAAGTGACGGTTGGCGGATACCGGCCGATCAGTTTGAGCGAGCCGTCCTGACAGAACTCAATAAGTTTCTGGAAGATGGATCCAAGGTCGCGAATGCGATTCACGGACCCAATGCTGAACCGGACAAGGTTCAGAATTCCATCAGAGCATCGACCAGGGTTTCTCAAGAGATCAGGAAAAACCAAACACCAACAATATATACGCAGGTTCGGCAACTCATCGAACGGGTGGATATTAATGCCGGACAGTTACGGGTTCAGGTTTCTATTTCTGGTTTGGGTGAATGCATTGGAGTCACCGACATCGCTGATGAAGGCCCTGTTTTTCTGGAAACGCCTATCACGTTCCGCCGACGGGGCGTTGAGAGCAAGATCATTCTGCAGGGGAGCTCAAATGGCGCTGTATCCGATAGTGGCTTAATCCATCTGGTATCCAATACCTACCAGTGGGCCCAAAAGATATTCAAGAGGGAGGTTGCCACCGTCCGTGAGATCTCCCTGAAAGGCGGATTCGACGAGGGCGATGTTAGCCGATTCCTTCCTCTGGCTTTTCTGGCGCCTGATATTGTTGAGGCCATATTACAAGGCCGGCAACCAATCGGATTAACCACCGAGAAACTGAAACGTCTGCGCAATTTGCCAAAATCATGGGAAGAGCAGCGCAAATTGCTCGAGTTCACCAGCTGAATTTACCCACGGATTGGTGACACGAAACCCCAAACAGAGACTTTCCGCAGACATACCCCGAGGTTGGGATTTGCGGTTATCTCTAAGCTGGGTTATCAGAAAAATATACCCGGAAAATGGCAGAAAACAGCCATTACTATACTTGAATCAATTGGTGCGGTGATAGGGGTAATGTGGTTGGTGGGCCCGGCAGGACTCGAACCTGCAACCAGACCGTTATGAGCGGCCGGCTCTAACCAGTTGAGCTACGGGCCCCGCAGCCGATGGCTGATGCGGCATTTGATAGCAGGTTCGATCCCATCGTGAAAGCGCTCTCAGCGACTAAGCTCAGCCCTTGACGTTGGACCAGTTTTTGGCCGAATTCTTCCGTCGCGTTGATCAGATTTGATTGACGAAAAATGCCGGCCAGATTTGCGCTTTTGCAGGTGCGGAGGATCGAGCGTTTTCCTCCGATGCTGTTTCGAGCTTGGCTAGCGACCGGTTATCTCGTCAATGCGCATCGCCGCTAGAATTTCTGAGCGGGTTCCTCTCGGAGGATAGATTAACTCGGTATTGATCAATCGTTTACGTTTCTTTGCCTCTTCTCCGGAGCTTTCCACCTGCCGATCCCAGCCGGTCGTGAAGAGCGCCCCCGATTGACCTAAATCCAGACATGTCACATAACCCGGCTGCCTGTACGCTCGGAGTTCGAGACCCATCAAGGTATGGGATGCATTGTACCCAGCGTACTTGCCCATGGTCCGCCCATGCTGGCACGACATCATCGCGAACTCCTGATCATCGACCAAGGCCCGCGCAACGTCACCTGTCGCAAATACCCGCGGCACGGACGCCACCCGGAGCATATCGTCAACGATAAGCCGGCCCAGATTGTCACGCTCTCCTTCAATCTGTTCTGTCAGGGGGCTGGCGCGCATTCCTGTTGTTATGACGACCGTCGCCGTATGAATGGTTGAACCATCGCTGAGAGAGATGGTGTTGGGGCCGACTTCCGCAACGCCAGCATTGGTCCTGACATCAATACGATCCGCGTTGATCGCATCCATAATTATGGACTGGGCTTCGCCCCCGAAAGCTTTTCCAACCTGGGTTGAATGCTCAATCAAAACGATATGTGCGCCTTCAGCCGTCTCTTTGTCGGCATGGATGGCGATACGGGTCCGCATTTCAGTTGCGAGCTCAATGCCGGTCAAACCGGCACCAACGACCACAAACGTATTGTGGCCGAACTGGTCCGTTGCCTTAACGATGTTGCCGAGGTGGTCATCGAAGGCCATGGCGGCATCGAAGGTATCGATGTTGAACGCGTGCTTCTCAATACCTGGAATGTCAGGCTGACGGAGCACACTGCCTGTCGCCAAGATCAATTGATCATATGCGTGCTGAATGGTCGTGCCATCGGTTCTCCCGATATCGACCTGATGGCTGCCTGTGTCGATGGCGTGGACCATACCTTGGACGAAATCAATGCCAGTCGCGTCCAGCATCGGCGCCAACGGCTCGCGAAGCGTTACGGGCGAGGGCTCATACAAGCGCGGGCGGATGGTGATATAAGGGCTGTCTGACACCAGTGTGACAGCAATATCACCACCATGCAGATCAATCTCGTGAGCGGCATTGAGGGCCGCAGACAACCCGGCAAAACCGCCACCAATGATCAACAATTTCTTCACTGAGAAGGGCTCCCATCGTGCGGACGTTGTTGGTGCGGCTGACGACGGATTGCATACATCAGGTCCTCAACCTCTCGATAGTTCAGAGAATATCGAAAATAATGCGAGAGCGCATGCTGAATGATAGTCGGCGCGAACCGATGGCGGCGGTACGAGATGTTTGTCATACCGCTAAAATATCACACGAACCCATAGGACGCCCGTTAACGTGACAATGCCCGATGCGGCTTAAGCCGCGCCCCGTAGTTCGTGTGCTTCGAGCATCTTCCACATGACGATGGGAACGTTGATGATCTTGTCGCCCGGGATTTCGTATATGCGGCAGGGCTCCAGTGTTCTGTAGCTGAAAACACCGGGAATACCGAACAGTACCTGCTCCTCACCGAAGAAATTTCGCACTTTGACGTTGCCGATGACTTCTCCGTCGCGGGTTTGCTCAACCACACCCTTGTCGACAATGAACATGGCACCCGAAGGCAGGTTGTCCAGTGTAGCGCCGGCATCAAACTCATGCATCACCATGGCATCGGAGATCTGGTTCTGCACAGGCGGTGACACTGATTCGCCGAACAGCCAGGTTTGCTCAAGAATCTCGCGGTTCTTGGCGCGTCGGTCGATAAGCTCACTGAGATCGGTTCGGGAAATCAATTCCCGATATGCTGGCGTGGTGATTCGAAGCGCGCGCACGAAGTTCACTGTGCGGTAGGCCGAGGTCGATGGTAAGCCATGGATGCCGGTGTACTCTCCGATCAAGCCCCCGGCGGAAATGACATTGTAGACATCGTCTTCGGAGCGGATTTTTTCCACTGTGCCGGTGACCACCAAGTAGATGTTGTCCGGTACATGGCCTTTGCGGAGGATGATCTCTCCGGGCATGAACTCGATAATCGGGTTGTTCAAGAGCGTGCGCAGGAAATGCCGCTCCATATCGGGGAAATAGTTATGCAGAAACTCGAAAGCAAACCGTCTGAGATTACCTGACGAATCCGAAACCAGAGAATCGACCACGCCGAACGGTGCGCTAGATCCAATCTCTTTTTGCTGGTTGGTTAACGCTTCGGACCGATGGGCGAGGACGATCTTGCTGGACGTATCATCCTTGAAGTCATCGACCTCGCCATGGATCATGCCGCCGCCGATATCAATCTTCTTCAGATCCACGGGCGTCAGGTAGTTTTCCTTGGCCAGATCGATCGTTGCTTGTGTCATGCCTGGCGCCGTGTCGTCGTCAGTGAGCATACCATCCATCACATTGAAGGACGCAATGTCCGCCAAGTGCGCGTAGGTCAGATAACGGCTTTCCCAAAAGGCACGGAAGATAAAAGCGCTGGTCTCCACTGGGTGCGGCGACATAAAAGGCAATACTTCTAGTCCGCCAATATCGTTCCAGGTGTCGAATTCCAGGTCGTGTATGTCGAAGTAATGAGGAATCTGCGCTTCGTCCATGGACAGCAGCGCCGACAATTTCTTGAATACGGAATGGCGAACAAGCGGCGTGGCGTAGGATTTGATCCGCTTATCGGTGCGCAACAAGCTGGTGATGCCGGCGAAATGATCGTCATGGCAATGGGTGTGGAAAATGCCTTCGATTTCGTTGATGCCTACACCCAGCGCTGTCAGGCTATAGGAAATGTTAGGCCCGGCGTCGATCAGGTAGATTTTTCCTTGGTAGATGAGGATTGATCCCATGCAAGGCCGGTTGATGTCCCAGCCATCGCCTTGGCCGGAATGCACCACGGAGAAGTAATCCCTGGGAACGCTCTGAAACCCTAGCGGGTAGGCGGAGCGGTCATTGCGTCCGCGCTTCACCGTCAGGTCAATGGTGATGGTCTCGCCGCCGTAGGAGAGTTCGAAGATGTTGCACTGTAGGCGTTTGATCGTGGCGCCGTTGCGGATTTCCACAGGCTCCGGCGTGACGACCCGGTGATCCAATAGTTCCTCGGTCGGTAAAATTCGGCCAAAGGCGAACTTCAGCTTCATGCGCATGATCATCTCTGCGCGTTCGGGCGTTTCTCCGGCGTCGATGATCTCCTCTTTTGAGGTCAGACCGTAGTTCCCTCGGTAGATATAGCTCATCTGCGCATCAATCTGATCCTGGGCACCGATGAGCATCGGCTTGATGCCGGTGTTGTTGGGGTGGCCCGGAATCAGCATGCCTTGAAGATACAACATCTGCAGAACGGGAAACTCCGCCAGATTGCAGAATTTGCCATTCTGTAAGGCCACGTCGGATAGTAAAATGGCGTTCGGTCCGGTTTGAAACGTGACACCGTCTTTTTCGGTCGGAACAATAAGCCGCAAGCGCATCAAATGCTTGGTCGCATCTTCCGGGCAGCCGCAAAGCAAGTACAAATCCGCTTCGGGAATCTCCACCCAATAGACGCCCTTGATGACTTCCGTCTTTTTTATCTTACCCATATAGACGGTCTTCCTTGCTCGAACCCACTGGTCGTTAACAGCGTAAAAGAATTAGCGCTTGCGCATGCTCTTGAACATGGATGCGCCATAGGCCAGGTCGTTGGCGGAAATCTCTCCGTCAAAAGTCAGGCTCATGATGCCGTTTTCATCGGTTTCCTGCTCGAAGCCGACGTCTTTGAGATTCTGCACGACGAAATCATCGGCGGGTTCGTCTTCGGCGCCATAATGTACGGCGACTGTTATTTTCATGCTCAAAATTCCAAATTCGGTGACCCGAGCAGTATGTTGACAATCTCCTGACAGCATCCTGAAGGTCATTGCTATGGGTTTCGAAACCGATAATCAAGTTGCCATTCATATATATGCCAGAGGTTTAGGTGATCCCGAATAAATCTTTCGCCGTTTCGCCCAGAACCATACGCTTCTGGTCGTCACTGAAACCGGCGTTTTCGATCACTTTCAAAGGTTCCATATCGCCGATGGGAAACGGGTAATCTGAGCCCATGACCACCTTATCGTGGCCGCAACACGAACACAGAAATGTCAGCGCGCCTGGATCAAATAACACGCTGTCGAAGTAGAGTTCATCGAAGCCAGCGACGGGATCTGCGTATTGACCGGAATGGATTTCATGGTTTCGCGCTAACCGGCCCAGCATGTATGGCAACGCGCCGCCGCCATGCGAGACCACGCATCGCATGCCCTTGTGCTTGATGAAATGACCTGCAAACAACATCCGCGCGACGGCCGTGGTGGTGTCAGTGCCACGCCCAACCGCATTCATCATGGCATAGTCGTTCAAGCGTGGGTCACCGCAACCGAACATGGGATGCACATAAACGGTCGCTTTCAGTGATGCCGCCGCTTCCCAAAACGGGTCCAGGCTCGGGTCGTCCAAGTTGCCGGAACTGCCGTGTGGTTGCGTGCCGATCATCACGCCGTGCATGCCAGTTGCCAGCGCATCTTCTAAAACCTTGGCAGCGCGTTTGCCATCCTGCAGTGGCACGGTGGCTAGTGGATGCAGGCGTTCAACGTCTTCAGTGCCGCTCATCTGAAACTCGTTGAGAAAGCGGCTCCAGGCCTCGCCTTCCTCAGCCGGCAGTTCATAGCCGAAACTGTCGAGCCAACCGCCCACCACCTGCGCGTCGATGGATTGCTCTTCCATCCATTCCAGCCGCATGTCTGAATCGCGCAACTTCGGCGATAAGGGCCGGGTCGGGGCTTGGCCCATGAACGCCAAACGGAACTTGCCGTCTTCCTCCAGTAATTCAACGTTGGGAAAATTGTCGAGTTTGGCCTTTAATGCCGTCAGCAAACTTTGCGGTGTGAAGTGGGCGTGGGTATCGATGATCATCGGGCTTTATCTTCCGTCGTTGATGAGGGCCTCAATCAGGTGCGAGCGCATGGGCAATTCGTCAATCGTAATGCCGAGTGGCTGGAGCGCGTCATTGACGGCACCCGCGATAGCCGCCGGCGCGCCTAAGTAGCCGCCTTCGCCCGATCCTTTTTGGCCGTGCGAGGTCAGTGGTGAAGGCGTGCAGTGCTCGACGTCCTTCACCATCGGAATCTCATAGACCGAGGGCATTAGATAGTCGGCGAAGGTAGCGCTCAAGAATTGTCCGTTCGGCTGATACTCGAATTTTTCATAGAGCGCTGCGCCGATACCGTGCGCCAAGCCGCCGATCACCATGCCGCGCACGATGTCTGGGTTGATTTGGGTGCCGCAATCGTGGCCGATTACGTAATCCAGAACCGAAACCTTGCCCGTGGCCGGATCGATCTCGACGTAGGGTACGTGGGCCTGGAAGGAGAAGCAGGGATAAATCTGCACGCGCTGTTGCTCGTCCGGCAATTGGCCGCCGCCCGGCACCTGAAAAACGTACTGCGCCTGCAAACTTGGTTCCATGCCTTCGGGCATCTTGTGATGAGCTTTGTGCGCGATAAAACAGATTTCAGGCCACGAAAGCTTGTTGGCCGGGTCGCCGGTCTCAAACACAGCACCTTCTGAATATTCCAACTCGTCAATGGTCTTCCCCAGATTGTGCGCAGCGATGGCCAACACTTTGTCTTTGAGTTTCTTCGCCGCGCCGGCGGTCGCCGAGCCCAGCATAATCGCCATGCGGCTGGCCACCGGGCTACGGGTTACGGGGGCATTGAGCGAGTCGGCATGGACAACGCGGATGTCATCTGGGTCCATTTCCAGCTCTTCGCCGATAATGGTGGCGACCAGTGTTTCGTGGCCCTGGCCCGACGTGGTGGTGCCGACGACGCCGGTGATCAGGCCGTCCGGATCGACCCGGATTTCGCTGCCTTCGGAAAAGGTGGTGATCTCGGCAGTCGGGTTCATCAGGTATTCAAAGATGTTGTTACCACCGCCGGGCTCCAGGCAGGTGGCAATGCCGATACCGGCCAAGCGCCCTTCGGTCCGGGCTTGGTCGCGGCGTTTCATCAGATCGTCGTAGTGGGCTGCATCCAGCGCCTTATTCAGCACGGTATGATAGTCACCGCTGTCGTAATCGGAGCCCGATGGAATCCGGTATGGGAATTCGTCATGATTGATCAAGTTGCGCCGCCTGATCTCGACTCGGTCCATGCCGAGGTGCGCGGCCACTTTGTCCACGGCGGCCTCGATCATGTAATTGGTGGGCGATTGGCCGAAACCGCGTACAGGCACCTGGCCTGTCTTGTTGGTGGTGACGGAAATCGCTTCGTACTTGACCGAGTTAATCCGATACGGTCCCACGATGGCGCTGATCGGTTTGGCCAACTGGAAAGGCGCACGGCCGGGGTAGGCGCCGGCATCGTCGAGCGCACGGATTTTCAAGGACCGAATTTCACCGTCTTTGTTGAAGGCGACTTCGGTATCGAAAATACGGTCGGGCCCGTGCGCGTCACCGCTCGACATATTTATCAGTCTGTCTTCGATTAGGCGCACCGGGCGGCGAAGCTTGCGTGCCAAGTAACCGACCAACACCGAATGTTTGATGCCGCGTTTAACACCGTAACTGCCACCCACATCGACGTCCTGGTGTAGGCGTACGCTGTTCAACGGGATACGCAGCGTGCTCGACAGCAACTCGACGAAGTTGGGCATTTGGATGGAGGCCCAGACATCGAGGATATCCGTCCCTTGCTCCCAGCGCGCCTGGGCGCCGAAGGTCTCGATAGGGACGGTGGAACTACGGCCCCAGCGCACCCGGTATTTCAGTGTCTCGTCGGCGGCGGCGAAATCTTTATCCACGGTGCCCCAATGAAAGTGGCCATGATAGAGCACGTTGGAGCCGTTGCCTGGATGTACCAACCTATCCGTATCCTCGAACGCTTCTTCGGGGTCAATGATGGGATCAAGTGGCTCATAATCGACCTCCACAATTTCCGCCGCGTCCTCTGCAACGTAGGGATTGTCAGCGACAACGGCACAGACCCACTCGCCGGAATACCGGGCCATGCCGACGGCCAGCGGATACCATTTCACTTCCGGCAGTTTCAGCCCGAAGCGGATCGGATCACAGTATTGTCCCAGTTCTTCGCCTGTCAGTACCGCATGCACGCCATCCAGCGCCAGGGCTTCAGATGCATCAATGGAAATAATTTTGGCTTTTGCATAGGGGCTCTGCACGACAGCGACATGCAGCATGCCGGGCAAATTAACGTCCTGGACGAATTTGCCTTGGCCGGTGACGAAGCGCTTGTCTTCACGAACCCGGCGTTTGCGGTTGACGTATCTGAGGTTCGTCGCGCTCATTGTGCGGCCCCCCGCATGCGTTCAGCCGCCAATTGGATGGCTTCGACGATTTGCACATAGCCCGTACAGCGGCAGATATTACCTCCGATGGCTTCCTTGATGTCGTCGAGGCTGGGGGCGGCATTTTCGCGCAGCAGTGCCTCCGATGCGATCAACATGCCCGGAATACAATAGCCGCACTGCATGGCATGGGCATCACGGAAGGCGTCTTGCAAAATGCCGGTCTCGCAGTTTTCATCACCTAACCCTTCGACGGTGGTGATCTCGTGGCCATTGGCCTGCACGGCGAGCATCAAACATGAACGAATGGGGGTACCATCGAGCAAAATGGAACATGCCCCGCACACACCATGCTCGCAGCCTATGTGCGTGCCGGTGAGGGCAAGCTTGTCGCGCAGGAAATCCACCAATGTCATACGCGGCTCGACGTTTTCACTATAGGCCTTGCCGTTGACTGAAACGCTGATCTCTATTGTGCTCATGCCGCGCCCTCGCCTGCATCCTTGATGGCTCGTTCGGCCAGGGAGACCGCAACGCGTCGGCGGTAATCAGTGCTGGCATGCTGGTCGCTGCCGGGGTCGATGGCGCCGGAGATTTCTGCCAGTGCGGCTTGCAATAGGTCATCACTGAGTCGCTGACCGGTAAGCATGGTTTCCAGGGCGGAAATACGCACCGCCCGCCCATCAACACCACCCAGTGCCAGGGCTGCAAATTGGCAAACACCGCCGATATCGAAGTGCATTCGCGCTGCGGCGGCGACCATAGCGAAATCGCCATGCCGCTCGCTCATTTCATGGAATGAGGTGCCGACGTGGGTCGCGTCAGCAAACACAGGAAAATGCACCGCGACCAATAGTTCTTCGGGCTCGCGTGCCGTCATCATCGGCCCAATGAGGAAATCGTCAATTGATACACGGCGATGACCGCCGGTGCTTGCGAGCGAGACTTCGGCATCCATTGCCAGCGCGGCCAGGGGAATTTCCGCTGCCGGGTCTGCATGGGCTAGGCTGCCGCCGACCGTGCCACGATTGCGGGTCTGGGTATGGCCAACGAAGGATATGGCCTGTTTCAGCAGCGGCAGCTTTTCAGCAACTAAGGGAGATGCCAACACGTCCGCTTGGCGCGTGCCGGTGCCGATGACGATTTCGGTACCCTTGTCCTCAATTCCCGAAAGCTCGGCGATGTTGTTGATGTCGACCACCCGGTCGGGCCGCGCCATACGCATGGCCAGCATGGGCACCAATGTCTGACCACCGGCGATAACGATGCTGTCGTCATCCAGAAGGGTGAGCGCTTCGTCGATGCTCGTCGGAGCGGCGTAGTCGAAAGGTGCGGGCTTCACGTGCTAGCTCTCCCGCCAACGCGTGACGGCGCCGACCTCGATGTCGAAATGATCGAGGGTTCGACCGACGGTATGGTCAATCATTTGTTCCAAGTTTTCCGGTTTGGCGTAAAAGGCAGGGACGGGCGGCGCGATGACGGCACCCATTTCCGTGGCTTGCGCCATGTTGCGGAGATGGCCCAGATGCAACGGTGTCTCGCGTACCATAAGCACAAGGCGGCGTCGCTCTTTCAGCACCACATCGGCGGCTCGCGTCAGCAGCGTTGAGGTCACACCCGATGAGATTTCAGCCAAGGTGCGCACCGAGCATGGCGCGATCACCATGCCCAAGGTCTTCACTGACCCGCTGGAAATGGCAGCGCCGATATCTTCTTGCTTATAGTTTACATCGGCCAGATCGCGGATGGCGGCGATTTTCATGTCGGTTTCATAGGCGATGGTGATTTCCGCCGAACGCGACATAACCAGATGCGTTTCCACATCAGTTGTACGCAACAACTCCAGCAGCCGAATGCCGTAAATCACCCCCGACGCACCGGAAATGCCCACAATCAAGCGCTTGGATGTTGGCCGCTCGCTCATTGATGCATTACCTCTCCCATCAACAAAGGAGGCCATATCCCAAAGCCCAGTGCAAGTGGGGGATGGAAATTCTTGGGCGTTGGGGTAGCCTGACGAGGTCGAAAGGGAGGAACACTGTGCCAAACCAGCAACGCCGGGACCATAACCTGCGCTCGTGGCTGAACCGATTGTCGGATACTGGTCGTCTGGCGATTGCCAAACCCGGCGTTGATCTTCATTTCCAACTGGCGGCCATTGCCAATCGCCTGGATGGCAATCGCGCCAGTTTGTTCCCGAAACCTGCCGGCCATGATATGAGCGTCATATCAGGATTGATCTCGGATCGCGCCTGGATGGCCGAAGCGCTGGGAGTGGAGAAGGACGAGCTTGTCCGCACTTTCCAAGATGCTGTTGCCAATCCGATACCATCCAAATTGATCGATACCGCGCCCTGCCAGGAGGTCGTGCACGAAGACCCTGATTTATGCGATATCTTGCCTATTCCGACACACAACGAGTTGGATAGCGGCCCTTACATCGCGGCCGGCTTAGCCATAACCCGCAGTCCGGAAACGCGCATTCAGAACGTGTCCATCCACCGCTTGCAGCTATCTGGGCCGAAGGAACTGGGCGCGCTGATCCTGCCACGCCACACGCTGGCATTTTTCGAGATGGGTGAGGCTGAAGGTAAGGATTTGGATATTGCTATCGTTATTGGCGCCAGCCCGGCAGCACTGCTGGCCTCGCAAGCTGTCGTGCCGATCAACTTCGATGAACTGGAGATCGCGGGCGCGCTGGGTTGCGCGCCGCTGGAAGTGGTACGTTGTTTGAGTAGTGATATCCATGTGCCGGCTCATTCAGAGATCGTTATTGAGGGGAAAATCCTTGCAGGCGCGCGCGCGCCGGAAGGGCCGTTTGGTGAATTTCCGCAATACTACGGTGAGCGCGCCGAGCGTCACGTGATTCATGTGAACACGGTGACGCACCGCAAGAACCCGATTTATCACACCATTGTCGGCGGCGGGCTTGAGCACCTGTTGCTGGGCGCCATTCCGCGCGAAGCTACCATCCTGACTACCTTGCAGCGTAACTTTCCCTGTGTGCGCGATGTGCACCTGTCGACGGGTGGCACCATGCGCTACCACCTGAATGTGCAAGTCGAGAGCCCCAAGATCGGCGAGGGAAAAAACGTCATCGCCGCCGCGCTGGGTGCGCATTACGACATTAAGCATGTGGTGGTGGTCGATGTGGATGTCGATATTTACGATTCTGAAAAGGTCGAATGGGCGATAGCGACGCGTTTCCAGGCGGACCGGGATTTGGTGGCCGTTCATAACGCACAGGGCTCCAAGCTCGATCCTTCCACCGATGATGATGGTCTGGGATCAAAACTCGGGTTCGATGCCACCGTGCCGCCGGCCGCACCGGTGTTTAAATATACGACCATCCGCGTGCCCGGCGAGGAAGACGTGGATCTCGACGCCGTCGTCGATGTGGATGCACAATTTTCGGATGTCGTGACGGATGGCGGCTGACAGCCAGAATCATACCGGTCAATCGCGGCTGCGTGTTGAAGACGCAGCGCTGCTTTCCGGCGCGGGACAATTTATCGATGATTTGGCCGAGCCGCCCGGCACGCTGCACGCAGCGATTTTACGCTCGCCACATGCGCACGCTCGAATTGCGAGAATAGATACCTCGAAAGCCGAGGCCTTGGCCGGCGTGGCATGCGTTATTACCGGTGCGGACTTAGCCGATATATCCACACCCCTGGTGGTCGGCCTCAAGCTTCCGATGAAGTGTTGGCCCATGGCGCTGAACAAAGCACGCTACGCCGGCGAGCCGGTGGCTTTGGCTGTGGCATCGTCGCGCTATGTGGCGGAGGATGCACTCGATTTGATTGACGTTGACTATGAGCCGCTTATTGCTGTTGTCGACCCAATTGACGCGTTGGATACCGAGTTGCCTGTCTTGCACGAGGATGTCGGCGCGAACTTGGTCAATGATCGGCATTTTTCCTATGGTGATCCGGGCGCCGCTTTTGGCGGCGCTGAGCGTAAGGTCGAAATCTCGGTCTCATATCCGCGCAATGCTGTTACACCGATGGAATGCTACGGCGTTATCGCGCGTCACGATTCACACGCTGGCGCTTATGATGTGACCGCCAATTTTCAGGGCCCCTTTTCCATGCATGCGGTCATTGCGCGGTCGCTCAAAGTGCCCGGCAATCGCCTGCGGTTGCGCACGCCGCCCGATTCCGGCGGTAGTTTTGGCGTTAAACAAGGCGTGTTCCCGTATATCGTGCTTACCGCCATCGCGGCACGCATTGCCGGCAAGCCTGTGAAGTGGATTGAAGACCGGTTGGAGCATCTCGGTGCCTCGGTTTCCGCAACCAATAGACAGATAACCTTGCAGGCAGCGGTCGAGGCAGATGGTAAAATCACGGCATTAGACTGGGACCAGTTGGAGGATGTCGGCGCCTATATTCGCGCACCGGAACCGGCGACGCTTTATCGTATGCACGGCAATTTGACCGGTGCCTACGACATCGCCAACGTGCGCATCCGCAACCGGATCGTTGTGACCAACAAAACGCCGACCGGACTCAATCGCGGCTTTGGCGGGCCTCAGGTGTATTTTGCGCTGGAGCGTCTGGTGGCCAAGATCGCGCGAGAAATGAACCTCGACCCGCTCAATGTCATCCGCCGCAATTTGGTGCCGGCGGATGCCTTCCCTTACCGTACGGCAACCGGTGCACTGTATGATTCAGGCGATTATGGTGCTGCGCTGGAAGCGACGGTCTCTGGTGGTGGTTATCAAGACTTGTTGACCAAACGTGACGCTGCGCGGGCGGACGGGCGGCTTTACGGTATCGGCTTGGCGGCCGTGGTGGAGCCGTCGGTCTCCAACATGGGCTACGTCTCGACGGTGATGACCCCTGAAGAACGCGCCAAGGCAGGCCCTAAGAACGGGGCACAAGCGACCGCGACGGTGGCGCTCGACCCATTGGGTGGTGTGACAGTGCACGTGGCGTCCGTGCCGCAAGGCCAAGGGCACCGGACGGTATTGGGCCAAGTTGTCGGCGATGTCTTGGGGGTAGGGCCCGATCATGTACAGGTGGTCACCGAATTGGATACGGCGCGCGATGCCTGGACCATTGCATCGGGCAATTATGCCAGCCGCTTTGCTGCTGCGGTCGCCGGCACGGCAAAACTGGCGGCGGAGAAAATCCGCGACAAGCTGGCCGTCATCGCAGCGGCACAACTGAATACCCGCCCAGACAATGTCGTGTTCCGTGATGGCAAAGCCGCTGCCGCAGGCAATCCGGAAAACGCTATTCCCTTCGCGCGCCTCGCCGCCACCAGTCATTGGGCGCCGGATACTGTGCCGGACGGCGCCGAACATGCGCTGCGTGAAACCGTGTATTGGACACCACCGGAATTGGCCGCTCCCGATGCAGACGACCGGGTCAATTCGTCGCTTTGCCATGGCTTTATTTTCGATTTTTGCGGTGTCGAGGTGGAGCGTGCGACAGGGCGGGTCCGTATCGACCATTATGTCACGATGCACGATTGTGGTCGGATTTTGCACCCAGCCATGGTCGACGGCCAAGTTCGCGGTGGTTTCGCCAATGCCGTCGGTGCGGCTTTGTATGAGGAATACGCCTACGGGCCGGATGGCAGTTTCATGGCCGGCACTTTCGCCGACTATCTGGTGCCGACGGTGCATGAAATCCCGGCACCCGAAATCATGCATTACGAAACACCTTCACCGTTCACACCGTTGGGGGCAAAAGGTGTCGGTGAAGGCAACTGCATGTCGACGCCCGCCGCTTTGGCCAACGCTGTTTCCGATGCGCTGGATATAGAGGTCACAACCCTACCCATGACGCCGGCACGCATGCGTACGATGATTGATGCCGTCGAACCGTTGCCGCCCGAAGGACTGGCCGAAACACCATTTCCCGATGGCGGCAGAGAGATGCAAGGTGCCGGTGAAGAGACTTTCGCGATGACCCGTCAACGGCTTTGGGAAACATTGCTCAACCCAGAAACCCTGCGTGCCATCGTACCTGGCTGTCATGGGGTCGAACGGGTGACGCCGACCCATTTCCGCGCAGAGGTTACGCTGGGCATCGGGCCGGTAAAGGGGCGATACGTCGTTGAGGTGTTGTTGTCCGAACTGGAGGCGCCGCAATCGGTGTCATTGAGCGCAACAGCAACCGGTACACTTGGATCAGGCAATGGCAGCGGTCATGTTCACCTGTTCGAAACTCCAGAAGGCGGGACGCGGTTGGCCTACGACTACCGGGCGAATGTCGGCGGCAAGGTGGCTTCGGTTGGGGGACGATTGCTGGATGGTGCAGCGCGCGTGATCATAGGGCAATTCTTCAAGGCACTTGGCCAGCAAGCCGATGGCGCGGTCGCCAAAGGGTTTTGGGCACGGTTGATGACGACGCTGTTCGGGAGGCATCCATGAAACCGGCGCCTTTTGATTTTGTCCGTGCCGCGCATGTGGAGGAGGTTGCCAGCCTGCTTGGTGAAGAAGGTGACGCGGCGCGGGTGCTGGCCGGCGGACAGTCGTTGCTGCCGATGCTGAGCATGCGCCTGGCCCAGCCTGCTGTTGTCGTCGACATCTCGCGGATAGAAGCGTTGGAGATGATCCGCCAAGACGGTGGTGCGATTACAGTGCCCGCCGCGGCGCGGCAAGCCGCATTGCTCAACCTGCCGGGCTTGACGGAAACCCATCCCTTGCTGGCCATGGCGCTGCCTTGGATCGGCCATCCGCAGACACGTGCGCGCGGCACTGTATGTGGGTCCTTGGCGCACGCCGATCCGAGCGCAGAGTTGCCACTGTGTCTGATCGCTTTACAGGGTTCGGTGACGTTGCGGTCCAGTCGGGGTACACGCAAAGTGGGCGCTGCGGATTTCTTCCAAGGGATGATGACCACGGTATGCGCCGACGATGAGATGATCGAAGAGGTGCTTTTTCCTGCGCGCCACCAAGATGCGGGATACGCGTTTCGTGAGTTCGCCCGCCGCGACGGCGATTTCGCCATCGTTGCCTGCGCGGCGGTGGTGATGCCCGAGAGCATTGAACTGACGGTGGGTGGTGTCGACGATATACCCGTGCGACGGCAATGGGGGCGACTGGAAGGGTCGGCCTTGGACGACGCGTTGAACGAAATGGCTTGGAGTTTGAATGCCCGCGACGACCAGCACGCTAACGCGCGACTACGGCGCGATCTGGTGCGATCCATGGGGCGCGATGTGATTGAGGAGGCCAGGGCATGCAGCGATTGAAAGCTGGCGAGGCAGTATCCGTGCGCATGAACTTGAATGGCCACGAGGTTGAAGGGCGCGCCGAGCCGCGTTTGTTGTTGTCTGATTTCTTACGCCATGAACTTGGTGCCACGGGTACGCACGTCGGCTGTGAACATGGCGTGTGTGGGGCATGCACGGTGCGCATTGATGGCCAGATGGCGCGGGCGTGTTTGACGCTGGCCATGCAGGCCGATGGGTGCCGGGTGGAGACGGTCGAAGGATTGGCGCCGGAACCCGGACGGCTTTCGGTGTTGCAAGACGCCATGCGCCGGCACTTTGCCTTGCAATGCGGTTACTGCACGCCGGGGATTTTGATGTCCTTGGATACCTTGTTGGGTGATGAGCCCGATGCCGACGAAGCGCGGATACTAGATGTTTTAGGCGGGCACCTTTGCCGCTGTACGGGCTATCGACCGATCGTTGATGCTGCATTGGAAGCGGCGGCTATACTCCGGGGCGAGACCGGCGATGTTTGATCTCGGCTCCAATTTCCTGGCCAGTATCGAGCGCGATCCCAACGCCTTGGCTATCGTCGATGGCGACGTCAGGCTGAGTTACGCGGACTGGTATGCTCACGTCAACGCCACGGCTGAACGCCTGCGGGACTTCGGGCTCAAAGCCGGAGACCACGTGGTGACGGTATTGCAGAACCGCTGGGAAGCGGCGACCTTGCATTGGGCGTGTCAGTTCTTGGGGTTGATCATCACCCCCTTCAACTGGCGGGCGACGCCTGAGGAAATGGGTTTTGTTTTGGAGAACGCAGACGCACGTCTGTGCATCTGTGAAACTGAAACCTACGCCGCGGCGGAAGATCATGGGGTGCCGTTGGTGGATCTCGACGCAGAAGATTTTTGCGGCGTTTCGGAATCCGCACTGGACGTTTTTCCACAGGTTGGTGCGGATGCTTGGTCCTTGATGCTCTATACGTCAGGCACGACCGGCAACCCCAAGGGCGTGCCGCGCCGACACAGTGCGGAACGCGCCGCTGCCGTCGCGCATGTGGCGCAGAACACCTACCGACAAGGCGAGCGTACACTTGGAGTCATGCCGCTTTATCACACAATGGGGGTGCGATCGTTGTTGGCGAGCTCGCTTGTCGGCGGTGCATTCATATGTCAGCGGCGTTTCGATGCCGGTGAGGCGCTGGCGCTCATTGCTCAAGAACGCCTGACCAACCTTTATCTGGTGCCGACGCTGTACCACGATCTCCTGCATCATCCGGATTTCGCATCGACGGATATCTCTTCAGTGAACTTCCTTGGTTTCGCCGGGGCGTCGATGACGGATGGGTTGTTGAGGGCGTTGCAGGATGCTTTCCAACCAAAGCTGTTCGTCAATCACTACGGATCGTCGGAAATCTATACATTCACCATCGACCAGAACGCGCCCGAAAAGCCGGGCTCGGCAGGGCGCGCGGGGTTGAATCAGCGCATTCGCGTCGTGGCCTTGAATAGTGGTGACCCTGATCAGAAGATGGCTGCAGGCGAGGAGGGTGAAGTCATTGCCAGCTTGTCGGGCGACGAAGCGTTTGAAGGATACTGGAAGCGCCCGGACGCTGATGAAAAAGCGCTCGTAGGTGGATGGTATTTCACCGGAGATAGCGGGTATTTCGATGCCGGTGGCGATTTGTTTGTCACCGGACGCGTCGACGACATGATCATCTCCGGCGGCGAGAACATCTCGCCTGTTGAGATCGAAAGTTGCCTGTCGCTGCACCCAAACGTTGGCGAGGTGGCCGTGGCGGGCCTTGCCGACGAGCGTTGGGGGCAGGCGGTGACGGCATTCGTCGTCACCAAGGCCGAAATCTCCGGTGACGACCTGGATGCACACTGCAAGACATCCGAGCTTGCTAATTTCAAGCGCCCACGGCGTTATGTTTTTCTGAACGAATTGCCGAAATCACCGGTCGGCAAGTTGTTACGCCGCAAGTTGGTGGCCGGTGACTACACCGAAATCTGAAAGCTTTAGGAGACGACCACAATGCCGAACGACACCACGCAGGACCTGAACGGAAAAGTTTTTGATGGCTTTACCGTCGAGATCGACGCCGCCCAGCAACGCGGCGACATCGTCCTGGACCGCGGCGACATGAACACCATTTCCATCGAGCAGCGCGATGAGTTGCGTTCGGTATTCGAGACCCTCGACCGCGACGTCCGGGTCCGGGTGATCGTATTGCGTGCCATCGGCAAGAATTTTTCGTCCGGCGGGTTTATCCGGGGCTTTCTGGAGGCTTCGCCGGAGTTGGTGTCGAACTTGGCTGATAACATTGCAGCACCGGCACGTTGCGATAAACCGGTGATCGTCGCCAATCGCGGTTATTGCTTCGGTGTCGGCTTCGAAATCTCCCTGGCCTGTGATTTCCGCATTGCGTCCGAGACCGTGCAGTATTCCTTGCCGGAACAAAAACTTGGTCAGATTCCCGGTTCGGGCGGTTCGGCGAGGTTGCAGAAAATCGTCGGCATCACGCGCACCAAGGATATCGTCATGCGCTCCAAGCGTATTTCCGCCGAGCAGGCGCTGGATTGGGGCATTGCCACGGAAATGGTACCCGATGACCAGTTGGAAGCCGCGACCGATGCATTGGTCGCTGAGCTTTGTACATTCGCACCCCTGGCGCAGCGCACGGCGAAACGGTTGCTCAATGAGACCGAGGACGCGCTCCTAACCACGGCCATTCAACTCGAAGGCCATAGCTATTCGCGCCTGCGGCAATCCGACGATTTCCGTGAAGGGGTCGAAGCCTTCCATGAGAAACGCAAGCCGGACTTCAAAGGCTCTTAACGTGCGGCGGCGCGGATGTCGGTCAGGCTGGCGCCTGCCGTCAGCGCCTCGATGGGCACAATAAGCTCGATCAGCGCCGGACCATCCGTACTTAGAGCTTCGTCCAATGCTGTCTGGAATTCATCGGTGCGGGTGACTTGTGCGGCATGCCAGCCATAGGCCTTGGCAATGGCGATGAAATCCGGGTTGGGAAGGTCGGTAGCGTAAACGCGTTCCGGATAGGCGCGCTCCTGATGCATGCGGATGGCACCGAGCGAGTTGTTGTTTATGACCAAAACCAGCACCGGCAGGTTGTAGGTCTTTGCCGTCGCCAACTCCTGGATGGTCATCTGCAAGCAACCGTCCCCAGCCACGGCGACGGCCTGGCGCGACGGGTCATCAATGGCGGCGGCAATGGCGGCCGGCAAGCCGTAACCCATGGAGCCACTGGTCGGCGCCAGTTGCGTGCGGTATTGGCGGAAGGCGAAATAGCGGTGCACCCAGCCCGCATAATTACCAGCACCGTTGGAAATAACGGCGTTGTCGGGCAGCGTGTCGCGGAGTGCCAAAATGACCTCGGCCAATTGCACGTCGCCGGGTATCGGTTTGGGTTGGCGAAAGGCGCGGTAGACATCGCCGGCCTGTTTGTACCAATCGGCGCGGCCCGTGGCCGGATCAATGCCGCCCGAAGCGCCCTCCATGGCGTCGACAAAAGCACGCGGGTCGCAACAGACAGGCACATCGGCCTGATAAACTTTGTGCAGTTCCTCGCCGCTCGGGTGAACATGGATCAGCATTTGCTCGGGTGCCGGAGAGCGTAGCAGCGTGTAGCTGGCGGTGGTATGTTCGTCGAGGCGCGCGCCGAGGGCGAAAATCAAATCCGCCGATTTGACCAGCGGCTTCAAAGCCGGGTCCATGCCGATCCCCAGGTGGCCTGCGTAACCAGCCATCAAGTTGTCGCAATAGTCCTGGCAGCGGAACGCGGTGGCTACGGGAATGTTGGCGGCGCGGGCGATTTTTTCGAATTTCTGCCGGGAATCGTCGGACCACAGGCTGCCGCCGACGATGGCCAAGGGGCGTTCAGCTTTGTTAAGGGCCGCAATCACATCATCGATTTGAGATGCTGTCGGGGCCGCTGCGGGGATCGCGGGGGTGGCATCCGCCAGTTCCATTTCGACGGCTTGGTCCAGCATATCTTCCGGTAATCCGATTACCACGGGCCCGGGACGCCCCGAGCAGGCCATGGAATAGGCGCGGGTAATGATTTCGGGCAGCCGGGCCGGATCTTCGACAGTGACGGCCCATTTGGCGACGCCAGCGAAGAACTTCGGCACATCGATTTCCTGGAACGCTTCACGACCGGAATAACCGCGCGGGATCAATCCAACGAAGGCGATCAGTGGCGTGGAATCCTGAAGCGCTGCGTGCAGACCGGCCATGGCGTTGGCGCCGCCCGGGCCGCGCGCCAGCATCAAGACGCCGGGCTTGCCGGTCAGCTTTCCCTCGGCCTCGGCCATGAAAGATGCGCCCCCTTCCTGACGGGTGACCACGTAATCGATATCGTTAGCCGTGCCCAGGTCGTCCAGGACTGAGATGAAGCTCTCACCCGGCACGCCGAATATGCGCCGTACCCCGAGTCGGCGCAGGCTGGCGACCAAAACACTAGCGCCGTTTCCACTGTGTGAAACCATATTGCAAGCCTCCTTTGCGGGAGGACCATAACACCGTCGAAAACCATTTGAAAATTTGGCGACCGTGATAACGTTGATCTCTGAAAGCCAACTTCGAAAACCAAGGCGGTCGTAAAACTGTGCTGACGCTGCCCTCAATATTACAGAATACAATCCGCTTGTACGGCGCAAAACCGGCTATTTTCGATGCTGATGAAAATCTAACCTGGACTGAGTATGGCGCGTCGATCCAACGGGCAGCAGGCATGTTGCATGGACTTGGCATTGGCCAGGGCCAACGCTTCGGTATCGTCGCGCGCAATTGCTATCATCAAGGTGAGTTGATTTATGCCGGCTATTGGTCGGGCCGCATTCCCGTGCCCATCAACTACCGCCTGGCTGCCAGCGAAATCGCCCAAATTCTTGAAGATGCCGAATGTCGCTACCTGGCTATCGATCCGGCATTTATCGATTTGTTTGATGACTTGGCGATGGCGCCCTGGCGTGAACGTGCTTTCGCTATGGGACCGGCAGCTGCCGACACCGGTCTGGATGGATATCCGGCACTAAGGGACGCAGCGCCACCGTTGGACCCTGTTCATGCTGAGGAGCACGACGACGCCTTGATGCTTTATACCGGCGGCACCACGGGTGCGGGCAAGGGGGTGCGGATCTCCAACCGCAACATCGTCGCCAATGCCTTGCAAATCATGCAGGTGATGAGCCCGCACGGAAATGATGTCTATCTGCATTCAACGCCGATGTTCCATGCTGCCGAGGTGAAGTCGACAATCTTCACAATGTTCGGTGCCTCTCATTGCTACCTGCCGGAATTCACGCCGCGTGATTTCTTGGCTGCCATTGAACGCCACAAGGCCAGCGTCGCCGGTTTGGTGCCGACGACGCTGCTTCGGGTGCTGGATGAACCCGGTTTTGACGATTTCGATGTGTCGAGCTTACGCCTCATCAGCTATGGCACGTCGCCGATCCTGCCCGCCGTAGTCCGGCGCGCCGCTGCGGCGTTTCCCGGGACCGGCTTTCAGCAGTGCTATGGCCTGACGGAGTGTTCGCCCTATTTGGCGATGCTCGATGAAGAAGCGCATGTGCGCGGCCTCAACGGCGAAGAGCACTTGTTGTGCTCGGCGGGCCGACCGGTTCCGGGCGTTGATCTGCGTATCCTTGATGATGACGGCAACGAATTACCGACGGGCGAGGTGGGTGAGGTTGTCGTGCGCGGTCCGCAGGTCTCGCATGGTTATCACAACCGCCCGATCGAGCACGAAGCGGCGTTCCGTGATGGTATGTTCCACACGGGAGATGTCGGGCGCCTGGATGCAGAAGGGTTTCTCTATCTGCTGGACCGCAAACGCGACATGGTCATCACCGGCGGCGAGAACGTCTACACCCGCGAGGTCGAGGAAATCCTGGGGCGCCATGCGGGCGTCAAGGAAGTCTCCGTTATCGGCGTGCCGGATGCCGACTACGGCGAGGCTTTGTTTGCGGCTATTGTTCCCGCCAGCGATTGGCAACTTTCAATCGACGAACTCATTGAGCATTGCCGGCCGCTTATGGGCGGCTACAAGATTCCCCGCCGCATGGCATTTGTCGACGAACTGCCGAAAAGCGCCATGGGCAAAGTCCTCAAGCAGGATTTGAGAGACGTTTATGCAAACCAACCGAAAGAACAGGAGATCGCATCATGACGGAAGGCCTCGAGGTCGGCATGAGCCGCACGCAACGCTATGACATCGACACGGATCGCACCATTGGATTCATGGGCGAAGACCTGCGCGTCTATGCGACGCCGTGGATGGTTCGCGACATGGAGAACACCTGCCGGGAGTTCATCGACGAACACGTCAGCGATGACATGAACTCCGTCGGCGCACGGGTCGAGATCGACCACATGGGGCCGACATTGATTGGTATGCATGTGGACGTCACCGTCACCGTCACCGAAGTCAAAGGGCCGAAGGTGGCATTCGAGTTCGAGATCCATGACGAGCTTGATCAGGTGGGGCGCGGCAAGCATCTGCGTTTCGTGGTCGGGCTGGATCAACAGAAAGAACGACTGGTCGCCAAGCGTGCGAAATTCGACGGAGCCGGCGGGTCATGACCCCGCCGGATGGGGGCTCTGGTAACGCTGACAGCGGCGGGCGCCGCAAGGTCCCTGTCTACTGTAACCAATGTGTTTGCGGGCCGGACCTGTTCAAGGTCGAGGTCGAGGACGGCGTGGCGCGCGCCATCGAGCCCAACTTTGATGTCGCGGATCAACATCCGGCGCAGGGGCGGGTTTGCGTCAAGGCCTTCGGTCTGATCCAGAAAACCTACAACCCGAACCGTATCCTGCGGCCTATGAAGAGGACGAATCCACGCAAGGGCCGTGAGCACGATCCGGGCTTCGTCGAGATATCCTGGGATGAGGCACTGGAGATGGTGGCCTCCAAATTGCGCGGTATCCGTGCTGCCGGTATGCGTGATGAAGAAGGTTATCCCAAGGTTGCCGTGACGTTCGGCGGCGGTGGCACCCCGACCCGATATATGGGCGCTTTTCCAGCGTTTCTGTCGGCATGGGGCGTGGCCGATTTCGGATTCGGTTCGGGTCAGGGTGCGAAGTGTTATCACTCCGAACATTTGTATGGTGAGTTTTGGCATCGCGCCTTCACGGTGGTCGTCGACTCGCAAAACTGCGACTACATCCTCAATTTCGGCAACAATCAGGAAGCGTCGAGCGGCGTATGCGGTGTGTGGCGTCAGGCAGACGCACGCGCGCGCGGCATGAAGCGCATCCAGATTGAGCCGCACATGTCGGTTACCGGCGCATTGTCGGCTGAGTGGGTGCCGATCAAACCCAAAACAGATCCGGCATTTCTGTTCGCGCTGATCCATCGCGTGCTGTGCGAACGCAACTGGCGTGACATCTGCGATGTCCCGTTCTTGGGCCATGAGACCAACTCGCCTTATCTGGTCGGACCCAACGGATATTTCCTGCGCGATACTGAGACCCGCAAACCCCTGATCTGGGACAACGCCGACGGCGTGGCTAAGGCGTTTGATGCAGAGATTGCACAACCTGCATTGGAAGGTTCCTTCAAGGTTACCGGCGTTGAGGAAGGGCCGGACGGCGAGGAATGGATGCACGAGGCGGCCGATGCCAGCCCGTCTTTCCAACTGCTGGTCGATCATATGAAGCAATTCACGCCGGAATGGGCCGAAGGTGAGTGCGATGTGCCGGCGGCGACGATCCGCCGTATTGCTGATGAATTTATGGCTCACGCTCGGGTCGGTGAGACCATCGAGATCGAGGGTGAGACGCTGCCGCTGCGCCCGGTCGGTATCATGCTCGGGAAGGGCATCAACAACGGCTGGGGCGGCTATCAGATGATGTGGGGCCGCACCACACTGGCGTGCCTGGTCGGTGCGCTGGAAGTCCCGGGCGGCACGCTGGGAACCAAGGTGCGGCTCAATCGGCCCGCTAACAACCGTCTCAATAGTGCGCAGCCGGGGCCGGATGGTTTCATGCGCTATCCGTTTAATTCGACCGACAAAGACTCCTGGCAGGCCAAGCCGGGTATTAGGAACGGTTTCGCGACACTGGTGCCTTTGGCCGGAAATTCGCCCTGGTCAGCGGCGCTTGGACCGGCGCATCTTCCATGGCTTTTCCAAAAGGAACGCCCAAAAGCCTGGCCACGCCAGACGCTGCCGGAGTTTTGGCTCTGCTACCGCACCAATCCGGCGATCTCATCATGGAACGCGCCGGAAGTGGCGGAGCGCATCGCCGAGTTTCCGTTCACCGTTGCCTTCGCCTATACCTTGGACGAAACCAATTACATGGCAGATGTGCTGTTGCCTGACGCGGGTGATATCGAGAGCCTGCAACTGAGCCGATTGGGCGGCACGGGATCGGGTGAGAATTTTTGGTGGGAACACGGCTGGGCCGTGCGCCAGCCCGCTGTCGAACCCGCCGGAGAGTGCCGTGACATGACGGACGTCGCGACTGAGTTGGCGGAGCGGGTTGGGTTGTTGAGCGAATACAACGCGGCCATCAACAAAGGCTCTGCGGGTATGAGATTGGCGGGCGACGGGTATGATTATTCCCTTGAGCCTGATGTCGCGCATTCATGTGAAGAGGTTTGGGATGCCGTGGCCAAGGCCGCGAGCCATGAACTGACGGACGGGGAAGAAGTGGTCGGGATCGATTGGTTCCGAGAGAAGGGCTACATGCTCAGACCGTTTTCGCAACTGGAATGGTACCTGCACCCGCGACTGAAACAGATGGGCATGCGGTTTGAAATTCCTTACCAGGAGCGCATCAAGCGCCATGGCGAGCAATTGAAGCGCCGACTGCATGATGCGGATATCGAGTGGTGGGATCATCAACTGACAGAATACGAGCCGTTGCCGGGCTATGAACGCTTCCCCGATATTTGGACCAACTACGCCACCGAAGTCGGGCGCGATCCCGATGAGTTTCCGTTCTGGGCGCTGACGGCGCGCTCCATGCAGTATTCATGGGGGGCCAATGTAGGCATTCCGTTGATCCGCGAAGTGGCGCTGAATGTTTCGGGCCACGACGGTGTCATTATCAACCGAACGCGGGCACGAGAGCTGGGCATTGAGGACGGCGATCCGATTACGCTGGAATCGGCGGCCGGCACGACAACCAGCCGTGCCGTGCTGCGCGAAGGCATCCGCCCCGATACGGTGTTGATGATCGGTCAGTTTGACCATTGGGCGACGCCAGTGGCGAAGGATTTCGATCTGGCCAGCCTGAACTCCGTTACGGCTTTGTCCGTTTCGTTGACCGATGCCACAGGCAGCGGCGCCGACCTGATGCGGGTTTCCGTGCGGAAAGGCCGGCCCGCATGACCGCCTGGGGAATGACGGTCGATCTGAACCGTTGCGTCGGATGCCAGACCTGCACCATCGCTTGCAAGCATGCCAACGCGACGCCGCCGGGCGTACAATGGCGCAAGGTTATCGATGTTGAGTATGGCAGCTTCCCCGACGTACAGCGATTGTTCGTCGTCACTGGTTGTCAGCACTGTGAAAACCCGCCCTGTGTGCCGGTGTGTCCGTCGGGCGCTACGGCCCGGCGTGATGACGGGCTGGTAACCATCGACTACGACATATGCATCGGTTGCGCATCCTGCGTTGTTGCCTGTCCATATCAAGCGCGCACCATTCAGCACGAGCACGAGTGGTACTATGACGAGGGCGCCACGGCGCAGGAAATGCAACGCTCGCATGAAGAGCGCCTCGGCGTTGCCAACAAATGTACGTTCTGTATCGAACGAATTGATGATGCCGTCGAGCGCGGTTTAACGCCCGGTATATCGCTGGAATCAACACCGGCCTGCGCCGCGTCATGCATCTCCCAAGCGCTCAAGTTCGGAGACATGGATGATCCGGATAGCGATGTGTCCAGGCTGGTGCGTGAGAATGATACTTTTCAGATGCACGAAGAACTCGGCACCAACCCGCGCGTGCGATATCTCTATGAGGTGCCGGAGGTTATGCCTGGCCGTGATCCAATATCCGATGATGCCAATGATGCGGCACTCTTGGATCCGCACAATCCTCTAGTCGGCAAGCGCCAGTCTTTCTGGGACTACCGAGCCGCTATGAATTTTGCCTTGGGCGGCATGGCGTCCGGATTGGCGGTCATCGCCTGGCTGGCCTACGTGGCCGGATGGATCGAGGCCGGTAAGCTGCAAGCCGGGTTCGCATCCTCAGGCGCGATCATGGCTGTCGGGCTGTTTTTTGTGTTCTTGAAATTAGGGCGTCCAGCTCGGTTCTTGTTTGTCCTACGCCGTCCGCAAACCTCTTGGATGACACGTGAAACTTATTGCGTCGCGGTGTTCTATCCGGCGGTTGCCGCGTCTATTGTTTGGGCGCACCCCTTGGCCTACGCAATAGCTGCCTTGGCGGCGGTAGGTTTTTTGGTGTCGCAGGCGAACATTTTGTTCATGTCAAAAGGTATTCCGGCGTGGCGCACACCGTTGGTGCCTTGGATGCTGATCGCGACGGGTATTTTCGAAGGTGCGGGGTTGTTGACGCTGATTACCAACGGTGCGAGTGCGCAACTGGCTGGTTTCGCCGCAGCAATGGGTGTGCTCAATGCTGCGATATGGCATGCCTATAGAAAGAATGGGTCGGCGAACGGCATTGGCCCGCAGTCCATGCGTGATATCAATGGCATCGCGCCGGTGGTGTTGTGGATGGGCTACGCGCTACCGGCAGTGATGTTCGGTATGGCCGTGTGGTCACCGACGGCAGGGTTGCCCGCAGGTATGATAGCCGCTGCCGGCGGGTTCTTCTGGAAATATGCGTTGGTGACGCAAATCTGCCACCAGCAGGGGTTTGTGCTCCCGAAAGTGCCGAGCCGGGGTTCGGGCAGCATGGCGGCCCCGATACGGTCTATAGAATAAATCAATACCTTTCGTCGCAAAGCCATCTTGCTTGCGAAGTAAGCTATACCTAGGCTTTGGCAATCTTGGAGCAGTATCCTTTAACACCGGGCGCTGTTGGATTGGGATAACGAGAATATACCGGAGGCTATAGCGTGGGTGCGGAACGGTCATTCGCGAAAGAAATTGAACTGCTTCGCTTGGGTGAAGGCGAAACCTTCCGTGGTGAAGGTATTTTGGCCGTCACCAAGGCGCTGTTGCAATCGGGTGTTTCTTACGTAGGCGGCTATCAGGGCGCACCGGTTTCTCATTTGATAGACGTGCTGGTCGATGCTGAAGACATGATGGCCGAGATGGGCGTGCATGTTGAAACCTGCACCAATGAAGCCTCAGCCGCCGCCATGCTGGGCGCATCGGTGAACTATCCCATTCGTGGTGCCGTGACATGGAAGTCCATTGTCGGGACCAACGTTGCTTCTGACGGGCTTTCTAATTTGGCGTCGCCGGGTGTCATCGGCGGCGCGTTGATCGTTGTTGGGGAGGATTACGGCGAAGGTGCCAGCGTTATCCAAGAACGCACACATGCCGTCGCCATGAAATCGTCCATGTGGCTGTTGGACCCGCGCCCCAACCTGCCGACCATCGTCAATATGGTGGAGCATGGGTTCGCCTTGTCTGAAGTTTCCAATACACCGGTGTTTTTGGAACTGCGTATCCGCGCCTGCCACGTGCAAGGCGAGTTTGCCACCAAGGACAACGTCAAGCCCGCCGTCAATGCGCGCGATGGCTTGACCGACCCGGCTAAGTTCGATTACGCGCATCTGCCGCATCCGCCGGTGACCTACACCCAGGAAATCGCCAAGGTGACCGAACGCCAGCCCAATGCCCAAGCCTATATCATTGAACACGGCCTGAATGAGGTTTTCGAAGGCGAGCGCGACGATATTGGCATTATCGTGCAGGGCGGGCTCTACAATGTGTTGATGCGCCGCCTCGCTGTCATGGGGCAGGCCGATGCATTTGGTGACAGTAAGGTGCCGATGCTGGTGTTGAACGTTACCCATCCGCTGGTGCCCGACCAGATCATCGAATTCTGCAAAGACAAGAAGTCGGTGTTGGTGCTGGAAGAAGGTAATCCGGAATTCATCGAACACCAGATCAATACAGCGCTTCGCAAAACTGGCACCGAGACGCACCTTTATGGCAAGGACGTCATGCCGCCGGCAGGTGAGTATTCGGCGGAAGCGCTGGAGCAAGGTTTGACGAAGTTTTTTGACGCCGTCGGCATCAGTCATTCGGCGGCAACACCGAAAGCCGACATGCGCCAAGCCGGTCTGGAAGCGCTGGGGGCGCCGTTGCCGCCGCGCCCGCCGGGTTTTTGCACCGGCTGCCCTGAACGCCCCGTCTATTCCGCCATCAAGGTGTTGGAAGAGGAAATCGGCAAGGTTCACATCTCCGCCGATATCGGTTGTCATTCGTTCGCCACTTTCGAGCCGTTTTCGTTGGGCAACTCGATCCTCGGGTTTGGTATGTCGCTGGCTTCGGCGGCTGCCGTGGCTCCGTTTCAGAAAAAGCGCTCAATCTCGATCATGGGCGATGGCGGGTTTTGGCATAACGGCCTGACGTCGGGTGTCATCAGTTCGCTGCTGAATCAGGGCGATTCGATTTTGATCATCATGCAGAACGGCTATACGTCGGCTACTGGTCAACAGTTCATCCCATCGAGTGCCAAGGCGCGCGGCGATCATGTGCCCGGTATGACCATCGGTGAAACTTTGGGCGCGCTGGGTGTTAGCTGGTTGCGCACAGTCTATACCTACGGCGTATCCAACATGGTTGAGACGCTGCGCGATGCCCTGACCACACCGCACCGAGGGCTCAAGGTGATCATTGCCGATGGCGAATGCCAGTTGGCGAAACAGCGCCGTGTACGCCAAGAACGCGCCGTGTCGTTGAAGAAAGGCGAGCGCGTGTCGCTGCCGCGCTTCGACGTGGACCCTGATATCTGCACGGGTGATCATGCTTGCATCCGCCTGTCGGGCTGCCCGTCTCTGACGATTATCCCCAACCCCGACCCCTTGAAAGCAGACCCCATCGCCGCCATCAACGATACCTGTGTTGGTTGCGGATTGTGCGGTGAGGCGGTGCACGCCGATGGCCTGTGCCCATCTTTCTACAAGACTGAGACCGTCATGAAC
>JAERTE010000147.1 GCA_016845145.1 Rhodospirillaceae bacterium
GCCCAGGCACTTTTCTGAAAGCGGATGTAGGGCAGCGTCTCCAACAGCTCACGGTCGCTGTTGCCGGGCGCGTCTAAGGGCGCGATGACCATCAAGGGCTCATGCGTCACTGGGCGCCAGGCGAGGCCCGCCGCCAAATCCATCGGCTCACTGACCATGGCGGCATCCAGCCGCCCTTTGCGGACCCCTTGCGCCAATTCAGCCGATGGTCCACTGATGACGCGCACGCCGAGTTTCGGCTGCGCGGCGCGCAGAGACGCCAGTGCCGGCGGCATCATGCCCGTGAGGCAGGTCGGCACGACGCCTAGCCTCAGCGTGCCGGCCAGCCGGTCGTCATCGATACCCTCACCCAGACCGTCGCAGAGCCGGACGATCTCGCGCGCTCGCTCGACCAGGGTGCGTCCTTCAGGCGTGAGCATCGGGGGGCGGCGGGTGCGATCAAACAACTGTGCGCCCAGGTCGTCTTCCAGCGCCCTCACGTGCAGACTGACTGCCGATTGGGTCAGGCCGACGTCATCAGCGGCAGCGGCGAAGGTGCGGTGCTGGGCAATGGCCAGCAAGGTTTTCAGATGTCGTAGGTCCATGACGCCAGTATAGAACACCCAGATTGCCACGAAAACGTGACGTTGCGTGAAGCGCGCTATGACCTCCTGGCCCTTGACCCATGAACGAGCGGACGTGAAGATGGTCGAAAGCAACCAACATGCGAAGGGTTCCACCATGGCCGGACGCGGCACCAAGTTGCCCAAAACGTTGACCCGCAAAGATATCGGGTATCCCGAGTTCAAGGTCGGCCGCGTGCCGGACAAATTTTCGGTGTTCGATCTTTCGAGCCACACACGGGCGCGCGAGGCGCTGGAATTCGCCCTCGATATCAACGGCCACGGCTTTAATGCTTTCGTGCTGGGCGAAGATCGCGCCGGTCGCTTAACCGAAACCCTGACGTTCCTGGAGAAATCCGTCGCCAAACGCTCGCCACCCGACGATTGGGTTTATCTGAATAATTTTCGCCGCGCCAACGAACCTAAGCCTTATCGGCTCCCCGCCGGGGATGCGATTAAGCTTGCCAAGGAGATGGAGCGCCTAGTGCAGAAGGTGCGCGACGCACTCTCCAAAGCTTTCGCCAGTGACGAGTACAAAGCGCAGATCAAATCGCATGGCGATGAGATCAACCAAGAGGTCAATGGCATGTTCCAAGCGCTTCGGCGCGAAGCCGAGGCCTATGGGCTGAACCTCGTCAGCCTGCCCGACGGGAGTTTGACCGTCGCACCGGTCAAGGCCACGGCCATGGGTGAGACAACTACGATGGCGGCCAGCCCGACGGTCGATGCCGCACAGGCGAAAATCCGCCATCACTTGAACGAACGTCTGGTGGAAGTCTCGATGGTGGCCGGCGAGAAGCAGGCGCAATTCGAGGCCTGGGTGTCGGAATTGGACCGCTCCATTGGTGACACCGCAATCGCCGGATTGATCAAGGCCGTCGCCAAGACGTACGCGCGCATCGATGGCCTGGGCGATTGGTTTGACGCCATGCACGAGGATATCCTCGACAACCTGATTTTGTTTCGCGCTGAAGAAGCGGAAGGTGAGATGCCCATCGGCGGCGCCGCGCAGCGCTACGCCGTTAACGTGATTGCCGACCATAGTGAATCCAAGCATCCGCAGATCGTGCTGGAATCCAATCCGTCGTATGAAAATCTGTTCGGGCGAATTGAGTACCGCCGCTTTCAGGGCGGTTTGTTTACCGATTTCAGCCTGATCAGGTCGGGTGCTCTCCACCGCGCCAATGGCGGTATTTTGGTGTTGCGGGCCGAAGATCTGGCTATGAACCCGCTTACTTGGGCGTTCCTTAAAGGCGCGCTTCGCGACGAAGTCATCCGCATTGAGGAATTGGGTCGCGAAGGTTCGGTGGCCGTCGCCGGCTCGCCGAAGCCCAGGCCTATTCCGCTCGAATTTAATGTCGTACTGATCGGCGCGCCACAGGCTTATTACGCATTTTTCTCTATTGATCCGGAGTATCGCACGCATTTCAAAGTGAAGGCGGATATCGATCCCGACATGGCTGCCAACGCGGCCAACCGGCGTATCTATGCCGGCCTGATCCGCCGTATGGCAGAACAGGCGACGCCCGGCGGTATCGAGGATGACGCAATTGAATGCTTGTTGGGATATGCGTGTCGGCTGTCGGAAGACCGCCGCAGATTGACCGCGCGTTATGAATTGCTTGATGACATCATTCGCGAAGCTGTGGCCTTGGAGGGCCGCCAACGTGCCGACACCATCTCGCGTTCGTGCCTGATGGGGGCGTTGGAATCGCGTGCACATCGAAACGCACGCATCGAAGATCGCATGCACGAGGCCATATCCGACGGCACCGTCATGATCACCACCAAGGGCAAGGCCATCGGTCAGATCAATGCATTGGTGGTGCGTGATTTGGGCGACCATGCGTTTGGCGCGCCGGTGCGGGTGACGGCACGGGCATCGGTCGGGCACCTGGGCGCCATCAATATTGAGCGCCAGGTGGCGCTGGGCGGGCCGATCCAGCAAAAGGGCATGTTGGTGTTGCAAGGCTTCTTGGCCGGCACGTTTGCGCGCACCATGCCGATATCCTTCGATTGCTCGGTCACCTTTGAGCAGAGCTACGGCGGTGTCGAGGGTGATTCGGCCTCGCTGGCTGAACTGATTGCAATCTTGTCGGCCCTAGCGGGCGTGCCATTGCGCCAGGATTTGGCGATTACGGGCTCGGTCAACCAACACGGCGAGGCGCAGGCCATCGGTGGCGTTACCTACAAAGCCGAGGGCTTCCATCGTGCATGCCGCGACGCCGGTAAGCTGACGGGCACCCAAGGCGTGGTGATGCCGGCCATCAATGCGCGCAATCTGGTGCTTGAGTCCGACGTGGCGGAAGCTGTGGAGGCCGGGCAGTTCCATCTTTATCCGATCGATACGGTGGAGCAGGCGGTGGAATTGTTCACCGGCGTTTCGGCCGGTAAGCGCGACCGCAAGGGACAGTTCCCGCCCGATAGCGTATTCGGACGTGCCATGGCGACCTTGAGCGAATTTGACGAGATCATATCGCAGCGTAAACGCATCAAAGATTAGATGTCTGATGCCGATGACCCTGCGGTATTTGTCGACTGGTTGACCCGGATCGGCCTTGGCCGGCATGCGCAGATGTTCACCGAGAACCTAATCGGCTTCGATATCGCCGATGAGCTTTCCGATGATGATCTCAAGGAACTGGGTGTCACTCAGCTCGGCGAACGCAAGCGGCTGCTCAAAGCCATACGCGATCGCAATGACGCCAGCGATGAACCGGAAGGCGAGCGTCGACAGGTGACGGTGCTATTCGCTGATATCGCCGGCTATACGTCGCTGTCATCAAAGCTCGACCCGGAGGAGATTCACACGCTGCTGAATGCCTATTTCGAGGCCGCCGACGGTGCTGTGCATGATCACGGTGGCACTATCGACAAGCATATCGGTGATGCGGTGATGGCGATTTTCGGCGCACCGGTGGCGCATACGGATGATCCGTTGCGCGCGGTGTTGGCCGCACAGGAAATCCATGCCCGCATCGCCCAGTTGGAAACGCCGCATGATCATCCCTTGGCCGTGCACATCGGCATTGCGTCTGGCGAAGTGGTGGCCAGCGGTACCGGCAGCGGCACCTATCAGGAATATACCGTGATCGGCTCGAGCGTGAACCTGGCGTCACGCCTTGATGGACTGGCCGATACCGGCGAAACCTATGTCAGTGAAGATGTCTACCGTGCCGTCGCCGACGAGATCGAAGGACGCTCGGTCGGTGAGGTGGCGGTCAAGGGCTTCGATGAGCCGGTATCGGTTTGGGCCGTCGAGGGCCGCCGCCAAGACGCGGCGGCAGACCGCCCCGTGCTGGTTGGCCGCGACGGTGAATGCGCACACTTCGCCGGTGCGGTTGAGGCCGTCCGGGCGGAAGGCGAGGGCCGGATATTTTACCTGCGCGGTGAACCGGGCATCGGCAAGTCCTGCTTGGCGGAAGCTTTTCGCTTCGAGGCCCGCTCACAGGGTTTCGCCAGCGTTGAGGCGATGATCCTGGATTTCGGCGCGGCGACCGGACGCCAGGCGCTGGGCGCCATTGCCGCAGCCCTGGTGGGGCCGGCATATGATGATGGCGAAATGGCCGTGGAGCGCGCGGCGCATCTTCGTGCGCTCTTGGATGTGCAGCTGTCGGCGGAAATGCGGACACTTTATGACGCAATGGACAACACCACCCGTGACCGCGGCCGGCGCCGGGCGCTCTCGGGGTTGGTCGGCGATGCATCAAGGCACCAACCGCTGTTGATCTATATCGACAATCTACATTGGGCCGATCCGGTGACGCTTTCCGATATCGCGGTTTTGCTCGATACGGCGTGCGAATATCCGGTCATGTTTCTGCTGACATCGCGCCAGGACGGCGATCCGATGAGCAAGTTCTCCGATGGAAAAGATTGGTTGGCCCGCTGTGAAATCTTGGATTTGGCGCCGCTGGCGGCAACCGACGGTAAGGACATGGCGGCGGCGTTCGGCCTGACGGACCCGGATCTGGTGGCGCGCTGCCTGGAGCGCGCCGGTGGGAACCCGCTGTTCTTGCAGCAGATTTTTCTGGCCGCCAATGCTGGGGACGGTGATGCATTGCCCGGTAGCGTGCAAAGTGTCGTGCTCACCCGTATGGATGCATTGCCGCCGGCTGATCGCAGCGCGTTGCAGGCGGCGTCGGTCATGGGCCAGCGTTTTCAGTTGGGTGACCTTCGCACCCTGATTGATCGCCCCGACTACGACGGCGCGGAACTCACCGCACATGGATTGGTGCGACCCGACGGTGATCATTTGTTGTTTTCCCATGCCCTGGTGGCGGATGGCATATACGGCTCGTTACTTGCCGGCAGGCGTGGCGAATTGCACCTGAAGGCCGCTGCCTGTTTCGCCGAGCGCGACTTGGCGCTTTATGCAGAACACCTGGATCGTGGCGGTAGCACGCAAGCCGCCGAGGCTTACGCGGCAGCGGCACGCGATGAGATTGCAAACTACCGCTATGAGCGCGCCTTGCCGTTTATCGAGCGCGGTATCGAACTCGCCGCTACGCCGGCCGAGCTTGTTGGCTTACGATGCGAGAAAGGCGACGTGTTGACCTTGCTCGGGCGTCCCGATGAGGCCATGCAAGTGTTCGAGCTTGTCGCGGCGAAAGCGGCAGACGCAGCCGGACAAGTGCGGGCCCAGATCGGGATTGCCGCCGCTGCGCGCATGCTGGGTAAGGTCAGCGATGGAATGGCGGCGCTCAATGCGGCGGACGAGGCAGCGGATGATGAGACGATGGATCGCGCGCGTTCGCAGATACATTACTACCGGGGCACTTTCCTGTTCATCCAAGGCGACGTGGCGGCTGGCGTCGCTGAACAAGAACGCGCCATTGTCTGTGGCGAACGGGCAAACGCCCCCGAATGGGTGGCGCGAGGCCTGAGCGGCCTCGGTGATGCGCAATATGCCGAGGGCCGCATGCCCACCGCGCGGGCGAGTTTTCAGCGCTGCGTGGATATCTGCGAGGCGGAAGGCTTCGGCCAGATCGCCGTCGCCAACCGTTACATGGTGCTTAACATGCATCGCTATCTGAACGATTTTCATGTCGCTTTAGAGGGCATGCCGGCCGCCATTGAGACCGCCGGACAGGTCGGCAACTTGCGGGCTGAAATGCTGGCGCGCCTGTTATATGGCGAGATGCTAACGGATGCCGGCAACTGCGACGCGGCCCTTGAAAACCTGGAGCGCGCCCTCGCAATCATACGCGGTTTCGGTAACCGCCGCATGGAAGCCTACATCCTGAACCACAAGGCACGGGCGCTGGCTGGTGCGGGCGATTCGGAAGCGGCAGGGCAAGAGATCGACACCGCATGGGACCTCAGCCGGGAGACCGATACGGCTTTCATCGGTGCTCGAATATGCGGCACCCGCGCCGTGATGGCCGATGACAACCGCGCCCGCACACAAGCCTTGGCGGATGGTGAAGATATCCTCGCGGGCGGCGTGCTGTTTCACAATGTCATGTGGTTTCTGCGCGATGCCATTCACGCCAGTTTACAAGGTCAAGACTGGGAAAATGCCGAAACCTACGCGTCGCGCCTTGAAGCGTTGACGGCGGCGGAACCCATTCCCTGGTGCGAATTGTTCATCGAGCGTGGCCGGGTTCTCGCGGCTCAAGGGCGTGGAGAGGATGTAGCCGCACGTCGATCGGCGATGGAGAAGATGGTCGGCGAGGTGGGTCTCAGGCTCTGAGTTCCTTCCACAAATCGTCGCCGATGTCGTGGTCGTTAAGGATTTGCCCAACCAACGAGCGCATCAAGTCGCGTACCGAAATGATACCGACAATCTCCTGATCGCGTCTCACCACAAGATGGCGCGTGTTGTTGTCGCGCATGGCAAACAGTGCATTCAGTGCCGTATCGTCAAGGCCGATGGCGATCGGATTGGGCGTCATGATGTGGAGCAACAGGGTCTCAGCGGGCGACATCCCCAAAGCGACAACGCGTTCGACGATATCGTGGTCGGTGACGATGCCGTAGGTTTCGCCGCCATCACTGACCAGTGCCGCGCCGACGCGGCGTTCCGCCATGGCTTGTGCTGCGTCGACGACGCTGTCTTCGCCATGCAGTTTGAGCAATTGCTGCTCACCGATGATTTGTCTGATTGTGCGTTCCAACATGGCTTGGCCCTCCTTTCCGGAGTGGTTGTTTTCAACGTCTGAGGTCACCCTAGCGCAAACATTTTCAGAGGGCTTTGACAGAGGTCAAAACAGGAGGGTCGGTTTTTTGCGTTTTTCGGGGCTTCGTGTAAAACCCTTCTATAGGGAGGGCGTAGCCATTGGATTACGAATTGCATTCATTGACACCGGGGTTCGGTGCGGAGATTTCGGGCATCGATCTAACAGCAGACGCTGGCGGCAACCTTGCGGCTGATCTCGTTGGCGTGTGGCGCGATGCCGGCGGCATGCTGGTGATCCACGACCAGGACTTGTCCTCCGAACAGCACATCGCGTTTTCGCGCCATTTCGGCCCGTTGTTCGGTGATCCCAATGAGGTGCCGCTGCAAGACACTGTCAGCCGCTACATTCACCCCGATTTCCCTGAAATCTACCGCGTCTCCAATCAGGTCGATGCCGATGGCGAGCCCACGGGCCGCAAGGGGGCGGGCACCTATTGGCATTCCGACGTCAGCTTTCGTGACCGCCCGGCGCAGGCTTCTATCCTGCACGGCAAACGCGTACCGCCCACCGGTGGCGACACGATTTTTGCCAATCAGGCCGCCGCCTATGAGGCCTTGAGCGACAGCATGAAAGAAATGCTGGCGCCGTTGCAGGCCTGGCACGATTTCGAAGTGGCGGCGCGGACACAATATGCCAAGCCGGTCGTTGTCGAGGACGACATGGCCGGTGCCAACCGCGCGCTGCATCCCATCGTTCGCACGCATCCGGAATCCGGCCGCAAGAGCTTATTCGTCAATCCGGGTTTCACATCGCACATCGATGGGTTTGCAGGAGATGAAAGCGCGGCGATTCTGGGGTTCTTGTATGACTACTGCATCCGGCCCGAATTCCTCTACCGCCACCGCTGGCGCGAGAAGGATTTGGTGATCTGGGACAACCGCGCCATCATGCACTTCGCCGTCATGAACTACACCGATGACCAGCCGCGCTATATGGAGCGTTGTACGGTCATCGGCGAGCGCCCAGTTTAGGAGCCAACGTGAGCGAAGCCACCCCGCCACTGATACAACTGAGCGGCGTCGAAAAACGTTTTGGCATCAATCACGCGCTTAAGGGTGTCGACCTGAGCGTCGCCAAGGGCGATTCGCTGGTGTTGATCGGCGGTTCCGGCGCCGGCAAAACACTGCTTTTGAAATGCATCATGGGATTGATCCCGTTCAGTACCGGGACGATCACCTTCGAGGGTGCCGACGTGAACGGTTTTAATAGTGCCGAGCGTCGGCGGTTTCTCGATCATTTCGGCATGACATTCCAGAAATCCGGTCTGTTCGACAGCATGCCCGTCTGGCAAAACGTCGCGTTCCGGCTGCTGCAGGAAGGGACCATGACGCAAATCCAAGCCAAGGAGCGGGCCGTCGACAGGTTGGCTGCCGTGGGGCTGGATGCGCCGACGGCCGATCTCTATCCGGCGGAGCTCTCGGGCGGCATGCAAAAACGAGTCGGTTTGGCGCGTGCCATCGCCAATGATCCGGATATCCTGTTCCTGGACGAGCCCACCGCCGGTCTCGACCCGATCATGACCAACGTCATCAATGAATTGATCCTCGATATTGTCGAACGCCTGGGTGCGACGGTGGTGTCGATCACGTCGGACATGTCGAGCCTGCCCGTGATCTCCAAACGTGTCGCCATGGTGCACGAGGGACGTATCATCTGGGAAGGCCCGACCGCAGAGGTCAACGATTGCGACAACCCGTACGTCGATCAATTCGTCCACAGCCGCGCCGAAGGCCCCATCGAGATGGCGGTGACGGCGCTTTAGTTTTCCATTAACGCCGTGCGGCGCAGCTGCATGATCCGGTCGTGTTCGGCCTTGGCCGCTGGAGTGAAATCCGCCTTGGGTGCGGCTTCCAACGTGAAATGACCATGGGTGTCGCGGCCCCGAACCAGCATGGCGCTGTCGGCGGTTTTGGTTTGGCGCACGTGCGGGGCCATGTAACGGATGGCAATGCCGATGCGCCGCTCGGAGCTCAGATTAGGCGCCGATGCATGCGCCAAATTGCCGTGGAACAACGAAATCTCACCCGGGTGCAGCGGTAGTATTGCGGCGTCGGCTTCATCGATACCGTCGCTGATGGTCTGTCCGCGGCTCAGCAGGTTCAACGCGTCGTCGGTATCATCGTGCGGCAAATGAGTGCCCACGTGAGTCCCCGGGATCATGCGCATACAGCCGCTTTCGACCGTAGCCGGGCTGAGCGCCAGCCAAGCCGTCAGTACGTCATCTGGCGCCAGGCCCCAGTACTGTAGGTCCTGGTGCCACGACACATGGGTGCCGTCGCGGGGCTCCTTGATCAGCACAGACGTGCTCCAACATAGAATGTCCGGCCCCAATAGCGATTCCACGGGATCGAGGATCACCGGATCTCGTGTTAAGTCCGCCAGCCAGCGCAGCAATAGGTGCCATTTCTGGCTGCGGTGCTTGCCGGTCATCGGGCCGTGTACGGTCTCCGAATGCTCCAACATTTGGCGCAATGCTGCCGCTTCGTCTTCGTCCATCACTCGGACCGGCGAGAGAAAACCATCCCTCTCGTAGGCGGCGACCTGAATTTCGCTCAGCTTGGGCATGAACGGACTATACCCTTGCGGTAAGGCCTCCTACAATGTGCGCCTTACGGACAAGGAATCACATGACCGATATAAACTTGACCTTGAAAGAGGTCCGCCGCCTCGCCTTCGACTGTTTATTGGCGAACGGCTGTGATCAAGCCAATGCCGAGGCCGCCGCCGATAACATCACCATGGCCGAGCGTGACGGCTACCAATCGCATGGGCTTTTCCGGCTGCCGGCATTTGTGGTGTCGCTTAGGAACGGTAAGGTCAACGGCAAGGCGGTACCGAAAATCGATACCCTGGCGCCCGGTGTCATCCGGATAAACGGCGATAAAGGTATTGTTGCTTTGGCGCACCAACGCAGCCGCAAGGCGTTAATCAACCGCGCACGCGAACAAGGCATCGCCATCGCGGCGTTGACCGATATTTTTCACATGGCCGCGCTGTGGCCAGACGTCGAGCCGCTGGCCGAGCAGGGACTTTGTGCCATCGCCATGACTTCGTCGCGCAGTTTTGTGGCGCCGGCAGGGGGTGTGAGGCCGCTGTTCGGCACCAACCCGCTGGCATTCGCCTGGCCACGCAAGGACGCACCGCCCGTGGTGTTTGACCAGGCGGTCTCGGTGATGGCCCGAGGCGAGGTGCAGATCGCGGCGCGTGATGACCACGCCTTGCCCGCAGGCGTCGGGCTGGATGCAGGCGGCAACCCGACCACCGACCCGCAAGCGGTGCTCGATGGCGTGATGTTGCCGTTTGGCGGTTACAAAGGATCTTCGATTGCTTTGATGGTCGAGATGTTGGCCGCGGGTCTGATTGGCCAGCCCTTCAGCCCGGAAATTTCCGCCGCCAGCAACAACGACGGCGGTCCGGAGCTCGGCGGGCAGGTGATCATCGCGCTGGACCCGGACCGCTTCGGCGACAAGGAAGGGTGGCGCGATCATTGCGAAAGTTTTTTTGAGGAGATGCTTAGCCAAGATGGCGTGCGTCTACCCGGTCAGCGCCGCCATGCCCAACGTGAAACGGCCTTGGCAAACGGTATTGAAATCCCTGAAACCCTGCACAAAGAAATCCTCGATTTGTCTAGCGCCTGACGACATGCCGCGCTATCCATGCGGCCCCTGTTTCCCGAATAACGGATTCGCGCCATGATCAAGATCGAAAACCCGTCGCTGCCCAAGGAGAAAATCAAATTCCTGTTGCTGGAGGGCATTTCCGAAACCGCTGTCGCTAGCCTGAAAAGCGCCGGTTACGGCAATGTGGAGCGTCTGACGACAGCCCTGGATGGTGACGAGTTGGCCGCAGCGCTGGACGGTGTGCGTGTGCTCGGCATTCGCTCGCGCACCCAGGTGACCGAAGACATCATCGCGGCAGCGAACAGCCTAATAGCGGTCGGGTGTTTTTCGGTCGGCACCAATCAGATTGACCTCAATGCGGCGAGGTTGCGCGGCATGCCTGTGTTCAATGCGCCGTTCTCCAACACGCGCTCGGTTGCGGAATTGACCATTGCCGAAATCATCATGTTGTTTCGGCGCACGTTTCCCAGAAGCGTCGGTGCGCATGAAGGCAAGTGGGAAAAATCGGCGGCAGGTTCAAACGAGATCCGCGGCAAGACATTGGGCATCGTCGGCTATGGCAATATCGGCAGCCAATTGGCGGTGTTGGCGGAGGGGATGGGGCTTCGGGTGATTTACTACGATCACACCGACAAGCTGCACCACGGCAACGTGGAGCCGACGGCAAGCCTTGATGAATTGCTTTCTAAAAGCGACGTCGTCACCCTGCACGTGCCCCAGACTCCGGCAACGGCGGGCATGATGGGCGCGCGTGAAATCGGACTGATGAAGGACGGCGCTTACCTGATCAACAACTCGCGTGGCAACGTCGTCGACTTGGATGCGGCTGCCATAGCCTTAAAATCGGGGCGTATGGCGGGCGCGGCGATTGATGTATTCCCCAAGGAACCGTCTTCCAACAAAGAAGTGTTTTCGTCGCCGTTGCAGGGGTTGGATAACGTGATCCTGACACCGCATGTGGGCGGCTCCACCTTGGAGGCCCAAGAACGCATCGGCGAGGAAGTGGCGAAAAAACTGATCGAGTATTCCGACGTGGGCTCCACCGTCGGCTCGGTGAATTTCCCGCAGGTGCAGTTATCGCGCGGCCATGTGGGGACGCGGTTCATCCAAGTGCAGCAAAACTTGCCCGGTGAACTGGGGCGCTTGAACGACGTCTTCGCCAACCACGGCGTCAACATCGCCGCGCAGCATTATGAAACCGATAACGATATCGGCTATGCGGTGCTGGATGCGGACGTCAACGTGGCCGAGGCCGAAAACGTGGTGGCGGACATTCGCGCGCTGGATGGCACCATCCGCGCGCGGCGGTTGACCGGTGTCGGCTAACCGTATCAATTAGGGCTACGCGGCTCCAGCCGTCCGCGATTGCTGTAGGAGAGG
Source organism: Rhodospirillaceae bacterium (assembly GCA_016845145.1). Lineage (GTDB taxonomy): Bacteria > Pseudomonadota > Alphaproteobacteria > Rhodospirillales > Casp-alpha2 > TMED8. Next base: position 11,785 of record JAERTE010000147.1, read on the forward strand.
ACATGATGAGCAAATCCATATCGAAAGTAGACCCCGACGGACTGCTAGAGTTTTCCGTGGTCTTTACGGACCGGTCCCTGAACCATATGTCCCAATTTTTTCAAGGCGTAATGCGCAATATTTCCGCGACCTTGAAAGAGGTCTACCATGCCGAGGCGGTCGCCGTGGTGCCGGGCGGCGGCACCTATGCCATGGAAGCGGTGGCCCGCCAATTGGCCACGGACAAAAAATGCATGGTGATCCGTAACGGCTGGTTCTCTTTCCGCTGGAGCCAGATTTTCGACGCCGGTCAAATTCCTGAAAGCTGTACGGTGCTCAAAGCCCGCCAGACCGGCGATGGCGATCAAGCGCCGTTCGCGCCGGTTCCCATTGAGGAAGCCGTGGCCGCCATCAAAGCCGAAAAACCCGATTTACTGTTCGCGGCCCATGTGGAAACCGCGTCCGGCATCATTTTGCCGGATGGTTATTTGAAGGCCTTGGCCGAAGCCCAGCACGCGCACGGCGGTTTGTTCGTTCTCGATTGCATCGCGTCCGGCGCCATTTGGGTCGATATGGAAGATACAGGTGTGGATGTGTTGATCAGCGCGCCGCAGAAAGGCTGGTCGGCGTCACCGGCAGCGGGCCTCGTAATGATGAATGATAAGGCGCGCAAGATGGTTGGCGAAACGGCGAGCACAAGCTTCGCTTGCGACCTGAAGAAATGGTCGGAAATCATGGATGCCTACGAGGGCGGCGCTCACGCCTACCATGCCACCATGCCGACCGATGCCTTGGCTGCATTTAATGATGCCATGGAGGAGACCAAAGCCATCGGTTTTGATGTGATCCGAGCCAAGCAGCAGGAACTGGGTGACAAGGTGCGCGCGGCACTGGCGGCACGCCAGATCAAGTCCGTCGCCGCGGACGGCTTTGGCGCGCCGGGCGTTGTCGTTAGTTACACGCAAGATGCCGATATCCAGTCGGGAAAGAAATTCGTTGGCGTGGGTCTGCAAATCGCCGCCGGCGTGCCGTTGCAATGTGACGAGCCGGAAGGATTTCAAACGTTCCGGCTGGGCCTGTTCGGCTTGGACAAGTTGAATGACGTCGACGCCACCGTCGCGCGTCTCGAAGCTGCATTGGACGAGGTGATTTGATCAGCGGCCTTTCCAGACCGGGTTTCGTTTTTCGTTGAAGGCGCGCCGGGCTTCCAGGCTGTCTTCCGAGCCGAACGCGTCGGAAACCACTTTCAGTGCCGCTTCCGGCACTTCGGAAAACGGCAGGTCTTCGACCGCGTACATAAACTCGCGCGTAATCTTCAGTGTATAGGGTGACATGGCGGCGACTTCGGCGGCGAGTTTCATGGTCTCCAGGTGCAACTCATCGCGCGGCACGGCGCGGGTGATGATACCCAACCGTTCCGCTTCCGTCGCAGAGATGGATTTCCCCGTGTAAATCAATTCCGCCGCCTTCATGCGCCCGATGATGCGTTGCAGGAACCACACGTGCATGCCGGGCGGGATGCCGGCATTGGGCACGCCCGGATAGCCGAACTTGGCGTTGTCGGCGGCGATGATCATGTCGCACCCAAACGCCATCGTGCAGCCGCCCTCCTGGGCGAAGCCGTGCACCATGGCGATCATCGGCTTGGTCATGGCGCGGCACCGGCGCATTTGTTCGACGTAAAACATGCGCAGGAAATCTTCCATGGCCTCAGCGCCAAACTCCTTGGCATGCTTCAAATCCATGCCGCCCGACAGACCCTTGCCGGCACCGCTAAGCACCACGGCGCGCACGTCCGGGTCCGCATCGGCGGCCTCCAGGGCACCGAAGTATTCTAGCGTCATCGGTTTATGCACGAGGTTAAGCGGTGGCCGGTCGAGGGTGATTTCGGCGATGCCGTCCGTTACAGCGTAGCGGATATGCTCATATGTATCTGTCATGGTTAAACGATCTGATTGTATAGTTCCGTCTCGCCGCGCCACAGACGGTCCAGGTTCTCCAGCAAGATGTCGACAACGTTTTCCTCATACGCCCGCGTCTCGCCAGCCGTGTGCGGGGTCAGGATAATGTTGTCCATATCCCACAAGGGTGAGGCCGTATCCAAGGGTTCCTCGACCGTGGTGTCGATGCCGGCACCGGCGATGACGCCAGATTGCAGGGCATGGATCAGTGCCCCCTCGTCGACGCAGCCGCCGCGCGCGACGTTGATCAGTTGCGCATCATCGCGCATGGCGGCCAGGGCGGCGCCATCGACGATATTGGCGGTCTCGCTCGTCAACGGACAGGTCAATGCGACAAAATCGGCGCGGCCCCAAAGCTCAGGCAGCGCATCGGGCGCGTGCGCCTCGTCGACAATATCCTTGATGGCTGCGGTGTTGCGCCTGACGCCGATGACGGTCATCTCGAAGGCCTTGGCCAAGCGCGCCAGACGCGAGCCGATGGCGCCCATGCCGAAGATGAGAATGGTTTTGTCGGCCAATTCATCTTCGCGGCGCGCGAGATCGGAGATCATACCGCGCCAATGCTTGGCGCGCTGATTGTCGCGGGCGAGATGGATTTTCCGAGACAACCCTAAGATCAACGCCATCGCATGATCGCTGACGGCATTGACATTGACGCCGCTTGCATTGGCAAAGCGCAGACCCTTGTTCTCAAGGGCGCTCAGATCGAATTGGTTGTAACCCGCGCCGCAGGCCTGAATGAATTGTAGATTGCTGCCGGCATCGATATGGCCGTTATCCCAAAACCCGGTGATCACAAGGGCGTGGCCTTCATTGATGCGGGTGGCAGTGTCTTCGCGTGACCAGGTCTGGAATCCGCGAATGCCTGTGTTCCGTGCTTCCAGGCACGCCGCCAGTTGATAGGCTGGATGGGCGAAATGGATGACGAGTTCGTCTTTGTTCGGAAAATCGGTCAATGAGGCCTCCTGTTGTTGATCGGCAAGCTAGCGCGCCCACCCACGCCCGACAAGCACGTGACCCACATGCAAGACGCCCACGCCGATCCATCAAAGTCGCGCTTGTCAGAATAAATTATGCATTATATATAATATGACAAGAGGTAATCGTTACATGAATGCTTTCACCACCAAGAAGGCTTTGGCCAAGGATCGTTTGTTGCAAGCCATTCGGGCTGGTCGATATCGCCCAGGTGATCGTTTGCGGCAAAACGAGATCGCGCGGGATTTGGGACTTTCCAGCACGCCGGTGCGCGAAGCGCTGACGGATCTAGTCGGCAGCGGCCTTGTCACCTATGAGCAGCATTGCGGCGTGCGAGTTGCTGAGGTGGAGCCCGAACAGGTGCGCCAGGTTTATCAGGCGCGCGTGATCATCGAGGGTGAAATCGCCAAGCTTGCATTTCGTGCGATCAATGATGTCGAGTGCGATGAACTTGTCGCGATGGTTGATACAATGGACACGCTTCGTGACCAAGGCCGCATTGAAGAATTGATGGCGGCGGATGAGAAGTTCCATATGACCATCCTGCGTGCTTGCGGCAACCCGCATCTGGTCAATGCCGCGCATCAGCTCTGGGACGGGTTCCCGCGTTATTTCGTCTGGTTGTCCGAGGAGCGTATGGCGTGCTCCATGGGTGAACATCGGCGCATGGTCGAAGCGCTGGCCGCCGGTGATAGGCGGGCGTTTATCGATACTTTTACCGAACATCTGGAAAATTCGCTGGCCATGGTATTGGCCTATGTAGAGGAAACCCGTGATGGATGATCAATCCGCTCAGCAAGATCTCAAGGCCGCCGCTGATGAGTTCCTGGTGCGCTATGGCTCAGATAAGTTTCCGAACTTGTTCACCTCTGCCAAGGGCTCGGTGGTGATCGATTCCACGGGCCGTGAGGTGCTGGATTTCACTTCAGGGCAGATGTGCGCCACCATCGGGCACAATCACCCGGCTATCGTTGCTGCCATGGAAGATGCCGGAAAGAAGGCAGTGCACTTGTTTAGTGGCATGATCCCCGAAGTGGTGGCGGAACTGGGTGCGAAACTGGCGGGCTGGATGCCCGCGCCGTTGAAGAAATCGCTGTTCCTCAATACCGGCGGCGAGAGCAACGAGGCGGCGCTGCGTATGGCCAAGATGTATACCGGCGGGCACGAGGTCATCGCGCTTGGTGGGTCGTGGCACGGCACGGGCGCTGGCGCGGGCTCGGTTTCTTATGCTTCCGACCGCAAGGGTTATGGGCCGACGATGCCGGGTACTTATGTCATCCCCGAGCCCAACGCCTATCGCTGCCCAATCGAGCACTGCCGCGATACATGCGACGGTGCGTGCATGCGGGTCGGTTTGAATATGTTCGATATGGCGTCGAGGGGTGAGGGGGCTGCGATCATCGCGGAGCCGATTATCAGCGCGGGGGGCATCATTGTGCCGCCGGATGACTATTTCACGAACCTCAAACAAGAAGCTGAAAAGCGCGGTATGCTGCTGGTGCTGGACGAGGCGCAAACCGCGTTCGGGCGTATCGGTAGAAAGACGGCAGCCGAGCGTTTCGGCGTGGTGCCGGACATCATGGCGGTTTCCAAGACATTGGGTGGCGGGGTGCCGCTGGCGGCGACCGTGACAAGCGACAAAGTCGAGGCCGATATCCATGCCAAGGGGTTTACGTTCTATACCAGTCACGTCTCCGACCCTCTGCCGGCGGCTGTGGGCGTGGCCGTGTTGGCCACCATTGAAGCCGAGGATTTGATGACGGCGGCGGTAGAGAAGGGCGCTTATCTGCGTGACCGTCTGGTTAACTTGCAACAGAAATATGAAGCCATCGGCGATGTGCGTGGGGAGGGGTTGATGCTCGGTGTTGAATTGGTGAAGGATCGCGAGAGCCGCGAGCCCGACCATGAACTGGGCGCACAGACCACCGAGCGCTGTTTCGAGCTGGGGCTGTCGATGAATATCCGGCGCCGTCCCGAACGCGGTGCGGTGTGGCGGATCGCGCCGCCCCTAACGATCAGTGAGGCAGAGCTTGATCGCGGCGTCGAAATCCTTGACCGTGCCCTTGCCGACAGCCTGGATATGCTGGCGCGCTAACCAACGCGAACACGGGAGATGGGTATGGATTTCAACAACAAGACGGCGCTGATCACGGGTGCCGGATCAGGGATCGGCCGCGCCGCGGCGCTGGCTTTAAGCGAGCGCGGTTGCCGGGTGGTGGTTTGCGGGCGGCGGCCAGAGCCGTTGCAGGCTGTTGCCGATGCGTCGTCTGGCGAGGTTATGGTTCATGTGCTGGATGTGACCGAGAACGAAGCTGTTGATGCATTGCCCGCCAGTTTGCCGGAAGCCTGGCGCGGGATCGACTTCCTCATCAACAACGCTGGGCACGAGGTCGGCGGGCGCAAGCGTTTCGACGAAGGCAGTGCCGATGAATGGGCGGCGATTTTGGAAACCAATGTACTCGGCATGTTTCGGGTTAGCCGCGCCATTGTGCCGGGGATGGTGGCGCGCGGAGGTGGTCACGTGGTCAATATCGGCTCGACCTCCGGCCTTGTCGCGGGGGCGACACGCACGGCTTACGCAGCCTCGAAGCACGCCGTGCATGGCTTCTCCAAGTCGCTGCGGATGGATTACGCCGGTAGTGGCATTCGGGTGAGTGAAATCATGCCCGGTATCGTGCGCACGGACTTTGCCGAAGCGCGCTACGGCGATGCCGAGAAAGCGAAGGAATTCTACGACTCATTTGATGATTCCATGGAGCCCGAAGACATCGCCGAAGCCATTATTTATGCGCTGAGCCAACCGGCACGGGTCAATGTCGCGCAGATCGTACTCATGCAATCATCAATGAAATAGTGCGACGCATCGGGCATTATTTTTGACTTAAATCAAGTTTGTGTGACTCCGCGCGCAAAATTCTTATCGAATTATGTTCCGCAGGACGTCATTTTTCGTTAAGTTTAGTATTGTATGTAGTTCGGGGGCAGGAGAAGACGGACAAAAAGGGGGCTTTGAAGAAAGAGAGGCACCCATGGAAGCCTACGATCTAAGCCATCTCAACATCCTCGTTGCCGAGGACAATCAGCACATGCGCTTCGTCATCAAGACGATTCTAAAAGGCATGGGTGTTCGTACGCTCAGAGAAGCGGCGGACGGATCCGATGCACTGAAAATTCTGCAAACATTTCCCGCCGACGTAATGATCTCTGACTGGCTCATGGAGCCGTTGGACGGGCTTGAGTTGACGCGCATGGTACGCTCGGCGACTGACAGCAAGAACCCGTACCTGCCGGTTATTATGCTCACCGGTTACACGGAGATCGCGCGCGTGAAAGAAGCGCGAGATGCGGGCGTTACGGAATTCCTCGCCAAGCCTATCTCGGCGCAGAATGTCTACCACCGGTTGGTGCAGATCATCGAGCGGCCGCGCGGCTTCATCAAGGCAACACGATTTGTCGGCCCAGACCGCCGCCGCAAAGCGGCCCGTTTTTCGGGCGAAGAGCGGCGTGCCAACGCGGCTTGATGGTCTGTTGACGGTATGGATATGACAAGCCCGAAGTCGGACAAGGCGTCGACAGAATTCCCGCCCAATCAGGTTGCGGCGAAGGTTTCCAAGGGCGGTCCCAACGCGGTGACAGCGGAAAACCTGAAAAATTTGGATGAGAACATTGTCGCTAGTCTTGGGGGGCAATACCTGGAATGGGTCGAAGCCGACTTAGTCAAACTCGACGCTTCTCTCGCCAAGATAGAGACCTCCGACACTATCGAGTCCGCCTCGGTGCGGGATTTCCGCAAAATCGTGCATGATATCCGCGGTATGGGCGGGACATTTGAATTTGACTTGGTCACGACCATCGCTGACCAAGTGCACAGTTTGGTGCATGCTTTCGAGAGTTTCGGGCCTGAGCAAGTGGTTGCGCTTCAGGTGCATGTGGGTGCGCTTAAGGTGGTTGTGGCGGAACGCCTGAAAGGTGAGGGTGGAAGGCGCGGACGTGAGGTGTTGGACGGCCTGCAAAAGGTTTACGACAAGTACGTTTGATATCTGCTTTCCCGAGCCCAATACGAAGAATACTATGGTGTGAACACGCCCACGACGCTTGGTTTGCAGGGGACTATCACATCAAATGAGCCGCCGTCATGTGAAAGGCAGATTGAGCGCGCAGGCTGGCTTCGTCCGGTGGCTTCTTTTCCTTTGTTGGGCCATTTTGCTGCCGCTTGGCGCGGTCGCGCAAACACCGGCAGATGCGAATAAACCGCTTCGCATCGCCATTGACCGGGCTTACTCTCCCTATAGTCTGATCGGCCCCACGGGTGAAGCTGCGGGCTTGGCCGTTGAAATCTGGCGCGCCTGGGGCAAGGCGACGAATACACCAGTAACATTTGTGCCTTTCGGCTGGGAAGATACGCTCGACGCTTTGCGCAATGGCAGTGTCGACGTTCATTTCGGCATGTTCAAGAATGCATCTCGCGCCGAATGGGCCGATTTCGCAGAGCCCATCCATCAAGTTCATACGGCGCTGTACTTTCGTGCGGAAGACAGGCCGGTGCCTCTCAAGAAATTGGACGGTGAAAAGGTCGCCACCTGGGCTGCAAGTTTCCAACATCAATTTCTCAAGGACAAATACCCTGGGATCGATACCGTTGTGCCATCCGGCGATGATCAGTTGATCCTCATGCTGCTGAGAGGCGATGTCCGGGCCATCCTCATTGAGGTGCCGTCGGTGGAGGCGGACCTGGCGGCGTTGGGCATCCGCGGTGTGCTGGCACGGAGCGAGGAAAGCTTGTTCGCCAACTACGTGCAGCCAGCGGTGCGGAAAGGAGAGGGCGAACTTCTCGAGCGCATCAACGCGGGCTTTCGGGCCATCCCGCCAGCGCAATTGCATGCGTTGGAGAAGAAATGGATGTCCAATCCGGCTGATCTTTATTTTGCCGGTGCCGGCGGCGAAATCGAATTCACGCCCGAAGAAGAAGCCTGGTTGGCAGCCAACCCGGTGACGAAACTGGCAGTGACGACCTTCATCCGGCCCGTCGACATCCTCGACGAGGCTGGCAACTACCGGGGCCTGAATGCCGACTTGATTGCGCTGCTCAATAAAAAACTGGGCATCAATATCGTGCCCGAATTCTTCGATAAATGGGGCGGCGTTGTCGAAGCGGCAATGACAGGCTCAGTGGATGGTGCGTTCAGTCTTTCGATTACGCCGGAACGCGAGAAATCCGTCTTGTTCACCAAGCCCTATGCCTTCGACCCGATTATCGCGGTGGTGCCGCGGGCGCGCGATGACGTGGCATCTTGGAACGATTTGGGCGGCAAGACGGTAACGGTGGTCAAGGGCGCTTCGATTATCGAGGAAATCCAAGACCTACTCGGCGATGGCGTTCTGGTCGAGGTGGAAAGCGAAGTCGACGGCCTTAAGGCCATCGCATTCGGTACGGCGGACGTGCATGTGTCGTGGTTGCTGCCCTACGGCAACGCCCAGCGTGCAAACCCCATCGACGGATTGAAAATCGCCCTGACGCGGAATTCCGAGGGCGGCACGTTGCGCATCGGCGTTCACAAGGACCGGCCGCAACTGCTCAGTATTCTGCGCAAGGGTCTCAACGCCATCAGTCGCGAAGAGTTAACTTCGGTCCGGAACAAATGGTTGTTTGCTGGCCCGGGCGCGGATGACGGCCCGAAGATCGAATTGACCCGCGAAGAAGCGGCGTGGATCGCCGCCCACCCTGAAATCACGCTCGCCGCAACGCCGGACTGGCCGCCGTTCGAATTCAGGACCGATGCAGGCGTCTACAAGGGGATCACCGCCGCCGTCGCTCGGCTGGCGGCGGCACGCGCAGGCCTCAGCATTAAGCCGGTGTTCGAGCCCTGGGAAGAAGAACTGCAGATGCTACGCCGTGGCGAGCTGGATTTGGCGCCCGGTCTCTACCAAACCAAGGAGCGCGAGGAGTTCCTGCTGTTTACGCGGCCGTTTATTGATTTCTACGACGCCATTTATACCCAGGCCGACCGCGATGATATTCACACCATGGCGGATTTATCCGGCAAAACGATTTCAGCTGAACGAGGTTATGCGGCGGCAGAGAACGTTAAAGCCAATTATCCCGGTATCAAGGTCATCTCTGTGATCAGCACGCTTGAGGCTCTGAAACTGGTCTCGTCGGGACAGGTGGACGCCTATATCGGCAATCAAGTGGTTGCCGAGCATCTGATCAATATCAATCTGCTGCAAAATGTCACCAGTGCCGGGTTTTACTCGCGCGACCCGACATTCCTGGCCATGGCTGTGCCCAAAGACCGACCTTTGTTGCGCGATATCATGGACAAGGCGCTGGCGGCGATGACCGAGACCGAACGCCGCGCCATTATGGTCGATTACCTGGGGACCGAGGAAATGAAGCGCAGCGGCATTCAGTTGACCCAAGCTGAACGCGCGTGGCTCAAGGAACACAGCGTCATTCGCCTGGGCGATGATTTCGCCTGGGCGCCGTTTAGTTTCATGAATGCCGACGGGCAGTTTTCCGGCATTGCCGCAGGCTACGCAGGCGCCATTTCAGAACGGACGGGAATTGAGTTTAAACCGCAACCCGGCCTCACTTGGAAACAGGTGCTTGAAAAAATCAAAGCCGGCGCGATTGACGTGCTGCCGGCCGTCGCCTGGACGGCCCAGCGCGAGGAGTTCTTGAATTTCACCAAGCCCTATATCTCACTTCCCATCGTTGTGGCGACACGCAAGGATGGCGTATTCGTCGACAGCCTCGATGACTTGGCCGGCCTTAAAGTCGGCGTGGTCGATGGTTATGTCGCGCAGGATATTTTATCTAGGGACCGCCCGGCGCTTGAATACGTTGCCGTTCCAACTTTGGCTGCGGGCCTTGAAGCGCTGGAGAACCGGAAGCTTGATGCTTTTGTCGATAACCTGGGTTCAATCTCCTATGAGATCGACAAGCGCAAATTCGACAACATAAAAATCGCTGCGCCAACCAAGTATCGTTTCGAATTGGCGTTTGCCGTGCGCAAGGACTGGCCGCAGCTGGCGATGATTCTGGACAAAGCCCTGGAGAGCATCAGCGAGCAAGAACGTGCCGCCATCAAAAACACCTGGATGGCCGTTGAGTTGAAGTTCGGCCTCGATTTGAAGACAGTTCTGCTCTGGGCCTTGCCGATTGGCATTGGCGCTGCTGCGATCATTATCGTCATTCTGCTTTGGAACCGCCGTATGGGGGCGGAGATTTCTCACCGCAAGAAAGCCGAAAGCGAGCTCTCCAGTGCGCTGGACGTCATTACCGAGAGCATTGACTACGCGGCGAACATCCAACGCGCGGTGCTGGTGGGCAAGGATATGCTAACGGCAACGACGGACGATCACCTGATCTTGTGGGAGCCGCGGGACGTGGTCGGTGGCGATATCTATTGGTGCCATATCTGGGGTGACGGCATTCTGGTGGTGCTTGCGGACTGCACCGGCCACGGCGTGCCCGGTGCCTTCATGACGCTGTTGTCGACGGGCGCACTGGACCGTGCCATGGCCGATGTCCCGCCGGGTAAGGTCGGCGATTTGGTACAGCGCATGCACCAGGTCATACAGATAACGTTGAACCAGCACGGACCCCAAGGTGACAGCGACGATGGATTGGAACTCGGTGCGTGCTTCATCCACGCTGAGATGGACAAATTGACGTTCGCTGGCGCGCGGTTCCCGCTGTTCATCGTGGCTGATGGCGAGGTCCGGGAAATAAAAGGCACGCGTAAGGGTATCGGCTATCGGGGAATTTCCCAGACCCAGGTGTTCAAAGAGACCGAGATCGACATCAGGCCGGACATGGCCTTCTACATGTCATCGGACGGTTTCCTCGAGCAGGTCGGCGGGGACAGGCGCCGCATGTTCGGCAAGAAGCGTTTCAAGGCATTGCTGACGGACCTGCAGGCGGTGCCGTTGGGTGAGCAAAAAGAGCGGCTGATGCAGGCATTGCACAACCATCAGGGCCGGGAGCGCCGGCGTGACGATGTGTCCGTGCTGGCGTTTCGGGTGTGAGGGAGCCTGCGCTATATAAATACGTTCAGTATAAGCAGGACAACCAATACAAGAGCAATAGCGATCGCCGTCCCGCCACCCAAGATATTGATGAGGGTTTTCAGGGACAGGGGTTCGTTTAAATTTTCCATCCTAAATTCTTCACTTCTCTTCATGTTCAACCGATTTAATGCCGCTGCCGGCAACGCCAGCGTATATTCGCAACAGTGATATCGGTATCTTTAACGCAGTTTGGGTCCTGTGCCAAATCCGGTGTTCCAGATAGATCGGTCCATTTATCCGTTCCGCCACGGTACGATGCTCCGGCAGACAACCTCTCGTGATCGCACCTCTGGAACATTTCGGAAAGACGTATCAAATCCACCGATGACGAACCTGTTTGGCATCAAGCGCGCAAGCATATCGGCGGCGATGGAACTGGCCGCGTTTAGCCAGGAGCCGACATTTGCAAATGATGGCTTTCTGATCAGGAATCGGTCGTCACGGAATCAGCACCAGATAGACTACAGGTGATCCAGGCTTGAACGTTCCTGGTGACCGACCATTTTCGCAGCGCTCTGCGTTTCGTCCGCGGGATAGCAATGCTATTCGCGCACGTCTCCGACGCCAATCGATCGCGCCTCTATTCTCACCAGATCAATGAAATGGCGCACAGCCGCATGCGGCGCGGTACGCGTTGCTAAATTTATAGGAGCGATCAGCTCGGCTTCCTTTTCGATCGACCTGTACGCAACGCCTTGAATTTGAACTTGGCAAAGTGACTCCGGCACAATTGTGTAGCCTAAACCAGCCGCCACCAGGTTCAGTGTTGAAAGAATGAGCGGAGTTTCTTGTACGACTTGCGGCACGAAGCCGGCTTTGTGGTAGGCAGAGAAAATGGCATCGTAGAGACCGGTCCCTGCGCGCCTCCGGTATAGTATGAGTGGTTCCTTTGCCAGATTATCGATTGTTAGGCCGCTGCCTTTTGTGCCGCTTGGCGGAGCCGCAAATGGATGATTGTCCGGCAAAGCGACGAGCATGGGCTCTTCCAGCAACGGGTGAATATTCAGCCCATGCGGGTCAGGCGCCGGTGAGCGGATGAAAGCTGCATCAATCCTTTCATTGCGCAATCCATCAATCAACTCGGCGGTGCCTAACTCTTCCAGATCAAGTTTAATCAATGGGTAGCGCTCTCTGAAGATGCGGATCGTGTTCGGTATCATCGGATGGAAGAGCGCGGATGAGGTGAAGCCAATGGACACGACACCCTGTTCACCCCGCGCGGTTCGTTGTGCGCGTGCGCGGGCCTTGGATACTTGCGCCAAGATGATCTGAGTATCGGCCAGAAAAGAGCGCCCCGCCTCGGTCAACTCCATCCCCCGTGGCTGGCGTCTAAATAGTTGCAGGTTCAGCTCTGACTCTAAAGCCTGAATTTGCTGGCTAAGTGGCGGTTGTTGAATGCCAAGTCGTTCGGCCGCACGCGTGACATGGCCTTCTTCGGCGACAGCTAGAAAATAACGGAGATGACGTAATTCCATAAATCATATTTAATATATATTGATAAGGCCAAAAACATATATTTTTAAAATGCATCAATTATCGGTAATGTCGTCCAAAATCATCGCGACGATGCGGAATGGAGATGGCTATGAGCTTGTACACGGAATATTTGGCTGAAATCGAAGAGCGGAAAGCTCAGGACCTACACCCCAAACCGATCGAAGACGGCGCACTGGTCGAAGAACTGATCGCGCAGATCAGAGACACAGGGCACGAGCATCGCGAAGGTTCGCTCAACTTCTTTATTTATAACACGCTGCCCGGCACGACGAGCGCGGCGGGCGCCAAAGCTCTATTCTTGAAAGAGATCATCCTCGGCCAGGCAATCGTCGAAGAGATAACGACCGAATTCGCCTTCGAACTGCTGTCGCATATGAAAGGCGGTCCGTCCGTTGAGGTGCTGCTTGATCTGGCCTTGGGCGATGAGCCCTCGATTGCCCAATCGGCGGCCGAGGTTCTTAAGACCCAGGTTTTCCTTTACGACGCCGATACGGACCGGTTGGAAGCGGCTTACAAGGCCGGGAACACCATTGCCGAGGGTATCTTGCAAAGCTACGCGGACGCAGAGTTCTTCACGAACCTGCCGGAGATCGACGAAGAGATTGAAGTCGTCACCTACGTCGCGGCGGAAGGTGATATCTCCACCGACCTGATGTCCCCCGGTGCCGAGGCGCATTCCCGCGCTGACCGCGAACTGCACGGCAAAAGCTTTATCTCCGAGAAAGCCCAAAAGGAAATCGAGGCGCTCAAGATCCAACATCCCGGCAAGCGCATGATGATGATTGCCGAGAAAGGCACCATGGGCGTCGGCTCATCTCGGATGTCCGGGATCAACAATGTTGCGCTTTGGATGGGTGAGCAAGCCAGCCCCTACGTGCCGTTCGTCAATATCGCCCCGATCGTCGCCGGCACCAACGGCATTTCGCCGATCTTCCTGACCACGGTGGGCGTCACCGGCGGTATCGGCATCGACCTCAAGAACTGGGTCAAGCAAGTGGACGAGGATGGCAATGTCATCATCAACAATGATGGAAACCCCGTCCTCGAAGAGGTGTACTCCGTTTCCACCGGCACGACCCTGACGATCAATACGAAAACACAGAAACTCATGAGCGAAGACGGCTCCGAAGAGCTGGCCGACGTTTCATCATCCTTCTCGCCGCAATCGGTCGAGTTCATGAAGGCCGGCGGCTCCTATGCCATCGACTTCGGCAAGAAGCTGCAAACATTTGCCGCGGAAACCCTCGGCGTGGAACCGAAGCCGGTTTTTGCGACGGCCAAGATCGTTTCGCACCCGGGGCAAGGCTTGACCGCCGTCGAGAAGATCTTCAACCGAAACGCCGTGGGCGTGCCCGAAGGCACCGTCCTGCACGCGGGATCGGACGCCATGGTGAAGGTGAACATCGTCGGCTCCCAGGACACCACCGGCCCAATGACCGTCCAGGAACTGGAAGCCATGGCCGCGACCGTGATTTCACCGGTTCTGGACGGTGCCTACCAATCTGGCTGTCACACGGCGTCGGTGTGGGACAAGAAAGCGCAAGCCAATACGCCGAAGCTCATGGCCTTTATGAATAAGTTCGGCCTCGTCACCGGCCGCGACCCGAAGGGCCAGTACCATGCCATGACGGATGTGATCCACAAGGTCCTGAACGACATCGCCATCGACGACCGGGCGATCATCATCGGCGGCGACTCGCACACCCGCATGTCGAAAGGTATTGCCTTCGGCGCCGATTCGGGAACCGTTGCCTTGGCTCTGGCCTTGGGTCAGGCGAGCATCTCGGTGCCTGAGTCCGTCAAAGTGACCTTCAAGGGTAAGATGGGCGATCACATGGACTTCCGCGATGTTGTCCACGCGACCCAGGCCCAGATGCTGGCGCAATTCGACGGGGAGAACGTCTTCCAGGGCCGTATCATCGAAGTGCACATCGGCACGCTGCTGGCGGATCAGGCCTTCACCTTTACGGACTGGACCGCCGAGATGAAAGCCAAGGCTTCCATCTGCATTTCCAATGATGAAACCCTGATCGGTTCTCTCGAGATCGCGAAGGCCCGGATAGGGGTCATGAAGGACAAGGGCATGGAAATACCGTCCGGCATGCTCCAAGGCCTTATCGACAAGGCGGACAAGCGTATCGCGGAAATCAGGTCCGGTGAACAACCGGCGCTGAGACCGGATGATAACGCCAAGTACTTCGCGGAAGTGGTTGTCGATCTGGACCAGATCAATGAGCCGATGATTGCCGACCCCGACGTCGACAACATCGACATCGCGAAACGCTATACCCACGACACAATCCGGCCGATCTCCTATTACGGAGCCGAGAAACAGGTCGATCTCGGCTTTGTCGGATCTTGCATGGTGCACAAAGGGGATATGAGCATTATCGCGCAGATGTTGCGCAACATCGAGAAATCGGCGGGCAAGGTCGAGTTCAATGCGCCGCTGGTTGTCGCGCCGCCGACCTACAATATCGTCGATGAGTTGAAGGCCGAAGGTGACTGGGAGATCCTGCAAAAATATGCCGGCTTCGAATTCGACGATACGGCGCCCAAGACTGAGGCCCGTACGGCATACGAGAACACCCTCTATCTGGAACGCCCCGGCTGCAACTTGTGCATGGGTAATCAGGAAAAGGCAGCCAAGGGGGATACGGTCATGGCAACGTCCACCCGCCTGTTCCAGGGCCGGGTTGTGGCCGATGCCGAAGACAAGAAGGGCGAATCCCTGCTGGCCTCGACACCGGTTGTCGTTCTTTCAACGATCCTCGGGCGCACGCCGAGCATCGAAGAATACAAGGCTGCCGTTGACGGCATCAACCTGACCAAGTTCGCGCCGCCGCTTCAATAATATATGCCGCACTGTCGCTTCAATCGTGTTCGTTGGTGCGGGAGATATGGCATGTTGTTCCCGGAACGCATAAAGCTGTCGGCGAAATGGCTGAGTGGCCGCCTTGGGTGGTGGTCTCAATTTCAGACTAACGCAGAAACTTCGACACCGGTCCGCCTAGCTGTCAATTTCCGGCCTATTCTTCGGTCGTCCCTGCGAAAGCGGGAATTTGGCCCTGTGGCGGAAGAGGTTTCGCTGTGACCCGGCCCGTTGCGCGACCGACACTGCTTTTGGAAATAAGAAGCCATAGAAGGAAATAATTGACAAAAAAGAAAAAATACCTATATTCAGGTGACCGCGCCGATTTCGGCGGCAGGCTGCTATTTGACATTCGTATAGGTATTGTGGCCGGGGCCGATGCTTGCCTATGGGTGGGTTTGTTGGGTCCGGTTTGTATTCAATCGTCATGTGTGTGGACGTGGGAAGGTGGCGTGATGTGCGGAAAATTGGGTTCGTTCCGTCACTTTTTTTATTGATGCAATAAAATCAATGACTTCCGCGCACCGAAATAGGGTGTCATTCGCCTGTAAAATTCGGTTTGCGTTTCTCGACGCGGGCGCGCACGCCTTCGCGGGCGTCATGAGAATCCCATATGGCGTCGGCGATGGCGGTTTCGGGTTGGCGCTCGGGCATGTCGAAGATGCTCATCTGTTTCAGCATGATCGCCTTCATGGCGCGGAGCGACATCGGCGCATTTGCGGCGAGACGATCGGTGATCGCTGTGACTTCCGCATCCATGTCAGCTTCCGGCACCGAGCGTGCAATGATGCCCAGGTCGTGCAAGCGCGGGGCACCCAGCGGATCGCCCAGCAACAAGAACTCACGCCCCATCACCGGGCCGGCGGCTTCCATGATCTTCTTGGTCAAAAACCAAGTCGTGGCGACGCCGATCTGTGCCAGCGGCATGGCGAAGCGGGCGGTCTCCGCAGCCACCGTGAAATCACAATGCAGCGCCAATTCACAGCCGCCTGCAATCGCCGATCCTTGCACGCGCGCCACCACCGGCAGCGGATAGCGCTGCACGGCGTCGAACATGCTCTCGATCAGTTGCGCCGCTTCCGGCTCAACGCCCGAGGTCGCCAGTTGCAGCCCGGCGCAGAACGACGGGCCTTCGCCACGGATCACGGTGACGCGCTCATCCGCCGGCGGCTCGTCCAGGAACAGCTGGCGGATTTCCGTCATCATTTCTTCGTTCAGTGCGTTGCGCTTCTCAGGGCGGTCGAGAATCACAGTGCGGACGGGGCCGGCGCGTTCGACGCGGATCAGGGACATGGAAGGCTCCTTTAGGGATTAGCTGTCTGAATCTGGGAGTTCGTTGTTGGCGCTGCCAAGTGGCGGCGGTGCGTTGCGCATGGTGGGCCGTTCGCCGTCGACCGACATCGGCAGACCGACCAGCGTCAACGGCGTTCCGGGGACGGGTTGCAGGATGTCGAGCCCCGCCGTTTGCGGTGTGTCCAGGACTTCCGGGATGGTCTGTATCGGTGCTGACGGCACGCCGACGGCGCGCAGCTTCTCGACCCAGGTTTCGCGCGGTGCTGCGCCGACGATGTCCTGGATGGTGTCGATCAACTCGTCGCGGTGGGCGACTCGGCCGGGGTTGGTTTTGAAGCGTTCGTCTTCGGCCCATTCGGGTTTGCCCAACGCGGGTGCGAGCTTGGCGAACAGGCGGTCATTGCCGGCCAGGATCATGAACGGGCCGTCGGCGGCCTCGAATGCCTGATAGGGCACCACAGCGGGGTGGCCGGACGCCTGGCGGGCGGGCACTTTGCCGGTCGCGCGGAACTCCGCCATGTGGTAGTTGCCCCAGGCCAGCGCGGTTTCATAAAGCGACGTGTTGATGACGCAGCCCTCGCCGGTTTCGTGGCGCTTGTGCAAGGCGGCCAGCGCGCCGATGGCGGACCACATGCCGGTGCCGAGATCGATGAGCGAGACCGCGATGCGCGCCGGCGGGCCGTCGGGGTGGCCGTTGATTGAGATCAGCCCGCCGTAGGCCTGCATCAAGGGCTCGTAGCCGGGCTGGTCCTTCAATGGGCCGATATGGCCGAATGCGCCGACATCGCAATAAATCAGGCGCGGGAACTTGGCGCGCAGATCTTCAGGTCCCAGACCCAGCTTCGCCGGCGTGCCGGGGCGCAAGTTGTGCAGAAAGATATCGGCATCTTCCAGCATCGCCATCATGCGGCCCATGTCGGCGTCGAGTTTGAGATCGAGGGTTACGGACTTTTTGTTGCGGTTGAGGGTTTGGTACATGGTGGTGGAGTCGTCGGTGACCTTGGCCCCCCAACTGCGCGCGTCGTCGCCGGTCGGGCGTTCGACCTTGATCACCTCTGCGCCCAGGTCGGCAAGGATTTGCGTACCGTAAGGGCCGGCCAGGTTTTGGCCGAGTTCGATAACCTTAATTCCGCTCAACAGCATGGAGGGTCTCCCGAGTTCAAGCACCATCTCAAGCGCCCGTCTTACTCCGGTGAGGAAAGAGAGGCAACAATTGCCGAAATTACATTTCACATGTCGAAATTACGAAAAGCAGAGAGAATTGGGGTTGCTATTTTTCCAAGGGTTAACATTCTGAAAAAAGGCGTTTGCGAATGAAGGGGATAGAAAAATGACCGAGCATGTTCGGGTTGCCGTGATCGGCGGCGGAATCGTCGGATGCAGTGTGCTTTATCATTTGGCCGAGATGGGCTGGACCGACACTGTTCTGCTGGAGCGCACGGAGCTGACCGCCGGTTCCACCTGGCACGCAGCCGCCAATGGCAACACCTTCATGACAAATCCGGCGCACATGCGCCTGGTGCTGCATTCCATGGATCACTGGGAGCGCTTGGAGGAAATGACAGGTCAGCCGACCGGTTTCCATCACGTGGGCGGTTTGTTGATGGCCGAGACACCGGGCCGCTACGACGAGCTTATGCGGATCAGGGCCATCGGCGCGCAAAACGGTATCGAGTACGAATTGCTGAGCGGCGAGGAAGCCTGCGAACGCGCGCCGATCATGACACCGGAGGGTGTCTTGGGCGTGCTGTTCGACCCCAAGGGCGGGCACATTGACCCTTACGGATTGACGCATGCCTATGCCAAGGCGGCGCGCAACCTGGGCGCTCGTGTCATGCGCAACAGCCCGGTCACCGAGCTGCATCCGCGCGCAGACGGCTCTTGGCGCGTGGTGACGCCGGATAGCGAAGTGACGGCGGAAGTCATCGTCAACGCGGCTGGTTTCCGCGCCAATGAAATCGCTGCGCTCACGCATGCTCGGCTACCGATGATGGCCATGCAGCATCATTACATCATCACAGAAGCGCTCGACGAAGTGGCGGCAATGGATGAAGAGTTCCCTGTGCTGCGCAACTCCGATCGCAGCTTCTATATGCGCCGCGAGGGCCAGGGGTTGCTGCTCGGCACCTACGAGGCCCAGTCGCATACCTTCGGTGAAAACGGGATCCCGCCGGATTTCGGCCAGGAGTTGCTGCCGGGCGATCTTGACCGGATCGCACCGTTCCTGGAAGGCTCCATGGAGCGTGTGCCGTGCATGCAGACGGCGGGAATCAAGCGCGTTGTCAACGGGCCGTTTTGTTTCACGCCCGATGTCCATCCGCTGCTCGGCTGGATGCCGGGACAGCGCGGGCACTTCGTCGCTGCGGGTTTCCTGGCCGGAATCAACATGGGCGGCGGGTTCGGCAAGATGTGCGCGCAATGGATCACCGAGGGTGAGACTGAAGAGGACATGACGTTTGCCGACGTGGCGCGCTACGGCAAATGGGCGGAAGGAGAGTTCGAACTGGCGCGCGCACATGAGATGTACTCGGAGCGCTACAAGATTCACTACCCCAGCGAAGAGCTGAAATCAGGACGGCCGATGTTCAAAACCGGCGCTTACGACCGACAGAAAGAACGCGGCGCCGTGTTCGGTATGGTCTACGGCTGGGAACGCCCGCTTTGGTTCGCGCCCGATGGAACTGAACCCGAGGACATCTATTCGTTCCGTCGGCCCAACTGGTTCGGACCCGTGGGTGACGAGTGCCGGGGCTTGCGTGAACGGGTCGGTATTCTTGATATCCAACCCTTTGCCGTGCACGAGTTCAGCGGGCCCGGCGCGGAAGCGTATCTCAACCATCTGCTGACCAACCGTGCGCCGACGGACAAGGGTAAGCTGGTGCTCTCTCCGATGGTAGATGCCGGTGGCGGGTTGATCGGTGATTTCACCATCAACAAGATTGCCGATGAGACCTATCACCTGACGGGATCGGGCGCCTTGCGTGGGCTGCATGGGCGATGGTTTGAGCGGCATTTGCCCGACAGCGGTGTGAATGTTGATGATGTGAGCGACGAGACAGGTGGCTTTGCCATCGCCGGGCCCAAGGCACGCGACTTGTTGGGCCGCTTGACCAACACTGATCTGGAAACAGCTGCGTTTCCTTTCCTGGCCAGCCGCGCGGTCTCCGTGGCAGGCATTGAAGCGCGGGTGCTCCGGGTGTCGTTCACCGGCGATCTCGGGTATGAAATCCACGTATCCATTGCCGATCACGGCAAACTATATGACGCCTTGCTTGATGCCGGTGCAGAACTCGGCATTGTCGATGCCGGCTCACGCGCCATGGATTCGCTTCGCCTCGAAAAAGGCTGGGGCCGCATGGGGGCGGAATTCACGCGCGATTCAACTCCCTTCGAGGTTGGGCTCGGCCGCTTCGTGAAGCTGGATAAGGATGAATTTATCGGTCGTGATGCGTTGATGGCGGCAAAACAGGCCGGACCCGGTTATGTGCTGGTGACTTTGGAAATCGATGTCGACGATGCCGACGCCTGGGCGAACGAGCCGGTCTACGCCGGGGACACGATTATCGGGGCGGTGACCTCGGGCGGGTTCGGACATTTTGTCGGGGCGAGCATTGCGCTCGCATTGGTCAAGCCGGAAGCGGCGAGTTCCGGCAACGCGTTGCAGGTGGAAATCCTGGGCCACCGGTACCCGGCGACGGTTGCCGACGGGGCCATGTTCGATCCGGCTGGAGAGCGGATGCGGAACTGATGGGCGTGTGGCGCATTTGCTATATCTGATGACGCATTGAGGAAAACCAAGGGTGGCGGATTTTGATAGATTCGCCATGAACCACGGAACCCGTGGTGGGCTTTTTAAAGGAAGCGCGCCATGCGCCAAGTGGTTCTCTCCGTATCATCGCTGCTGATCGGCATGGCATTGCTGCAGCTTGGCAATGGGTCCTTGCAGACACTGTTGTCGGTCAGGTTGGCAGCTGCGGGCGAAGCCCCCTGGCTGATAGGCCTGGTGATGGCGCAGTACTCAGTCGGCATCGTGCTCGGAACGCTCTACGGCCACAAGCTGATCATGACCGTCGGGCATATTCGCGCTTTTACCGCTTTTGGCTCTACCATGTCGGCAATCACACTCGGCCACGCTTTCATTGGTGAGCTTTGGGCATGGGGTTTGTTTCGGTTTTTGGTCGGCGCCTGCGCGGTGGGCATGCTCATGTGCGTTGAAAGTTGGCTCAACGCGCGGACCGACAACCGAAGTCGAGGTCAGGTATTTTCGCTCTATGTGATCACGGTCTATTTGTTTCAGGGGATCGGCCAGTTTCTTATCCAGTTACCCGATGACAGCGGTTTCGAGTTGTTCATCATTATGTCGGTGCTGATGTCGCTGGCGGTTGTGCCTGTGGCGGTTACCAAGATGCCTGCACCTACTCTGCCCGAGGCATCAAGATTCGATTTCATGCGGTTGTGGCGAACATCACCAACGGGCATGGTGGTGTCACTGATGTCGGGTTTGATCCTTGGCGCCTTTTACGGTGTCGGGCCGGTGTTTGCTCAGTTTTCAGGATACGACCGGGCCGGTACAGCGATGTTTATGAGTGCGGTCATTATCGGTGGCCTGATCATGCAATGGCCCATTGGCAAGTTTTCGGACGGTCGCGACCGGCGCGGCGTCATCATCGGCATTAACATAGCTCTAATCGCCGTTTGCATTGCCATGGTGGCAGGCAATCCTTCCGGTTATGAATTAATTGCACTGGCAGTTGCTTTTGGCAGTTTGAGCGCCGCGCTCTATCCGTTGTCCGTTGCTTTTACCAACGACTACCTGGAGCCTGAGGACTTGGTTCCGGCTGCGGGTGGTTTGGTGATGGCCTACGGTATCGGCGCCATCGCGGGGCCACTGTTTGCCGCCGTCAGTATCGAATGGCTGGGCGCGAAGGGCCTGTTCGTTTTTTGCGGTTCAATGGCGCTTGCGGCGGCGGTTTTGGTATTTTGGCGCATGCGCCAACGCGAAGCGCCGCCTGTGGAAGATCAAGTGGATTTCCAAGCCATGCCGCGTACGTCACCTATCATTGGTGAGCTTGATCCGCGAGGCGAGCCGACTTCGGATTGAAAATTCCGCTGCGAATTCGTTCATGCCTGTTAATATGTAGATAGCTGACGGAAGTTGCGTCGGCAAAGCGCGACTGCCACATCATAGTTAGTGAATGCGCAAGGATTATGGTTGTAATGAGTGGTCAGCTGAAACGAATAATGTGTGTGGAAGACGAGCCTGACGTTCAACCGGTTCTCCGGTTGGCGCTGCAGCGCGTCGGCGAATTTGAGGTTTTGATTTGTGGTAGTGGAGAAGAGGCAATCGCGGACGGTCCGGCATTCGCACCGGACTTGATGGTGTTCGATGTTGTCATGCCGGGCATGGATGGACCTACGACGCTGGCCCGGGTGCGAAACATGCCCGAGCTCGCCGATGTGCCAGCGGTTTTCCTGACCGGCAAAACGAAACCCGAAGATATCGCTCATTACCGGACCTTGGGCGTTATCGGTATCGTGCCAAAACCTTTTGATATTAAAGAGTTGTCAGCGCAGTTGCAGAAAATATGGGATAACGCCGTGGCGCCGTGAGGGCTGGGTTGCAGGTTCAAGATTTGTTGGCGTTTGGAGCGGGTGAAGGGAATCGAACCCTCGACACCGAGCTTGGGAAGCTCGTGCTCTACCACTGAGCTACACCCGCTTAACGCATTGTTATTATTATGTTTGCCGTACGATCTTTTAAGATCAATTATAATATTTGATGCAAAAACGATACAAATCTTTGCTCACGATGAGAAATAGCTAACGACATGGCGAAAAGCAAGCAGCAGGCTGAACGCGAAGTGCTGCTAGATTAGCTTAGTTACATCCTAAGTGTCTCTAAGCGCCTTCCCAGCCTTCATCCAGCTCAACCGTCATCAACAAATCATGCCCGTCTACGCCCCTGTATCAAGCAGGTGGGGGAGTAAGGGGGCTGG
>JAERTE010000148.1 GCA_016845145.1 Rhodospirillaceae bacterium
GTTCGCCAGAAACTCTCTCCATATCGGGCCCGGGAAATAAATTCGTCGCTCATCTCGATCTCCTTCCGTTGAAAAATCACAACGAAAACAAATCAGATTATCCCAACCCTCGAATAGTGTGCGTTCCCAGGACGCTTACCATTGCCGAATGCGAAATCCCTGATCTTTGATTTCGATTCCCTGATCTTGATGTAATTTTCCCTGTTAATTTTTTAGGGAATTTTCAAAAGAAACCGCAGAACTCAGGCATTTTCCGCACTCGAGATAGTCGCCGCTACCGGGAAATGACGAAATTTCCCTGTTTTTTCCCTGTAAAACAGGGAAATCACCGGAGACTGGTTCGCTCCAGACTGCCTCCACCGCCATTTACCCCCTGTCCGACCCGGAGACATGGGTAACAGGTCGTACCTAAGACATGGGTAACAACCTCGAACCGAACGGGTTGTCGATAGTTTGCAGTGTTTTCTGTTCCAAGTCGATATATCCAAGATCGTGATGCATGAAGCTGACGATCCAGATGCCTTCGTCGACCTCCTTTAATCCGAGCCTTTGGCCTGCCATGACGGTTGATATGTTGATCTTTTTTCGGTGCATGCAGATTCGCCCGCAAGCGGTGACGAGGATGTCTTTGTCATGGAATGGATATTCCACCTCGGGCAGTCCGCTATAGGGGCGTTGTGAAGGCATGTAGACGTCTTTCGGGCACTTCATGTCGAGCGCCTCATGAGGTCTTTCCGTATTGAACTCATAGACGAATTCATCAAAGCGGGCCTGCTGCTGTAGACTGTTCATCTGCGGCGGCCTGGTTGTTTCCTTCTTCAGGGTCAGGTGCATACGCTCATGACGGCCATTCTGCTGCGGATGCTCTTAGCCGCATAATGTGCATTCAGAAGAATGAGGGCCGGCACTGACGCGGGCGTAATATTCCGATATTGATCCAGCACCGGACCAAAAATCTGAGTCCCGATAACTTCCGAGTCTGTTAAGGCTTGTCCGACACCTGCCGGACCGTACATGTCGCAGCTACCTCGCAGCGGCAGGTGTCCGACAACCCTTAACAATAGCTGACATAACGATAACACGGAAACGGGCTCTCCTTTTTTGGAACCGTTCGATTTTCAATTTCGAGTTCTTCATGTTCTCGATTTATGTTGTTCCGCGGCGAAACAATGAACTAATTTGACAATTGGCGAGTATTGACAGGCATTTTAGAAGGCAATCATGAGAAACGGAAACAGCGAGCCAAAAGTTCGGGATAGCCTCTCGAGGGTTGCCTATGATTCCGTCTTTCAGATGATCCTTTCGCGCGAATTGCCGGGCGGCACCGTGATCCAGGAACGGAAATTGGCCGAAACCCTGGGTATCTCGCGCACGCCAATGCGTGAAGCGCTGGTTAGGCTCGAGGGCGAAGGGTGGCTGGTCCGGTTGACCGACCGTTTGCTCTCGGTGAAAGTCGTCGATCTCACTGAATTCTTGCATGCTTTGAGCGTGCGGCGGTTGCTGGAGTGCGAGGCGATCCGAAACGCCGCAGCCAAACTGACCGATACGGATATCGAGCGGTTGAGCGGAAAGCTGGCCGAGTTAAAGGCCGATCCGGACCCGGAGAACCAGGTTCACTGGTCATTTGATGACGATCTTCATCGAACCATTGCGATTTTTGGGGGAAATCCCGTGCTCGCTCGGATCGTCAACGATCTTCGAAAAACGACCCATCTGTTCGAAGCGCAAACCGTGCCCCAGAGATTGAGCCCCGGCGTTGCCGAACATGAAGCCATCCTTGACGCACTTGCGGCCCGCGATCCCGAGCGGGCGGTCGAGGCCATGCAGACACACCTGGAATGTGTCCGTGCCGGCGTTATGGACAATCTATAGACCCCGGCCCAATCAACACACGCTGTTGTCACGAAGGACGCGGGGTCTGCAAAGTTGCAGCGATGTTATACAAGTGGTATACCACTTGTATAAGGATGTGCTGATAACTCATCCGGGGGGGTCCTGGCTGATACTTTGTACAAGCATGTCCATGATGACTGGATAGATGAGGCGCCCGCACAGGCGCCAAAACACAGAGAGGATGTCGAAATGAAAAAATTTGTCATGGGGTTGGCATTGGCGGCGATGACCGCGTTTCCGGCCGCTGCTGAAACCATCATACTGAAAGCCGGCCATTCGGCGAACGCGGATGAGCCGTATCACATCGGCCTGACCGAATTTGCACGTATCGTGAAGGAAAAGTCCGGCGGCCGGGTTGAGGTTCAGATTTTCCCGAACAATCAGCTTGGCAATGAAAAGGAAATGATCGAAGGCTTGCTCCTCGGCACCGTCGATATCACCGTGCCGTCGAACGGCGTGGTGACGAACTTCGTCAAGAAACTCGGCATTTTCGACTTGCCGTTCCTGTTCCGCGACCGCGCGCACATGTACAAAGCCATGGACGGCGAGCCCGGCAAAATCCTCAATAAGGCAATGGAAGAAAAAGGTTTCCGCCTGCTCGGATTTTATGAAGCCGGCATCCGCCACATCATGACCCGCACCAAGCCGATCAATTCCTATGCCGATCTTCAAGGTTTGAAAATCCGCACCATGGGCGTTCCGGCGCACGTGGCGTCCTTCAACGCCTTTGGCGCCAACGCAACGCCGCTCGCTTACTCCGAGCTTTACGGCGCATTGCAGTCGGGCCTGGTTGACGGCGCGGAAGCGGCGAACACCAACTACAACTCGAAGAAATTCTACGAAGTGGCCCCGCACTGGGCCCAGATCGGTTGGACGGCGTTGGTCGCTGACTTGATCATGTCGGCGAAGAAGTTTAATTCGCTGCCCAAGGATATCCAGGGCATCTTGTTGGAAGCCGGCTTGAAGTCCGCCGCCAAAGAGCGTGCAGCCTATTCCAACAGCGACAACAGCCTGTTGGGTAGCCTGAAAGCGAAAGGCGTCAAGGTCACGCACCCTGACCCGGCACCGTTCCGCAAGGCTTCGCAGAAAGTTTACGACGAGTTCGTCAAATCGGACTCCGATCGCAAACTTCTCAACACGATCATCAATACCAAGTAAGCTTCTCCCTGAAGCATGACGCCCGGCTAGGCTTGCCGAAAGTTTAGCCTCAGCCGGGTGTTTTCTTGCCTCAAACAAGCGGGGCGGATTTTTTTTAGAATGTTTGAAACGGCACTCAATATTGGTGAGCGGTTCACGGGCTTGCTGCGGCGATGCGTCGCGGTGCTGGTGATTATCTTTTACACCTACATGGCCACCGCGGTGGTGATTCAGGTGTTCGGCCGTTATGTGTTTAATTATTCCATTGGCTGGGCTTCAGAGACAGCCACCTTCGCCCAAATCTGGATGGTTCTGCTGGCCGCCGGCGTTGCCATGCATCGCAACCTCCATGTCGGCGTCGATGCATTGGCCCGGAAATTCCCGCTCTATATTCGTCGCCTGTTGATCCTCGTCACGGGCGTATCGGCGTTTTGGTTCCTGTGGCAGGCGATCTCCGGCAGCATGGCGATGATTGAAATCGGCCAAATCCAGACGTCGCCGGCCATCGGTCTGCCGATGTGGATTCCGTATTTATCGCTGCCCATAGGCCTGACGTATTTCGGTTTTGAAGTGATGCTGGCGCTCGTTGCGAAATGGGACGATCCCGATGACGAACCGAACGTTATTGGAGACGACGCATCATGACCGTCACCGTCATTTCGTTTTTGGGACTCATTTTGATCGGCACGCCGATCGTATTCGCGCTTGGTGTTTCGGCGGCATTGACGCTGTACATCACCGGTGTCCCCATGAGCATCGTCTCGCAGCGGATTTTCGCCGGCCTCGACAGCTTCACGATCATGGCCATACCGTTTTTCGTTTTCGCCGGCATCATCATGGAGCGCGGCGGCATCGCCCAGCGCATCATCGATTTCGCCGCTGCCTTGGTGGGTTGGATCACCGGCAGTCTGTTGATGGTCGCCGTTGTGGCTGGCACCGGCTTGGCGGCGATTTCGGGCTCGGGCTCGGCCGATACGGCGGCGACATCTTCGATCATGCTGCCCGAAATGCGCCGGCGCGGTTACAACATCGATTTCGCCGCCGGCATCATGGCCGCAGCCGGCACACTGGGCCCGGTGATACCGCCCAGCATAATGATGGTCGTATTGGCGACAATCTCGAACCTGTCCGTCGGCGGCATGTTCCTGGGCGGCATTGTGCCCGGCCTGATCATGGCTATCGGTTTGATGATTGCCAGTTATTACCACGCACGGCGCGGTGGTGATGCCTATAAGGACTCAGAGCCCTTCACTCTGGGCCGCCTTGGGCGCACATTCGTGGCCGCGGTGCCGGCATTTGTTATGCCGGTGATCATCGTCGGCGGGATTGTCGGCGGCGTCTTCACGCCCACCGAGGCGGCGTCCATTGCGGTCGTGACAGGGCTAGCGATCGCCATGTTCGTCTACAAGGAATTGCGCCTCGCTGATTTGCCGGAGATCATCCTCAAGGCATCTTCGATTTCGGCTGCGGTGATGATGATCATCGCCACGGCCAGCGTGTTCTCTTGGCTGATCGCGTCTCAAAACATTCCGGCCCTGATTGGCGGCACCATCCGCGAGTTCTCCGATAGTCCGTGGGTGTTCCTGGCCTTGGTCAACGTCTTGCTGATCGTTATCGGCATGTTCATGGAAAGCATTTCGGCGATCTTGATCCTAGTTCCGGTGCTGATGCCGATTGCCAAATCATTCGGCATCGACCCGTTGCATTTCGGCGTCATCATTATCATTAACTTGTCCATCGGCATGATCACGCCGCCCTACGGCATTACCTTGTTTGTGGCCAGTTCCATTGCGGGCCGGCGCATAACGCAAGTCTCTCAGAAAATTTTGCTCCCACTATCTTTCATGCTGGCAACGTTGATCCTGGCCACCTACGTGCCGTCGGTCGTGACCTTCCTGCCCAACCTTTTCCTGAAGTGAGAATAAACAAAATGACCCAATTCAAGGGAACCTTCACTGTCATGATCACCCCGTTCTCTGAGGACGGTCGGCAAGTTGATGAGACCGCGTTGAAGCGCTTTGTCGATTGGCAAATCTCGGAAGGCATTCACGGCCTTATCCCACTGGGCAGTACGGGTGAGTTTCTGTCTGTTAGCGATGAGGAACGCCAGCAAGTCGCCGAGATAACCATCAAACAGGCCGCTGGCCGGGTGCCGGTGCTGGTCGGGACGGCGGCGGAAAACACCTGGGATGCCGTTCACTACAGCCGTGAAGCTGAGGCGCTGGGTGCCGACGGCGTGATGATTATTCCGCCATTCTACAGCACGCCCACGGATGACGAGTTGTACCAACACTACAAGACCATCGGCGATGCTATCTCGATCCCGATCATGATCTACAACAACCCGGCCACATCCAATGTCGACATGCTGCCCCAACTGGTGGCGCGCTTGTCCGAGATCGAGAATGTCTCATATATCAAAGAATCGACCATGGACGTCACCCGCGTGCGCGACATCGTCCGGTTCTGTGGTGAGCGGATGACCGTCTTCGGCGGTATCATGGGCTACGAGTCGTATCTCAACGGCGCCATGGGATGGGTGGCCGTCGGCTCCAACCTGATGCCCAAGGCCTTTGCCGATATCTACGGTGCAACGGTTGAACGCAGCGACGTTGCCGCAGGCCAGGAAATCTACAGGCGCATCTTGCCGGTTATCGAATTGGTGGGCGGGCACCGTTACGTGACAGCCACCAAGACAGCACTGGCCCGTATGGGATTGCCGGTCGGACCACCGCGCCCACCAAGGCTTCCGGCTGCGGGCGAAGACCTGGCTTGGGTCGAACGCGTCGTCGATGAGCTAGAACTGAAAATCACCTGAGGACCCCGCCATGCCCGGACTGGACACGATTATCCGCAACGCCAACGTGGTGACCGCGACCGACAAGTACAAAGCCGACATCGGTATCCGCGACGGCGTCATTCAAATGATCGGCACAATCAGCGAATCCGCCGAGAGCGAAATCGATGCCGCTGGCCGCATGGTCACCCCCGGCGGCGTCGATGGTCATTGCCATCTCGACCAACCCATGGATGACGGATCGATCATCGCTGACGATTTCACCAGCGGCACGATATCGGCAGCGTGTGGCGGCACCACGACCGTGATCCCATTTGCTTGCCAGGTTAAGGGGGAAGGCTTGCGCGCCGCTGTCGAGAATTATCACACCTGCGCAGACGGCAAGGCCGTGATCGACTATGCCTTTCACCTGATCGTCACGGACCCGACACCGAACGTACTGGGCCAGGAATTGCCGGCGCTGATCAAGGACGGCTATTCGCACTTCAAAATTTACATGACCTACGATGCTTTGAAGCTGCGCGACCGCGAAATCCTCGACGTCTTGCACCTGGCCAAGCGCGAAGGCGCCATGACCATGATCCACGCCGAGAACGACGATTGCATCGCATGGCTGACCGAAACCCTGGAAAACGCCGGCAAGACCGCGCCAATTTATCATAGTCATTCGCGCCCGCCGGTGGTCGAACGCGAAGCCACGCACCGCGCCATTTCATTGGCGGAGTTGATGGACGTGCCGGTGTTGATTGTGCATGTGTCGGGCAACGAGGCGATGACGCAGATCCAGAACGCGCAAGCCCGCGGCATCCGGATTTACGGCGAGACCTGCCCGCAATACCTGTTCCTGACCGCCGACGATCTGGACCAGCCGGGCTTTGAGGGTGCTAAGTGCGTTTGCAGCCCGCCACCGCGCACCGCCGATGACCAAGAGCACATCTGGCGCGGCATCAAGACCGGCGTGTTTCAGGTGTTCTCCTCCGATCACGCACCGTTCCGTTTCGATGACGACAAGGGCAAGAAAAACGCCGGCACCGACGCAAAGTTCAGCCAAATCCCGAACGGCGTTCCCGGCATTGAAACACGCCTGTCACTGTTGATGTCGGAAGGCGTGATGAAGGGCCGGATCGATGTACATACGTTCGTCTCGGTCACATCGACGGGCCCGGCGCAGATGTACGGCCTGTTCCCGCGCAAGGGCACCATCGCACCCGGCAGCGACGCGGATCTGGTAATCTGGGATACGGAAACCGAGTTCACGCTTACCAACGAACGCCTGCACCACAACGTCGATTACACGCCCTACGAAGGCATGGAACTCCAGGCTTGGCCGGCGACGGTCTTGTCCCGAGGCCGCGTGGTTGCCGAGAACGGTGAGTGCATGGCACAGCCCGGAGATGGCGAGTTCCTGCCCAGCGATCCGCCAAACCCCTTGCGCCCGCAACAACCCTAACACCGAAAGAACCGCTTTATGAACGCCGAAAGCCGTAAACTCGTGACGGAACGGGTGACCAGCCTGTTGTCCGATCTCATCGCCATTCCGACAGCCTATCCGCCCGGCAATTCGGTCGATATCTCGCGCTATATCGGTGACGTCCTGGGCGCGGCAGGATATGAGGTCGAGATTCTGTCGCGCCAGGATGGGCTTGATAACGTCGTCGCACGTATGGGAAACGGATCACCATCATTGGTGTTCAACACCCATATCGATACGGTCGGTCCCGGCGATCTGGAACTGTGGAACCACCCGCCGTTCGAGGCCCGGGTCAAAGACGGACAACTGAGCGGCCTGGGTGCTGTGAACTGCAAAGGCAGCGGTGCCACGCAAATCTGGTTGGCTGAGGAAATCGCGCGTTTGGGCGGCCCAGCCAATGGCGAAGTTGTCTTTTCCTTTGTCACCGATGAAGAGAGCCTGGCTTGCGATGGCATGGATTTTCTGCGCGAAAGCGGCGCGCTAAAGCCCGATATGCTTTTGGTCGCCGCACCGACGGACAACGCGTTGATCGTATCGGAACGCGGTGTGCTGTGGATGGAAATCGAAACCTTCGGCCGCCCAGCGCATGCGGGCGAGCCGGCCGAAGGCGATAACGCCATCAGCCGCATGATGCGCATTTGCACGGCGATTGAGGCCGAAATGGCGACGCGCCTTGCTGAACGGGTCGACGGCGACATGCGCTCCACGATGAACCTGGGTATGTTCCATGGCGGCTTGAACACCAATGTGGTGCCGAGCCGCTGCCGGGTTGAGATCGACCGCCGCTTGCTGCCGAGTGAAACCGTCGATGGCGCATTCGCCGAAATTTCCGCGATCGTCGATGGCTTGGGCGAGCCCAAAGAGATGGTTGAGGTTCGGAAACTGCGCGGCACCAATGGCTTTATCGGTGACGGCGACGGCCGTTTGGTCACCGCCATGACCGCGGCGATCCGGGGTGAGACCGGAAACGATCCGGACTTCATCAGCGCGATCGGCGTCAGTGATGGCCGCTATTTCGCCGATGACGGCATCGAGATCATGAGTTTCGGTCCCGGTGACGGTAATGAAGGGCACGCCGCCAATGAAACCATCGAGATCTCCAAGTTGACCGAAAGCGCCGTTATCTTGAAGCGCATGGTTGCGGATGTCCTGGGCTTCGCCAATGATGGGTAACTTGTGCAGGTAACGGGAAACCTCCCATGACGGTCGCCCTCCGATGACTGAAACTGATGACCCCCGGTTCCGCCGCCAAGGTCGCCAGATCGCATTTTCGTTCGACGGCATCACCATTGCAGCAATTGAAGGACAATCCATCGCTGCCGCATTGACGAACGCCGGCATGCGTGAATATCGGCGCGACAGGGATGGTGCGGGCCGAGGCCTTTTCTGCGGTATGGGCGCATGCTTCGAGTGCGCCGTTTCCGTGGACAGTGGCCCCAGTGTCAGATCGTGCCTGACCAAAGCGCACGAGGGAATGAACGTCAGGTCTCTCGATTATCTTTCTCCGGCGCATTCCAAAGATGACCAAACTGCGGGCCCGGTCGAGCATGACCATATCGAGGCGGTCGACGTTTTGATTGTCGGCGCCGGCCCGGCAGGATTGGCGGCGGCAGGCGGCCTTGCAGGTCATGGGTTATCCATCGCGATTGCCGATGAACGCCCCGATCTCGGTGGGCAATTCTTCAAGCAACTCGCCGATTCCCACAGCTTTTCTGATGGCCGTTCCGCCGATGTGCAATACGCCGATGGCGCACGTATGATTGCGGAGGTCCGATCCAGCGGCGCAAAGCTTTTTTTGGGAGCCACGGTATGGGGCATTGAGCGAAGTGAAAGCGATGCGTATCAGATCGTCCTGAACATTGAAGGCGGGTCGAAACGGATTGAACCGAAACGGTTGATCATCGCTGCCGGCGCCTATGAACAACCGCGCGCATTTCCGGGCTGGACACTGCCCGGTGTGATGATGACGGGGGCCGCGCAAGGTTTGTTGCGGTCCTACCGGACGACGCCTGGAAAGGCCGTGGTGGTTGCCGGAAATGGTCCGTTGAATTTCCAACTTGCGGCGGAACTCCTGAAAGCAGGCGCGCATGTCGTCGGATTGGTTGAGGCCGCTCCGGCACCGTTCCCACGGCGATTACTTGAGGGCATCGGCATCTTCTTGCGCGGGCCATCGCTTGCAATGCGCGGCATGAAGTATATCCAGGACGTAAAGGCAGCCGGCGTGCCGATATTCCATGGGTATCATGTTGTCTGCGCGGAAGGAGATGAAGGGTTATGCACGGTTTCCATTGCCCCGATCAATGATGATGGCGCGATCGAGCGCGGCGCCGTAAAGCGGATTGGAGCCGATACCTTGTGCCTCGGGTTCGGCTTTGCGGCGAACAGTGAATTGCCGAGATTGCTCGGTTGCGAATTCGACTACGACGATGCTGGAACAGCCAATCCTATCCGCAATAGGGATGGCCGAAGCTCTGTGCCGGAAGTCTTCATCATCGGTGACGGTGGACGGTTTGGCGGCGCGCACGCGGCCTTGGCGGAGGGGCGTATTGCAGCTGGAGCCCTACTCGAAGATCTGGGAGTAGCCGCTCGCCACGATCAATATGCGCACCGTGAGCTTAAGCGCCATCTCCGTTTTCAAAAAGCGCTTTGGGACCTTTTCCGCGGGCCGTCGCCCGGGCTTTCCCTCGCATCACCGGAGACGACGATCTGTCGGTGTGAAAACGTCACCCTCGGAAAGCTTGATGGTTTCATCGACGCAGGAGTCACGGACCTTGGAAACCTGAAACGCCTGAGCCGCCTTGGCATGGGGCGCTGCCAAGGTCGATACTGCACGCAATTGGCGGTGCAGCGTATGCAAGAGCGGAAAGGCACGATTCCCATCTATCCGGCATTTGCCGCGCAAAACCCCATAAAACCGCTGCCCGTAAGATCGTTCCTGCGCGAACAACCGGAATGGCGCGGCTATAAACCTGCGGCGGTTGAGCTGCCGGAACCGGGCCCGGATATAGAGAAAATCGATCAGCGCAATGTGGACACCCTTGTCATTGGCGGCGGTGTGGTGGGCGTATCCACGGCGTTGTATCTGGCCCGTTTCGGTGTTGAGACGGTGCTGTTGGAGGCCAATCAGATCAACAGCCAAGCTTCGGGCGGTAATGCTGGAAGCCTGCATCTACAATTGTTGTCGTTCGATTTCACAGCCGCGGACGTTGCCGGAACATCGCCGGCGATCCGGACCTTGGGCCTGCAAAAACACGGCATCGAATTGTGGCAAGACCTGGAACGGGAATTGAACGCCGATTTCGAGATCAAGATTACCGGCGGCTTGATGGTCGCTGAGACAGATCAAGACATGGCATTCCTTGAAAAGAAGGTCGAGGCCGAGAGGCGCATGGGGATCGACATGGAGTTGCTCGGCGCCAAGGAATTGAGAGACCTTGCGCCAGCGGTATCCGACCGAATGATCGGCGCGGCATTGTGCCCAGGCGAGGGGAAAATCAATCCGTTGTTGGCGACGCCGGCACTGCGCGATGCCGCAGTGAACGCGGGCGCGGAAATCGTCACGAATGTGCAAGTCGTCGGGATTGAGCAAGACGGCAACGGGTTCAAAGTTGTTACAAATGCTGGAACGGTTCACTGCCGGCGTATCGTCAATGCAGCCGGCGCGTGGAGCGCGGAGGTCGCCAAGCTGGCCGGATTTGATCTTCCGGTACAGAGCGCACCGCAGCAAATGATTGTGACTGAACCGGCGGCGCCAATGGTGGATCACCTGCTCGCCCATGCGCATCGCCATCTGACCATGAAACAGGCCATCAACGGCAATCTTATCATCGGCGGCGGGTGGTTTGCCGGGTTCGACCGCAATCTCGGCCGCCCAAGAACCTTGATAGACGCGATATCCGGCAACCTGTGGATTGCCCAGCGCGTGGTGCCCGCGATCGCCGAATTGAATGTCATCCGCACCTGGGCAGCGGCCGGCGTCACGATTGATGGTGCACCGATCGTCGGCGCGGCGCCCGGAGTGCCAGGGTTCTACAATGCCGTCGGTGCAAACGGATACACGATGGGGCCGATCATGGGGAAAATCACCGCCGAATTGATTGCCTATGGCGACAGCAGAATTGACCACCACCCGTTCGCTCTTGAGAGAATAATGCCAACGGTGGCTTAAACCCTTCGACCGGAAACCAAATCGTAAAACGTCCGCTCCGGGTTTTGGTTGTGCAAAAACGTTTCGGCTGGTGCGGTCCGATGGTGACTGGATAGGCATTCGTAGATTTCGGCGTTGATTTTGTGACTTCGGCCTGAGAACGGCCGATTTCTCTTTTTTATGGGGGTTTTGAGAGGCGGTTTTGGTTGCCGGCGACCGGACGCAGGTCTGTCAGGCCCGCATGGCCTGCATCAGCGGTCCGGTGCCCAGGATATTCATGACACGCGTGAGATTGTAGGCGAGCACGCTCAGGGCCGTTTCCGTTTTGACGTTTTTGAGCCGCTTCATCAGAAAGTGGGTTGCGCCCATCCTGGCCTTGATGGTGCCGAAGGGATGTTCGACGGTCTCGCGGCGCCGGCACATTGTAGCCGACAACGCCCGATCCCCGTCCGCTGGTGGCCATGGAGCGCGCATCCGGATCAGTCAGCGAGATCTGCTCACCGGGAGTGGCCATCATCTCCACTTCCAAGGCCTTCAACCGTTTCATCTCGCCTTGCAGCTTGTCGGTCTGCTCATGCAGGCGGGTCACCCGGGATGCAATAGCATCCGTCGGCTCCTGACGGTCCGCGCTGTCCAGTTGATGAAGATAACGCCCGACGCTTTCTTCGATCTGCTTCAACCGCCGCGCCATCTTCGCCTTGGTGAAGTTCCGGTCCCGGTTGTTCATCGCCTTGAACTTGGAACCGTCGATCGCCACGCTGGCCGTCGCCAACAAACCGATGCGGCGGCACAGCTCGACAAACCGCGCACACACCTTGCGGATCGCCGGGCCGTTATCCTTGCGGAAGTCGGCGATGGTCTTGTGATCGGGAACCAGCCGGCCCAACAGCCACATCACTTCGACGTTGCGCGCCGCCTCGCGCTCCAGCCGCCGGCTCGATTGCACCCGGTTCAGGTAACCGTAGATGTAGAGCTTCAACAAAACCGACGGGTGATAGGAAGGCCGGCCCGTCGACTTCGGATCAACCCGCTCGAACCCCAGTTCTCGCAGATCAAGTTCCTCGACAAAAACATCGACTACACGGACTGCATTGTCCCCACCAACGAAGTCATCCAGGCATTCCGGCAACAACGTCGCCTGGCTACGATCAACACCCTCGACAAAACGCTTCATCAAAAACCTCACCGCTTCACACAGCGAGATTCTAGCACAGCCGCGTTTTTACACAGACAGGGTCAAAAAGGGAAGTTCTGGGCCTGCGAGAAAGTGGTCCGGAGCCGAACTATGAGCAGTCATTGGACGTAGATATTTAGGAGTTACCGAGATCAGGCCTGCTTTACCCTCGATTCCGGAAGTGGACCACCCACTCCGTTTAACATCCGATGAAGCCTGTTTATCACCATTAATTGCCGAATGCGAAATCTCTGATCTTTGATTTCAATTCCCTGATCCTGATGAAATTCTCCCTGTTTAATTCTTAGGGAATTTTCACAAGAAACCGCAGAACTCCGACGTTTTCTGCACTCAAGATAGCCGCCGCTACCGGGAAATGCCGAATTTTCCCTGTTTTTTCCCTGTACAACAGGGAATTCATCGGAGACGGGTTCGCTTCAGACTGCCTCCTCCGCCAGATTTCTTATTTAGTGCACTGATATCATTGAAGTCTTAATATCCATTATGTGGATAGCCCATTAACGTGTCCATAAGTGCAATGGGCTAAATCGTGGTTTATCTCACCATCGGCTAATCGGTGCCATGGGTGATTTCCAAAAAGACCAATTGGTCGCTGACTTGATCAGCAGGATTCTTGGGAGTTTGTGTAACGTGTTGAACGTGCTGCTTATCGGGGCTGGTCGAATGGGCTTGCGACACCTACGTGGTGTGGCGAAAGAAGCCGATGAGATTTCGATCGTTTACCATCATCGAAACATTGATAAGGAAGTGCGTCAGGTTCTCGATGATTGCGATTTCGGAGGAACTGTTAACGTTGTTTCTTCGATAGAAAAGGCTGCTCGTGGTGAAAACAAGTTTGACGCTGCAATCCTATCAGCAACGGCGGAAAAGAGATCTGAACGCTTCGAAAAGGTGGTCGCTTTGGACATAGCCCACATATTGGTCGAGAAGCCGCTGGAACAATCACGTGAAAATGTTCTCAAAATGCAGACCCTTGCCAATCAAACGACATCAGACATACGTTGCAACAACGTTTTCAGAGAACAATCCATTTTCGATGACTTTCGCAATGGGAATGATTCTGTCCAAATGACCGTCAATGCGGGCGCAATAGGTCTAGGTTGTGGCGGTATTCATTGGATTGACCTAGCACTTTTCTTGTCACGGGAAGAGTCCGGTCAACTTGTTTGCGGAAAGCTTGATCATCTTGCCATCAGCAGCGGGCGAGGAGCACAATTTGGCGACTTTGGGGGTTACGGTCTTTACGAATTTGGTGATGGGTCCACCCTTTATCTACGGATCGGAGCCGAAAGCTCAGCTTCTGTTGTCTGTGTCATTACTCAGGGTCACCGACAGACGGTTATTGATTATCTTGGCGGCGTGTCCGTGCATCAAAGAGACGAGAACGTCGATCACCCAAATTATCTTTACGGTCAAGGTTACGATACTCATCACGAATCTAGCTTTTCCATTGCCGATGCATCTGCACAGACCAGGCTGTGGCTGCAAAATGTGAAAGGCGCCCGAAGATCAAAGCTCCCGACTCTGAAAGAAGCAGTGAAAGGTCACGAGCTCTTGTTCGATCTTTTGGAAACGGGCGGTGCAAAAGTTTTCCCAATCACGTGATCTAAAGGCATTGGATAGGTGCATTTGATCAACTCAGCCCCATAGGCCAAGCCAATAAAAGAAAACCGGGCCCAACGGCCCGGCGAGTTTAACAGGGAAAGTCAGAGGGCGCTTGGCAAGCGCGGGGAGGAAGTCCTCTAACAAACGCAATTGAAGCAAGTCTCGCTCCTTCGCGCCTTGACTTGAATCAATCGTCGCCACCCGGTTGATGGCCGACTGAATCTGCATATTTCGCCAGTTCTTCTGGGTCCGGCATGGTCCTCGCGTCGCGCTTTTTTCTGCGAAATCATAGACTGCCTGCATGGTCGCATTGTGTCTATCTTGACCTGCCATCTGTCTTTCGATTGTGAGTCATTGGTCGGCATTTCGAACTTGGCGTTGTGATCTCGAAATGGCGCCACAGATGGTTCTCGCACCAACCGCGGGCCAGTATAATTCTTAGTGTATTTGGAGTTTCTGCCAAGGGGGCTTATACACTGGACGGTCTAGGTGTGCCTGATCACCTAGGCGGCTAAAACTGTGCGCTTCGGTGCGGGCTGGTTCGTCGCGCATTTCTTTGTTGCATTATATCCATAGACACTATCTTAGTTTAACTTATCACGACTTCAAAAATTGATAATCTGGTTTGCTTGGGGGTGAATGGGCAAGTGTATTTTAGGACCGTCCATGGAATCGGTTGCGGGGATATTTGCCAAATCTCTGGACTTGTATTTCTCGCAGGGCTAACTCAAAACTTGTTCTCGCCGAAAGGACTGTCTCCCTTAAGTCGGTGCGTGCCAACTGCCCTCACTACAATCGGTGGTGCCGACATATTTGCAAAGATTTCGGCATTTCGCTTATCTATCGTTATGGAACGCAATTCGTAACTCATTCCGCATGTGCTATTTAGGGAGGCCAACAAAATGTCTGAACAAGAGAGCGTTATTCCCGAGTTTGACATTTCCGTATCCAAAGTAGGGAACGAATATACCCTGAGAATAGCAGAGTTACATTTGATCGAAACTGGATTGGATCTGGAGGCCGCTTACAAAAGTATTGAGTCAAGAAAGCATGACTTGTTCGCGGCCTATGAAAAGGCAGGCAGACTAGATGATTTAAGTGTTTCACATCAAGCGTCAGATCGTGACAATCGTCTTAGAGTATTCGCCGTCAAATCTGGTCTCGTTGCTTTAGTGGGCGTGATTGTTGTCAGTGCAGCTGCGTTTTCATTTTCATATGCGGTCCGTGAATCAACACGAAAGGCAGGGCTGAAGTTGGGCCGGTCCGCGATCAAACAGGTTGAGCGGGGGCTTAAAGACGCCGCGAAAAAGGAACTCACGCCAGAACGGAAAGAAAAAATTAGGGTGCTGGTTTCTGACGCAGTCCCCCATTTAAAACCTTATGTGCGAGAATTGCGCCCTTTGTTCGCTGAGCTTTGCGTGCCTGTCGATCAGTTGCAATGATGCTGAACCCGATTGGCAAGTTCAGGTTCTAGATAGCCTTGAGCTTGACCACATATATGGGATTTTGGTTGTATCGGGACTATCGACGCACCCAAACCTACGTTCACGTTCAACGCTATGACTAGAGCAAGCAATAAGAAACATAGTCTGCGATTGCCGATGGATGTTTTTTGAAGCAATTTACTGCCGCCTATCAAGAGGGCAAGGATAACCCATATCTCTGTATATATGAGATATCTGGAAGGAAACCCCCGTAGGCCAAAAACGGTCTCAGTGGCCAAAGAGAACCCTAGAAACAAGAGGACAAGCAAGCCCCCTCGCCAGGCTTTATGAAAACTCAAGTAGCAGGCCAGGAAAAGTCCAGAAAGCTGGAGTAAATGGGTCGGTGAAGGTATATCGCCTATTCGCCTATCAATGACACTGAACAGTTTGTCGCTCGCGTAAGTCATCGACAGGCCCTGCTCTCCCGAAAGGGATGAAAATTGCTTCATATGTTCGAAAGAATGGACAATCAGATCCAACACTTGGTGAGAATGCCAGAAAAACAGAAGATACGTGCCAAAGGCAAAGCCCAGAGCCAATGCAACAGCACCGGCCAATTGCACTGAAACAGAGATATTTCGCCAATACCCGTAAAGAAGGATGCATGTCGTTACATATACGAGGTTCAAGCATAAAAAAACTCCACCAAATGATGTGCTGGAGCCGTCTCTAACGGCAAACGCGAGAAGCACAAACATAGGGATAATCGCGGCAACAGCGAAAAACAACGGAGCCGCCATCCGATCCAATTTCATGTAATCAGATTTCAATCTCTCACGCTGCACCTGGGCAAGAACCAAAATCGGCACCCCCAGCATCGGAATGATGGATTGTATTTTGCTTTCCAGTGAAACCATTACCGAGAACCCAGCTAGAGTAAGATACAAAAGCTGTTTTCTCCCGTATGATTGATCCGCAACCAAAAAAAAGAAAAATGCCGCGACTAAGCCAAAGGCTGACCATAGTTCAGCTCTCAAAATAACGGCATGTGAAGCTATGCCTTCCATGGAAGCAAAAAGAATTCCTGCCAATACGGCAAATGTTAAATTGCTCGTAAGTTGCTTTGTGCCCCAGATTACCAACCCAACAAAACAAGCGCATATGACGGCCGAAAGATATCGAGCGCTAACGGTCAAGGCTTGTAAGTGAGAATCTATATCTTGCACCTGAATAGCAAATGCATGTGATGGATTTGGCGACAAACCAATCCAAAATGCCGCCTTCAGCCACATCCCCAACCCCATGATGTATGTGTGTGCTGGATGATCGAAGTAAGTTTGTGGAAGACTGTCAACAAACCTGAGGGCTTGCGCAAGGTAAACTAAGTCTGCGTCTGGCGTGATGGTGTAACTTCTTGAGATATCGTGCCAATTGGCAATGAAAATCGGGTACGCAATCGCCAATACAGTTCCCGTAACCAGTAATAATAGTGTTTTATCTTTCGATATGTCCGCTAACATTTAAGCACTTGACCCTAAGTTGAGATAGTTCCGCCTCAATCTGACACCGCTCTTCTAACGAAGAAAGGGGTACCGGTTTTGATAGCGGTGCGGACCGTAACCATCAAAAGCTTATGGGGATAACCCTCATGTTATAGAGTAACCAAAGAATCACTCATTTTAAAGTTGGCCTTCTCACTCTGACCGAAGAAATTGGAAGTGTGTCCAAGGCGTACCAAATGGTGAGGCTGACGAGAGATACCTTTTATCGATATCGCGACGTCGCCAAAGAAGGTGGTGTCGATATGCTGTTGTGAAAAACCTCGTTGTGGTCCGAACCTGAAAAACCGGGTCGATGAATAAACGGAAGATGCCGAGGTCGATTATGCCTTTGGATATCAGGCCGACGGTCAGATTCGTGTCAGCAACGAGATACGCAGGCTGGGCATGTTTGTGTCGGCTCGCGGCGCTGATCTGCCTACCCAAATCCGAGTCACGAAGAAAGAGGATTCTCCGCTAAGCTGAACTGCGGCCGACAGCATGAAGTAGCGATTTTCAGAAGAGCAGATTATCAATGTATTGAAAGCCCATGAGGTTGGTTTCCCGGTGAAGGATATCTCGCGCCGACCGACCGACAATCGATCGCATCGCCCGAACGGGTCAACGAACGTTGGTCCATGGACTTCATGTCGGAGATGCTCTCGAACGGCATACGGTTCCGGGCTTTAAACATCGTCGATGGCTACAGCCGGGAATGCCAGGCCATCAAGGTCGATACGCTATTGCCGGGTATCTGGGGTGTCAGGGTTTTCAAACGCTCGTCCGAGACGCGACGATTTCCCAGGGCTATCGTCGTCGACAACGGCCCGGGGTTGAACAGCACGACCCTGGATGAATGGAGCTTGTCACAATGGTATCCGGCTGCACTTTACTGAACCTGGCAAGTCCGTTCAGAATGCCTTCGTCGAGAGATTCAACGGCAAGTTCCGGAACGAATGGCTGAACGAGCATTGGTTCAGCAGCTTGGCCGACGCTAGGTGGACCACCGACGAATGGATGATCGATTACAACACCCACAGACCACACAGTTCCTTGGGTTACATGACGCCCATTGAGTACGCCCGAAAGAGCAACTATCGTGCTGTAGAACTCTCAACGTGATTGACGGGTTTAAAGGGGAAGGTCTGCGCGATCAAAACTAGACCGAACTCACACCCGATCCACCGGAAATCCTAACCTGCAATCAATCGTCGCCACCCGGTTGATGGCCGACTGAATCTGCATATTTCGCCAATTCCTCGGGGTCCATGTAAGCTTCCTCCCATTGCTTGATCTGGTCGAAACCAGCGAAGGTGTGGAAGTCGCCGACAGGATGGTTTTGGAAGTTCTTGAAAAACTCGGCCTCCGCCATGGGCCCTTCGTCGCGCATTTTTACCGCGAAATCATAGACCGCCTGCATGGTGACGCGCATGGTGGCGCCCGGCAGGATGGTGACGGCGATGCCGAAGTCGTTCATTTGGCCCTCGGTCAGGCGTGGTGAAATGCCGGTCTGGTTATAGAA
This sequence comes from Rhodospirillaceae bacterium, assembly GCA_016845145.1. GTDB lineage: Bacteria > Pseudomonadota > Alphaproteobacteria > Rhodospirillales > Casp-alpha2 > TMED8. Next base: position 18,730 of record JAERTE010000148.1, read on the forward strand.
TACCGGGCCTTTGACCTCGTTGCAGACGCGCTCGATCTCGCCCAAATCCGTCGGCCCCTCGACGAACGCCAAGTCGGCGCCGGCATCCAGATATGCATTGGCGCGCGCAATCGCGTCGTCCAAGGAGCCGCCGTGCGCGCCGCGTGCGTCGGTGCGCGCAATGAGTACAAAATCGGGGTCGATCTCGTCGCGGGCATCGGCAGCGGCGCGGTACTTGCCGACCGCCTCGTCCATGGGAATCACGCGGCGTCCAGCCACATGGCCGCAGCGTTTTGGCATGATCTGATCTTCGATGTGAATGCCGGCAGCGCCCGTCTGGATGTATTCGCGCACCGTGCGGATGACGTTGATGGCATTGCCGTAGCCGTTGTCGGAATCGGCGACCAGCGGCACATCTACGGCATTGGCGATAAAGCGCGCGTTGGCATGCATCTCGGTCATGGTCGCGAGCCCGGCATCGGGCATGCCCAACAGCGACAGCGACGTGCCGTAGCCTGTCATGTAGACGGCGGGAAAGCCGACTTTTTCCAGAATTTTAGCGCTGAGCGCATTGTAGCAACCCGGAATGATCAGGGTTTTATCCGACTTAAGTAGTTCCCGCAGACGCGTCGATTGGCGCATGTCCCCCTCCGATAATTGATGCGTATTGTCGGAAGGAGAGTAGGGCAGCCGTGACGCTCGTTCAACCGGCGGCGGGTACCGTCGTCACGGCGATCGGGCAATCTTGCCGGGCCGTCATATCCGGCTCCGCGGGTGGCCCGGCGGTGAGCCAAAGCACCGATTGACCCTCGGTGGCCAATTCGCAAACGCGCTTCCATGCGCTCGCGTGATCGTCATCGGTGATGCGTTCGGCGTCTTTGCGCGCGAGGTCGAGGATGGCGCCCGAAACGGTGCTGTCATGCACCATGATATCGCCGGTTTGCATCAATCGAAGGGCGCGGAAGGTCAACAGGTCGGGGTCGCCGCTGCCCGTGCCGAGAATCGCAATTTCTCCCACGACCTCGATGTCCTCGCCATCGGACAGCCTGGCGATGGTTTGTTCAACCAGGGCATCCGCTTCGTGCATACGTCCGGCCAATACATGACCGGCGATGGGACCGTCGGCGAATTGCTGCCAGAACCGTCGCCGCGCGGTGCTGTCGCTGATCCCGCTGTTGACTTGCGGTCTTACCTTTCCGGCATAGGCGGCGAGGTCTCCCAGATTGGCGGGAATCGCCGATTCGACAGCCGTTTTCACGCGCCTTGCCAGAACCGGGGCCGCACCGCCGGATGAGATGGCGGCGGTGATGGGCGCGCGATCGACGATGGCGGGCATAATGAAACTGCATAGCGCTAGGCTGTCGGCAACGTTGACCGGAAGCCCAGCTGCTTGCGCCAAGGTCGAGACCTGCGTGTTGAGGGCATCGTCTTCAGTCGCGACCATGACCAGACGGCAACCGTCGATGTCCGCCGGCTCGAAAGCTCGGCCGAGCCACGTAACGCGGTCAGAATCCATCAGGTGCGTCACGGGCGGCTCGATCGATGCGGCCGCCAAACGTACGCGGGCGCCGGCGCGGAGTACGGCCTCGGCACGTCTTGCGGCAATGTCATTCGATCCGACGACCAACACGTTGGCGTCTGCAAGATTGAGAAAGATCGGAAACGGCGGCGGTTTGCGCTCAGTCATTTTGCGAGTCTTCAAGTGTGCCCGTACTTTCAGCCCAGCTGCTCATGGCGTGGCCCCAAGCCTTGGCGGTGGCCGGATCGATATCGAAAACGGTAAAGCGCGAACGTTCGCGGATTCGGACCCGCATCATTTTCACGCCGTCCACCATCTCAACGTCCTGCAAAAGGATTTCCTGGCCAAACGGTGCGGCCAGTTCGGCCACGAGGGTCGTGGTTTCGCCGCTCATTGGATTGCCTCCATTAACGCGTTCCCCAAGTAAACGCGTTCTCGACCAAAAATTCCCAATTGCGCGGTGTGTCCGGATAATCGGGTTTGATATCCATTTCCAGCATCGCCTTGCCGGCTTCATCGGCAACGTGCTTGATCACTTCGATTAATTCCTGGAACGACGCGGTGTCGGGGTTGCGAATAATAATTTGGCTCAAGAGGATGGGCGGATTGGCGTGTTCGGTGATGGTCGGGGTCATGGCGGATATCTCCTGAAATTCAAAAAGCCACCCGGTCTCGGAAGCGTGCGCGGTAGAGCAGCCGCCCTTGGCCTGTTTGGTCCGGGTTTTCGAAACTGGTGCGCCGATGCAGCACGTTATTACATATGACACCTTCGCCGGCCTGCAAGCGGTGTGTCATCATCAATGGGTCGCCGCCATCTAGAAGATCGCGCAGAAAAGCGCGTGCGTCTGCCGTTGCCGGGTCGTCGCGCCACACGGCGGAGCGTACGCGATGAGTGTAGCGCATGGCCAACTGTCCATCGATAACCGCGAACACCGGCCCTGTCTCTGCGCCGCGCACGTCTCCCGGCTCGATGTCGTTGGCGGGGATCGTCAGCGCGTCGGCGTGCATGAGGGCGTTGATCCACTCCGGATTCTCGTCACGCAACCGGATGTAGGCGATGTCTGTGTCGAAGAGTTGCGATTCGCCCCCCGTTGCGGCCGATCGAACGCAATGCAACACCATGCCCAGGACCCATTGGCCGGTTGGATTGTAGTAGCCGTCGGTGTGCCAGCTCAGTTGTTTATTGGAATAAGGGATATAAACACCGCGCCGCGAATCGGCCATGCCGGCAACGGAAAGCTCGGTGATTCCGTCTTCTCCCGTAAGCAGGGGTTTTTCCAGCCGATTAAGGCCGAACAGCGCCGCCAAGGACAGCACATCGTCTTTCGAAAGAACGCTGGAAACCTTATAGACCGCCATGTTGAAGCGCTGGCAGCGGTCGCGAATTTGGCTTATTTCCAGGGCGCTCGGGCTGGATGCATCTTCAATGATGACCTGAAGGTCATGGACGCTGGTGGGTGAGTCGGCCAGTTTGGCGGCCCGCCACTCTGTATAGGCCGCCTCGTCACGCAGGTCGAAAGAGTTTCCGGTTCTTGCTTGAACTGTTGCCGTCATGATGTGAAACGCCTTAAAATCAAGGCTTCAAGCATAGCCGCGAATTCGATTTACGGCACGCTGAAAGCCAAAGTACAACAAACCTTGTTGATAATTTATATTTTTTGAATATGATAATGTCCAGGTCGTGAATAACGGGTCCGGACCGACACTCGAAAACCCCCGGAACTCTACGCCCCGAAGGATGAATAAAAAGGGTAAACAGGGGACGGTCCGTTGTCGGCGGCCCGTCGGGTAACTTGGAGAAAAAACGTGGCAACCAAAAAGCATGAAACAAAACTTCTCGACGAGCTGGAAGATGGCCCCTGGCCCAGTTTCGTCAAAGGCCTGAAACGGCTTCGCGATTCCGATGACAAGCAATACGCGCCGATGATGAACGACTTGCTCGGCCAGCTCGAGCACAGTTACGAAACGACGCGTGGCTATTGGAAGGGCGGCACGGTCAGCGTGTTCGGGTATGGCGGCGGTATTATTCCGCGCTTCTCCGAAGTCTCTGAAGAATATCCTGAATCGAAAGAGTTCCATACATTGCGCGTCATGCCGCCAGCCGGCATGCACTATGACACCAAGGTGTTGCGCGACCTATGTGATGTCTGGGAGCGGCATGGCTCCGGTCTGATCGCCTTTCACGGCCAATCAGGCGATATCATGTTCCAAGGTGCGACGACGGAAAACGTCCAGGCGGCCTTTGACGAGCTCAATGAAATGGGTTTCGACCTCGGCGGCGCGGGCCCGGCCTTGCGCACGTCGATGAGCTGCGTCGGCCACGCGCGTTGTGAACAGTCCTGCTACGACGAAGCCCGTGCGCTGCGTTCGGTGATCAACGAGTTCCTCGACGAAATGCACCGTCCGGCACTGCCCTACAAGTTTAAGTTCAAGTTCTCGGGCTGTCCCAACGATTGCGTCAACGCCATTCACCGCGCCGACTTCGCCGTGATCGGCACCTGGCGCGATGACATGAAAGTCGATCAGGGCGAGGTTAAGGCCTACATCGACGAGGTTGGGCGCAAATACATGATCGACAACGTCATTGCGCGTTGTCCGACCAATGCCTTAAGCCTCAACGACGATGACACCCTGGACGTGGACAATTCCAGCTGCGTGCGCTGCATGCACTGCCTGAATGTCATGACCAAAGCGCTGTCGCCGGGTGATGACAAGGGTGTCTCCATTCTCATGGGTGGCAAACGCGCGCTGAAGATCGGCGATCTCATGGGTACGGTCATTGTGCCGTTCATGAAACTCGAGACGGATGAAGACTTCGAGAAATTCACAGAGTTCGCCGAGCGGGTAATCGAGTTCTTTGCCGAGAACGCGCTTGAGCATGAGCGTGTCGGTGAAACCATCGACCGCATCGGGATCACGAACTTCCTTGAAGGTGTCGGCGTTGATATCGACCCGAACATGATCAGCCATCCGCGTACAAATTCGTTCGTACGCACCGATGACTTCGATGAAGCCGCCGAGCAGTGGGAAGAGCGCAAGAAGCGCCGGGCCGCTGGTGAGGACAACATTCGTGAGGACTTCGTCGCCGCCGAATAGGGTGCCGCGACCAGAAGAATAGGAAGGCAGAAAAATGTCTGAGGAAAAACAAGCACCCCGTCGTCCCGTCGAATGCGGCGTTCCCGACCCGATGCAGTACATGCATCCGGTCCTGAAGGCCAACTACGGTAACTGGGATTGGCATGACCGCATGCGCCCAGGCGTTTTGCATCACGTCTCTAAAAGCGGAGACGAGGTTTGGACGGTCCGTGCCGGTACGCAACGCCAGATGGACGTCTATACCATCCGCCTGCTGTGCGATATTGCCGACGAATTTGCCGAAGGCCACGTGCGCTTCACAACCCGCTCCAACATCGAGTTCATGGTGTCGAGTGAAGCCCAGGTGGAGCCGCTGATCGGCAAATTGAATGATGAAGGGTTCCCTGTCGGCGGTACCGGTAACTCGGTGTCGATGATTTCGCATACTCAAGGTTGGCTGCATTGCGACATTCCGGGCACGGATGCGTCGGGTGTGGTGAAGTCGTTGATGGATATGATGTACGAGGAATTCGTCAAGGAAGAGATGCCGAACCGCGTGCGTATCACCACATCGTGCTGCCAGATCAACTGTGGCGGCCAGGGCGATATCGCCATTAACGTGCAGTACACCAAGCCACCCGTGATCAACCACGACTTGGTGGCCAATGTCTGTGAGCGCCCAGCCGTTGTGGCGCGTTGCCCGGTTGCGGCTATCCGCCCCGCCATGGTCAACGGCAAGGCGACCCTGGAAATTGACGAGAAGAAGTGCATTTGCTGTGGCGCGTGCTATCCGCCGTGCCCGCCGATGCAAATCAACTCTCGTGAATCCACCAAGATCGCGATCTGGGTCGGGGGCAAGCACTCCAATGCGCGTTCCAAGCCGACCTTCCACAAATTGGTGATGGCCAATCTGCCCAACAATGCGCCGCGCTGGCCCGAGGTTGAAGAGGTGGTTCGGAAAATCCTCTACGCCTACAAGGACAACGCCCGTGACTGGGAGCGTATGGGCGAATGGATTGAACGCATCGGCTGGCCGAAGTTCTTCGAATTGGTCGATACGCCGTTCACGCACCATCACCTGGATGATTATCGTGGTGGTCGTGCGGCGTTGAACGCCTCGGCACACATTCATTTCTAGGGGCTTTGAAGAATGAAGTTTGGAGTTCTCGTCAACGAAGGTCCGTTCACGCACCAAGCGTCGGATTCGGCCTACCACTTCACCAAAGCCGCCCTGGAAAAGGGGCACGAGGTGATGCGGGTGTTCTTCTATTACGACGGCGTCAACAACGCCAATAAGCTCTCCGAGCCACAGTCAGACGACCGCAATCTGGTGAAGATGTGGGGCGAACTGGCTGCCGAACACAATCTGGATTTGGTGGTCTGCGTCGCGGCTGCGCTCCGGCGCGGCATCAAAGACGAGATTTTGGCGGATGGGTTCAGGATTTCCGGCCTCGGTCAATTGATTGAATTGGGCATGGCGGCCGACCGCACGGTCGTGTTCGGCGATTGAGGGGGCTTAAATGGAAGACGTACAATTCGATACAGAGGGCGTGAAAAAGAAATTCATGTTCGTCAATTCAAAGGCTCCCTATGGCACCATTTATGCCTTGGAAGTGCTGGAGATGATCATGATTTCGGCCGCTTTTGAGCAACATGCCGTGATCGCCTTCGTTGATGACGGGGTGTTTCAGATCAAGAAAGGCCACAACACCAAAGCGACGGGCATGAAGAACTTCTCGCCCACATACGGTGTGGTCGAAATGGAAAAAGAAGACGCCGACGAGGACGAAGACATCGATATGGTCTGGCGCATCGTGGTGGAGAAAGAATCCATCGAAGCCCGCGGGCTCTCTGCGGATGATTTCGTCGTTGACGTGGAGGTGCTGAGCAGCGCCGAGCTTTCGGACCTGATGGCCGAGCAAGAAGTCGTGTTGAGCGGCTAAGGTAAAGGATTGCACAACATGAACATGCTGCATACGGTTAATAAATCACCTTTCGAGAGGGGCGCGTTGGAAACCTGCCTGCGTCTCGCCAAGTCGGGTGCTGCTGTGTTGCTGATCGAAGACGGCGTCTATGCCGCTTTGGCCGGCACCGCCAAGAGCGACCTGATTGAGGGCCGCAAGGGCGATTTGAAATTCTATGTCCTGGACACGGATATCGACGCCCGGGGCTTGAACGAAAAACCCATGATTGATGGGGTTGAGACGGTCGACTACGGGGGATTTGTCGATCTCGTCGCTGAACACGACGCCGTCCATTCATGGCTATAACAACAGATACCACGACCGAAATTTAGAATAGGAGTTAAACATATGGCATACGAACTGAATGGCCAGAGCATCGAATCCGATGAAGAAGGCTATCTCACCGACATCAGCGTCTGGAACGAAGACTTGGCCGATCTGATCGCCAAGGACGAAGACATCGATATGACTTCCGAGCACTGGGAGGTCGTGAACTTCCTGCGTGAATATTACGAAGAATACCAGGTCGCTCCGGCAGTGCGCGTGCTCACCAAGGCGGTGAAAAAGAAACTCGGCGCCGACAAGGGTAACTCGGGCTACTTGTACGAACTGTTCCCCTACGGTCCGGCCAAGCAGGCATGCAAAATTGCCGGTTTGCCGAAACCGACGGGTTGCGTGTAAGCGTCTGTTTTAGAACAGATTTCAGTTTTCTGGCGGTGTTTTGACCGTTCTCGGACGAAACCCGTCGGGAACGGATACGGGAGGGCTTTGAGTTGACGACGGTGTTCGCGATATTGCTATTGGTGGCATTCGCCGTGCTGGTCGTTGGCGTGGCCCTTAAGGTCCGTCAGTATTGGAACACCCCGGCGCCATTGAAAATCGCCACCACCCCGGCGCCGACGACGCGCTCGGGCGTGGTCGTGCGGATGTTCCGCGAGCTGGTGTTTTTCGAAAGCCTGTTCAAGTCCAACAAATGGATCTGGGTGTTCGGCTATCTGTTCCACGGCGCCATGGCCTTGGTGTTGCTCCGGCATCTGCGCTATTTCACCGAGCCCGTCTGGGATTGGGTGGTGTTGATCCAGCCGTTCGGCAAATACGCAGGTTTTGCCATGGCGATTGGCTTGTTCGGTCTATGGGCGCGGCGGTTCTTGGTGGATCGGGTGCGTTATATCTCGGCACTGTCCGATCATCTGATGCTGGCGTTGCTGGTCGGCATTACGCTGACGGGGCTGGGCATGAAGTATGTGGCGCACACGGATATCGTCATGCTCAAGGCTTTTGCGCTGGGGCTGTTGCACTTCGATTGGCAGCCCTTGCCGACGCACCCGTTGCTGCTTGCGCACCTAGGGATGGTCGCGTTGTTGATGGTGGTATTTCCGTTTTCCAAGCTATTGCACGCGCCCGGCGTATTCTTCAGCCCGACCCGTAACCAGGTGGACAATCCGCGCGAGCGTAGGCATTTGGCGGCGTGGGCGGCGGAGCTTGAATCCAAAAATGGTGGAGACTGATCATGGCTGACCAGGATTTCGCCACACCAGAACTCGACGAATACACCAAGGTGCCGCCCGTTGAGGTCGATTCCATGGCCCATTCCAGCCCGTACGTGGCCGCCGCCGGACATCAGGAGGCCCTGGGATTTCCGGGTGAACTGGTGGACAACTGGCAGGAAAAAGCCATTGAGAAGATGGGCGATCTGCTGGGCAAATACCGTTCCTTGCCGGTCTATCTTGATGCTTGCGTCAAATGCGGGGCGTGTACCGACAAGTGCCACTATTTCCTCGGTACGGGTGATCCGAAAAACATGCCCGTCGCTCGCCAAGACCTGTTCCGTAGCGTTTACCGGCGCTACTTCACCAAGGCCGGCAAGTGGTTCCCCTGGCTGGTCGGCGCCAAGGATCTGACGGAAGAGGTTCTGGACGACTGGTACAAGTATTTCCACCAGTGTTCGCAGTGCCGGCGCTGTTCAGTGTTCTGTCCCTACGGTATCGATACTGCCGAGATTTCCATGGCGGCGCGCGAGATTATGGATCACGTGGGCAAGGGCCAGAAGTACTGCAACGAGATCATCGGTAAAGTGCACGACATCGGCAACAACCTAGGTCTGCCACCGAAAGCTATGCGCGCGACGCTGGAAGACCTTGAAGAAGACCTGGAAGACGAGACCGGATTGGAAATCAAGCTGCCCTTGGATGTACAGGGAGCAGACGTTTTGCTGGTAACGCCCAGTGCCGATTTCTTCGCAGAGCCGCATATCGATGGCCTGATGGGCTATGCCAAGGTGTTCCATCAATCGAACACCAGTTGGACGCTTTCGACCTATGCATCCGAGGCCGCAAACTTTGCCATGTTCATTGGTTCCTACGAGCAGATGAAGCAAATCGCCGAACGTATCCGCAAGGCGGCCCAGGACTTGGGCGTGAAGCGTATCGTCGTCGGCGAGTGCGGGCATGCATGGCGGGTTGCCTACAATTTCTGGAACACGCTGGCCGGGCCGTTCGATTTCCTCGACCCCAATTATCCGGCACCCCAGCACATCTTGGAATTCACGCGCGACCTGATCGAAGATGGGACGTTGAAATTCGACAAATCCCAGAACGATCACATGACCATCACGTTCCACGACTCGTGCAACGTGTCGCGTGCGTCGCGCATGGGTGATGAGCCGGGCGGGCAATTCGAATATCCGCGCGCAGTGATCCGTGCATGCTGCAACAACTTCGTCGATATGGCCGACAACACCACGCGTGAGAATACGTTCTGTTGCGGCGGCGGCGGCGGGTTGTTGACCGACGATCTGATGGAGTTGCGCGTCAAGGGCGCCAAGCCCCGCATGGAGGCATTGAAGCAAGTTGTAGAGGACAACGGCGTCACCCACATGGCGGCCATCTGCGCGATTTGTAAAACACAGTTTGCCAAAGTGATGCCCTACTACGGCATGCGCATGGACCAAATTGTCAGCGTCCACCAATTGGTGTCCAACGCCATTATTTTGGATGGCGCCGAGGGCGGTGACGACGATGACGACGAACCAACCGAAGCCACTGAGACGGCCGATGGAGACGTGCAAGATGAATGAGATGACCAAGGACCCGACGCTGCTGACCAATCGGCGTTTCAAGGATGGCGACCAGGATTTGGGTCCGCTGCGTGACAAGATCTTCAAGGCCGATCACAGCTACAAGTGCCCGACCTATGTGCATCGCACACCGCCGTGCCAGGGGAGTTGCCCGTCGGGCCATGAAATCCGCGGTTGGCTGGCCATCGCACGCGGCATGGATAAGCCGCCCGTTGAGGGCATGACATGGCAGGAATATGCCTTCAAGCGCATGGCCGAGGCCAATCCGTTTCCGTCGATCATGGGCCGGGTTTGTCCGGCACCTTGCGAGGATGGCTGTAACCGAAACGAAGTTGATGATTTCGTCGGTATCAACGCCGTCGAGCAATACGTCGGCGACTGGGCCATTGAGAACAATCTCACTCTCGACGGTCCGGCCGAAGAGACTGGCAAGAAAGTTGCCGTCATCGGTGGCGGACCCGGCGGCTTGGCGGCAGCGTACAAGCTGCGCCGTATGGGCCATGGTGTCACCGTGTTCGAGGCGCACGATCAACTGGGCGGCATGATGATCTACGGCATCCCCGGGTACCGTACGCCGCGCGACATGGTCGCGGCTGAAATCCAACGTATCTTGGATACGGGCGTTGAAGCTAAGCTCGGTGTGCGGGTTGGCGAAGATGTCAGCCTGGAGCAGTTGGAAGCCGATTTCGATGCCGTCTTATGGGCTGTTGGCGCGCAGAACGGCCGCGACCTGCCGGTCGAAGGCTGGGCCGGTACATCCAATTGTATCTCTGGCGTTGATTTCCTCGAAGCCTTCAACAAGGACCGCCTGCAGTTCGTCTACGAGAAAGTCGTCGTGGTCGGTGGTGGCGATACCTCTATCGACGTAGCTTCGGTAGCACGCCGCATCGGACACATCGAAAAAATTGCCGAACACGATATGCCGGAAGCCGTGATCTTGGGCCATACCGCGCACGACGTGGCTGGTTCCATCACCCGTCAGGGCGTGAAGGCGGTGCTGACGTCGCTGTTTCCGCTTGAGGGCATGACAGCGGCAGAACGCGAACGCGAAGATGCGGTGCGTGAAGGTATCGACATCAAAGGCGGTGTTATACCGCTGGAAGTGATCAAGGGCGACGATGGTCGCGCACGGGCGCTGAAAATGTGTGAGTGCGACATGGAAGGCATGAAGCCGATCCCGCGCGAAGGCACTGAATTCGAGATCGAATGCGACCTGATCGTCTCGGCCATCGGCCAGATGGGTGATTTGACCGGCTTCGAAGCCCTGGATAACGGCAAGGGCTTCATGGATTGCGACGGCCTCTATAAGGTCAAGAACCACGACAAGCACTTTGCATGCGGCGATATCGTGCGCCCGCACCTGCTGACCACGGCCATCGGCCAGGGCGGCGTGGCGGCAGACAGCATCGATCGTTACCTTGCCGGTGCCTCGATGGATAAACGGCCCAAAGTGGACGTGCATCATTTCAAACTGCTGAACGAGTTGACGCAGCGCGAACTGTCACCGGAAGAATATGACGACGAGCCGACGCGTGGCACTGATGATTCGAACTTCGCTGTGCACAATTATGAAGATCGGTCGTCGACGCATATCATTGCACATGAGGAACTGTTCGTTGGTCATTTCGGTTATGACGCGCGCGCCCGGCGTACGGAGGTCCATATCGATGCGGACCAAGTACTCGGCAATTTTGAAGAACGTATCGAAGGCTTGACCGAGGAACAGGCTCAGCACGAAGGCGAACGCTGCATGAGTTGCGGGATTTGTTTCGAGTGTGACAACTGCGTCATTTTCTGCCCGCAAGATGCGATCTTTAGGGTCAAGAAAGATCAGCGAGCGGTCGGCCGCTACGTGGATACCGACTACAACAAATGCATTGGGTGTCACATCTGTAAAGATGTCTGCCCCTCTGGTTACATTCAAATGGGATTGGGTGAATAATGAGTTGACGCAACGGCCCCCGGATCGGGGGTGACAGGGAGAGGAAAGGGTAAGGCAATGGCTGAAGAACGCGTGAATTACCGCCGTTATCAGGACGGCGACGCAGAGCATCCGGAATGGCCGGAACTTCGGGTCTCGGGAGGGGAGTCCGACAGTTGTCCTACCTACGTTCACCGCACGGCGCCGTGCCAGGGCAGTTGTCCGTCCGGCCACGATATCCGTGGCTGGCTCAGTATCGCCCGCGGCATAGATAAGCCGCTCGATGATGCGCCCTGGCAACAGTATGCTTTCGAGCGTATGACCAAGGCCAATCCGTTTCCATCGGTCATGGGTCGGGTCTGTCCGGCTCCCTGTCAGGACGGCTGCAACCGCAACGACGTCGAAGAGTTCGTCGGCATCAATTCCATCGAACAATATGTCGGTGACTGGGCGTTGCAGAACGGTCTGGCTTTCGAAAAACCGAAAACCGAATCCGGCAAAAAGGTCGCTATCGTCGGTGGCGGACCGGGCGGGTTGGCGGCAGCTTATTTTCTGCGAAAAAAGGGCCACGCCTGCACGATCTTCGATTCCTACTCGGCGCTTGGCGGTATGATGGTATTCGGCATTCCCGGCTACCGCACGCCCCGCGACGTGCTGGAAGGGGAAATTCAGAGAATCGTCGACATGGGCGTTGAGACGCGACTCGATACGCGGGTCGGTGTCGATGTCTCCATTGATGAGTTGGAGAAAGATTTCGATGCCGTCTTTTGGGCGATCGGTGCGCAAAGCGGCAAGCCGTTGCCGGTCCCCGGCGCCGAGGCGCCAAACTGCGTCGACGGCATTGTCTTTTTGCGCGCCTTCAACGAAGGCCGTCTGCAGCATCTGACCGGCCGTGTGCTGGTCGTTGGTGCCGGTGACACGGCCATGGACGTCGCCGCTGTGGCGCGGCGCATCGGCAACGTCGATGCCGCCGACGGCGAAAAACTGCCCGAGAAGGTGATCATGGGCCAAACGGTGCACGATGTCGCGCAGGCGGCCAAGCGGCAGGGTGCGGATGTTTGGATTGTCTACCGCCGACCCATTTCGAAAGCGCCGGCCACGGAACACGAGCTGCAATCGGTGATTGCGGAAGGTGTTGAGATTCATGAAAATTTGGCGCCGAAAGAAGTCATTCTCGATGCCGAGGGACGCGCAACCGCACTACGCGTCATGCCCGCGGACTGGAGCAGTGGTGAGATGGTGGCCGATGAAGATGCCGCCTTCAATATTGAGTGCGAGCTGATTGTCGGTGCCACGGGCCAGGCCGGGGACTTTACCGGCTTCGAGAGCCTCGACAATGGCTGGGGATTGATGAACGCCGACAGCCATTATCGCATCCCGGATCACGAAGGGCATTTTGTTGGTGGCGACATCATCAAGCCGCATCTGCTGACCACCGCGATTGGTCACGCGTCCTTCGCTGCCGACAGCATCGACGCCTACCTGGACAACCGCGATCTGAAGGATCGGCCCAAGGTCGACGGCTTCCGGTTCAACTTGCTGGCGGCATTACGCGACCACGAACTGGAACCCGAGGAAGCCGAAAACGAGCCGGTGCGTGGGACCGACAGCGGCAATTTCGCCGTCCATAATTATGAGGACCGGTCGTTTGCCGAAATCATCCCAAGTACCAAGCAGTTCCTCGGGTATTTTTCCGGCACGCCGCGGCTGCACCGTGACGAGGTCGAAATCTCCGCGGATAATGTACTCGGCAATTTTGATGAGCGTTTCACCGGCCTGTCCGAGGAAACAGCCGTCGAAGAGGCCGACCGCTGCATGGCCTGCGGACTCTGCATGGAGTGCGACAACTGCATGATTTATTGCCCGCAGGACGCGATCGAGCGTGTCGCCAAGGATCAGCGGGTGTCGGGGCGCTATGTGGAGACCGATTATACGAAGTGCGTCGGCTGCTACATCTGCGCCGATGTCTGTCCTTCCGGTTACATCCAGATGGGTTTGGGAGCCTAATCCGACTATGATCAAGATCGGCCAAATGTTGGCGATATTAGCGCTGCTCTTTGCGGGTAGCGCCAGCGCGACGGAATGGAAGGTACCGTTCCCGAACGTGCCCAAGGGCGAGGGCGAGTCGTGCGTACGTGACACGGCTTTCATGCGCGCCAATCACATGGACTTGTTGTCGCACCAGCGCGACGACACCGTGCACCAGGGTGTTCGTCCGAAACAGACGGCACTGACCGAGTGCCTAACCTGTCATGCGGTCAAGGATGAGGCAGCCAAGCCTGTGACCTACAGCGACCCGAAACATTTCTGCCGAACCTGCCACGACTACGCGGCGGTAACGATCGATTGCTTCAGTTGCCACAATTCGGCTCCGGAGAAAGCCAAGCCATGAGTGAACATCGTAAAGTTCCCGCTTGTGAAAACGCGCCTGCGCGTGGTCGGCGCGGGTTTTTGAAGGGGTTGGCGGCAGCCGGGGCTTTGGCCATAGCGCCGGGCGTGACGCTCTACAAGTTTGCCGAGGCCGCAGGCGTCTCAAACGCTGTCCGATGGGGCATGCTGATCGATATCAACAAATGCCAGGACGATTGTCAGGCCTGTGTAACGGCGTGCTCAAACGAAAATGGATGGGGTGGCGGAAATCGACCAAGCACCGACGCGCAGTGGATCCGCAAGATGACCCTCAAACACACGGCGAGTGGACATCAGAAATCATTGCCGATGATGTGCCAGCACTGTGCCGAGCCGCCTTGTGTCTACGTCTGCCCCACTGGCGCCTCGTTCAAGCGCGCCGATGGCATTGTATTGGTGGACAAACACATCTGCATTGGCTGCCGGTATTGCATGATGGCATGCCCCTATAAGGCGCGATCGTTCGTGCATGAGGACGTTGAGGGGCAAAAAGCCCATGCGCCGCGCGGTAAGGGTACCGTGGAAAGCTGTACCCTGTGTGTGCATCGCATTGACGCCGGCAAGCAACCGGCTTGCGTTGAAGCTTGTGGAAAAGACGGTGGCGGGGCGTTCGTATTTGGCGATCTGAACAACCCGAACAGCGACATATCGAAACAGCTCGCCCAGTATGGCGGTACGGCTATTCGCGGCGATCTCGGTGTTGATCCGGGTATCAGGTATCGGGGGCTCTGATGAAAACATTGCGCTATCGCCCGTTCAGCTTGGACAGCAAACCACTTGTCGGCGCTTTCTTCTTTGCCGGTCTGCTGGCGCTGATGGGCTTGGGCTCCGCTTGGTACATGGAACACAATGGCCATGTGGTCACCGGCATGGACAATCAGGTCGTGTGGGGTATGCCGCATGTGTTTGCTGTGTTCTTGATTGTCGCTGCGTCGGGTGCGCTGAATGTGGCGTCCATGGGGTCCGTGTTCGGACGCGCGTCCTACAAGCCGCTGGCGCGCCTATCGGGCCTGGTGGCCATGGCGTTGTTGATGGGCGGATTGGCTGTTCTGGTGCTCGATCTGGGACGGCCCGACCGCTTGATCGTCGCCATGACCAGCTACAATTTCAAATCCATCTTTGCCTGGAATATTTTTCTCTATACTGGGCTTTTGGTCGTCACCGCCGTCTATCTCTGGACCATGATGGAGCGGCGCATGAACGGCTACACCAAGGCAGCCGGTATGGCGGCATTCCTGTGGCGTCTAATGCTGACCACCGGCACCGGGTTGATATTCGGCTTTCTGGCGGCGCGCCAGGCCTATGACGCGGCGGTCATGGCGCCGATGTTCATCGCCATGTCGTTTGCTTTCGGGCTGGCGATCTTTTTTCTGCTGATGCTCGGCTTGTACGAAGGCGATGGGCGTCCGGTCGGCGATTATATCGTTAACCGCATGGGCAAGCTGCTGGGGCTTTTTGTCGCTGCCGTCCTGTACTTTACGTTTGTCCAGCACGCTACCAATCTTTATGCGCCCGAGCATCACGGTGTCGAGCGGTTCATCCTGCTTGATGGCGGATTCATCACGACGCTGTTTTGGGTCGGACAAGTGATCATTGGCGGTCTAATCCCGCTGGCGCTGTTGTTCCCGCTGGGCAGCGGCAAGTTGGGCCGGGGGCGCGTGTCGGTGGCCTCGGTACTGGTGATCTTGGGCGGAATCGCGCAGGTTTACGTCATCATCATTGGCGGCCAGAGCTATCCGCTGGTCCTGTTTCCAGGCTGGGAGGCTTCCAGTTCCTTCTTTGACGGCACGGTGAGCGATTATCAGGCCAGTCTGCCAGAGGTCGGGCTTGGCATCGGCGGTATTGCCATCGCCGGTCTGATCGTGCTTGTTGGAACCAAGGTACTGGATTTCATGCCGGTCAGCCTCGCCGACGAAGAGGTCGACCCGCATCACTCCTGATAGGAGATTTATCTGATGGATCGCGAAGAGCATCCGTTCGCGCAATATGTGCGCATTGTCGGTCGTGGCAAAAACGTCGGCCGTTCGCTCACCATGGACGAGGCCGAGGCGGCCATGGACATGATTCTGGCCGATCAAGTGCGCCCCGAACAATTGGGCGCCTTCCTGATGCTGCTGCGAGTTAAGGAAGAGACACCGGAAGAGGTGGCGGGTTTCGTCAAGTCGGCGCGCAAGGGGTTCGATATTCCGTCCGATGCGCCGAAGGTCGACCTGGATTGGTCCTCCTACGCCGGTAAGCGCCGGCAGTTGCCGTGGTTCTTACTCGCAGCCCTGGCACTGGCGCAGCAAGGGGTGAAAATATTTATGCATGGCGCGGAAGGCCACACGCCGGGCCGCCTTTATACGCGCGAAACGTTGGAGGCGTTGGGGCTGCCGGTGGCGGGTGATTTTGCTGAGGCCTCGGCCCAAATCAAGGCCGCCAACTTCGCCTACCTGCCGCTCTCGGTGGTGAGCGCCAAGATGCACGAGATCATCGAGTTGCGCCCGATCTTGGGGCTGCGCTCGCCGGTGCACACCATTTCGCGCATGCTCAACCCGTTTGGCGCGCCGAATGTGCTGCAGGGTATTTTCCACCCCGGCTACAATGCCATCCACCAAGGCGCGGCCCAATTGCTGGGCTATGAGCACATGGCCGTGTTCCGCGGCGAAGGTGGTGAGATTGAACGCCGCCCGTCGAAATCGCTGGATGTCTGGACTGTTGAGAACGGCGTGATGGGTACGCACGAGTGGCCGGCCCTTTTGCCCGAACCGCAGCAACCGAAAGACGATGAGATGGAGATCGACCGCCTGGTCGAGGTCTGGAAGGGTGACGAGAGCGATGCTTACGCCGTTGCCGCCGTTACCGGGACCTTGGCGTTGGCGTTGCATCTCATGGGCCGAGCAGCGAACCCCGCCGATGCGCAGGCCAAAGCCGAAGCGCTCTGGGCCGAGCGCAACCGCGAACAGCTTGCTGCCTAGAACATGAACGGCGTCCTGATATCGGCGCTGCACAAATCGTCGGGAAAGACGACGATTTCCCTTGGTGTGGCGGCGGCGCTAAGTGCTCGCGGCCTCAAGGTGCAGAGCTTCAAAAAGGGCCCGGACTACATTGACCCCATGTGGCTGGCGCTGGCCAGTGGCCAGCGCTGCCGCAACCTGGATTTCCACACCATGAAACCGGCCGATATCTCGGATTTTTACCGTGACCACGGTGAAGGCGCGGATATGAGCCTCGTTGAGGGCAACAAAGGCCTGTTTGACGGCGTCGATGTGGCTGGTATGGACAGCAATGCCCAACTAGCCAAGTTGTTGGGAGTGCCGGTGGTGCTGGTCGTCGATACCCGCGGCATGACCCGCGGGATTGCGCCTGTGATTCAAGGCTACACGGGCTTCGATACCGACGTATCCATCGCCGGTGTGATCCTTAATCAGGTCGGTGGCCCCCGGCACGAAAGCAAACTGCGCGCAGCTTTGGAGCACTATACCGATGTCCCGGTAATCGGCGCCGTTGGCCGACATCCGGAAATGGAAATCGCAGAGCGGCATTTGGGATTGGTGCCGGCCAACGAGGCCAGTGAGGCGGTGACACTCATTGAGCACGCGCGGGTGGCAATCGAGCAAAGTGTGGATATTGGCGGACTTGGCGTTATCGCCTGCATGGCCGATGAACCGGCGAAACTGACCACGCCCCTAGCGGCATTGCCCGCCGCCGATATCCGTATCGCGGTCGCCCGTGACGCGGCATTTGGGTTTTATTACCCGGACGACCTGGAGGCCATGCGCCGCGCCGGCGCGGAAATTTTGCCGTTTGATGCGTTGCGTGATGCCCACTTACCCGATTGCGACGGTCTATTCATCGGTGGCGGGTTTCCGGAAACCCAGGCCGCCGGGTTGGCCGCCAATGCCCAACTTCGTGGCGACATCCGCCGTCGGCTTAGCGCAGGGCTGCCGGCTTATGCGGAGTGCGGTGGATTGATGTATTTGTCCGGGTCGCTCACCTGGCAGGGCGAGCGCCATGAGATGGTTGGAGCCATCCCGGGCGAAGCAGTGATGCACAAGACGCCGGTCGGACGTGGCTACGTGCGATTGCAGCCGACCGGTCTTTCGCCTTGGCCGGCTAACGGTGCGTCAGCGCGAAATATCGCAGCCCATGAATTCCATTATGCTTCACTTGAGGGCCTGCCAGCCAATTCCGATTTCGCCTTCCGTGTCACACGCGGCTACGGTATCGATGGCTTGCATGATGGTCTGATCGTCGGCAACACGCTGGCAACGTTTTCGCATCATCGCAATATCGGCGGGAACGATTGGGTGCGCCGGTTTCTGGCGTTCGTGCGCCAGATCAAAACCGGTAACGATGGTATCGAAACGGCGTAGTGTGTCTATGGAGTACACCACACTCGGGCGCACGGGCCTCAATGTCAGTGTCGCGGGATTGGGCTGCGGCGGTGGCAGCGGTTTGGGATCCAAGCAGGGAAAAAGCGAGGCGCATAGTGTTGCAATCGTGCATCAGGCGGTTGACCTGGGGGTGAACCTTCTCGATACGGCGAAGGCTTACGGTACGGAGGCCATTGTCGGTAAAGCCATGCAATCGCTTCGGCGCGACCAGCTCGTTGTTTCCACAAAGTCTAGTCCCCTCAAGGACGGGAAGCGCCTAAGCGCAGCGGAGATCGTTGCCAATCTCGACCAATCGCTGCGCGACCTTAAGACGGATTATGTCGATATTTTCAATCTACATTCCTTACAGTTGAAAGATTACGACTACGCCATGAACGAGTTGGTTCCGGCGTTGTTGAAGGAACAGGAGAAGGGGAAGTTTCGCTTTCTCGGCGCGACCGAGCAGGGGCCGCGCGACCTGAACCACGACATGTTTTTACGCGCTTTCGATGACGATCCGTTTGATGTGATCATGGTGGCCTACAACATGATGAACCAGAATGCCGAAGACACCGTCTTTCCGGAAACGCGCGAACGGCGCATCGGCACGTTGATCATGTTTGCGGTGCGCGCGGTGTTCAGCGTGCCGGGGCGGCTTCAGCAAGACGTTGCAAAACGGATAGAGAACGGCCAATTACCGGGGTGGCTGGCCGATAAAGAGAATCCGCTTGGGTTTCTCATCCATGACGGCGGTGCTGAAAGTGTTATAGACGCGGCCTATCGCTATGTGCGTCACCAGCCGGGGGCGGATGTCATTTTATTCGGAACCGGTAACCCCGACCATCTTGACACCAACTTAGCGTCTATCCTGAAGCCGCCATTGCCAGAGGCCGACACGGCCCGCATGCGCGAATTATTTGCGCATCTGACCGGTTTCGGTCTCGATTTTCCGGCTTGGCGCAAAGCGGATAAACCGACCCAATCCAATTAGCCGGTTTTAGCTGTTTTTGTGGTCTCCAGATGCCAATCGACGGCAGCTCTGGCGAGAGCATCGGTGGCATCCAGATAGCCGATGCCCGGCGCCGGTGACATATCCTTCGTCAGCACGATGGGTATTTCAGTGCACCCTAAAACAATCGCCAGGCAGTCTTGCTGGGCCAAAGTTATAGCGGCGGTTTCAAGCAACGTGCGGCCTTTCCGCAAATCGCCGGCCTTTACGGCGGCTATTCCGGCCGTGACATTCTCCGACTGGAGGGCATCGTCTGGGGCGCGGCAATTGAACCCGAGTTTCTCAAACCGATTCTGGTAGACTCCGGCATCGACGGTGCCCTTGGTGGCAAGCAGGCCGACGGTGCCGTTGATAATGCCCGCCGATTTCAGTTGGGCGGCGGCGGCATCGACGATATGCAATACCGGAACATCGATGTGGTTGGCCAAATCATCATACCAGTAGTGTGCCGTGTTGCATGGGATGGCGATGGCTTCGGCTCCCGCGGACCGTAAAATCGCCGCACCCTCGCGCAGCCATGTCAGGGGTTCGTCTGATCCGGCCAGAATGGCCTCTGCCCGGTCCGGCACCTGGGGCACGGCATGGACCAAAAGCGGGATGTGATCCTGGTCGCGGTTTGCGGGTGTGGCTTGGATGACTTTCTGCATGAAGTCCACTGTAGCCAGTGGCCCCATGCCGCCAAGAATGCCCAATGTACCTTTCATGACGTCACCTAGGCTGGGCGCTCACCGGCGACGGTGACGCGGTTCATGTGACGGCGGTGGCCATCGTAGTCGCCAATGGCGAAATGCATGGTGCAACGATTGTCCCAAATGGCCACTGAGTGGGTTGTCCAGTCGAAGCGGCAGGTGAACTCGGGTCGGGTGGCATGCGCGTGCAAGAAACCAAGCAAGGGTGCGCTTTCCTCTTCGGTCATGTCTTCGAAGCAAACAGTGTACACGGGATTGATATAAAGAGACTTTCTCCCCGTTACCGGATGCGTGCGAACCACCGGATGGGCGATGCGCGCGTCGCCGCTTTCGGACGGTTTGATGTCCATGGCGACGCCTTGGTTGTCGTCATCGTTGAAGTACCCGCCGGAACCATAGTTGCGTTCGGCGCTGTGCATGGCGTTGACGCCGTTCAATAGAGTTTTCATGCCATCCGACAAGGCCTCATAGGCGGCCTCCATATCGGTCCACAAAGTATCCCCGCCATAGGGCGGGGATTCGAGAGAATAGAGCACGGAGCCCATGGGCGGGCATTCGTCGAAACTGGCGTCGGAATGCCACACACCACCAAAATTGTATTTCCCGGCATCGGCTTCCTCACGAACGATATCGATGATATCCGGGTAGTCGTCGCGCGCCTTGACGAACGGCACGCGGTAAACGTCACCAAACGTGCCGGCGATACGCAAATGGTCTGCGGGCGTGAGGTCCTGGTCACGGAAGAAGATCACTTTGTGATCCCAAAGCGCTTTTTGAATGTCGTCGGCGGTGGCGTTGCTCAGTGGCTTGGAGAGGTCCGCACCGGTGATTTCCGCGCCCAGTGAACCGGCAATGGGTTGAGATTGGATCGTCTGGTAAGTCATATGATTGTTCTCTGCATTACTCGTATTGAGAAGGTATCTCTATAGCTTTAGGGCGGCAATTCCCACGGGTCATTGGTGATGCGCGGTCATCGCCAGTTCTCGGTTGGCCTCGAACCATTCGATACTTGCCTCCAGCCCCTGGCGCAATGGTACTTGGGTTTGAAACCCCAGTATTTTCTCAAGCTTGGTCGTGTCGCAGTTCCGCCGCGGCTGATCCGTCAGATCAGTCGGTTCAAAAGTCGGCTGGATATCAATCCCCCGGCGGGCTCCGACAATTTCGGCAATCATCTGAGCAATCTCGCCAATTGTGATCTCGTTGTATTCGCCGATGTTCAATGGATCCGCTTCGGCGTAGCATGCGGTAACTTCCAGTAGTCCGCGCGCAAGGTCGTCGACATAAAGAAAAGATCGGCTTTGTTGACCCTCGCCCCAGACAGGCAAGGTGCCGTCTTGGCTTTCGAAGGCTTTTAAGATCAAAGCCGGCAGGACGTGAGAGCTTACAGGGTTGAAATTGTCGCGCGGGCCGTAGGCGTTGTAGGGGCGTGCGATGGCCACCTCAAGTCCGTGCTCTTCAGCGTAGCACTGGGCGGCGAATTCTTCCATGCGCTTGGCCCAACCGTACCCGGCATTAGTTGGTTCAGGCCAGCCTGTGGTTCCTTCGGTTTCGGGCGTAGGGATGATGCAGTGGCGAGGGTAGATGCATGCGGAACTCACCACCAAAAGCCGCTCTGTACCGGTCCGTTCGGCAGCATCAATCACATTGAGAAAAGTGCGCTTGTTTGCTTGGAAAACAGTGGCTGCATGGGCCGCATTGTATTGGATGCCACCTACGCTGGCAGCTAGGTTGAGCACTGCTGATGCGCCATTGAGGGCGTTTGCGGCTTGCTGCCGATCCGCTAAGTCGAGACTGCGAATGTCGATCTCACCGTGTAGGTGCGCCAACAACGGCGGCGCCTCTTGGCGGGTTGGAACGATCGGTTCGGCCCCGAGTGCAAGCAATTGCTCGACCACGTGCGATCCGATAAAGCCGCCGCCGCCGGTAACGCAGACCTTGCGGCCTTTAAAATAAGCACGGGTATCTGCGTGGAATTGGTCGGCGCCGACAGGACTGCGGTAATGGCTCATGTTCCAGTCAGCGGTTCATGCGACCTGGGTCGATCGGCCCGGTTTCAAGGGCGGTGGCGATGCGGCTTTCCAACGCTTGGCGTGATATCGGTTTCACGAGATAGCCGTGAATACCCGCATCGACCGCGCTACGCACACTTTCCGGCTCGGCGTGGCCGGTGACGATCAGGACTGGTAGATTCTTGAATTGTTCATCTTTAGCGGCGCGCAGCTTGCGGACGAACTCGAACCCATCGATGCCGGGCATCTCCAGGTCGCAAATAATCAGGGTGGGCCTCTCTGTGGCGGTTGCCAATTGATTGAGGCCTTCGGCACCGTTGTTGGCTTCCTCGATGTTGAAGATGCCGATCTCATTGAGCACACGGATGATCAATTTGCGCATAAACGGCTCATCATCAATGATCATGATGACGAGGCCGTCGATTTGTTGCTGCGTCAATGCCATGGTGGCTGATGTCCCTTTATAGTGCCGTGATGTAATCCAAGACGTCTTTTACCAGAGGGTCAAGCGTCGGCATATACTCTTCAATGGCTGGCCAATCGCCGGCCTTGCCTGATTTTTCCAACTCGAACGCGAGATCGGCAAGCGCATTGGCGCCAATACTGCGGGCCGCAGACTTGAGCTTGTGGGCTGCTGCGCCGACGGCGGCGGCATCGCTGCCAGCAAATCCCGCGGAGATCTCGCTCGCGATTTCTGTTGCAGGGTCGGCAAAATCACCAAGAATTTCCTTAAACGTAGCCTCATCATCGCCGAACATGCCTTTTAACACTGAAGCATCGACGGGCGCGTTATCATCATCTCCGGCGGGTGCAGGTGCATTTAGAAGCGCCGCGATGTCGTCGAAAGGATCGTCGGCGGGGGTGGAGGGCTCATTGTCAGTTCGGGGCGGTAAATGAATTTCCAGTACATCTTTCAATTTTACCATATCCAACGGCTTTACCAGAACACCATCCATGCCGGCGGCCATGCACTGATCTTCGTCTTCCTTCATGGCGCTGGCTGTTACGGCAACGATCGGGAGGCGCCTGTCAGGTGCCTCTTCCTCGCGCAAAGTGCGGGCTAACGTGAAACCATCCATGTTCGGCATGTGGCAATCGGTCAGCAGCAGGCCATAGGTTTTCTGCTGCAAGGCATCGCGTGCCTCAATGCCATCATTCACGGCTTCGCCGGCGTAACCCAGGGCTCGAAGTTGGCGCAAAATTACGTCTCGATTGGTGGGTGTGTCGTCAGCTACTAAAACCAAACGCCCCTGTGCCAGTGCCTCCTCAGGGGTATCCACCCGTTCGGCACGGGCAATAACGCCGCCCAGATCACCGACATCTTCTGGTGCCGTGCGGCCCAGCAAACGCGCTACCGCGTTGATCAGCAAGGCCCGGCGCAATGGCGCGCGATTCACGGCATCGACATTGCCGGAGCGTGGCGCGGAAGCCGATTCTGCACCGATCAAAAACACGAGTGGCTGTCCTTCGGCCGATGCGCCGACAGCATCCATGGCCTCGTTCGACCAACGATCATCCATAATCACGAGGTCCAAGTCCGGTATTGGGAGAGGGCGATCGATCTCGAGATTGACAGTTTTCGCCCCCCATTGGTGCAGGTAGGCCGCGGCAAACGAAGCATCGTCGGTACTGGGAATGGCGATACCAACCGTTATGCTGGCCAAGGCGTTCGCATCGACAATCGGGACATCTTCCGGCGTGTTGAGCGGCAAGTGAACAGTGAAGGTGGAGCCCTCACCCTCGCAGCTTTCGACACTGATCTGACCGTTCATGAGATCGGTGAGGTTTTTGCATATGGATAGACCAAGCCCGGTGCCGCCGAAGCGCCGCGTGGTGGAGTTATCCGCTTGGGTAAAGGGTTTGAACAGGTTGGAAACAGCTTGTGGCGACATACCGATACCGTGATCTGTGATCTGAAATCGGACCGTTTCACGAACCTTGTCGGCTCGGATAACGACGCGGTTTTCGGACGCAGCCGCGATTGCGTCTACTTCCGAAAACTTGACCGCGTTACCGGCCAGATTAAGCAATATCTGGCGTATCCGGACGGGATCACCCACCACGCGCTCAGGCAAAGCGGGGTCGACAAACGTAGCAACCTCCAGGCCTTTGTCCTGTGCCACCGGCACCATGGTGTCACCAACACCCTCAACGATTTCGCGCAAGGGGAAACTGATGGATTCCAGGTCGAGTTTGCCGGCTTCGATTTTGGAGAAATCCAGGATGTCATTGATGATGGTAAGCAGTGCGCCGGCAGAATTGCGAACGGTTGCCATCATTTGGCGCTGGTCGTCGTCCATGCGAGTTTGCGCCAGCAGATCGATCATGCCGACAATACCGTTCATGGGGGTTCGGATTTCGTGGCTCATGGCGGCCAGAAAAGAAGCCTTGGCACGGGTCGCCGCCTCGGCCTGTTTGCGCGCTTCGCGCAGTTCAGCTTCGGAGCGGTCGCTCAGGCGGATCAGACGTCGGGTTTCGCGAAACAGCTTTTGATAACCGCCCAATAGCTCCGAAAAAGCAGTGTTGATTTCGTCCGCTGAGCTATCGGCAGCCTGTATGGCCTTGGCTCTATCAAGCAGATCTGCTTCTTGCTTGAACAGGTCGAACTCCGGCGTTGAAGCGGGTGATTTGGCCATGGTTGATACCATATTCGTTCCCGACCGAAGTTGGTCGACAATGCACCGTACCGTATGTTCAGCGGAGACAGCAATCCCCATAGGGGCAATTGAAGAATTGCCTCACTATCTTCAATCAACGTTGGCCTAAACCAAGCGCCCGGTTTATCTTTTTTCTTCTGCTAGCGGAGGGAACATGGACGACACAGCTGGAAAACCGATCAGTGCCACCGATCCTGATGAAATGTCCAAGGCGATGACGGCCTATGCCGAGCGTTCGCAACGCATCATCAATGCTTTTTACGAGCGCCAAGCCAAGGATGGTGGGTTTCAAATTCCCGACCCGGCGGTCATCGGCAAAGCTTTTCTGGATGTGGGCGCCAAGATGATGGCTGATCCGGCGAAGCTCATGGAAGCGCAAGCGCAATTGTTCCAGAGTTATGCCAAGCTGTGGGAAACAGCGGCCAAGCGCATGTCTGGCGAAGAGGTCGAGCCCGTGGTGAGCCCGGCCAAGGACGACAGGCGCTTCAAAGACAAGGCCTGGGAGGAAGAGGCGCTCTACGACACCATGAAGCAGTCGTATCTGCTGAGCGCCAATTGGATCCAGCAGGTGGTCGGGAGCGTAGAAGGCCTGGATGATAAAACCCGGGAAAAAGCGGAGTTCTATACGCGGCAGGTCGTCAACGCCATGGCGCCAACCAACTTTGCCGCCACCAATCCCAAGGTTTTGCAGCACACCATCGACAGCAAGGGCGAAAACCTGGTGAAAGGCCTCGACCATTTGTTGCGGGACCTGGAGGCCGGCGAGGGCCAGTTGCGCATTTCCATGACAGATGCCGATGCGTTTACGTTGGGTGAAAATGTCGCCACCTCTCCGGGCAAGGTGGTATTTCAGAACGATCTGATGCAATTGCTGCAATACACGCCGAGCACGGAGAAGGTCGCCAAGACACCACTGCTCATCGTTCCGCCGTGGATCAACAAATTCTATATCCTGGACCTGCAGCCCAAGAACTCTTTCATCAAATGGGCCGTTGATCAGGGACATACGGTGTTCGTGATCTCGTGGGTCAATCCCGACGAGACGCTCTCCGATAAACGCTTCGACGACTACATGCTGGAGGGGCCGCTGGCCGCGATTGATGCTGTCACCGAGATGACCGGCGAGAAAAAGATCAACGTCATCGGGTACTGCATTGGCGGCACTTTGACCGCCTGCACACTGGCCTATATGTCGGCCAAAGGCGATGATCGGGTCAAGTCGGCGACGTTCTTTACCTCAATGGTCGATTTCAAAGACCCCGGTGAGCTCGGTGTCTTCATCGACGACGAACAACTGGAAAACCTGGACGAATATATGTCCAAGACCGGTTATCTCGACGGCAAGCATATGTCGCAGGTGTTCAATCTGATGCGCGACAACGATCTGATCTGGTCCTTCGTGGTTAATAATTATCTGATGGGGCGCGAACCTTTCGCTTTTGATTTGTTGTACTGGAACGCCGACAACACCCGCATGCCGGCAATGATGCATTCGCTCTATCTGCGCCAGATGTATTTGGAGAATAAATTGATTGAGCCCGGCGGGATAACGTTGGACGGCGTGGCGCTTGATCTTCGGAACATCTCGGTGCCGACCTATATCGTATCGACCAAGGAAGACCATATTGCACCCTGGAAATC
The DNA here is from genome assembly GCA_016845145.1 of Rhodospirillaceae bacterium. GTDB lineage: Bacteria > Pseudomonadota > Alphaproteobacteria > Rhodospirillales > Casp-alpha2 > TMED8. Next base: position 45,033 of record JAERTE010000148.1, read on the forward strand.
CACTTATGCCGCAACCCAGCTTTACAAGGGCAATGTCCGGTTCGTTCTATCGGCATCGGGACATATCGCCGGTATCGTCAACCCGCCGGCTGCGAACAAGTATTGCTACTGGACCAACACCAAGACGCCTGCCGAACCGGACGCTTGGTTTGCCGCCGCGCGTCAGCATGACGGATCTTGGTGGAACGATTGGCAAAAATGGGTAAAGAAACATGCAGGAACGCAGGTCGACGCCCGTGACCCCGGGTGCGGTAAGGTAAAACCCCTGGAGGATACCCCCGGTTCTTACGTCAAGGTGCGGCTCAGCTGAGCGGCAAAAAGGCCATGGATCAAGATACAGCCCCTGACGAAGTCGACGACGACGAAGCACAGGTTTATGACCATCTCGAATTGCTGTCGGAGATGGGGCACGACTTTGCTTCGACCCGCGATATCAACGCGTCACTGATGCGCGCTGTTGAACATATTACCCGCTATGTGGGTGCGGAAGGCGGGGCGTTGTTCATGCTGGAGGGCGAGGGGGAAGCCGAAGTGTTGGTTTGCCGGGCCTGCGTGGGACCTGTGGACATCACCGGCCTGTCGCTTCCGGCGGACCAGGGCATCGTCGGGCGCTCAGTGCAGGATAATCGCGCCGAAATGATTCGCGATGCGCAAAACGATTCACGTTTTTACAAGGGTATCGACGAAGAAACCGGAACCACGACGCTGTCTATTCTGTGCGCGCCGCTCAGTGTCAAAGACCAGCGTATCGGCGCCATCGAACTGATCAATAAAATATCCGACGACGGCCTATTCGAGGAACACGACCTGCATATGCTGCGCGCCATGGCATCTTCAGCGGCGCTCGCAATTCTAAATGCGCGCATGGCCGAAGCCCTGGTGGAACAAGAACGCTTGGCGCGTGAGTTGGAACTCGCTGCGGAAATTCAACGCTCACTGCTGCCCGATGTGCCCGGCGAAAACTATCCGATTTTCGGTATCAACGTGCCGGCACGGACCGTATCGGGGGACTTTTTCGATTTTTTCGAACTGGATGACGGACGCATTTGCTTCAATCTGGGCGACGTATCGGGAAAGGGCATGAACGCGGCGCTGCTGATGGCCAAGACCGCGAGTTTGTACAGATGCCTGGGGAAAACCATCGACAGCCCTGGAATCTTGCTCGCGCGGGTGAACGATGAGATTTGCGAGACCGCGGCGCGCGGGATGTTCGTCACCATGATCGGCGGTATCTACGATCCACGCACCCGACAACTGGTGTTCGCCAATGCAGGGCACGAGCCGCCGTTGGTTCAACAGGCTGATGGGTCTTTCGACGCGTTGCCGGCCGATGCGCCGCCGATCGGGATATCGCCGTATCTGGTCGGCGAGGAAGGCTACCCGGAGGAAACCCTGGATCTGCTGGATGCCGGGTTTTTCGTGTTCACCGACGGTGTCACCGAGGGCTATACGGAGAACGGCGACGAGCTTGAGGTCGACGGCGTTAAGGACGAATTGACGGAAACCCGGCAACAGCCTTTGGCGGCGCGGCTCACCAAAATCGCCGATATGATTAATCGCGAGGACGTCACTCTGCGCGATGATCTGACCCTGGTCGGTATTGACGGTGCCGTGCAGACGGATTTACCTGCGCTGCCGGTTGATAAACTGGAACAGGTCGGTGGCGAAAGCATCGCCACTTTGAAAGTGCCGTCGAGGCCGAATCGTCTGCGGATCGTCCGGCAAATGGTCCGGGAGGCCTCTGGACTTGCGGGTTTCGATGACAATGATATCCGCGACATTGTTTTGGTCGTTGACGAGGCATTGCAGAATGTTATCCGCCATGGTTACGGCGGGGCCGGCGATGGCGAGATCCAGGTGACCATTGGTACGCTTGATGATAGCTTGGTTATCGATGTACGGGATTGGGCGCCGACCGTTGATCCCAGCACCGTAAAACCGCGAGATTTGGATGATGTCCGCCCGGGAGGTTTGGGGACGCATATCATTCGTGAGATCATGGATGAGGCGGAATTTCTAACCCCGCCCAAGGATGGCGGTAATCTGTTAAGGATGGTAAAAGGGTTACAACGGTTGGGGTCGGGAAAGCCAACGGACACAAAAACTGGGGAAGCGGAATGAATTACCAGACACGGGAAGATCGAGGAGCGATGATCGTTGCCTTTGAAGGTGACGTCGATCTGCAATCGTCGCCGGATGCGCGCAAGGTGTTATTGGAAGCCGTGGGCAAAGGCATGCCGATCATGGTTGATTTGAGCGGCGTCGGATATATCGATTCATCCGGGGTTGCGTCGCTGGTTGAAAGCTTCCAGGCCGCGCGAAAGGCTGGCCAGGACCTTGTGTTGGTCTCCGTCAGTGACGGCGCGCGGCGGGTTCTTGAATTGGCCCGGCTCGATAAAGTATTCACAATCTGCGACACGTTGGATGACGGCATCGCCTCTATCGGCTGACTAAGCCCCAATGGACACGGCGTAGGATACCTCATGGACGGCGAAAAACCGACAAACGCCTTTACCCGTACCTTGGACAAAGTGGGCCGCTCGACGGTTCACGGCGTCGAGGAAGTGGGCAATGGCGGCGTCATGGTGTTCGAAAGCCTGTATTGGCTGATTTTCGGACCTCGCCAGGGCCAGCCGGTGCGCATGAATGCAGTGATTGAGCAGATGATGGGGATCGGCATCACCGCCATTCCGATCATTGCCATGTTGGCCGGCGCCATCAGCGTCACGCTCGCCATTCAGGGGATTTATACGCTTCGCATTTTTGGCGCCGAAAGCCATGTGACTGCCGGATTGGGGTTCGTTGTGGTGCGTGAATTCGCCCCGATGATCACCGGTATTCTTGTTGCCGGTCGGTCGGGATCGGCGCTGGCTGCGCGCATCGGCACCATGAAAATCAATCAAGAGATTGATGCGTTGAAAGTGATGGGTATCAATCCGGTCCGCTATCTGGTGGCGCCGCCCTTGATCGCCATGTTGATCATGGTGCCGTGCCTGACGATGATGAGTAATGTGGTCGGCCTGTTTCTGGCAGGTGTCTATATCAACATCGAGCTTTCGATATCTCTGGCTGCCTACCTGGATGGTCTGATCGATGTCCTGACCGTCGATGACGTATTCCATGGCCTCGGTAAGAGTGTCATCTACGCCATAGAAATCGCCGTCATCGGCGTGGTCAATGGTGCCGGCGTACAGGGTGGGGCCGAAGGCGTGGGCAAGGCGACCACGCGTTCCGTGGTGCAGGCCATTTCCGCCATTATCGTCACGGCGATGGTCGTCGTTATTGTCTCGACCTTCTAGGGGGCCAGTTTGATGCAGACCGATCAGCCTGCCACTGTTATTGAAGTCCAAGACCTAGTCACCCATTACGGTGAGCGGGAAATCCTCAAGGGCATTACCATGGAGGTCCGTGACGGCGAGATAATGGTGATCATGGGGGGCTCGGGGTCCGGCAAATCGACGCTGTTGCGCCATCTCATGGCGTTGGAGACAAAGACATCCGGTACGATGAGTATCCTGGGCAATGATATTGACGATCTTTCGGCCCGCGAGTTCGTCGACTTGCGCAAGAAGCTGGGCGTGGCCTTCCAGGGCGGGGCGTTGTTCAGCTCTCTCACCGTGGGTGAAAACGTCATGCTGCCGCTCTATGAGCACACCGATCTCGACCGCAAAACCATGGAAATCATGGCACGCATGAAACTGGAGGTGGTCGAACTGGGCGGATTTGAAGGTTTGATGCCGTCGGAACTCTCCGGCGGAATGATCAAACGTGCGGCTTTTGCTCGTGCAATGGTTATGGACCCGCGCATCATGTTTTGCGATGAGCCGTCAGCAGGTTTGGACCCAGCCGTGGCGTCGGCTCTGGATGACCTGATTTTGCGCCTGCGCGACGCCATGGGTATGAGTATCGTCGTCGTCACGCATGAACTCGACAGCGCTTTCAAGATCGCAGATCGGATTACCATTCTGGATCGCGGCCATATTTTGATGATCGGCACGGTCGATGAGATCAGGAATTCGGACAACGAACGAATCTACAATCTCCTCAACCGTGTGGCGGATAGCGACGCCATCGATCCAGATGAGTATCTGGCGCGTCTAACGGGTGAGGAGTACACAGTGGGGAATCAACCTCTATGAGAAGCTCAAAAATTAACTATCTTCTTGTTGGCATGTTTGTCCTGTTGACGATTGCGGCGTTGGTCGTCTCCATCGCCATGCTCACCGGACGGACCGGTGCCGTGGATGCCTACCATGCGATTTACCGCAACGTCACTGGTATCAAATTTGGCACTCAGGTGATCTACGAGGGCTATCCCATTGGCCAAGTGGAGAGTGTAGCGCCGCAGCACCAAGAGGGCGGCATGGTGTTTCGGGTCGACTTTACGGTTCAGCAAGGCTGGAAAATACCCGAAGACAGCAAAGTCGAAATCGCCGCCCCAGGGCTGTTGGCGGCAAAGACCTTGAGTATCCATGCCGGCTCTTCCAAAACAGCGCTCAAGCCCGGCGATGCCGCGCGTACTCTTGATGCGCCGGATGTGTTCGGCGCTATGACCTCATTGGCCGATCAGCTGTCCTCGTTGGTCGAAAAAGAGGTCAAGCCGTTGCTGCAAAACGTCAGCTTCGCCGTCAATGACATCAACAAGTTTTTGATCGGTGATGGCACCACATTGGTCAATGACGCGTCCGGCCTGATCAAGGATGTCAGTGGGCGCTTGCCGCAGATTGCCAATGATATTGAGACTTTCACGCGTAATCTCAATAATGCCAGCGGCGAAGTGATGAAGCTGGCATCAATGAAAAATCGCAAGCAGATTGAGGACGTCCTTGATCACATGGAGGTTGCGGCGATCAAGTTCAACACCGTACTCAGTGCAACCAAACAGGTGGTTGGAGACCTCAACAAATTGGTGGTCGATCCGAAAGGGGATGTGGATGCAATTGTAGGAGAGTCGCGCTACATCATCGAGTCGGTTGCGCGCCATATTGATTCCATCAATCAAAACATGGAAGGCGCTGCACGCAACATGAACGAATTTTCGCGCCAGATCAGGGCTAACCCAGGCCTCCTTTTGAGTGGTACGGCGCAGACCGACAAAGCGCGGCGTTAGGGGACGATATGAAAAATTCGATGCGGATCGTAAACCGGAATATCGCTCTTGCTGTGCTGTCGGTGTTGGCGTTGTCAGCGTGTGCATCCGCACCGCCAGCACCCGAGGATCACTATTATCGCCTACAGGCGACTTTTGCCGGCAATGGGATGGCGAACCCCTTGCCCGGCACCATAGAGATCGACCGATTTGTTGCCGATGGCCTGACCTCCGAGCGTGGCCTTGTTTATTCCGACGCACGTGCGCCTAACCAGGTCAAAGCCTACCATTTCCATTTCTGGACCAAACCGCCAACAGTGATGTTGCGTGACGAGTTGGTTACCTTCCTGCGCGAAGCCAGGGTAGCGAAAGCCGTGGTCACACCTGAACTGCGTGTCGATGCCGATTACGTCTTAACCGGCAAGATCGAGCATCTGGAGCAGATCGTCGGAAAGGGTGAACGAACAGTTATGGAGGTCGAATTGGGGCTCCGGTCGGCTCGCGATGGCAAGCTCATGTTCTTGAAGACCTATCGTCAGGAGAACGCGGCTGCCAAAGGCGTTGCAGCGGCGGTTGAATCATTGAATACGGCGCTTTCCATTGTATTTGCGGATTTCGTCGCCGACTTGTCTAAGCGTTGAGTTCTATGCATCAGCCGATCTCGCATCTGGTTGGCCCCAAAAACCGATGGCAACGCCAAGGACACCGGAGCGGTGTTTTGTGGTTCACCGGGCTTTCGGGGTCAGGCAAATCGTCGCTGGCGGTTGGATTGGAGCGCGCCTTCTTTGAACTCGGCGCGCGGGTTTTTGTTCTGGACGGGGACAATCTGCGCCACGGACTGAACGGAGATTTGGGTTTTTCGGACGAGGATCGTCAAGAAAACATCCGTCGGGTAATCGAAGTTGCGGCATTGTTCTCGGAAGCCGGCTTTATTGTTGTGACGGCATTCATTTCACCGTTTCAGGTCGACAGGGCCGGTGCCCGAGGAGCCATTGGAGACGGGTTTCACGAGATATTCATCCACGCCGATCTCGAAGTCTGCGAAAAGCGTGATCCAAAAGGTTTGTATGTGAAGGCAAGGTCTGGAGAAATTCCCGATTTTACTGGGATTTCTTCACCGTACGAAGCGCCGTTAGAACCGGATATGACCGTGAATTCAGGTGAGGAGGATTTCGACACCTGTTTAGCAGCGCTGGTGAATTACGCCACCCAGGTTTTTGATGTCGCTCGATAGCGGCTACATCATCCCCAATGCACGTTTGTAGACATCCAAAACCTCTTCCATCTCATTCCGATCGGACGAGTCCATCTTACGTAAGCGGATGATCTGACGCAGAACCTTGACGTCGAAACCGGTCCCTTTGGCTTCCGAATAGACCTCGCGAATATCATCGCTCAGCGCTTTCTTTTCCTCCTCAAGCCGTTCGATACGCTCCACGAAGGAACGCAACCGATCTCCGGCAACACCTGCAACGTCATTCATCGACAATGTCTCCCATGAGGCCTCTGTTCTGGAGCCGCGATTGATATACTTTGAGCTGCTGGTTCGCAAGTCTCATTGCCGATCACCATAACAGTTGTCATAGGCGGATATCTTTTATAACATAAGGGATAGGTCAGGTGGTTGGAGGTGTTCGCCAGTGGCAGAATATGATCTCAGTCGTTGCAGTGTGTTTCTAGTCGAAGACAACATTTACGTCCGCAACACATTGGAAGATTTGCTGCGGAACTTTCAGTTCGCACGTGTTTCCACAGCTGAGAACGGCGAGGAAGCAATCGATTTCCTGAAATCCATGAAGCAGGCGGGAAATCCTGGCCCGGACTTGATCATTTCCGATCTGGTCATGACTCCCATCAACGGGTTGCTGTTGTTGCGCTGGGCCCGCACGGCGAAGGACAGTCCCAACCGCATGGTGCCCTATGTGATGGTTTCCGGTGCGGCCGACCGCGAATATGTGAACTCGGCGCGTGATCTGGGCGTCACCGAGTTTATCGCTAAACCATTCTCCGCGACGTCGGTCTACGAGCGAATTCTCGAAGTCATCGATTATCCGCGTCAATTCGTTACCACACAAAAATATTTCGGCCCCGATCGGCGTCGTAAGGAAGGCTCCGCACCCGACGGGTCCGACAGACGAACCGTCAAAGATGAAGATGTCACCATTGTCTACTCCGCCGACAAGGTAACGAAAGCCACCAAGCCGACGGAGGTTTGGTATTGGCGTCTTCCCAACTCGCTTAAGGAAAAGGCCGCGAGCGGTCTCGGCGGTGGCGCAAATACAAAGGGTGAATTGCCGTCGGCTTTGCTCGAAGAGGCCGAACAGCAGTTGGAGCGTGCTGCCCTGGACTTTTCCACCTGGGCCCTGGAATACCTTTCCAAGTTGGCGGACTTGTGTACGGAAGCTTTGATGGAGCCTGGGCGCCGCAGCCGCCACTTTTCGGAGATCCATACTCTTGCCTTGGAACTTCGCGGGCAAGGTGGAACCTTCGGATATCCATTGGTGTCACAAATCGGCAAGATGCTGTTTGACTTGACGCTGGAAGGCTGCCGAGAAGACGACAACGCCGTGGAGATCGTCAAGTGTCACGTGGATGCCATGCGGGCCGTTCTTCGTGAGAAAGTCGCCGGAGACGGCGGTGATGTCGGTAAGGCGGTGATCAAAGGCTTGCAGCAGAGTATTTCGAAGTTCCAGGTGGTGGAATGAGACCGGAACAAATTGCGCATTAGGTATTTGAAATTCTTCAAAGGATGCGCATATCATAAGAGGATGAAAGACGGAAATTGGGTTTTCCGTTGTCCGCATGTGGTTCCAAAGGTCTGAAATGACAGATAGGTATTGCAATGCGTCTTATTCACACGGGGGTGGAAAGGAACTGAACGAACGATAAAAAAATAGGAGCGGGACAAAATGAACGAAGCTACCGGCATTACGTTGCCGTCGGTTTTCTTGATAGCTCATGAGCCGCGGCATCGAGGGGAATTAGAAAGCCTCCTCGCCAGACACTTCAACGTTCAAACATACGACGACCTACACGCTGCCTTGGGCGCCCTTGAAAGCCAGGCCCCAGATGTGGTGGTGATTGAGAACGACATGCCGCCGAAAGGTGGGTTGCGCATGTTGGTCATGCAGGCCGGTGGACTACCGAAGCCGCCGGGATTCTTGGTGACGGCAAAAAAAGGCGAGGGCTTGAACGTTTCCTTTGCTGACGGACCTGCAGCCGGTCGGTATCTCACTTGGCCGTTCAGTGGGCGCGTATTGATCGATCAGATCAGCGAACTGATCAATCACTCGGCCGAGAAGGGGTGGGAGAACCTACCCGACAACCAGCGCCGGCCATTGCAAATGACGGTCGAAGAATACCAGAAGGTCGCGGATGCCATCGCGGCTGGCGAACCTATCGACTACAAATCGGCCGCTGAAAGCTGCGAGCCGTTGGTTGACGCAACAAAAGACGGAGCGGCTCACGCGTTGTTGGTCGCCGTCCAGTCGCACCATGACTACACCTATGTTCATTCGACGCGGGTGGCGACGTTATTGACGCTGTTCGGTCATGGACTCGGGATGAAAGGCGACAATCTGCTGATCTTATCTACGGGTGGATTACTGCACGATGTCGGCAAGTTGGTAACGCCTCCGGAAATTCTGGGGAAACCCGGTAAATTGGACGACCAGGAATGGCCGATCATGCAGAATCATGTGGTCGAGTCCGGCCATTTGTTGAGCCATAACCCGGATGTCGTCCGCGGTGCGCGGATCATCGCCGAGCAGCATCACGAAAAATTGGATGGGACAGGCTATCCGCTCGGGCTCAAGGGCAAAGACTTGAACGATTTGGCACGCATGTCGACCATTGTCGATATCTTTGGCGCATTGACCGACGCGCGTTCCTATAAGCCGGCGTTTCCGGCGGAAAAGGCATTCGCCATTCTTGAAGACATGGGCGGCGGCATCGATCAAAACCTGCTCAAGGTGTTCAAGGAGATTTTCCTTCCCGGCAGTAAAGCCGAAGCAGCCTAAGCCTATAGCTCAGTTGAGCTGTCAGCCCAGTTCGGCGGTTTCCTCGATAAGGTGGTCAACGACGGCATTGAGCGCGGCATCGTGGCCGGCACCGGATTGCTCTGCCGCTGCATATGCTTGGCGTTGACGATGCGCACTGGTGCCTCGTCGGCAGATCGTACGGATGTGCGCGATCTCTTTTTCACAACCCAACGCCTGGGCATCTTCCGCGACTAGGTTCAACAGCTCTTCGACCAACTCATCGACGGGGACGATGCGTCCTTGCCCGAAATCGACCAGTCCTTCGTCGATCCCGTAACGTTGCGCGCGCCAACGGTTTTCATTGACCAGCATGGTCGCGTACTGGCGCCAACGCTGATTGTTCAGCCGAAGCCGGTACAACATATGCAGCACGGAAGCATAAAGCGCCGCGATGGCCGCCGCATCGTCGATATTCGTGCACACATCGCAAATACGCATTTCCAATGTCGGGAAGCGGCTCGACGGGCGGATGTCCCACCAAATCTTCGATGCATCTTCGATCAGGCCGGCATCGACCAGAACATCCACATGGCGCATGTATTCGGCGTGCGATTCGAACAGGTTCGGCAGTCCCGTACGTGGCATCTCGTCCCACACACTGAGCCGGTAACTGTTAAGGCCGGTGTCAAAGCCCTGCCAATAGGGCGATGACGTGCTGAGCGCCAGGAAATGCGGCAAAAAGTACGCAGCCTGGTTCATCAGATCGATGCGTAAATCGTCTTCACCCGCCGAGACATGCACATGCATGCCGCATATGAGTAACCGACGCACCACAGCCTGCAAGTCTTCGGCAATAACGTTGTAGCGCTCGGCGTCAGTATGATCCTGTTCCGACCATTGTGAAAACGGATGCGTCGATGCGGCGATGGGGGCGAGGCCGTGCTTGTCGGCTATGTCGATGACAGATCGCCTGAGATCTGCCAGATGCTCGCGTGCTTCGGCGACGTTTTTGCTTGGTGGTGTATTGACTTCAAGCTGGGATCGCATGAATTCGTGCGCCACCTGATCACCGAGCGCCTTCGAGCATGCGTCGAACATTTCTTGCGGCGGCTCCGCCAGCGCTCGCGTTTCTCGGTCGACGATCAGGTATTCTTCCTCAATGCCGATGTGAAAATGCGGTGCTTCGAAGACCATTGTCCGTCTCCCTAAAACCTCTCGACCCGGTGCAGGCCGGGTTGTTCGAGTATTTTCGTCAAGGCGCGTTCCAGGTAGCCCGCCCAGCGCTCAATACCGGCGTCGTCGCGAACCTGGTTTTGGTTGATCTCGATGACGCAACTGGGTAGGCCCGCGGCGCCCGCGTGCATATCGATGGTGTAGGCGAGATCATGACCGGAATAGGGCTCGTTGTCGCCCACGTTCAGGCCTTCCGCTTCTAGTAATTCCATCAGCGGCACCGCAATGCGTGGGTCATGGTTCCACAAAACGCCTACATCCCACGGGCGCGGCTGTCCGCCGAACCCGGGTGAGAAGCTGTGCACCGAAAACAGTGCCGGTGCTTGTCCGTGTTCCCAAAGCCGTGCCAACGCCCGGTTGACGGCGTCGTGGTAGGGCTCGAACAGATCGCGGATACGTTGGCGTTTGGCGGCTTCGCTCAAATCCTTGTTGCCCGGGATAGCCGTATCATCGCTCCTGTCCATGATCGATTGCGGATGGCCCGGTGGCCGGTTGAGATCGATCAGCAGGCGGGAATATCCGGCCAATACCAAAGGCGCATCCAGGTTTGCGGACAAGCGCCTGGAGATCGCTTCGGCACCAATATCGTAGGCGATGTGGCGATCAAAGGCATCATCGGCCATGCCGAGCCGGCCAAGGCTCGCCGGAATTTCCCGGCTCGCGTGATCGCAAACCAACAGCAGCGGTGTCGGCGCATCACGATTTACCACCTCGAAGGGTGCCGGATCACCGTCGTCCAAGAGCGGCGGTATGGGTTCTTGTAGCGTGTCGATATTCATGACAAGACTATAGCGGATCGTGTCTCAAAAGCGAGGCGCGAGAATTCCCCCGTCAGGTTTTGGAAGAAACACAATGAGCGAGAACCGCTCCGCATTTTTGGAAGGCATGAGCCGCGCCGCAGCGAGCGTTTCCGTCGTCGCGACAGATGGGGCTGGCGGGCGTGGCGGGGTCACGGTCAGTTCCATGACATCGGTCTCAGCTGATCCGCCGACTATGCTTGTGTGCATCAACCGTGAAGCACGGAGTGCCGGCCGCATTCAGGAAAATGGCAATTTCTGCATCAATCTTCTACGCGACGATCAAGACGATATTTCCAATGTGTTCGCGGCCATTGTCGACCCGCCGGGCGGAGATAAGTTTTCAGTGGGCGATTGGGAAAGGGGCGAAAGCGGCGCGCCGAGATTAACCAATGCCCTCGTCACTTTTGATTGCCGTCTCATCGACACCCACCAATCGGGGTCGCATTTCATGTTCGTGGGCGAAGTTGTGGAGACCACCGTTGATGAAGGAAAACCGTTAATCTATGGCAGCCGTTCCTACGGTATTCCCAAATATCATTCCGAATAAAACGACCTATAGCTTGCGGGCGAGTTTGCGGCCTTCGTAAATCGCCATCACCGCCAAGCGTGGCGCCACGGCATCTCCGATCACCTCTATATCCAAACCTCTGTCCGTCAATTCGTCGGCCAGCCAGGTCTGTGATTCGTTGGTGCATGCCAGCACCAAGCCATCCGCATCCAAATGACCCGTATCGCCATCGCGCAGGTCGACAATGTCGGCACCATTACCATGCCAATGGGTGATCGCCGCGTCAGTAATGGTCTTGATCCCCAATTGTTTGAGCTTTTGACGGAGCGGCCAATCGGTTGCGGTACGGATCAATTCCCAAGCAGTCATGGCAAAGCGGGTAACGATTGTGACGCCGCAGCCTTGTTCCGCCAATTGCCACGCGGTGCCCGCACCGTGCCAATGGCCGATATCGTCGAGCACGACAATATGTCCGCTGGGCCGGGCGGCACGGCCCATGATGTCCTCCACGGACCAGACATTGCCCTTGGTGTAGCCGGGCAATTTGTCGACATGCGGCAAGGCGCGCTGAAAACCGCGTTCATCGGGCAGAGAGCCGGTGGCGGTGATGACATTACCAGCACCGAATGCAACCACGTCTTCAGCCTCGATCAGTCGATTGAGTTGTACGTCAACGCCCAGTCGCTGTAACTGAGCCTCGTACCATTCGATCAAATCGAGAATTTGTGCGCGGCGAGGTTGCTCACCGGCGAGCCGGAAGCGCCCGCCCAACTGTGGTGCGGCCTCAGCCAAGGTCACACTGTGGCCCCGTTCTGCTGCCACACGGGCGGCTTCCAGGCCCGCCGGGCCGCCGCCCACGATCAAGACCTTTTTCGGCGTTTCCGTGGGTTTGAACCTGTCGCCGCCCCATTCGAACTCACGGCCGGCGCTTGGGTTCACCAAGCAAGAAATCCAATAATCCCGGTGCCGTCGGCCCCAACACATTTGGTTGCACGACAAGCAGGGGCGGATGTCTTGCGGTCGCCCGGCTTCGGCCTTGCGTGCCATATGCGGATCGGCGATTTGGCCCCGCACGATCGACACCATGTCGGCCTGTCCGGCCCCGATAACGGTATTGGCGGCTTCTGGGGTGCGGATGTGGCTCTCGCACTGCACGCGGGCCGTTTTCACCACCTGCTTCAGCGCTTCGGCGAAAGGCGCACCCAGTTTATCTTCGTAGAGCACGGTGGGCATCAGTGGGTAGAAATCGAAATAACTGCCGGTGCCGCACGTGACATAATCCATCATGCCGCGTTCGTCGTGATAGGCGATAATCTCCTGCATGGCCTCGATTGAAAGCGAGGCCTCGACACCGGGGTGCATGTTGATGGCAAGGCCGATAATGAAATCGTCACCAACCTTGGAGCGGATGCGTTCGATAATGGTGCGCGAGAAACGCGTGCGATTTTCCAGGGAGCCGCCCCACTTGTCGTCGCGTCGGTTCGACCATGGAGTCCAGAATTGATCGATCAATGCATGGTAGGCGGCGAACAGTTCAATGCCATCGAAGCCTGAGCCCCGAGCCCGCCCGGCTGCTTCGGCGAAGGCGTCGATGATCACCTCGATCTCTTGGTCGGTCATGGCGTGGCTTCCGTCGGAATCGTGATAGGACGGCAAACCTGATGGTGACCAGTTCGGCATGTACGAGTTATCAAAATCTCCGTGTTGGCCAACATGATAGAGCTGATGGATCATCACCGTGTCTTGATCGTGACAGGCGTCTGTGATTTTCCGGAAGTGTGGGATGACAGCGTCATCACCGGGGCGGAAATTGCCGCGCGTAAGCACGGCGGTCGCATGCACCGGCATGGGCTCGACGACGATCATCGCGGCGCCGCCGCGCGCGCGTTCTTCGTAGTATCCGAGATGCCGCTCTCCAGGCAGACCTTGTTCGGCCATGTTGGCCGTGTGTGCGCCGAAAACCAGGCGGTTTTTTAAGGTTTTGTGACGCAGATCCAGTGGCTGGAAAAGATGCGGAAATTGCTGTGGCAAGGCGCGCTCCTCCGAGGCTAACGACCATAGGGGTCCTTCACATTGCCGCCCAAATGCTTTTCGCGCAATGGGGCGGCTTGCTCCCAATTCCCGCATGCTCCATATATCAGTGATGAACGACGCGGTAACTTCCACGTGGCGCGCCTGGGCCGTTTGGGCCGTGGGGGCGCTGTTCTTTTTTTATGCGTTCCTGCATCGCGTGGCGCCGAGTGTCATGGTGCCCGACCTGATGCGGGATTTCCAAGTTGGCGCCTCGGCATTGGGCGGCTTGTCGGCTTTTTATTTTTACGCCTACGTGGCCGTGCAAATGCCGACGGGTTTGATGGCGGACCGTTTCGGCCCGCGCCGACTGCTGACTGCGGCTGCGCTGGTTTCCGCGATTGGTGGATTGTTATTCTCCAGTGCCGATAGTCTCAACATCGCGGGGCTTGGACGGTTGCTGGTCGGCTTGGGGGCGGGATTTGGGTTTGTCTGTACGCTCAGAATGATCACCGATTGGTTTCCGCCGCAGCGCCTGGCTTTGCTGACCGGCGCGACCATGATGCTCGGTATGGCCGGGGGTGTTTTCGGCCAGGCGCCGTTGGCGCTGGTGGTCGAAAATGTGGGGTGGCGACCGGCGATGACCGGTGTGGCGCTTATCGGCTTCGTGATCGCGCTGGGTGCGTGGCTGATCACCAAGGATCAACGTGGCGCCAGTGGTGTCGTGCATCATGCACCTTCGATTTTGGGCGGGCTGCGGGTTGTGTTGTCCAATCCCCAAACCTGGGTGCTTGCCGGATATGGATTTACCATTGTTGTGATCATGTTTGCGTTTGGCTCGCTTTGGGGTGTGCCGTACCTGCAACAGGTGCATGGTATGTCGCGGCCAGACGCGGCGTTTTCGGCATCGCTGATTTTGCTTGGCTGGGGTTTGTTTTCGCCCGTTGTCGGGTGGTTGTCGGACCGCTGGCGGCGGCGCAAGCTGCCGATGATATTGGGGGCATTGCTGACATTAGTAACCATGGCTCTGGTTCTCTACGTTCCTGAATTATCAGGATTGACGATCAAGGTGTTGTTGTTCCTTTGCGGCGTTTCCATGGCCGGCATGGTTGTGACGTTCGCTACCGTTCGCGAACACAACGAAAATGCTCATGCCGGAACGGCCATGGCGTTCGTCAATATGGCGGTGATTGGCTCCGGAGCGGTCATGCAACCTGTGACCGGTTGGCTTTTGGATCGCAACTGGGACGGCATGGTTGTTGCCGGTGTGCGGATCTATTCACCCGAAGCTTATGAGGCGGCTTTCGTGGTTTTGCCGCTAAGCTGCGTCTGCGCGTTGGTGCTGGCTGTGTTGGTTCGCGAAACCTATGCGCGGCCTCAAAAGTAGGCGCTATTCCAACACATCGGAGTTTGGCTCGTATCGTTTGTGCCATTGCCGCCAGAGCGGGCTATCACCGTCAAGATGCCGCCATTGGCGCACGGCGACGCGAATGGCGGTGCGGGCGGAGCGCGTGTTGTCTACCTCCTCTTTTTCAGGCGCGGTTTGAGTTTTCATGGCCTGCCAGACCATGTGTTTCGCAGCCTTGATCTCGTCTGGCGCGAAAGTGTCGATCAGGCTTTGGAAGTGGTTATGAGCGGCAGTGTCGAAATGCTTCCGCTCGCCCAAGATATCGCGTGCCGGATTGGGAGGGAAGAAAGCCAGGCACGGAACCCATCCCGGAGGGACAGGCACATTGGCAGATTGTGTCCGGCCCCGGCCAAGCAATTCGGGTAGAATATGTGTGTGCGGCCCCAAAGGTGTCTCACCACCGGTTGCCGGGATTTCCTGTTTCACTTCGATGCGGCCGAGTTTCGATTGGAAAACCCGATCCGGATGAGCTGCTTTGATCGCTGTAACAACTTGGGGCGGGAGCTCCAAGAACGACGTGCCCAGATGTGCACGCAAGGTCTCGATCAACGTCGCGTTATCGGTGCGTAGGCAGGGCAGCAAATGCGGTACGCCAAGCCCGAGATCGAACAGCAACGCGCCATCATCATCACCGCAAAGAGCATTTTCGTCGGGACCTAGCTCGGTCAAACCGCGCGCAGCGCAAATGACGGCGGCGCTCTCCGGTAGGCAAACCATGACCCCGTGTGTCCAGGCCGTCGGAATTTTCGACAATCCCTCGTAAGGGACGATGCGGATCTCGTCGTGCACGCGGATTTCGATGGCACCACGCCGCGTCACGATGCGCAGTTCGCTGGCATCGGTTTCTTCACCGGCATTGCGATGGAACTCCGCCAATGCGCCGAACGTGCCGAGGCTCCAGCCTGTCGCCGGGTCAGCAATGGCCGCGCGCAGGACCTGTTCTACATCTCGCCATCTCATGTTCACCATGATAACGTCCGCCGCAAATAATGGGAGAGCCACTTACAATGAGATACCTGCATACCATGGTCCGGATTACGGACATTGACGCATCCGTTCATTTTTACTGCGATCTTCTCGGTCTTCACGAGACCCGCCGCATTGAGCGCCCGGAACACGGCTATTCGCTGGTGTTCGTCGCCGCCGATGCCAATCCCGATTCCGAAATCGAGTTGACCTACAACCACGACCCCGAAGAGTACGCCGGTGGCCGCAACTTCGGCCACTTGGCGTTCCGCGTCGATGATATCTACGCCGCCTGCCAAAAGCTGCAGGACGGCGGTGTCACCATCAACCGGCCGCCTCGTGACGGCCGCATGGCCTTCGTGCGTTCGCCCGACGGGATTTCCATCGAGCTGCTGCAGGAAGGTGATCCGCTGGAAGCCGCCGAGCCTTGGGCATCCATGGAAAACACCGGTAGTTGGTAACCGGGCGCCTGGTAGACTATTCGCTACCGGGTGGCGGCACCTTGATCGGGCCGAGCGCTTCGACGATCTGGTCCTGGCTGGGCGCCGGTTTCGGCTCGTAACCGTCCAGCGCATCGACGATGGCACCCAGGCGCTCGGGCGTGGTGCCGCAACACCCGCCGATGATCCGTGCACCGCAATCGCGGGCCAACCGCGCATATTCGGCCATCACCTCGTTGGTGCCGGAGTACACGACCTGGCCGTCGATCATCTGCGGAATGCCGCAGTTGCCCTTGGCGATGATCACGTCGTTGTCGTCGGCGGCCTCACACAGGCCGACCACCGTATCGATCAGCATCGACGGACCGGCGCCGCAGTTGGCGCCAAAGGCTGTCAGGCGTGGCTCAAACGTATGGGTGAACTCAACCGCTTTTTCCGGCGTGTCGCCCATCATGGTGCGGCTGGCGGTATCGAAGGTCATGGTCGAAACCACCGGCAGGCCGGTGCGGTGCGCGGCGCGGATGGCGGCGGAGAGCTCATCGAATGCGAAGATGGTCTCGATCCAGATCACATCGACGCCGCCTTCGGCCAGAGCGCTCATCTGCTCAAAAAAAGCAGCTTCGGCCGCGTCGCTGGTCAGTGTGCCGAAGGGCTCCATCATTTCGCCCGTGGGGCCGACCGAGCCGCCGACGACGACCGTCCGTTCGCTCGCATCGGCGGCGGCGCGCGCCAACTGGGCGCCCGCGATGTTGATTTCGCGTGTCTTGTCTTCGATCTTGTCGAGCTTCAAGCGGCACGGATTGGAGCCGAACGTGTTGGTCAAGATGATGTCGGCGCCGGCTTCAATGAAGCTTTCGTGCAGCCACGTGACATGTTCGGTGCCGTCCAAATTCCACAAATCCGGCGGGCGTCCGGCGGGCAGGCCGCGCGTCATCATGTTGGTACCGGTGCCGCCGTCGGCAATCAGGTAGTCGCGTTCAGCCAATAGATCGGCGAGGACAGTGCTCATGGTTCGTTCCTATTCTTGTTTCTGCCGCTTGGCCGCCTCGCGACGGTTGCGTGCCTGGATGACGATGTCGCGGCGGCGGTCCAAACTGGCCGACGCCCATTCCGCCACTTCTTCCAATGACCGCCAGCAGCCGATGCACATGTTGGTTTCCTGGTCGAGCTCGCAAATGCCGACGCAGGGCGAAACCACGGACAAAGATGCAGGTTCACTCATCCGCTGGACCTAAGCCCCGAGGCCCGGAAAATCAAGCTTCATCGGCGACGCTCCAACGTTAATCAATCATATCCGCAATCGGCTGCGAGCTCAAAGAGGGTGGTTTCTGTCAACGTACGCCCAATAGTAACAAGACGCCTGCCAAAGACACCACCGACAACAGCGTCGACAGCAAGATCGATGTCGCCACGGTTGCCGTGCCGGTGTCGTATCGCAGGCCGAACAGATAGACGTTGATACCCACTGGCGTCGCCGCCACGATGACAACGATGCTCAGCCACATGGGGGCGAGGTCGAACACGTGCGCGCCGATGACGTAGGCCGCCAGCGGGTGCAGCACCAGTTTCAGGAACGTCGCCACACCGGCCTGCGGTAACGCGCCTTTAAGCTCGTAGCGCGCCAGTGACGCCCCCAATACAAACAGCGAGCACGGTATCGCTGCCGCACCCAACAAGCCCAAGAACCGATCCGCCGGGCCGGGCAGGGCAAAGCCCGCCGTCTTCCACGCGACACCCGCCAACAGGCCCATGATGATTGGGTTGGTGACCAATCCGCGGATCACATCGTACAGTAACGCCGCAATCCGCCCACGCCGGCCTTTTGCCGCCTCGACCATCACCGTGACGACGAAAAACAGCTGCCACGAGTGAAACGAGATAATCAAAAACACCGGCAACAACCCGGCCTCGCCATAGGCCAAATGCACCAACGGCAGGCCCAGCATCACCGTATTGCCGAAACCGCCGCTCATGCCCACCACCGAGGCGGTTGCCCAATCGCGTCCGAACCACCGCTTCGAAATCCAGATGCCGATGCCCCATGCGAGATACCCGGCTCCGTAATAGGCGATCAGAAACTCCCACTCGATGGGGTCCGGCATATCGCGCGTCGCCATGGCCCTGAACAACATCGCTGGCACGGCAAAATTGAAGACGAAGGTGCCCAGCCCTTCCGTGCCGGCGGCGCTGATCCAGGCGAAGCGCGTTGCCGCAAACCCGATGCCGACGATGGCGAAAACCGGCAAGATGATGTCGATAAGAACGGACATGACGCCAGCATCGCCATTCATGGCAGAAAGGCAAGATGGGCTTATTGCCTCCGTGGAGTTCCGTTGCTAGCGTGACGTCATGATGAAATTGTTCTATTCCGGCACCTCGCCCTACGCCCGCATCGCCCGCATTTCCGCCGGCGTTTGCGACGTCGACCATGCCGGTGGTCACATCGCCTCCGCGCAATTGCGCACCGACGAAAACCCTGTGCTTCAATACAACTGCACCGGCCGCGTACCGACATTGGTCGATGGCGACACTATCGTCACCGAGACCCGCGCGGTATGTCGTTATCTCGAACACGTCGGCAATGGCGCCAAACTGTTTGCGTATGCCGGTGAATGGCCTGCTGAGCAGTTTGAGAACACCGCCATGAGCCTGCTCGACGGCTGCGCGCTCTGGGCCCGTGAATATCGCCGCGATGAGGCCTTGCAGTCGGATTGGTTGGTGGGTGTCGAGCGCAACCGCGCCAACCGTTGTCTTGATTGGTTTGAGGCCCAGCCCGGTATCCAAAGCGGTGACGCCCCATGGGATTTCGCCCACATCGTGTTGTTTGCTGCCCTCGACTACCAGGAACTCAGAGGTCTTCTGCCTGATTGGCGCGATACCCGCCCGAATTTAGCCAACTGGCACGCGGCGCAACTTCAGCGCACTTCGGTGATAGAGAACGCCAATATCGGTGATCCTTGAGGAAAAACCGGGACATTTGACTGCTAGTTTGGCGGTTGGAACGCGTTGATTTTATTAAAAATATAAAAAAAGTGACGGAACGAACCCAATTTCTGACCGGTATCTTGCTGATGCCCAACCGGCGCCAACCCACTTGCTCACCGGCAAGCATCGGCCCCGGCGTAAATCCTATACGAATGTCAAATAGCGTGCCCGCATGGGTCTCAAATCATGCCGCTATTTATAAAAAGCAATAAATTCATAAAAGTCAATAAAATCCTATGGCTTTAGCTGCCCGTGCTATCTGTCGGAGCGCGATGATCTCTCTTGATCCGGCGTGATCTCACCTGAGCTTTGGCATGTTGCCACGATCCGGCGTCAACGGTTCCGATGATCAGTCAATTCGGCTACTATCGACGCCGAGCTAAGAAGGAACCTAAGTATTGGTCTTCACTTCGGATACCCTTTGGACGCGCCGTGAAATGCAGGAGACGTGAGACGATGGCGGCTGACGGATTCTTTTTGGCACCTGCCGTTCTGGAGAACCTTGAGCAAGTCGTCAACATGCGATGGTTTTACTACCTGGATCTACTGGGGACTTTCGCTTTTGCCGTCGCCGGATTCCTGAAAGCCCACCAGCACAAGTACGACTATTTCGGTGCGTTTATGTTGTCGGCGCTTCCGGCAGTTGGCGGCGGAACGCTTCGGGATGTCATCGTCGGAGGCGAGCGACATCCACCCTTTATCTTCAACGACCCGACCTACCTCTATATCGTCTTTGGCGTTGTCATCATCGGGACCGTTTTTTCGAAAACAGTGTTGGCGTCTAACAGGAAAACGGAATTACTTCAGAAATTATTGAACCTCTTTGACACGGTGGGTTTGGCGGCCTTCACCGTCATCGGTGTAAAAGTTGCGCTGGTCGCACAGTTGGACTGGTTTTGGGCGCCGATACTGGCGGCGATGACCTGCGCTGGAGGTGGTATTCTGACCGATATCGTTCTCGCAAAAGAGTCCGACGTTCTCAAAGGGGAACTTTACGAGGAAGTCGCTGCCATCGGCGGCCTGGTTCTGATTGGGCTTCTTTGGCTCGCTAATGTTGTCGGCCATAGTTTCCTCTATATCGTTGGTTCAATTGGATTGGTCTTGGTGCTCGTATTCGTTTCGCGCCTTGTCATCATCCGGAAGGGCTTACGCAGCCCGGTTCTCGGAAACTGAGGCATTTGCCACAACCGGAGCGGTCCGGGCCTACGCGCTGTGATGAGACTGGCGCCGCTCGGCCCTCAGTGCCGGATGAAAAGACGGAAGGGCCAGGACCATCTGGGCCACCAGGGCCGCTACTCATCGCGGTGGACGGATGTGGGCCTTTTCATGGGTCGGTTTCATCTCTCGGTTCATTTCGACGCGTCGAATGGATTCTGTTAGTATTTCCATACGGCTAAGCCTTGTCTGTCCGGGAGTTTTGGCATGTACAAAACCATTCTTGTTCCTGTTGATTTGCGGATCTACCGGGACCTCGAAAAGAGTGTCGCTGTGGCCGCAGACCTCGGGCGGCACTATCGGGCCAGCGTGACGCTGCTGGGCGTTTCCGGCACCGGACCGAATATTGTGGCCGCTGATCCGGAAGAATATGCAAAACGAGTTGCCGAGTACGCGGCAGCCAAAAGCGTACAATATGATTTCGCTTTTGCGCACCGGCACGTGACGTCCGTTGATCCGTCAGTTGAGCTTCAGCGCCGTATTCAGGCGGTCGCCGATGAGATCGGCGCAGATTTGGTCGTCATGGCGTCCCATCGACCCGGCGTACTGGATTACCTTTGGCCGGCCAACGCCACGTCCTTTGTGGCGCATACTCCCTTGACGGTGATGGTCGTGCGCTGAACGATCGAAACGATCACCTGGATTTTTCGTCCGTTGAGCCAGAGACAACCGATAAAAGGATCTCGAAAGTCGATTGCCTTTATTTTGCGATCGTTCAGCCCTCAACGTCGACCGTGCACCATGACGTGACGTCGTTTCTTTTCTGGCCTATTTTGGCGGCTTGCTGAACCGGCCCGTTACACCGCCACCACCGAGGCTCCGATGACCGACATTGTTGTTTCCGCTTTCTATCATTTCACGCGTTTTGATGACCCGCCGGCGTTGCGCGGCCCGTTGCTCTCGGTGTTGTCGGCCGAGGGGGTGCGGGGCACGGTGTTGTTGGCGCATGAAGGGGTGAACGGCACGTTGGCGGGTTCACGCGTCGGCATTGACGTGGCGATGGATGCCTTGCGCGCACTGCCGGGTTGCGCTGCGCTTGAGCACAAGGAATCGCACGCCGATGAGATGCCGTTCTATCGGCTGAAGGTGCGGCTCAAGAAAGAGATCGTCACGCTGGGTGTCGAGAGTGTTGATCCCGTCGCTAATGTCGGCACCTATGTCGACGCATCTGAGTGGAATGACCTGATCCGTGACCCCGACACGGTCGTTATCGACACCCGCAACGACTACGAGGTCGAGATCGGCACCTTTGCCGGCGCGGTTGATCCCAAAACGCCGACGTTCCGGGATTTTCCGAAGTGGTTCGAAGCGCACCGCGCGGAACTTGAAGGCAAGAAGGTTGCCATGTTCTGCACCGGCGGTATCCGTTGTGAGAAATCCACGTCGTATCTGAAGGGCGAGGGGATTGAGGATGTCTACCATCTCAAGGGCGGTATCTTGAAATACCTGGAAGAGGTGCCCGAAGCCGAGAGCCTGTGGCGGGGCGACTGCTTTGTGTTCGATCAGCGCGTCGCCATCAGGCATGGATTGGAAATCGGTGATTATGAGCTGTGCCACGCCTGCCGCCGCCCCTTGAGCGAACAGCAACGCCGCTCGCCCAACTTTGTCGCCGGCGTTTCGTGTGACCACTGCATTGATGAACGCACCGATAATCAGCGCCAGCGCTATGCCGAGCGACAGGCTCAAATGGAGCACGCCGAAGCGTTGGGCGTGGCGCACGTCGGCGCTGTGTATGATGGCACGCCGAAGAAAGGCGCCGAAGGGCCGTAGCGCGCATGAGCGACGCCCTCCCGATATTGTATTCGTTCCGGCGCTGTCCCTATGCGATGCGCGCCCGTATGGCGATTTCGGTCAGCGGACAAATCTGCGCGCTGCGCGAGGTCGTGTTGCGCAATAAACCGCCTGAAATGCTCGCAGCTTCGCCGAAGGGAACGGTCCCTGTATTGGTGCGCGCCGATGGCCAGGTTTTGGAAGAAAGCTATGACATCATGCTTTGGGCGTTGGGGCTGCATGACCCCGACGGCTGGCTGGCGCCGATGGCCCGAGACGCTGATGGCGTAACCGGATTGATCGAGGAGAACGATGGTCCGTTCAAAGACCATCTGGACCGCTACAAATACGCCAACCGCTATGAACATGAGGACGCCGACCCGAAAGTCCATCGCACCCACGCAATGACGACCATCGAAAAGCTCGAGGCCCGCTTGGCCGAAGGTGCCTATTTATGTGGCGACGGGTTTACCCTGGCCGATGCTGCCATTGCGCCTTTCATCCGCCAATTCGCCAATACGGACCGCGATTGGTTCGATGCGCAAAACCTGCCGGGCGTGCAGCGCTGGTTGGGCGGCATTTTGGGCTCTGATCTGTTCCTTGGTGTCATGGGGAAATACCCCGCCTGGGCGCCGGGAGAGCTTGAGCCCGCATTTCCTTGAAGCAGGTAGGTTTTATGCGCACGCCCTACGACGCGATTGGCATTAACTATTCCGATCTCAGGAAACCCGATGCCAGAATTGCCACGGTGATTGAGAATGCTCTCGGCGCTGCGGATACGGTTCTGAACGTCGGTGCTGGGGCGGGATCGTACGAGCCCGCCGAAAAACGGGTTATGGCCGTTGAGCCATCAATGGAGATGATTCGCCAGCGCCCGGCCTCGGCGGCGACCGTCATTCAGGGCAACGCAGAAGATCTGCCCTTCGATGACGGTTCCTTTGACGCCTCGATGGCAATCCTGACGGTTCATCATTGGATGGACAAAGAGAAGGGCCTGAAAGAGATGCGGCGCGTGACGCGCGGCCCGGTCGTCATTCTGACATTCGACCCCGCGCACCGTGGGTTCTGGCTTGCCGATTACTTTCCGGAACTGGTGAAGTTGGATGACGAGATCATGCCTCAGATGGCGGATTACGAGGCCTGGCTTGGGCCGGTGGAAATCTCAGCCGTACCGGTGCCGTATGATTGTTCCGACGGGTTCTTATACGCCTATTGGCGTCGGCCGGCGGCCTATCTTGACGCTCGGATTCGAAAGGCCATGTCCTCGTTCTGGACGATAGGTGACGTGTCGGAAGGATTGCGCAAACTGGAGCACGACCTCGAATCAGGTGCATGGGCGCGGCAGTATTCCGAACTGATCGATTTGGATGAGTACGACATCGGTTACCGCTTGGTCACGGCGGGGTGATTCCTGCCCAATGCCGAGTGTCGCGCTCAAGACATTGACACCATCAATACCAGAGCAGGCGGAGATCACAGATCATGAGGGCGGAAATTTGACAAGAAAAATATATCAAAAGACATAATGATATAAATCATGTTTATTTCTTTCGATCCTTCCATAATGGTGTGGATTGAAAAAATACGCAGGGCTTTGAAGTTGCGAGTGTTAGGAGATTACAAACGAATTCTTATTCTCGCCGGGGTCATGGCAGTGGTTGCTACAACTGTTGCGCTCACGGCGATCTGGCTCCTTTACACGACGGCGCTTGATGCTCAGAAAGGCCGGCTCATCGAGATTGCAAAAAGTCGCGCACGTATGATTGAGGCCGTTGCGCGTTTCGACAAGGCTTATTCCAAGGACTATCCGGGTGGCGCCATGGCGGCGACAATCGCCCAGATCGTGGACGCCCATGAAAAGTTCAGCGGGTTTGGTGACAGTGGCGAATTCACCCTGGCGAAGCGCGATGGCGACCATATCGTCTTTATCCTTAGCCATCGCCATCATGATCTGAAAGAACCTCTGCCCGTGCCGTTTCAGGGGAAAAAGGCGGAACCGATGCGGCGAGCCCTATCTGGCAAGACTGGCACGGTTATCGGCCTCGATTATCGTAATACGGTGGTATTGGCAGCATACGAACCGGTGAAGGAATTGAACCTGGGGATTGTCGCGAAGATAGACATGGAAGAGGTTCGCTCCAATTTCGTCAGCGCATTTTTTGTTACCGGCGGCGTTTCGTTTCTGATCATCGGTTTTGGGATGATTTTGTTTTTCCGCTTCGGCGAGCCGCTGGTTAGCGAGTTGCGGACGGCACAGGTTGCCGCCGAGAAAGCAAACCGCGCAAAGAGCGATTTTCTCGCTCATATGAGCCATGAACTCCGTACGCCTTTAAACGCGATCATCGGATTTGCCCAAATGATGGCGAATGAAGCGCTCGGAAGACACAGTATTCAGAGATACCGGGAGTATGCCGTCGATATTCAGCGTTCCGGGGAGCACGTCGTTTCTATCGTCAATGATTTGCTGGACCTGTCGAAGGTGGAAGCGGAGAAAATCGATTTTGATCCGATAAAGTTTCCGCTTGGGGAAGCCATAGACGAATGCATCAAAGTGTTTGGTTACAAGGGAGATGAAAATTCCCGGCGCTTTCACGTCCATTTATCGCGCGATACCGAGTACCTCCATGCAGATGAGCGCATTTTCAAACAGATCATGTTCAATCTTCTTTCAAATGCAATTAAGTACACGTCGGGAAATGGAGATATTCAGGTCTTGTCGGCGCGAAGCCCGGATGGAGCGACGGTTATTAAGGTCAAGGATACCGGCATCGGCATCGCGAAGCACGATATTCCACTTGTGCTTGAACCCTTCGGGCAGGCGCGGGCCAATGCGGAAATCGCCCATGAAGGAACAGGTCTCGGACTGCCTTTGGCAAAAAAACTGACGGAACTCCATGGCGGGCGGCTTGATATCGAAAGCGAACTGAAAGAAGGGACAACGGTGATTTTGACCTTCCCTTCCGAAACGAAGGAAAAATAGGTTGCACGGTGCGGGCGATCTTCGCTCGAAACAATGACGCAAGTGGCGCAGAAGCAGGAGGACGAAATTGGAACATCTCGCCCAGAGCCATCCAGCGCATTAAGCCGCTCTTACCGTCTCCTTGGCGGCTTCCCATGCCAGAATCGCACGCTTCTTTTCCGGGCCCCAGCGGTAGCCGGTGATCACGCCGGTGTCGCGGATGACCCGGTGACACGGAATCAGCAGCCCCACTCTGTTGGCGCCGCAAGCCGTGCCGACGGCCCGCGCGCTGTCAGGCCGCCCCAGGTGATTCGCCAACTGGCCGTAGCTGACCAGTGCGCCTGGCGGAATTTTCAACAGCGCCTCCCAGACCAGAAGTTGGAACTGTGTGCCTCGCAAGAAGACGGGAAGCGGAGAACTCTCGGTATCTGCCGGCCGGTCCACGGGAAATATCATCGGCATGACCTTGGCGGTTGCATCTTGATCGCGGGTCCATTCGGCGCGTTCCCAGCCGAATTGCTGTTCGCTCAGCAATTGAGCACGGTCTTTGCTGCCGACGAACGAAACGCCGGCAACGCCGCGCTCGGTTGTGGTGATCATGCATTCACCGAAGGGGCTCGGGTGATAGCCATAACGGAACTGAAGGCCCGCGCCCCGCGCCTTGAAATCCCCCGGCGTGGCGGCGTTGATGGTGACGAACAGGTCGTGCAGGCGTCCGGGCCCCGATAGCCCCGAATCAAGTGCCGCGTCGAGAACGCTGGCGGAGCCCGCAAGCCGCGATTTGGCGTCGCCGAGCGTCATGTATTGCAGGAACTTCTTGGGACTGACCCCAGCCCAACGGGTGAACAGGCGCTGGAAGTGGTGCGGCGCCAGCCCAGTGATGCCAGCGACCTCGGCCAGTTCCGGCTGTTCTTCTCTGTGTGCCACCAAATAGTGAATGGCATCGGCGATGCGATCGTAGTCACGACCCTGTGTGAATTCATGTGTTTTCATGAAGCCATGGTAGCGCGGGGGCGTGCACGAAACCACCCGATCCTTGCTGCCGATATCATCGATTTTGGAACTATTTTTAACTGAATTTGATCCACATCAATCACGTGAGCTAGATCAATTCATAATCTGCGTAAATGAGTAAAATCACAGCATCCAGATTCTAGAAGGGCACGACAGTGGCCACCGACGTTTCCAGGACATCACTCCTCAGAGGTAATCTCTTCGGTAACAAAGATGCGGTCCGCCCGCCTTGGGCGCTACCGGAGTTATCGTTCACCGATCTTTGCGAACGCTGCGACGACTGTGTTGATGTTTGTCCGGAGGGCATCATCGAGACCGGGGCCGGCGGGTTTCCGCTCGTCACCTTCGCCTTCGGGGAATGCACATTCTGCGGCGAGTGCGCCGATGTATGCCGTTCCGGCGCATTTGGTCCGCGCGAGGGCGCGCCGTGGCAGGTTTCCATCACCGTCACGGCGGATTGCATGTCGGCGCAGGGCGTTACGTGCCGAGTCTGCGAAGGCAAGTGTGCATCCAATGCCATTTCGTTTCCCGTGACGGGGGCCCAGTTTTCCGCCGCGGGCAAGCCAGCCATTACTATCGCCGATTGCAACGGATGCGGCGCCTGCGTCGCTCCGTGTCCGAGCGAAGCGATCGATCTTAAACCGCAACCAGGGAGCAACTAGGATGGGGCAAGTCGAACATGTCGATTTCAATGTTTGCGGTGTTCTCGTGAACGCACGCGCTGAGAACATTGCCGCCGTCGAGGCCGGGTTAGCCGAACTTCCCGGCGTCGAAATCCACGACCATACGGACGATGGCAATATCGTCGTCACCGTCGAGGATACCGATCAATCACGCGCCAGTGAATCCTTACTGGCCATTCACCAAGTCGCGGGCGTGCTGTCCGCGTCACTCGTTTATCACCAATTTGAAACCGCATAATAGATTCAGTTTCCGGACCGAAAGGTAAAAGCCATGAAAATGAACAGACGCGATTTTATGAAAACCAACGCCGTCGCGGCGACAGCCGCCGCTGCCGGCATGGCCCTACCCGCCGTCGGCGACGCCGAAGCCGCCGATGACGGCATCCGCTGGGACAAAGGCGTATGCCGCTTTTGCGGCACCGGCTGCGGGGTGCTGGTCGGCACCAAGGAGGGCCGCGTGGTCGCCACCCAAGGTGACCCCGATGCGCCCGTGAACAAGGGCCTCAACTGCATCAAGGGTTACTTCCTGTCGAAGATTATGTACGGCAAGGACCGCCTGCAAAAACCGCTGCTGCGTGGCAAAGGTGGCCAGTTCGACAAGAATTCCGAAGAATTCTCTGAGATCAGCTGGGATCAGGCTTTCGACATCATGGCCGAGAAATGGAAAGCCGCCATCGACCCCGAAGCGCCGAAGGGCGCGACGAAGGTCGGCATGTTCGGCTCTGGCCAATGGACCGTGTGGGAAGGCTACGCCGCCGCCAAGTTCATGAAGGCGGGGCTGCGTTCCAACAACATCGACCCCAACGCGCGCCACTGCATGGCGTCGGCGGTGGGTGCGTTCATGCGCGCCTTCGGTATCGATGAGCCCATGGGCTGTTATGACGATCTGGAGCACGCGGACGCTTTCGTGCTGTGGGGCGCCAACATGGCCGAGATGCATCCGATCCTGTGGTCGCGCCTGACCAACACGCGCCTGACCAAGAAGGGCTCGGAGGTGCATGTGCTGTCGACCTTCGAACATCGCTGTTTCGAACTTGCCGACAACGGCATGGTGTTCACGCCGCAGACCGATCTGGCGATTCTCAACTACATTGCCAACTACATCATCGAGAACAAGGCCTACAAGAAAGAGTTCTTCAAGCACGTGAACTTCACCAAGACGGTGACCGACATCGGTTATGGCCTGCGTCCCGATCACCCGCTGGAAAAAGCCAAGAAAGGCAAGGGCGGCAAGCTCACCAAGATCAGCTTCGAGGAATATGCCAAGTCGGTATCTAAGTATACGCTGGACTATACCGCCGAGCTGTCGGGCGTGCCCAAGGACAAGCTGCTGAAACTGGCCAAGCTCTATGCGGACCCGAACAAGAAAATCGCGTCCTACTGGACCATGGGCTTCAACCAGCATACCCGCGGTGTGTGGGTCAACGGTTTGCTCTACAACGTGCACTTGTTGACGGGCAAAATCGCAGAGCCCGGCAACAGCCCGTTCTCGCTCACCGGTCAGCCGTCGGCTTGCGGCACGGCGCGTGAAGTTGGCACGTTCGCACATCGCTTGCCGGCCGATCTGGTGGTGATGAACCCGAAACACCGCGCCGCGGCACAGAAGATCTGGAATATCCCGGAAGGGGTGATTCCCGGTAAGCCCGGCTATCACGCGGTGCTGCAACACCGCATGTTGAAGGACGGCAAGCTCAATGCCTACTGGGTGCAATGCACCAACAACATGCAGGCCGCGCCCAACATGAACGAGGAAGGTCTGCCTGGGTATCGCAATCCGAAGAACTTCATCGTGGTGTCAGACCCCTACTTCACCGTCACCGCCCAGGCCGCCGATCTGGTATTGCCCACGGCCATGTGGATGGAGAAAGAAGGGGCCTACGGCAACGCCGAGCGCCGTACCCAGTTCTGGCGTCAGCAGGTCGATGCACCGGGCGAATCGAAGTCCGACATTTGGCAAGTGATCGAGTTCTCGAAACGCTTCACATTGGCCGACGTCTGGCCGAAAGCCGTCATCGAAAAGAGCGGCTACGCGGCGGACAAATCCCTCTACGAGGTGCTCTATGCCAACGGCCAGGTGAACAAATTCCCGGTCGAAGACGTCAAAGACCAAGCCGGTAACGTCTACAACAACTCGGAATCGAAGGACTTCGGCTTCTATCTGCAAAAGGGTATCTACGAAGAATACCGTCGCTTCCAGTATGAAGGGCCGAAGCCGGGCCACGAAATGGCCGAATTCGATGTCTACCACAAGGCCCGTGGCCTCAGGTGGCCGGTTATCGACGGCAAGGAAACGCTGTGGCGCTTCCGCGAAGGCTACGATCCGCACGTCAAGAAAGGCGAGGGGGTCAAGTTCTACGGCAAGCCAGACGGCAAGGCGAACATCATCTTTGCGCCTTATGAGCCGGCGGCTGAAAGCCCGGACAAAGAGTACGACTTGTGGCTGTCGACGGGCCGTGTGCTTGAGCACTGGCACTCAGGCACCATGACCCGGCGTGTGCCGGAACTCTATCGGGCTTACCCGAACGCCAAGATCTACATGCACCCGAAAGACGCCAAGAAGCGCGGCTTCAAGCGAGGCATGGAGGTCAAGGTGCAGACCCGGCGCGGCGAATTGTTGACCCGTGTCGAGACCCGTGGCCGCAACAAGCCGCCGGAAGGTCTGGTGTTCATGCCTTGGTTCGACGCCTCGCAGCTTGTCAACAAGCTGACCCTGGATGCCACGGACCCGCTCTCGAAAGAGACGGATTTCAAAAAGTGCGCATGCAAAGTGGTAAAGGCGTGACCTGACGGAACCGTATCCGGGGCCGGTGCAAACGCACCGGTCCCGGACGGGGCCGACTTATGAAGGATTTGTTTTCAGTGACCAACCAACCGACCCGTCAAAAACGCCCGATCGATCGCCGCCGGTTTCTTGCCGACGCAGCGCGGACGGCGTGTGGTGTCGGTATCGCGGGGTTGG
This sequence comes from Rhodospirillaceae bacterium, assembly GCA_016845145.1. Taxonomy (GTDB): domain Bacteria; phylum Pseudomonadota; class Alphaproteobacteria; order Rhodospirillales; family Casp-alpha2; genus TMED8. Next base: position 75,052 of record JAERTE010000148.1, read on the forward strand.
GGCTCGTATATCTGGCCCAGCAGGCCAAGGCCTTGCCCGCGACAGCCATCCGCCCACCCGGCGCGGGTAGCGAAGAAGATTTTCTGGGCGCGTGCGTGCGGTGTGGCTTGTGCGTCAACGATTGCCCCTATCCGACGTTGAAACTCGCCGAGTTGGGCGAAGACGTACCCGTCGGCACGCCTTATTTCGTCGCCCGCGACTATCCGTGCGAGATGTGCGACGACGTGCCTTGCGTGCAGGCCTGTCCGACCGGCGCGCTGGACAAGCGCCTAAGCAACATCGACGACGCACGTATGGGGTTGGCGGTGCTCATCGACCAAGAAACCTGTCTCAATTTTCTAGGCCTCAGATGCGACGTTTGTTACCGGGTTTGCCCGGTGATCGACAAAGCGATCACGCTGGAGCGCGAGGCCAATTTGCGCACCGGAAAGCACGCGCGGTTCATCCCGACCGTGCATTCCGAACACTGCACCGGGTGCGGCAAGTGTGAGCGTTCGTGCGTGCTTGAGGAAGCCGCGATCAAGGTATTCCCGGGCCATCTCGCCAAGGGCAGCCTGGGCAAGCATTACCGCATCGGCTGGCGCGAAAAGGAAGCCAAGGGTGAGGCCCTGGTCAAGGGCATCATCGATTTACCTGATCGATTGCCCGGCCCAATTAGCGGGAGTGGTAAACCATGACCGCCAAGATAAACCCAGGCAAGGACGCTGTTTTGACCAAAGGCTGGCTGGCCGCGCACAAGTGGCTGCTTCTTCGCCGTATGGCGCAGCTTGGTTTCTTAGGCGCATTCCTGGTGGGGCCGATCACGGGTTTCTGGCTGGTGAAAGGCAATATCACCTCCAGCCTGACCCTCGACGTCCTGCCGCTCAGCGACCCGTATGTGCAATTGCAATCGTGGTTCGCCGGCCATGCGCTGGAAACCGATGCCCTGATCGGTGCGGCCATCGTACTTGTTGCCTATATGTTGATCGGCGGACGCATGTATTGCTCGTGGGTGTGCCCGGTCAATATCATCACCGACGCGGCGCATTGGCTTCGTCATCGGTTGGGGTTAACCGGCGGGCTTAAGTTCAGCCGCGGTGCACGGTATTGGTTGTTGGCCGCGACACTCGCCGGTTCGGCCGTGGCTGGGGTTATTGTTTGGGAACTGGTCAATCCGGTTTCCGCCGTTTACCGCGCGATTGTGTTCGGCGTCGGCGCGGCCTGGATGCTGGCGTTGGCTGTGTTTCTTTTTGATCTTTTCGTCTCGGAACGCGGCTGGTGCTCGCATCTCTGCCCGGTGGGGGCGTTCTATAGCCTGCTGGGTCGCGTCAGCGTACTGCGGGTGCGCGCCGCCAAGCGCGATGCGTGCAACAACTGCATGGATTGCTTCGCCGTGTGCCCCGAAAACCAAGTCATTACACCGGCGCTACGCGGTGCCGACAAGGGCGTCGGACCGGTGATCGACGCCATCAACTGCACCAATTGTGGGCGCTGCATCGATGTCTGCGCGCCCGATGTTTTTCAATTCGGATCGCGCTTCGATGCAAGCGTGCAAGCCAACGAAAAGCCGGCTGAACCGCCGAAGCTGCAAGACGCGGCCTAGGACGGGGAACCGGTAGAAAGGATGAAACGAATGTATAGCCAATTTCCATTAGGAGGTTTAGCCATGAAACGAATGATTGTCTCAATGACCGTCGGTTTGGCCCTGGTTTTGGCCACGGCGTTGGTGCCCACGCTGGCGTCAGCGGAGAGTGCCCAGTCGCTACGCGGCAAGCTGGCGCTGTCGGAACAGAAGTCGCCACCGCGCGCGCCCAAGTTGAAGCTCGATCAGGACAAGTTCGATCGCAACTTCAAGACTCAACCGCCGCTGGTCCCCCATAAGGTGGCCAAGTACCGGGTCAACCTGAAAGCCAACCGTTGCCTCAAGTGCCACGACAAGGCCAATTACAAGGAAGAGGAATCGCCCATGGTCGGCAAGAGCCACTACATGGACGCCGACGGTAAGGAAATGAAAAAGATCAATATGGGCCGTTATTTCTGCATGCAGTGCCACGTGCCGCAGGCAGATGCCAAGCCGTTGGTTGCCAATACTTTCAAAGGCACCAACTAAACGGCTATCTTTAAGGGCGACCCCCGGCGGCAAGTGTCGCCGGGGTAGTGACAATACATGAGGCCGGTACGCCGGTGGAAGGGGAACAGTCATGAGCGAAGGATCAGGAAACCAGCAAGGCGGCTGGTTGGGGGCGCTTCGGCGCCCGAGCGGTAAGTCCTTGGGCGCGCTGCTGGCCATCGGCATCGTACTCGGTGTCGGCGGTTGGGGCAGCTTCAACTGGGCGATGGAACTGACCAATACAGAAGAGTTCTGCATCAGCTGCCATGAAATGCGGGATTTCGTCTTTGAGGAATACAAGGAGACGGTCCACTACAACAACCGCACCGGCGTTCGCGCCACTTGCCCGGATTGCCACGTACCGAAAGAGTGGATCTATAAGGTTAAGCGCAAAATTCAGGCCTCCAACGAGCTCTATCACAAAGCGCTCGGCTCCATCGATACGGAAGAGAAGTTCGAGGAGAAGCGCCTGCAACTGGCCAAGAACGTCTGGGCCGCGATGAAGGAAACGGATTCGCGTGAATGTCGCAACTGCCACAGTTTCGAATTCATGGACCTGACCAAACAGGAACGGCGCTCCCAGAAACGCCACGAAAAAGCGTTGAGCAAGGGCCAGACCTGTATCGATTGCCATAAGGGTGTCGCACACGAATTGCCAGAAGGTTACGACGAGGACAGCTAACCAACGCTGATTCAATTGCCGGTTTTACAATGACCGCCGCCCGATGAAATGCGGGCGGCGGTTTTTGACTCAATAAAAAGGTATAATCGTACATATTTGCGATATAATTAATTGAAGAGGTAATGAAATCTGTGCAACACTCTAGCCACAGGGCATCCGGGGAGTATATCCTGGGCTTGAACAATAACCTTGGGCCGGCGCACCAAAAACGGGCGCGAGTCCCTCGACGAAATGGGAGATACGTTTCATGGGTAAGAAAGATCAAAACAAGGGACTCTCACGGCGTTCAGCACTGGGCCTGATTGGCGCAGGTGCTGGTGTCATGGCGGCGGGTTCGGCGTTTCCGACAAAGTTTGCTATCGGCGCACAATCGAAAATCAAAATCGGGACACTGCTTCCGTATTCGGGCACCTACACGTGGCTCGGCCAATCCATCACCAATTCCTTCGAATTGGCCTTGGCGCAGGCGGGCGGCAAGCTCGGCGGGCGCGGCATTGAGCTGATCAAGGTCGACAGTGAAGCCAAACCACCGAAAGCGGCGGAGTTGACCAACAAGCTGATCAACCAGGAAAAGGTCGACTTCATCGTCGGGCCGGTGCACTCCGGTGTTGCCATGGCCATGGCCAAAATCGCGCGCGAAGAAGGCACTATGACGGTGATCCCCAACGCCGGCGCCAATCAGGTGACCGGGCCGTTGTGTTCGCCCAACACTTTCCGCACCTCGTTCTCCAACTGGCAGCCCGGCCATCCCATGGGCAAGGTGTTGCTGGAAGAAGGCAAAAAGAACGTCGTGCTTTGCTATTGGGGCTACGGCGCCGGCAAGCAGTCGGCGGGCGGCTTCAAGGATTCGTTCGTCGCCGGCGGCGGCAACGTGATCAAGGAGATTGCCGTACCGTTCCCGAAAGTGGAATTCCAGGCCGCCTTGACTGAGATCGCCTCGATCAAGCCTGACGCGGTTTACGCGTTCTTCGCTGGCGGTGGTGCCGTTAAGTTCGTCAAGGATTGGGCGGCCGCAGGCCTGAAGGGCAAAATCGAACTGGTCGGTCCGGGCTTCCTGACCGAAGGTGTCGCCAAGGCACAAGGTGCGGCTGCGGAAGGTCTCCGTACCACGCTGCATTACGCTGATGGCCTCGATAACCCGGCCAACCGAGCCTACCGTGCCGCCTACAAGAAGGCCTATGGCAAGGAAGCCGATGTTTACGGTGTGCAGGGCTTTGATGCCGGGCAGTTGATCAAAGCCGGTGTTGACGCAGTGCAGGGCGATGTCGCGGCACAAAAAGCCATGGTTGCAGCCATGGAGGGTGCGGTTATCGATTCACCGCGTGGACAATGGGTGCTGTCATCGGCCCATAACCCGGTACAGAACTTCTACTTGCGCCAGGTCCGCAATGGCAGGAACGAACTCGTTCGCGTGGCCATGGAAAACCTCGCCGATCCGGCCAGGGGTTGCAGCGCGTAAGCGTAGTGGCCTGAGAAAAGATACGCGGCCACGGGCATATTGCGCCCGTGGCCGTTTCTTTTATGATCCATCGTGCTTCACGACCCACGGTTTCCAATTCTTGATCTGAGCGAGCATCGCCTGTGGACGGCTTGTTTTTCCTAATTCAAACCTTGAACGGTTTACAGTACGGTCTGCTGTTGTTTTTGATTGCCAGCGGATTGAGTATCGTTTTCGGTATCATGGGCGTTATCAATTTGGCGCACGGCTCGTTCTATATGATCGGCGCCTATCTGGCCTATTCCCTGACGCAGATGACCGGCAGCCTGCCTTTGGCTATTCTTTTGGGTATTCCGCTGACCATCGTGCTTGGTCTTGTGGTCGAGCGCATGTTCATTATTCATCTTTACCATCGCGACCACCTGCAGCAGGTGTTGCTGACATTCGGTTTGATTCTGATTTTCAACGAGTTGCAGCAGATTGTCTGGGGCGGTGACCCGCTCAGCGTGCCGATCCCCGAGGTTTTGAGTTTCTCGATTCCGCTATCGGATACGCTGAGCTACCCGGTTTACAGGCTGTTTTTATCCGGTGTCTGTTTGGTGCTTGCGGGCGCCATGTATGTGGTGATCGGGCATACGAGGCTCGGCATGCGCATCCGGGCCGGCGCCAGCAATCGACAAATGGTCGAGGCCCTGGGTATCAACATCCGTTTGCTCTATTCGGTGGTGTTCGCCATCGGTGTCACGTTGGCCAGCGTCGCCGGCATGCTCGCCGCACCCGTCGAGACCGTCTACCCCGGCATGGGTGAACAAATCCTGATTGTATCGTTCGTTGTGGTCGTTATCGGCGGCATCGGATCGATCCGAGGCGCATTTATCGGCGCACTCGCCATCGGCCTGGCCGATGTTTACGGCCAGGTGTTCCTGCCCGACCTCGCCAGTGTGGCGATTTACGGTTTGATGGCGGCGATCTTGCTGTGGCGTCCGGCCGGCCTGTTCGGGAGGGACGGATGACCGTACTGCCCGGAAAAAACGTGTTGCTGGCGCTGGCGGTTTTCGTCCTGGCCTTGGCCTTTGTGCCGCTCAGCGGCGACAAGTACTGGATCAAGCTGGTCACCCGCATGATCGCGCTCGGCATCTTCGCCATGAGCCTCGATTTCATTGTCGGCTACACCGGCCTTGTCAGCTTCGGACATGCGGCGTTTTTCGGCACGGCAGGATATATGTTGCACCTGATCTCGCCGGAAGATGCGGCGGCCAACCTGCTTTGGGCGCTGCCGGTCTGCATCGGCGTCGCCGGCGTGCTGGCGGCGGTGATCGGTGCGCTCAGCGTACGCACGCGCGGCATTTATTTCATTATGGTGACGCTGGCATTCGCGCAGATGGTATTTTTCTATTTCCACGATTCCGATATCGCCGGTGGCTCCGACGGTGCCTTTATCTTCTTCAAGCCAGCCTTGGCGTTGGGCGATATGGTGCTGTTCGATTTGGGCAAGCGTACGACGCTCTATCTGTTCAGCCTGGGCAGTATGGTCGCGCTTTATGCGCTGTTGGTGATGATCCTGCGCTCGCCGTTCGGGCAGGTGATCCAGGGGATCAAAGTCAACGAGCACCGCATGCGCGCACTCGGCTACAACACCTACCTGTACAAGTGGGTGGCATTCATAATCGCGGGTGTGTTGGGTGGGTATGCCGGTTTTCTGTTTGCCTGCATCGATGGTTTCGTGCCCCCGGAGTTGTTGAGCTGGCGCGAGTCAGGTCTAGCGCTGGTGATGGTTATCCTGGGCGGGATCGGGACATTGTTTGGCCCCGTGCTGGGCGCGTTCACGCTTTTGGGGGTGGAGGAACTGCTGCGTGATCGGCATATTTTCGGCGCTTTGGCGGTGCATTGGCAAATCATGCTGGGTGGTTTCATCATACTTGTCGTGTTGTTCTTGAGTAATGGTATCGGTGGGTTGCTGATGCGCCTGACGACCAAGCGGAAAGGGAGCGGAGAATGACCGGCCCGATCCTTTCCACCAAAGGCCTGTCGATCAGTTTTGGCGGTTTGCGGGCTGTCCATAACCTGGACCTGAGCGTTGATATGGGTGAAGTGCACGCCATTATCGGCCCCAATGGCGCGGGTAAAACCACCATGATTAACCTGCTTTCGGGTGATCTGTTGCCCAGTGCCGGGCAGGTGTTTCATCGCGGCGAGGATATTACCAGTCTGCCGGCGCACCGGGTTGCGCGGCGAGGAATCGGGCGCAGCTATCAGATTACTAATATTTTCCCCGAGTTCACCTGTCGTGAAAATTGCTGGCTCGCGGCGCGCTCGCGGCGCGAGACGGCGATGCGCTTTTTCAAGCCGTCGGGCCGTGACAAGGACACCGCTGAGAATACGCTAGAAGCACTGGAAATGACCGGTCTGGGCGACCAGGCTGACGCGCCGGCCCAGGCCATGAGTTATGGCGAGCAGCGGCAATTGGAAATCGCCATGTTGCTGGCGCTGGAGCCCGAAGTCTTGCTGCTCGATGAACCGCTGGCCGGTTTGGGCCCCAACGAATCACTTGCGGTTATTGATTTGATCCGGCGCCTCGCCCCGGACCATGCCATCGTGCTGATTGAACATGACATGGATGCGGTGTTCTCCATCGCTGACCGGCTGACCGTCATGGTCAATGGCGAGATGCTGGAATCGGGCTCGCCGGCGCAAATACGGGGCAGCGACAAGGTGCGCCAAGCCTATCTGGGCGATGAGTTGGAAATGGAGACTTCATCGTGAGCGGAAATGACGTGATCGTTCTTGAAGATGTTCACGCCTACTATGGTGCCAGCCATGTCCTGCATGGCATGAGTTTGCGGCTCCCCGCGGGTTCGTGCATGAGCCTGATGGGGCGCAACGGCATGGGCAAGACGACGACGCTGAAAACCATCATGGGGTTGGTCGAGCCGCGCAGCGGCGCGGTCACCATCAAAGGCGTATTCGCCAACGGCATCGCGCCCAATGCGGTGGCTTATTCCGGCATTGCCTACGTGCCGGAGGGGCGTGAAATATTTCCCAACCTGACAGTACGCGAAAACCTGCTGATCGCAGCCCGGTCGGGGCCTAGCGGAACCAAGAACTGGACCTTGGAGCGCGTGCTCGAGTTGTTCCCGCGTCTGGCCGAACGGCTCAGCCACTGGGGCAACCATTTGTCGGGCGGTGAGCAACAAATGCTGACTATCGGCCGCGCGCTGATGACCAACCCGGAAGCGCTTTTGCTTGATGAGGTTACGGAAGGTTTGGCACCTTTGATCCGTGATGAAATATGGTCGGTGATCGAGGCGATCAAGGGCGAGGGCATGGCAACGATCATCGTCGACAAGAACGTCAATAAACTGATGGCTCTGGCCGATCAGCACCTGATTGTGGTCAAAGGCGAGGTGGTGTTCTCAGGTGATAGCGCGGCGCTGGCGGCGCAGCCTGAACTGCTGCACCAACATCTGGGTGTTTAGGACGGCATATCCCTGCACCTGATCGTCGATGCCGTGATGCAGGTGAGCACGCTGTCGCCGTGTTGATTGCGCAGATCATGGCCCAGGCCGAGGATGCCGCGGTCGGGCTTGGAGCGTGATCGCCGCGCCTCGACAATGGTCACGTGATTGGTCAAGGTGTCGCCGGCGAAAACCGGTGACAGCCAGCGCAGGTTGTCCATGCCGGGGCCGCCGAGGGCCACGTCGCCCTCGAAATATCCCATTTCAGCGAATAACTTGAAGGCGATAGCGAGTGTCTGGAAGCCGCTGGCGATAACATCATGGAAAGGGCCGTCCGAGGCGGCGAACGTTTCATCGATATGCATGGGCTGTGGGTCGTAGAAGTTGGCGAACTGCAAAAGGTCATCTCGGCCGAGTGTGAACGACCCGGTGATGATCACTTCGCCTTCGGTATAATCTTCTATGTACCGCTCGGTCATTGGCCAACCTTTTCAACAAATGCCGTGAGCGCGCGTAGCGCCTCATCAGGGGCCTCACGATGCGGCGAATGGCCGCAACCGGACAATTTCACCAGTTCCACTGTGCCGCCGCTGGCGGCCTCAATGCCGTCGATCTGCGCCATGGTGCCGTAGGGGTCGTCCTCGCCCTGAATGGCCATCACCGGGCAACGGATCGCCGGAAGCAGCGGGCGGATATCCCATTTCAGGAAATCCGGGTGCAGCCAAATATCGTTCCATCCGCGAAAGGCGTGTTCAGGGGCGTCATGGTAACGACCCAGCTTTTCCGCCAAGTCAGTCGTGCGGAACTGGTCGCGCGCGAACTCGATCGATTGGATGGAGATCGGCTCGACCATGATGTGCGGCGCCATGACGCAGACGGCATGCACGGGGGTATTGTCTTCAGCGGCATGGATCAGGGCGATCGAAGCGCCATCGCTGTGGCCGACCAGCACCGGTGCATCAAGCCCCCAGAAGTCGAACAATTGGGGCAGCGTTTCGCGGGCCTCAATGTGCATGTAATCGACATTGTAGGATGCCGCGCGCGGCGAGGACGTGCCGTACCCGCGCCTGGAGTAGACGAATATCTCGGCGCCGCTGGCAGCCGCCAGCCTGGCCGGAAACTCGCGCCACATGGCGACCGAGCCCAGACCCTCATGCAACAGGATCAAGCTTGGAGCATCGGCGCGGGTGCGGGCGAAGCGGACGAACTCCAAACGATGATCGCCGAGATCGGCATGGCCGGTCTCAATGGGTGCTGGGATTGAATTTGTCGGATTGGCGCTCACGTGAGATCGGTCAATCTGGAGGGGAAATGGTGCCGCGGAGAGGAATTGAACCTCCGACCCCGCCCTTACCAAGGGCGTGCTCTACCCCTGAGCTACCGCGGCCCCTTGCAAAGCGCGCGCAAGATGCCACACCGCTTGGCGGCGTGCAAGCATGGAGGCGTCTTCTTGACCGGTTCCTCGCGACCGCTCAGGATAGGTGGGTTCAATAAGGGCTGGATGAGTGATCGTGGGCGAAAAAACGCAATCGGAAACAAACAAGACTGCCGTTCGAAATGGGCGGCAGGAGCGCTTGGCCAATGCACTACGAGCCAACTTGAACCGCCGCAAGGAGCAATTGCGTGCGCGCCGCGACCAAACCGTCGATACGCCTCCTGACTCAGTGGAGACGGAGATCGAACCCACATCCGATTGATTGCCTTCATTTGGTTATATTTCAGTGCCATACCGACGGGTGCGCTTGTTTGCACGGCAAAGGTTCACTACAAGCGGACATTGAGCGGAGGTAACCGAGTTTCATGGATCGAATACACATACGCGGCGGCATTCCCTTAAGGGGTGAGATCGAGATCAGTGGCGCAAAAAATGCAGCCCTGCCGTTGATGGCGGCATCGTTGCTGAGCGACGAGCCGTTGATTTTGAAAAACCTGCCGCGCCTCGCCGACATCGCTTCCATGGCGGATCTGCTGACGGGGTTGGGCGTTGAGATCAAGCTCAATGGCGATAACGGGAACGGCGGGCGCACGGCGGAACTCTCGGCTAAACATGTTACTGAAACCACCGCGCCCTATGATGTGGTGCGAAAGATGCGCGCCTCGGTTTTGGTGCTGGGGCCGTTGTTGGCTCGTTTTGGCAAAGCACGAGTGTCGCTGCCCGGCGGCTGCGCCATCGGGACGCGTCCTGTTGATTTGCATTTGCAGGCATTCGAGCAACTGGGTGCCGAGATCGAGCTTGCCGAGGGTTATATCGAAGCCCGCGCGCCGGGCGGGCTCACGGGCGCGCATGTCATTTTTCCCATGGTCACCGTTGGTGGCACGGAAAATCTGTTGATGGCGGCGTCGCTGGCCAAGGGCGAGACGGTCATCGGCAACGCCGCGCGCGAACCTGAGATCGCTGATCTGGCCCGTTGCCTAATCGCCATGGGAGCCGAGATTGAGGGTGCGGGAACGGATACGCTGCGTGTGCAAGGGTGCGACGCATTGTATGGTGCCCAACATCAGGTGCTGCCCGACCGTATCGAAACCGGCAGTTACGCGGTCGCGGCCGCGATTACCGGTGGCGACATCGTGCTTCGCAACACGCGATTGGATCTCCTTGAAACCGCGACGGAAACCCTGGTGCGGGCCGGTGTAACCGTGGAGGAGACAAGTGACGGTATCCGCGTCGCCGGCACGGGTGGCCGGCTCAAGGGCGTCGACTTGATGACCGAGCCGTTTCCCGGCTTTCCCACCGATATGCAGGCGCAGTTCATGGCGCTGATGGCCGTAGCCGACGGCGCTTCGATGATCACCGAGACGATATTCGAGAACCGCTTCATGCACGTGCCGGAGCTCTGCCGTATGGGCGCGGACATCAATGTGCACGGCTCTTCGGCCATTGTAAGAGGCGTCGAGCGGTTATCCGGTGCCCCGGTGATGGCGACCGATTTGCGCGCTTCAATCTCGCTGATTTTGGCTGGGCTCGCGGCGGAAGGCGAAACCATCGTCAACCGGGTCTATCATCTGGATCGCGGCTATGAGCGGGTGGAGGACAAACTCGCCGCTTGCGGTGCCGATATTTCCAGACAGGCGGAATAGCGGCTATTGGACTGTAAATGGAGCACCTGAAACAACGGCGGTTTGTGTTCCTTCTTCTGGCGATAGCGGTCGTTGTCACGTCAGCGCTTCGGTTTTTGCAATTCGGTGATCTCGACCCGCGTATGGATCAGGCGTCTTTCGCCGTATGGATTCAGGATTTTTTAGAGTCCGAACGGTTTTTGCCCTTGGCGGACACAGGCGACACGTTCGTGCAAGCGTTGAAAGCCGATGAAGGCAGCGCCCTGAACGTCTTGTTGCGTCGGATTTACGTCGTACACGACCATATCTTCGTGACGGTCAGTTTCGTGTGGTTTGCTTTGTGGTCGCTGGTTTTCGGTGTCGGCATGGAGGGCCAGATTGCGATCAGTATTGTTTCCGGCACCTTGGCAATCGGTGTTTTGGCTTGGTTGCCGTTGTCGGGAGCAAGGGGAGGTGACGCAGTAGATCGAAATTGGGCGATTTTGACGTCCGCAGCAGTCTTTCTTTTTGGCGTTGGGAATGGCTTTCTCAACGTGTTTTCCGCCTTAGGCGTGCATAACGCGGGACTACTGGGTTTAGCGATTGCTATCCTCGGCACGCAAAACTGGTTGTGGGCATTGCGGGAAAAAGGGCCCTCCGGTACAGGCTTTCGTGATCTCGCCATTGTTATGGCCGCGCAGGCGGTGGCTTTTTACAGCCACTATACGGTTGTGTTTCTGTTACCTCTGGCAACAGTGTTGGCAATTGCCTTGATGCCCGGGCAATCGGCGTTTGTGAAACGCCGCGCCGTTTTCGTGTACGGGTTAGCCGGTTTGCTTTGTGCCCTTCCGTTCTTCGCGCTTGTTGCCGTCGCGCAGCCGGCGGCTCAAACGGATCAAGATGTTCTGTCCCGTCTACTTTGGGTGTTAACACAGGAAGGATACAGTGCAGGCGACTTTCTGCACCGTGCGGCGCGATGGTGGTCAACCATGGCCGAAATGGGTTCGCCCGCCGGGTTGCTTATGGGGATATGTGGCTGCGTTATGCTCGCCGTGCGAGAAAGAGCTGCTCTGCCTATCAGCTTGATCATTGTACATTTCTTGGTTGGACTGACTCTTCCCGGGTTTACCCAATACGACCGCACAGGGACTTATGCTGTCCTCGTTCTTTGTCTCGGTGCGGGATGGTTTTCTGTCTCGGCTATCAGATATGTCATTCTAGGATTGCGCTACTCAGATCGCCGCAAAGCCATCTTGGCAGGGTCGGCTCTGGGCTTGGCATTGACGATACATGGCGTTCATGAATTCTCACGGATCGTCCAGCCGAATCGGATTGTCGCATGGCGCGGCCTAATTGTTAACGCAGGGAATACGGATAGATTCGTCAACCATTTGCAGCTCCTGTTACCCGGCAATGCTTTGTTTTTCGCATGGGATTACAGGTTGTGGTACACGGTTCGTGCCTTAAGTCCCAGAATTCGCGCCCAGACCCGACAGTTGCGGCCATTAGAATCTTATATGCGGGAACATTCAGCTGGTCGATTGCAGTCTTATGTAAAGGAACGCGGAATGAGGTTCCCGCGCGATGTTCCGCTTTATTTTCTTGTGCCCAAATCCGTGGCCAATCAAGTGCCGAATTTTGCTGTTTCAGTTATGGGCCCAAAAGGGCTCGCCTTGCGCAAGGAAGTTGCAACAAGACCTGTCAAAACTCTGACCAGGTGGTACGGAGGTTTGTGGTTTGAAAACTTTATTCTCTACGCGGTTCCATAAGGGATGTTTGAATCCCCCCCTCGGATTCACTATGAATGCTGCGCATTGGAGAAAACGACCATGAGTGCCACCGATAATCTAGTTCTGGCCCTGCCGAAAGGGCGAATCCTGAAGGAAGTGATGCCGTTGGTGCGTCGTGCCGGTATAGAACCCGAAGCGGCGTTCGATGACCCGGCCTGCCGTCAGTTGAAGTTCACCACCAATGTTGCGGGTTTAGATATCATCCGGGTGCGTAGTTTCGATGTGGCCACGTTCGTTGCCTTCGGTGCCGCCCATTTGGGGGTCGCCGGCAATGACGTGCTGATGGAATTTGACTACCCCGATATCTATGCGCCGCTCGACCTTGATGTCGGACATTGCCGGCTTTCCGTGGCGGAACCGACGGACATGGTCGATGACGACGATCCTCGAACTTGGAGTTCAGTGCGTGTCGCCACCAAATACCCACACCTGACGGCGAAGCATTTCGAGGCGCGTGGTGTGCAGGCGGAATGCATCAAGCTCAACGGTGCTATGGAACTGGCGCCCAATCTGGGGCTTTGCCGGCGAATCGTTGATCTGGTTTCGTCTGGTGCGACGCTGAAGGCCAATGGCCTGACGGAAATCGAGAAAATTTGCGATATTACATCGCGGCTGACCATCAACCGAACGGCCTGGAAAACCAGACCGACGGAAATCAACGGCTGGTTGGAACGTTTCCGAGGAGCGCTCGATGACCTTGCGGCTTGATCTCGGCGATCCGGAATTCGAAACGCGGTTCACGGATTTCCTGGGCGCCAAGCGCGAAACCGAAGCCGACGTCAATGATGTCGTCTCTGAGGTGCTGGATGGCGTCCGCGCTCGCGGTGACGCCGCGTTGGCGGAATTTACCCAGAAATTCGACCGGTTTGACTTAACTGAGCCGGGGTTGCGGTTTTCTGCTGATGATATCGGCCGAGCACGCGATGATTGTGCTGCTGACACACTGAGTGCATTGGATGTGGCGGCAGCGCGCATTCGGGCCTTCCACGAGAAACAGCTCCCCGATGATTTGGATTACACCGATGATGCGGGCTTGCGTTTGGGATATCGCTGGACGCCCGTGGGTGCCGCTGGCCTCTATGTCCCGGGCGGCACGGCGGCTTATCCTTCATCTGTGCTAATGAACGCCTTACCGGCCAAGGTGGCCGGCGTTGGCCGATTGGTTATGGTGGTGCCGACGCCGGACGGCGAGATCAACCCGCTTGTTTTGGCGGCGGCTGATCTTGCCGGTGTGGATGAGATTTACCGTATCGGTGGCGCCCAGGCCGTTGGCGCGCTCGCCTACGGCACCGATACCATCCGTCCCGTGGACAAAATCGTCGGTCCCGGCAACGCTTATGTGGCGGCGGCAAAGCGTCAGGTATTCGGCATCGTGGGGATCGATATGATCGCCGGGCCGTCGGAAATCTTGGTGCTCGCTGACAAAAATAACGATCCGGCCTGGATTGCGGCGGACTTGCTGAGCCAGGCCGAACACGACACGGCAGCGCAGTCGATCTTGATAACTGACGACGCCGCTTTCGCGGACGCTGTCGTCGGCGCCGTTGAGGGACATCTGAAGACGCTGGCGCGCACGGAGACGGCAGGAGAAAGTTGGCGCACCTATGGCGCTGTCATCACCGTGCCGGACCTCGATGCGGGCCTGCCCCTGGTGGACCGCATTGCGCCGGAACACTTGGAGATCGCGTCCGAAAACGCGCGGGAACTGGCCGAGCGGGTCAACAACGCCGGTGCGATCTTCATCGGTCGCTATGTGCCGGAAGCGCTGGGTGACTATCTGGCCGGACCCAACCACGTATTGCCGACAGCACGTTCGGCGCGGTTTTCATCGGGGCTTGGGGTGCTGGACTTTATGAAGCGGACATCCATGATCGAGTGCAGCGCCGAGGGCCTTCGCAACGTGGGACCTTCGGCGGTGACGCTCGCACGTGCCGAAGGGCTGGATGCGCACGCCCTCTCCATTGCCATCCGGCTCAATCTCTCTGACGGCCAGTGAGGGTGCTGGCGATGACTGATACCCAACGAATTGCCAAAATCTCTCTTGATGAGAAATCAGTGATCCGGCGTAGCCCGCAGGTCGAGCACGAACGCAAAGTCGCCATATATGACCTTCTGGACGAGAACGAGTTCACCTTGGTTGCTGGAGAACCGGGCCCTTACAACTTGCATCTCGGTATTGCCGACAATCGCCTGGTTTTCGATGTGCGCGACGAGGAAGAGGGCGATATCAAGCGTCTGACGCTGCCCGGCAGTACGTTCCGCAAGATCGTGAAGGACTATTTCCTGATCTGTGAGAGCTATTTTGATGCTATTAAAACCAAGACTCCGTCCCAGATCGAGGCAATCGATATGGCACGGCGCGGCGTTCACAATGAAGGCGCGGACCTCCTGATGGAACGCATGGCGGACAATGTGGATATGGACAAACAGACGGCGCGGCGTTTGTTCACGTTGGTTTGCGTGCTTCACATCAGGGCCTGATAGGGCATGATCGATCTTCCATCCGCCGTGCTGTTCGCGTGCTCCATGAACTCGGTTCGCTCGCCCATGGCCGAAGGGATTCTCAAGTTTTTGCACGGCACCCGGATATATGTGGACTCGGTTGGGGTCCGCTCGCTGGATGTCGACGGCTTCTCCGTTGCCGTCATGGATGAAATCGGTATCGATATCTCCGGCCATCAGGCGAAGACTTTCGATGACCTCGAAGACTCGTACTTCGATCTGATCATTCCGCTATCGCCCGAAGCGCAACACAAAGCCGTTGAGATGACGCGGGTGATGGCCGTTGAGATTGAGTTCTGGAACACGTTCGACCCTTCGGTGATCGATCCGGACAACCGCGAGCAGCGCCTGAACGCATACCGCCAAGTGCGCGATCAGTTGATGGAGAAGATCGAAAACCGGTTTCCGCGCGTTCGCGCCATCGATACATAAGGGAAAATTTACGCGAACCGCTGAAAAGCCTTGACCATAGCCGATTTGACGGCATGTTAGGGGGCCTTTTGCGGGCAATTTTTGTAATGACCTTGAGAGAGACATGGCCAAAGAAGAGCCGCTAGAGTTTACGGGCACGGTCACCGAGATTCTCCCGAACGCGATGTTCCGGGTGAAACTCGACAATGATCATGAAATCCTTGCCCATACGGCAGGAAAAATGCGCAAGCACCGCATCCGCGTGCTCGCCGGTGACCGGGTAAACGTCGAAATGACTCCCTACGACCTGACCAAGGGTCGCATCACCTTCCGCTACAAATAGCAAGGCCGGTCCATGACCGGTCGATTGATTCTCGCTTCCGCTTCTCCGAGACGATTGGCGCTGCTTGCGCAGGTGGGCATTGTGCCAGATGAGGTGGCACCAGCGGACATCGACGAAACTCAGTATAAAGCCGAGTTGCCGCGAGAATTGGCGGCGCGTCTGGCTGCGGAAAAAGCTGAGGCCGTTGCTGCTCGATTTCCTGATGCTGCCGTATTGGCGGCGGATACTGTCGTGGCATGCGGTCGACGGGTCCTCGACAAAGCGGGCGACGCTGTGGAAGCGAAAAATTGTCTCAAATTGCTGTCAGGCCAACGACATCGCGTTTTCGGCGGTATTAGTGTGATCGCGCCTGGGGGCGTACATCGTCAACGAGTGGTGGTCACCCAAGTGCAGTTCAAGCGCCTGACGGAAGCAGAGATTACGGCATACCTGGATACTGAAGAGTGGCGGGGCAAGGCTGGAGCCTATGCCATCCAGGGTCATGCAGGCGGATTTGTGAAAAAGATCAACGGATCGTACGATAACGTCGTTGGCCTGCCGTTGTATGAAACACTGGCCCTGTTGAGCGGCCTCGGCATAACATAAGAAAACGATAGGGAAGCTCATGGCTACCGACCACATTTTCATTTCAGCTACGCCCGGTGAGGTGCGGATCGCAGAAGTCGCGGATGGTGCGCTCTCAGGGCTTACGGTACACCGCGCCGGGGCCGAAACACGAGTTGGTGATATTTATCTAGGCCGCGTTGAGGCTGTCATTCATGGGCTGCAGGCAGCCTTTGTCGATATCGGCGAGGAACGGTCTGGTTTCTTGGCATTGCCGGAGGTGCGACCGCACGGCACCGGAGACGAAGAAGACAGCATCGGTGATTACCTGAGTGAAGGTGATACGGTGATGGTCGAGGTGCAGCGCGATGCTGAGGAAGACAAGGGTGCCAAGCTGACCATGCGGATCAGTTTGTCGGGCCGTGATCTGGTTCATACGCCGGAAGGTGGTGGGGTATCGATTTCGCGACGCATCGGCAATGATGAAGACCGCAAGCGGTTGCAAGCGGTGATGGCTCAGGTGTCGGCGTCGGGGAGTGGCGGTTTTATCGTACGTACGGCGGCGGCCGAGGCCGAAGATGAGGATTTGGAAGCTGAAGCTGCGCGCTTGCGGGGGCGTTGGGTGGAGGTGGCGGCTGCCAAGCAAGATGCCCAGGCACCGACGTGTGTTTTCCGTGAAGTCGAGCCTGCCTTCCGGGTGTTGCGCGAGCACGGCGGTGCGGAGTTGGAAGGTATCGTTGTCGACGATGCTGACTTGTTTGCCCGCATGCAGGCTTTTACAACGGCGGAAATGCCGGACTTGGTTGAAGTGTTGCGCCACCATTCCGGTCCGACGCCACTGTTCGAGACCGAAGGCGTCGAGGAGTGGATAGATGCGGTGTTGGATCCGAACGTCCCATTGCCGTGCGGCGGCAGCCTGATTATTTCAGAAACACCGGCATTGACCGCTATCGATGTGAACACCGGAAGCGCAGATTTTGGCGGCCGCGAGCGAACCGGCACCGAGGTCAACAAAGAGGCCGCTGGTGAGATCGCACGGCAAATCAGGCTGCGCAATCTCAGCGGCCTGTTGGTGGTGGATTTTGTTTCAATGCGCCGCCGCGAAAATCAACAGATGGTCTCGGACGCGTTTCAGGCGGCGCTCGCCGAAGACCCGGCCCATCCGCATCTTGTTGGCTTCACGCGATTGGGGTTGGCGGAGATGACGCGCCGCCGGCAAGGCGCGAGCCTACAGGAGTTGATCTGTGGCGGCCCCGCGCAACCTGAGAAATCCCCCGAAACCGTGGCCTTGAGCGCGCTTCGTGGGGTGCTCGCGGAAGCCGCCGGTAATGCATCTCCCGGTTATATCTTGGAAGTGCACCCCAGTGTCGGCGACGTGTTGGCCAATGCGCACGCAGACGCGTTAACCGAGACTCGAAAACGACTGGGCGGCAATCTTGAGGTTACAGGGATCGCCAGTCAGGCCGTGCATGTGTTTGAGGTCCGTGGGGTGAGCGGGGATAGCAAATGACTACGCCGAAGCCGACCAATGTCGTGCCCCTAAGAAAGACCAAATGTCCGATTTGCTCCAAGGCATCGACGACCGAGTTCCGGCCGTTTTGTTCAAAACGATGCGCTGATATTGATCTCGGGCGCTGGTTGAACGAGGACTACCGGATCCCGGCGGAGGAGGCGGCAGAACTGGACGACGAAGAGTTCGCCGATCTATGAAAAAACCTAGTGCAAGGGCACTGGACAGGCCGGTGAATTTCTTTTAAAAGCCCGGTGTGTCTCGCGGTTGTCATCTGTTGGCAGCAACCAAACCGGGGCATGAGTTTTGCCGGTTTCGGCGTTTCGCGAAACCTTCGGCGCCCAGGTAGCTCAGTTGGTAGAGCAGCGGATTGAAAATCCGCGTGTCGGTGGTTCGATTCCGCCCCTGGGCACCATTTTTATATTTGTTTTCAGTGCGATAGATTGAGCGTTGACATGCGGAACGGAGTCCGCATGTCAGGGTGTTTTTCGCAACTTCGCAAAACTGAGTTGCTTGTTTTTCAATTGGTTATGGATGTCGATTTCACTGGAAATATCCTGGCTAGCACATGAATAGCACATGCGACGTTGGGCAGTGGATGGGAACTGAGCAGGTTGCGACGGCCCATCGGCAGGTGCGGAGATGTTTCGAGCCCTGGGTTCAAGTCAGCGATTTTGGTCCGACATCATCTTTGTGCCGTGTTCAGGATGAAGCAAATCCCCCATCAGACCGACAATGAATTCGCGAGAAATTTATTCTTGACAAAACGGAAATAAATCCTATAATATGAGTTGTCGGTTTCAGGAGCCCTTAGTTGGGCAACTCCACGAGCCGGCGGGAGGTTATGCGCCTTCCTCAGGCATGATCTTCAGAGCGCCCGCGGGGCCCGGAAATTCCGGATAACCTGCTGCGGATAACGTTCCCGAACATTCGTGCTGAGCCTGATAGCCGGATTCACGTAAATTCCGGTGACGGGTTTGGTGTGTCGTTTCGAGGAGCGTTTTTATTTGTCTCCTCAAATGACGCAGGAATTCAACCTCTGTGCAGAAGGAGACGAACCATGTTCGGACCAATTAAACTGAAAAACGTCATTGGTGAAACCTACAACGTCGATCTCAATGACATCGAGCCAACCAAGCGCGCCCTCAACAAACTCGGTTATTATAAACCGCCGTCGTGGGGCTTTACCGAGATTCCCGACAACGATCTATTCGACGGGATAAAAAAATTCCAGAGAGCCAACAAGCTGACGGTGGATGGCATCATGAAACCAGATGGGCCGACGCTCGCTGCATTGAACCATCTTGTGGACCGTCGTAATGCAAAGTCCGGTCGGCCTGGAGTCGATTCGCGAAGCCTTTCTGAAATGTTCGAGAAAGCCATTGCGCCCGACTTTCACGCGGATGGCAGCGCGGAAAGTACCCGGTGCTGTGCCACGGGGACTTGCGATATCTCTTGGTAACTGGAATGGACGCCTCTGATGCCGTCCATTTCATTGTTTCCAGGCGCATCATGATGTTATAATAATACGTGTATAAATTATCATGATTCTCTTTTCGTGTGATGTTGATCGGCGGGATACCGACGTAACTGCCACTGATGGAGAGGTCCTTTTGGAGGCCGGAAACAGTGTTTTTCATTTCCATGCCTACAGGGGCGACCGTTTGGTTGGCTCCGCTCGGGTTATGAGCGACGATATTCTTTGCTCGTGGATCACCAAGATATCGGTCGAGCCACAATGGCAGCGCAATGGCATTGGCCACAAATTGATCGCCATGGCCGATGAGAGATTCAAACACACGCCAATTTGGGGAGGGATATCGGATTCATGCCTCCCCTTCTACATAGGCTGTGGATTGCGCCCCAAAGCGAAGCTCGTGCCTTGCGCACGTCGAGCGGGCAAACGTTCCCACCTTTCAGCCATTGAAGGAAGCACTCCCATGAGCAATATCAGCAAAGAGTTCGAGTTCGTGACTGAACTTGGCCGGATCGACATGACGATGCTTGCGGACCTCTATGAGTCCGTAGGCTTTGGTAAGGCGGAGAACTACCACAAGCCGTCCGTGTCCCTCGAAAAACTATTCGGTCCTGGGATATATGGGTTCTTTGTCTTCCACGGTGAACGACTCATCGGCATGGCCCGTGTGATGAGTGACGATATCCTCTGCACTTGGATCGCTGAAATCTGCGTGCATCCCGATTGGCAGAAGAAGGGTATCGGCAGTGCCTTGCTCGAGAAGGTCGATGATCGCTTCCGGGATACCGCGCTTTATGCCGACGTCTTCAAGGGGCAGGAGGCCTTATTCTCCGGGCGCGGGATCAATCCGCAATCCCGTTTGGTCGCCTGCGGGCGAGCTCCGCTCAAAGTGTGACGAAATTCGGCACGAACCTGGAAAGCAGCCATGCAAGCCCAATCGAATTCATGTCCTCTTGAGCGTTACTGGACCTCTCCGATCAACATAGGCGGCTTGGATCGGGCGAGTGTGGCAACGCTGTTTGCGGACGATCTCTTCGATCTCCTTCAGCCGACACTGGCGACGGCAAACGACCCGGAAGCGGCGTTCCAGCTCCACCGGAAGGCGGGGCTAATGGCATACGGCAATCTCCATGATGTGGTGGAATGTCGTGCCGCAGCCTTGTCGGGTTTCTTGCGACAGGCTGCGATGGCCGTTGATCAAGTCCGTCCTGCTTCCGAGAGCGGGAATCCGGTGACGTTTCACTGCCTGTCGGGCGACTCTCACAACGGAGGAAAGCGACCGCTTGCCGTGAATATCGGCAAAGAGAAATGGGTTTTGAAGTTCGCCGACCCACGGCCGTATCAGCTCTTGGGCGATGTTCTTGGAGAGCTTTCCCGGGGAATCGGAACCGATCTCGTTCCGCCGAAGATCATCGCGGACCGGAACCACAACTGGTGTTTCGCGCCATTCCTTGAGAGCGCGGTAGAGCACAGCCACCAAGTCGAGAGCTTTATGTTTGCTCTCGGAGCTTTGACGGCGGTGGCCTATTGCCTTCGAATGGTCGATCTCCATCTCGAGAACCTTTTCGTTTTTGAAGGCAAACCGATCATTATCGATCCCGAATGCATCCTTTATAACTTCTCCCAGGAAGAACCTCAGAGCCCCCTGCTGAGCACCGGCCTTCTGAGCCACAATCCGAACCTCTCCGCGCTCCGGGGCGGAGACCTGTCGAAACAGAAAATCGACCAGATCGGTTTGTACGAGCGACCGGACGGAGTTCTCGATTATCGTAAACCAGCTTTGGATTTTCATAACCGGTTGCGAATTTCCGATGGCCGGCTGGCCGACCCGTCGGAACACAGGCAAAGCTTGTTCGATGGCTTTGCGAGCGCATATGAATGGTTCATGGGAAATCCAGATCTCGTAACGGATATCTTGATATTCCGGGTGCCCGGTGATTTCCGTATCCGCTATCTTGTTCGCAAGACCCGGCTTTATATCGCGACCATCCATATGCTGAATTTGCCCGTTTCCTACCGATACGAGGATTGGCGGGACAGCCTGTTCGCCCGGTTTCGGCACGCCGGGCATTTCCCCGAGAGAACCTCTGAGGGCCTGGTGCGGGCGGAACTGAAAGATATGGAAGCGCGGGATGTTCCCTATTTTTGGGTCAATGCCGATGAACTGCTGATCCGCCACCGCAGTGGAGCGAAGCAACGACTTTCATGCCTCCGGACGGCGCGGGACCAGGCCATCGAAGACATCCGTTCTTTGTCCCGATCCGACCTCGAAAAGCAGAAGATGGTTTTACGGGATTTCCTTGATGCGGACCTGATTGCCCCGGTAAATGACATATGAAATCGTCGCTCATGGGCGATCTCATCTCTGTGTTCGTCTGATGGTAGGATCGAGGTTGCTCTGAAATCGATTTTTCCCAGGTGGCAATGATGAACACCGAACCGGTATCCCTGAAGCTAACCCCTCGTTCAGTGGAAAATGGCGAAATAGAGCGTATTCACCGATCGTACGCCGATCAACTTGCCGAAATCCTGAATACAGACGAGGATATTCCGCTCGAATTCCGGAGCCCGCCGGACGCTCCGCCGCTAACGACCGAAAGCGTTCTTTCTTACATTGACACATGGGTTCGAGAAAGGAACGCCTTGTTCTTCTTCATCGTCCTGGAAGGTGATGTGGTCGCGGGGTCGATATCGCTGAGCCATATCGATTTGCAAGCGTCCTCGGCCAGAACCGGTTATTTCCTGGCAACAAGGTTCCAAGGCAGGGGCATCGGCACTGAGGCTTTCTCGCTCATGCTCGATGTTGCGCGAAAGAATGGCATCAAAAGCGTTTCGGGCTCGGTGCCGGAAGCGAATGTCGCGTCCCGCAGAATTTGGGCGAAACACGGGGCGATTCCCGGAGCGAAAGTGGACGAGGTCACTCTGAGCCTAGAAAACAGCATTTGAACTCAGTATGAATCCGTGCCGCAATGTCCGCCTGAATTGGTAACACAAACCAATAACATGGCCAGCCTAACCCATTGAGTTTCGCCACGCATCAACCCATTGAAAATCCGCGTGTCGGTGGTTCGATTCCGCCCCTGGGCACCATTTTTCCGCATTTTCAGTGTATCAAAGTCGCACGACAAGGCCGTCGGCAATGGGATGGCTTGCTTTCGCTAGGCGCTTTGTCCTTCAACGAGGGCCTCCGAAATAGCCTTCATGCAATTGTCCCAGTTCTCGTCATACCCTCGATAATACACCTGTGTCGCCGGCGCCCAGGGGTCATAGGGCAGGTCCATCATGATAAGATTATACGGGGCAGAGAAACAATGGGTGGGCGTTCCCAGCGCGCCGGCAAATGCTGTTATCCAGCAACGGCATGTGACGACCGAATCCAAGGCGCAAAGTAATGCGGCGGTTTCCTCGGCATCGTTTTTGATGTCCAGGTCTTCGAAAGAATGAATGGTGCAGCCGTAGCGCGCTTCGGCGGACCTTATTTCGTCAGCGCAATCGTCGCCTTGCAAATTCACCAATACGGCATCGTCATTTCTCAAGATCGGTTCCCAATCATTCAGCTCGCTGCTGAACGGGCGTTTGCGCCATGATGGGTTGAATGAGCGCCAGGACAGACCGATTTTGGAGCCGCCACCGAGATCGTTTAAACGTTGTTTCCACTTTTCTATGCGCCCTTGATCGGCAATCAGGAATTTTCCGGATTTCGGGAAGTGTTCAATGTCATTGCGGTAAAGGCTGGGAAGACTGAGCAACGGCAAATGATAATCGGCGTCGTCATGATCGGGTGAGCGAAGATTCTCAGGTCTCACGTCAATGTCAGGGAAAGAGCGGGAAAACAATGACTGCAGTCTTGGCTCGCATTCCAAGATGATCTTCTCGCACTCAATGTTTCTGACCGCGTCTCGGAGACAACTGGCGAAGCGAATTTCGTCCCCGAAACCTTCTTCTCTCCATATCAGCAACGTCTTGCCTTCCAAGGGCTCACCTTGCCAACGGGGCATGTTCGGGCCATGGGTGCGGCTGTTGATGCGATCAAACGCAAAACGGCCTTCAAGCAGGGGCCAAGCCTTCGAGAGATGTTGAGAGCGAAGATGCAGCGCGCCCATGTGGGTTTGAATACGGGCATCATCGGGAGCCATCGCCCAGCATAGTTCCGCTGGTGCTAGGGCTTCCTCATGCAACCCCTGAAACGCCAAGGTTTCGGACAGTCCGAGCTGAAGGTCGAAGTTGTCCGGATAAACCTCCGCGCCCCGTTTGTAGAAGTTGGCTGCCTTGCGGAAGTCCAATGTCGAGCAACTTGCCTCGGCAAATTTTAAATAGTCCTCGATGGATGGCGGCTCGAATAGCGTAGGATATGGAGGATCTTCGCCGGCAATGAACATGACCAGATTATGACGTTTCATGGCTGTTTCGTCCGTCGGGTCGTGAACCAGGGCATTGCGAAAACCCAAGGCGGCCATATCCATCGAATCTGATGCAAGCATCAATTCGCCGAAACCACGGCAGGATTCAGCCGAGTCCGAATTGAGTCTGGTGGCGGCAGAGAGCAGCCTGGCCGACGCCACGAAGGCGCCTGTCGTTCTTACAAGCTCGCCGGCAAAATTCGACAAGTGCTTCGCATACCATGCGGCCAGATCAGTGAAACGGTCTCTTATCGGCGGCGTTATATTTGTGTTCGACAAAAGCATCGATATCGCCTCAGCGGTCCGGCAATGGCCGGGCACGTTTTGATTGGCGATTTCCGCTAGCGGCAGTTCCGTCGGCTTTATACCGAACCGCGTTAACGCCAGGAATGCCTGGGCATTTGGGTAGTGGGGATCAATAGTCAGAACATGGGAAAGTGCCGCTTCCGATAATTCGAGGGCCCCCTGCCAGAACGCCAGGCGCCCCAATCCAAAGTGGCCGCCGATCATATCCGGCGATTCCTGGGCCACTTGCTGAATCAAAGCTGCGCTTTCCAAGCGGGTCTCCGCGTCGTCGAACAGCGTCAGACCAAGCAGAACTCGCGCATCGTTTCGAGAAGCGTCGCACGCCAGGCATTGGCGCAGGCATTGGATCGCCTCGGGAAGCTTTGATGGCGCGTAATTTAGCCGGTAGGGATAATCGAATTTTCCCCACGAAAAAGACAACACATAGGGTGCCCGCACCTCACCTTTTTCGATTTCCCGATGTTCCAAGGAAATAAGTTGCCGGGCGAGATGGTAAAGCGCATCGGGAGTGTCTGGAAATCGGGCAATTTCAGTTCGGAGAGTCTGAACCGCCTCTTCGAAGCGATCGAGTTTCTCCAGTATCAAGCCATGGAATGTTCCGATGCCGACATCACTGTCTGAAGCTGCCAAGGCAATACGGCATTTCTTCTCCGCTTCCTGAAAATCCCCCTGTTCAAACAATATCTTGATATCAGCAAGGATACTGGAATCTTGGTTCACGCCCGCCCCTCTTCACATAGCCTGATTGCGAGCCTAAAGCCGCGTACTCTTATTGTCGAGCATAGCCCGGAGAGGGAGTGCGCGGCCTTAAAATTAATTGCCGGTGCGCCGGCGCGCGGCGTCGCGTTTCAATCTGGTTTTGCGCAATTCGTTGGCGTGCTCCAGGGCGGGGTAGGCCAATGAAGCCAGAGCAGAGTTGATTTGCTTGAGATCGCGGATGGTATCAAGGTGAATTTCGCTCGATTCGACGCTTTTGATGTTTCCTGAACTCAGCCGCTCCAGATGGCTTTCGTAACTTTTCGCTTCCAGCGCGCGCAGGCGGTCTTTCTCCTGGACCAATTGCCGTGCCGTATCCAAGTCGCCGGATATGAGCGTGTTTAGCGCCAACTGGGCGTTGGCCACAACCTGTCCGTGGAGTTCGGAAATTTCATCCCATCCATCGCTGGAAAATTCCAGCCCGCGATCTTTCTTCTTTTCCACGTGTTTTAGGAGATTACGGACGATGACATCGCCGACATGCTCAAGCTTGATGCAGGCTGTCGTCAGTTCCTGGCAGCGTTGCGCTTCAGACGGAGACAATTCCATGCGGCTGAGTTCGGCTAAGTAATGTTTAATTTCCGAATGGTAGTCATCGACGAGATCGTCCATGTCACTGAGCGCCTGGATCGTTTCCTTATCGGCAGATACGAAAAGCTCAATCACGCCATTCAGCATGGTTTCGACGGTGCGGCTCATTTTCATGAGCTCCCGGGTTGCGGCAGCGAGCGCCAAACGGGGCGTATCCAGGATTTCCGGATCAAGCGCGCTGACCTCTTTCAACTCCGTCCCCTCGGTATCTTGCCAGCCTTCACCGGCATTCAAGTGCGACATCAATACCTTGCCGACAATGCCGGCGAACGGTAGCCCGGCAATCAAAAGCAACAGATTGAAAGCGACGTGAAAATTGACGATCTGGCGGGATGCGGTTTCGCCCAGTAAATCAACCGGCAAGACCTCGATCAAACTGATTGCCAGAACCAATGCCACCGAGACTGTTGTTCTCAGGAATGCATTGCCCATGGGGATGGCGCGCGCCGCTGCTGACAGCTTGCGTGTCAGGACAATCGCAATGATGCCGCTTCCGGAATTGGCACCCAGCACAAGCACCAGCGCCAGCGGCACGGGTAGAATGCCCTGCGAGGCAAAAGCCATAATTAACAGCACTGATGCGACACTGGAATGCGCCAACCAAGTGAAGATTGCCGCCACCAAAAACGCTGTAACCATATCGCTGGAAAGATACTGGATGATGACCGGAAGCAGTTCGCTTTCGCGTAAGGGGCCGGTGGCGCTTGATATCATGCCTAGAGAAATCAACAGCAGACCGATGCCCATGACGATCCGTCCGAATTGGCGGACAGCACGGCTGCGGCCATTGAGAAATGCACCGGCCCCAATGATCAGGCAGATCGGCACCAGTTGGCTCAGGTTTAGCGACAATACCTGGACCACCAGCGCAGATCCCAAGTCCGCACCGAGCATGACTGCGAGGCCGACAGGCGTGCTGAGCAGTCCGCTAGCGGCGAAACCGCTGACGATCAACGCCACGGCGGTCGAGCTTTGCAGCGAGACCGCGACAATCATGCCGGTGCCTGCCGCGATCAACCGGTTATTCTGTGAGCGCTGGACCACGCGCTGCAAGGGGTCGAGATAGGCGCGCTCGACTCCCGTACGGACCATCCGCGTCGCCCACAACAACAGGGCAATTGCGGCGATAAGATTGATAAGGACAATTGAGCCTGTCATCAGTCCTTTCTAGCATACCTCTGCCGAGGTCGACTGTGCGAGAGGTCACGCGGCTCAATCATTAGGCCGGCCAGGGCAGGGAATAGGTTTTGACGTTGGTGAAGTATTTCATCGCCTCGATGACCCCTTCCTTCACGCCATTGCCCGAATCCTTGATGCCGCCAAAGGGGGACATCTCGATGCGGTATCCAGGCACTTCCCAAATATTCACCGTGCCGACGTTTAGCTCGTTGATGTATTTGGTGATCCGGTCCAGGCGGTTGGTGCAGACACCGGACGACAAACCAAATGGTGTGCTGTTGGAAATAGCGATCAGGGCATCGTCATCGTTGGGCACCCGGACGATGGGGATGACGGGGCCGAAGGTCTCCTCGTAAACAAGCTCGCTATCGTGCGGGACATGATCAACCACGATGGGCGGCAGCACCGCGCCTTGGCGGCCTGGATCGTACAGCACCTTGGCGCCTTTCTCGGCGGCGTCGTAAACCCGCTTTTCGAATACCTTGGCGGCCTCTTCATGGACAACGCATCCCAGGTCCACGTCCGGGTCCATGGGGTCGCCGAATTTGATCTTCTTGGCTTTCTCCAAAACCATGGGCACGAACCGGTCCGCGACGTTCTCTTGTACCAAGATACGTTTCACGGCGGTGCAACGCTGGCCGGAGTTTTTGGTTGCGCCGGCAACTGCCAACTCAGCGGCCTTGTCGAGATCTTCGTCGGAGAGATCATCGAGAATGATCAGCGGGTCATTGCCGCCCAGTTCCAGCGCCGAGCGCTTATAGCCAGCCTTGCCGGCGATGATCTTACCCACCGTGACACCGCCCGTGAAGGTGATGATCTCGGCGTTTTCGTTGGTGACCATCTCGTCACCGATATCCGCGGGCCAACCCGTGACGATCTGAAACATTTCGGGCGGCAGACCGGCTTCGTAGAGAATATCGGCAAGCGCAATGGCGCTCAGCGGTGTCAGCTCGGTCGGCTTGCAGACAACGCAGTTGTTGGTGGCAATAGCCGGCGCGATCTTATGTGAAACCATGTTCAACGGATGGTTAAACGGCGTGATCGCGGAAATCACATTGACCGGAACGCGCGTCGTGTAGATGCGCCGTGCTTTGCCTTGCGGGGTCAGGTCGCACGAGAAAATCTCGCCGTCATCTTGAATGCACAATTGACCGGCCAGCGAGAACACATCGTAAGCACGGCCTGCTTCGTAAAGCGCGTCTTTAGTCGAAATACCGAGCTCCAAGGTCAAGACTCGTGCCAGGTCTTCTCGTTTGTCACGCAGCAGCTCCGCTGCGCGAAGCAAAATCTGCTGGCGCTCATAACGGGTGAGCTTCGGTTTGTAATCAGCCGCGATCTGGAAGGCCTTGCGGGCATGTTCGGCAGTGCCAGCAGGCACGGTGCCGATCACCTCGTTGGTGTAGGGGTAACGGACCTCGATGACGCTTTCGGTTGTGACCTTTTCGCCGCCGATCCGCATGGCTTCGCGGATGACGCCAGTTGGGTTGCTCATGTCGTTCATGGAGTGGGTTCCTATTCTGCGGCCTGGGTCAGCCAGGCCGAATAATTGCAGGCAACGTAAAACGCATCGAAATTGCGCAAGCTGTCGAAATCGAGATCGCTGTTGTCGCGGTTCAGCTTGCGGTTCACGATCAACGGAATGTTCTGCTCCGTGGCGCCGCCATGGCTGCGCAAAGGTTCGTTCAGGCCCGACAGATCATGCTCGGCTTCGGTCGTGCCAATCACCTTGTGCTTTTCCGAGATCACCACGATATCGCCGATGCATTCCGGTGGGAGTTCGAATTCTCGTGCCGCATCGGCCTTGGAGTAGGCCTTCTGCACACCGTCAAAAGCATTGAGCCGGTCCAGCGTATCCGCCACATCGGCGATATCAGTAAAATAAACCGTGGCATAAGAGCCGAGTGCGCCGTGATGCACGACATAGGGGTCGGTGATCGGCAGGATGGTGCGCGAACGCCCCACGCCCAATTGCTCGTCGAGGACATCTTGCAGGTAAATCACGTCAGGATTGCCATCGGCCATATGCTTGGCGTTCATACCGTGATCGGCGGTCAGCACGATAACCGCACCGGCTTCGTCCAACTCTCCGATATATTTATCCATCATCGCATAAAACGCGTTGGCGCCTTCGCTGCCGGGTGCGTGTTTGTGCTGGATGTAGTCAGTCGTGGACAGATACATCAGATCCGGTTTTTCCGCCGCCATCAGTTTTACGCCGGCCGCAAACACGAACTCCGAAAGCTCCGCCGAATAAACATCCGGCACATCCATGCCGACCATGGCACAGACATCCTCAATACCGTTCTCCGCATAGGTGCACTGGTCCGATTTCTCCGAAGAGAATGCGATGGCACCGCCTTTGCCGAATTTCAGATTTTTACCCAGCAACAGACGCAGTTTGTCCTTCGCGGTCAGCACTACGACTTTACCGCCGGCCTCCTGGAAAGCCTGGAAGATCGTGGGTACGCGAAGGAATTTCGGGTCGTTCATCATCACTTCGTCGCCGGTGTCGGGATCGATCAGGTAATTGCCCGAAATGCCGTGAACGCTCGGCGGGCGGCCAGTCACAATGGAGAGGTTATTGGGATTGGTGAAACTCGGCACGACACATTTGCAGAGCAAGTTTTCACCGTTGCCGACAATCCGTTTCAGGTTCGGCATGACGCCGTCCGCCATGGCTTGTTCCGTGTAATCGGGCTCGGAACCGTCACAGCAGATGACAACGACTGGTGCCGTCGGCCATTGATAATCGCGGCCATTGACGGAAATGGCGGATCGTTCAGTCATTTAAGAGTCTCCCTGTGATTAGGCCGCTGGTGAGATGAGCGCGACGTCCATCTCATCGAGCGTTATCTGTATAGCTTCCAACGCGGCTTCCATCTGTTCGCGCCCCAAGGCGCCGATGCAGCCGATGCGGAAGGTGTCGGCGATGGTCAGTTTCCCCGGATAAATAACAAACCCTTTGTCTTTCAGCGAATCATAAAACGCCTGGAATTCGAACTTCGGATTGTCCGGCATCATGAAGGTGACGATTATCGGCGCTTGAAGGTCCTCGGGTAACAGCGGTTGGAAGCCCATACGCTCCATGCCGTCGATCAAAATACGGCAGTTTTCCCGGTAGCGCGCCAAACGGCCAGGCTGGCCGCCTTCGGCTTGATATTCTTCCAGTGCCTTTCCGAATGCCGCGATAACCTGCACTGGCGGCGTAAAGCGCCATTGGGCATTCTTTTCCATGGCCACCCATTGATCAAAAAGGTCGAGGCTGAGTGACGGACAATTGCCTTCACAGGCTTCCAAAGCGTCCTTGCGCACAATACAGAACCCCATCCCCGGCGTTCCTTGCAGGCATTTGTTTGAAGATGCGGCGACCGCATCGAATTGAACGTCGCTGGCTTTCAGCTCGATCACGCCGAAGGCGCTCATGGCGTCGATCAACAGCTTTCGGCCCGCCTTAGCCACAACGTCGGAGATCTCTTTTAGCGGGTTCAGAATGCCGGTCGTGGTTTCGCAATGCACGGCCACGACATGGGTGACGTCGGCGTCATCAGCAAGCGCCCGGGCCAGGCGGGCGGTGTCGACTGGTTCGTTTTCGGCACATTCCTGCACCACCTTGGCACGATTGTGGTAATCGAGAATTTTGGCGATCCGTTGCCCATAAGCACCATTGATCAAAACCAGTGCCTTGCCGTCGCTGGGCACTAAGGTGCCGAGCATGGCCTCGACGACGAACGTTCCCGAACCTTGCAGCGGTACGCAGGTGTAATTATCGCCGTCATCGACCAGCGCTGCCAACTCTTCGCGGACCCGACGATTGACGTTAATGAAATCATGATCGCGCGATCCGAAATCATGCAGCATTGCTTGTTTAACTTCCGGCGAAGTGGTGAGCGGACCCGGGGTCAACAGCCACGGGTCTCCGGTCGGCGATAAGGATACGTTTCGTGCGCTCATGGGGGGCTCCAACTCGTTGGGATACGCGGGACAGTGTTTTGAGACTGTCCCTTGTATACGCCCCCGTCCAAACATCAGACAAATGGATAAAATTGACTGTTTGTATAATTTATACTGATAGTAAGTTGACTGTGCTCGCTGATCGAAACCTAGAGCATGTTTCGAGGTTAATCGTGGGTCTCCAGTTGGGCGTTGGCAAATTCAACAAAGCCGTTGATGGCTCCCAGCCGCATGCGTTCTTTCAGGCACACCAGATACTCGGCCATTGCCAATTCGCAGTCTGAAATGCTGAGCGCTTTTAGTCGCTTATCCATACCGAATTCCGGTTCCGAAACGACGCCGACCCCAATGCCGGCCGCGACCGCTTCACGCGCGGCTTCCCGGCCCTCGACCTCGATCGCGACTTTCGGCGATTTACCAATGCGGGCGAACTCGCTGTCCACCATGCTCCGGGTGATGGATCTGGGTTCGCGCAATACCAGCGGCTGGTCGCCAAGTTCGTCCCAAGTGACGGTCTTGCGCCGCGCCCACGGAGAATTTGGGCCGACAAACGCGACCAAAGGGTCACTTCTAAGTTTTAAGGAATACAGCCTGGGGTCCTCGATCTTCTTGGCCATGACCCCAATATCCGCGCGGAACTCGAACAATTGCTCCAGCACCATTTCGGAATTCCCGCGGTTGAGTGTGATGGAAATGCCCGGGTAGAGTTCCTGGAAATTCCGCACGATCTGCAATACATGCGATGGCGCGTCCGAGGTAATTTTTAAGAAACCTGTTTCCAGGCCGCGCGCTTCGGACAACAACTCGATCGCCTGGGTCTCGGTCTCGAACATGCGGTGCGTGATCTCGAGCAAGCGCTGCCCAAGCTCGGTTGTAGTTACCCCACGTTTTTGCCGATTGAACAGTAAGACGTTGAAATAGCTCTCTAATTTCCGCACTTGATCGGACATGGCTGGCTGGGTTAGGCGCAACGCTTCAGCTGCTTTCGAAAATCCGCCATGTACCGCGACTGCATGGAAAGCACGTAGTTGAGAATAATACATAAGTGTAGCCTATAGTTTTGATCGCAATTTCGAATTTGACTTATGTTAGAGAAAGACTGTTTGATCCGTCAACTCGCAACTCGCCCGCGAGATGAGGCCTGCGAGCGAAAAACAGAGGCAAAAAATGCTGGATTCCATCGATCAGTCAGAAGGCGAGGTCAATTTTTCGCCCCGCCGCAAGGTTTGGGCGGATAAGAACCATGGCGTTGAGGCCCAAGATCTGATCCAGCGCGACAGTGACGTATTTGTGCACCAGTCGGTCTCGACGCCGTGTATGAGCGCGATTCGCAAAGCCGAGGGAATTTATATCGAGGATCTACAGGGCCGTCGGTACATGGATTTCCATGGCAATAACGTCCATCACATCGGTTATGGCCATCCGCGTCTGAAAGCCGCTATCGCCCAGCAGATGGAAGATTTGCCGTTTGCGCCCAGGCGATTTACTTGCGAGCCGGCAGTCGAATTGGCAGAGAAGATCGCGGCCATTGCACCGGGAGAATTGTCCAAGGTGCTGTTCACAACTGGCGGGTCGGATGCGGTTGAAGTGGCGCTCAAGCTGGCGCGCGCCAAGACCGGTCGCTTCAAGACCTTGTCGTTTTGGGATGCTTTCCACGGCGCCGGTTTCGGCGCGGCCAGCGTTGGCGGTGAGCAGTTGTTCCGGGCTGGCTTGATTGGCCCGCTGCTGCCTGGCGCAGAACATGTTGCACCGTTCGCCTGCTATCGCTGCCCCTATGGGCACAAGGTTGATAGCACCGGCCAGCCCGATCTGGATGCGTGCCAAATGGCTTGTGCAAAGATGGTGCGCTATGTCCTGGAAAAAGAGCGTGATGTCGCGGCTTTGGTTGCGGAACCGGCGCGTGCCGTGCCCTATCTGCCGCCGCGCGGGTTTTGGAACGCGGTGCGGGATGTCTGCGACGAGTTTGGTACGCTTTTGATATTCGACGAAATTCCAACGGGTTTGGGTAAGACGGGCCGCATGTTCGCCTGCGACCACGACGATGTTGAACCGGATATTTTGGTGATGGGCAAGGCGCTTGGCGGCGGTATTTTGCCGATCGCCAGCGTCATCTGCCGCGCTGACCTGAATGTCGGCGGCGAGTATGCGTTTGGCCACTATACGCACGAGAAAAACCCGGTGACAGCGAGGGCCGCGTTGACGACCATTGAAATCATCGAAGACGAAGACCTGGTCGAGAACGCCCGTTCGGTCGGCGAGTTCGCGCTGGAACGTTTAGCGGACTTGCGCGACCGGCATGCCGTCATCGGGGATGTGCGTGGACGCGGACTGTTGATCGGTGTCGAGTTGGTGTTGGACCCAGCCGAAAAGACCCCGGCAAATGGGCTGGCGGAGGAAATCCTTTACCGTGCCATGGACAGGGGCCTGAGTTTCAAAATCACCATGGGCAATGTTCTGACGCTGACGCCGGCTTTGATCACCACGCGCGAAGAAATGGCGCGCGCGATCGAAATCTTGGACGAATGCTTGAGCGAGGTATAGGGACTGCGTTCTTGGCGCGCCTAAGGACGATCGATCCGCAAACGTTCGAGAAGCGGGCGATAGTCTGAGAAACGGCGTGTCTCGATGCCCAGGGCTTTGCTCTCCTCTTCCCAACGCCGGAGCTGGCAGGCCTCGGCGTGATGAGGATTGCCCTCGAAGTCTTTGACCTCATCAGCATGCATAGGTCCGCCTTGTTTCTCCAATGTGTGTACGGACGGCGGAGACAGTTTGCCGAAGTAGTCGGGTTCAATGGCGCAAAGGTAACGCTTTGCCTGAACATGCAAATGCGCGGGCTCGATTACCTCAGGGCCGAAATGTCCGTCCAGGAACTCCGCAACCGCTTTATCGTGCTTTCGGTGCCAATCGGTGTTCTCTGCGCTGACGTGCGCAAAGTGGCCGATGTCGTGCAGCAGGCTGGCGGCGATCAGCGCGTCGCTGGCGCCATTTTTCTCGGCGGTCATAGCGGTTTGTATCATGTGATCCGCCATCGAAACAGCTTCCCCTAGATACTCTTCCGAACCCTCCGTCTCGAAGATATGTTCGAGTATATCAATGAAGTCCTGGCCGCCGGTTTGTTTCAGTTCCATGAAGTTCAGTGCGCTCCTAGCATAGAATTTTTGCGCGTTTCGGGTCGAAGGCGGCACCGTTGATCAAACGCGCGGTGCAGCGTTCGCCGAACGCCTCGACTTCAAACTCGGTACTGTCCAGATGTTCTACCGGCAGGTATCCGAGCACCAAGCTCTTCGCGACCGAGTAGCCGAAGTTGCCGCTGGTGGCATGGGCGACCGGCTGGTTGTCGACCAAGATCGCTTCACCGCCGTAAACCGCCAGCGGGTCGTCGAGCGCCAGACAGACAAGCTTCTGAGCGACGCCCGATTGCTTAATTTGAGCCAACGCCTCGGAGCCGAGAAAATCACCCTTGCGCCAATCAATCACGAACTGCAGGCCCGCCTCAAACGGATTGTAATCAGGTGTGATATCGGCGCCCCAGGCCAAATACCGTTTTTCGACCCGCAGGCTGTCGATGGCTTTGTAACCGATATCGGTGATGTCGAACTCACGACCGGCTTCTTTCAGGCGCTCATAGACGTATGAGACGTATTCGATGGGAATGTATAATTCCCACCCCAACTCACCGATATAGGTGATGCGAAACGCCACCGCAGGGGCATAGCCGATGCGGATGTCCTTGGCCGTCATAAAGGGCTGGCCTTCGTGGCTGATATCATCGTCCGTGGCAATCTCGAGCACCTGGCGCGCCAACGGGCCGGCGAGATTGATCACACCGTATGCATTGGAGATATCGTTGATGCGAACCTCAGCGTCGAATTCAGCGAGGTTGCTTTCGATCCAGTGCCTGTCGCGGACGCCGAAACCCGATCCCGTGATCAGCCAATAACAATTCTCGGTGCGGCGCACCACCGTAACGTCAGCCTCTATACCGCCACGCGCATTGCACAGTTGTGTATAGGCCGCGCTGCCGGGATTCCCTCCGACATTGGCGACACATAGGTATTGCATAAAGCGTTCAGCATCCGGGCCGGATATCTCGAACTTGGTGAACGAACTCTGGTCGATCAGCACAACGCCTTCGCGCGCCGCCCTGTGCTCGCGGCCGATTGTTTCAATCTCATGGTCACGGTCGAAGCTGTCGCGCGACGGAGGCGAGTTGCCGCTGGGGGCAAACCAATTGGCGCGTTCCCAGCCGAATTTCGACCCGAACACCGCGCCCGCCTCATTGAGTGTTGAATAGAGTGGGCTGCGCCGGACGCCAC
This sequence comes from Rhodospirillaceae bacterium, assembly GCA_016845145.1. Taxonomy (GTDB): domain Bacteria; phylum Pseudomonadota; class Alphaproteobacteria; order Rhodospirillales; family Casp-alpha2; genus TMED8. The sequence continues at coordinate 109,827 of JAERTE010000148.1, forward strand.
GTGCGCTTTGCATCTCATCGCCCGGCCACGGGATGGCATAGTACTTGGAATAACTCTCGACCGCTCTGTCGTGCAGAAAAGCATGTCCCGATTGCAACGCGCCGAAACGCCTAATGTCGAACGGCCATAGATCGAGCCCAGGATCGCCTTCGACAATCCAGTTCGCCATGGCCTTGCCTGCACCGCCCGAAGCCGCAATGCCTGATGTAAACCCACAGGCTGCGTAGAAATTGTCGATTCCCGGCACCAGCCCCATGATTGGCTCACCATCGGGTGAGATGGGGATTGGGCCGTTGACGACGGTGCGCAGGCCAAGTTCATTGAGGATTGGGATCCGGCGCGCAGCGGGCTCGAAGATTTCCTCCAGCCGGTCCATGTTCGCGTCGAACAAATGCCGTTCGATGTTCCACGGCAAGCCGTCCTGGGCGAAGCAGGGCTTGGTTTGGCGTTCCCATCCGCCGATGGCAAGCGCGCCTGGCTCGGGCTTCACATAAAAATTCCCGTCCGGATCGCGCAACGCCGGAATGCCGTCGGAGATGTCGTCGGTCTTCTCGGTCACCAAATACTGATGCTCGACCACGCCCGCAGGAATCTCCACGCCTGCCAGCCTGCCGACTTGGCGTGCCCAAAGGCCGGCTGCGTTGACCACGCACTCGGTCGCAATGGTGCCGTGATCGGTGACAACATGCGTGATGCGTTTGCCGTCACGCGGCAGGTCGGTCACCCGCGCCCCTTCGATGATTCGCCCGCCATGCATGCGAAAGCCTTTTGCGAAAGCCTGGGTTAGGCTGTAGGGGTCGATGTGTCCGTCCGTCGGCATGTAGAGCGCACCGACAAGATCGCTGATTTCCATGAGTGGAAACATGTTGCGTGCTTCCGATGGCGCCAGTTGCTGCAGTTCGACCCCGGTACCGAGTGCCGCCGTATGTGAACGCAGCAATTCCTTCCAGCGATCGTGGCTGGCCGCTAATCGGATGCTGCCCACCTTGCGCCACCCAGGTGCCTGGCCGGTCTCAGCCTCCAGGTTGTCGAACACAGCGACACTGTCGCGCATCAGGGCGGTGAGGTTCTGGTGCGAGCGGAATTGGCCGACAAGCCCGGCGGCATGCCACGTAGCGCCGTCGGTCATTTGTGCTTTTTCCAGCAGCACGACATCTTTCTCGCCGGCTTTGGCCAGGTGAAAGGCGATGGAGGTGCCGATGACTCCGCCGCCAATAACGACGATGCGAGCCGCGGTCGGGAACGGTGTTTTCATTCAGGCGTCCTGTGATGCTTGGCGCCTGCGACGGTTGACGCGCCGTTTGCGGGTGACTTCCGTGCCGCCAATTTGCGCGCGTGACCAGCCGTCCGGCAAGCGTGAATCGCCTTTGACCAGACCGTCGAATTGATTGCGGACGCGCCGGTCGGTTTCTTGGTCAATGGAATGGACGTTTGGGACCGAAAGGATATCCAGCGCCTTGTTCATTGCGCGTTGATGGATCGTCGAGCTTCCTTCACTTTCCCAAAGTTCGCGTAACTTCCGATCGGCAAGTTCGGGCATGAAGGTTGCGCCGTGCATGCGCTCAAGCGTTTGCGGATTGCCGGCGAAGATGCCGCCGGGGCCTGTTGCCTTGATCTCGTCGAGCGATACGCTTTCGCGCGAAAAACCGAAACCGCCCCGAACTTTTTTTAGCATCTGAGCAATTTCATTGTCGATGACGGCTTGTCCGAAATCGAACGACATCAGCGCGTCCTGCAGGCCGCCCATGACAACGAAATCGACACCCGACAACGCGCCCATCAGCGGCGCCATGCCTTTCTCGATTCCAGCTTGAGCGTCGGCGGTTTTAGCATTGGTAAGCCCAAGATAACCGCCCGACGGCACGCCGTAGAAACGCGCCATCTGGCAGACCGCCGCGTTCATCATGCCGACTTCGATGGCGCCCGGCGCGTAGGCGCCGTCACGCATATCGGCGAACACCGGCAGGAAGTTGTAGATTTGCGCGGTGCCGGGTTTCGACATCTGTGCCAGGGTCGCGGCAGCCAACCATTCGGCGTTCATCAGCGTCAGCATGCCAGCCAGTGAATGTGGCGTGCTAAGGCCGCCCATGGGGGCGATGGTGCCGTAGGCCGTGATATCGTTTTCGGCAAAAAACATCAGCATTTCTGTGCTGTCGAAATCCATGGTCAGGGGCGAAACGACCGCGCAATAACCGAAGTTGATGAACGGGCGTTCCCAATAGGCTTCCTTGGATCCTGCGATCAGTTCACCAAGTTTCAACACCTGTCGTGCCTCATCGGTATTGATGACGGATGTTCGGACCGGCTTCGCGCAGTTCTTCAGTGCAGGGTAGAACCGCGACAGGCTGAACTGCCCGGGCGGCGCATCGTTGGCGAGCACGGAAATGGAAAACACGTCGAAGCCGGGAAGTTCATTGACCAAATGGCCGATCCGGGCAATGTCATCGGATGTTGAACGCCGACATTCTCCGCTTGCCGGATCAATGATGTCGGGTGCAGAGCTTGCCGTCGCGATGACGGGCAGGTCACGGGGAAATGTTACATCGCGCTCAGGGTCCCGCCCACGGAGCGTGATCGTCGGCGGAACATATTTGCGATAGCTCTCGACGACGCTCGCGGGAATACGGACAGTTTGGGCCTCGATATCGACAATGGCACCGTGTTCGGCAAATCGCCGGCAAGCCTTTTCGCTTCGAACCAGCAATCCGGTCTCTTCGAGAATTTCCAGCGATGCTTCGTGAACGAAGCGCACGTCTTCATCGGTCAAGTAGGTGAAGTAATCCATGTGAGCAGCTGTCGTCCCCTGGTTTCTCGTCAGCATGAATCACAGTAGGGAGGTTGCCGTTCGACGGCAACAGTTCCGCGCCGATGTGGTGAATTAGGCTATCAGTTATCTTTATTGTGTTAGCGCCAGATATCGATTTCATTTATTTGTAACTCTAATTTTCCTTATTTGTAACACGAATTGTGTTATGCCATTTTAAGTGCCGTTGATATTAAGCGACGCTGTGTCAGTGGTTTGGTGTGATTGAGATTCCGAATAACAATTCAATTGCGATTTCCTTCTCGGCACAAAAATCGAACATGACCTACATCAGGGAGGCTAGAAACTGAAAATGCTGAACAAGAGATATCTTTCATCATTGGTGGCCGTTGCGGCGGTTGCCGGCATTGCCGTGGCCGGACAGGCCAAGGCCGCGACCGAATTGACAGTCTACACCGCAATCGAAGCAGACGATCTCAAACGTTATGCGGCGGCGTTCAACAAGAAACACCCGGACATCAAGATCAAATGGGTCCGCGATTCCACGGGTATCGTCACCGCCAAGCTCTTGGCTGAGAAAAACAACCCGAAAGCCGATGTTGTCTGGGGTTTGGCCGCGACCAGTTTGATGTTGTTGAAAAACGAAGGCATGACCCAAGGCTATATGCCGGCGGGTGGCGACAAGCTGGACAAGAAATTTATCGATTCCTCCAAGCCGCCGCATTGGACAGGCATGGACGCCTGGGTGGCCGCTATTTGCGTCAATACGATTGAGGCGAAGAAAAACGGCCTGCCGATGCCGACATCTTGGAAAGACCTGACCAAGCCAGTTTACAAAGGCCATGTGGTCATGCCGAACCCGAATTCATCGGGAACGGGCTTCCTCGATGTCGCCAGCTGGCTGCAGCTGTTTGGCGAGAAGGGCGGCTGGGAGTTCATGGACGGTCTGCATCAGAATATCAACTGGTACACGCACTCAGGCTCCAAGCCTTGCCGTCAGGCGGGTTCCGGTGAGACGCCGATTGGTGTGTCGTTCGCGTATCGTGGCGCCAAGGTGAAAAACAAAGGCGCGCCAGTCGATATCGTCATTCCGTCCGAAGGCATCGGCTGGGACATGGAAGCGACCGCCATCATGAAGGGCACGAAGAAGCTTGATGCGGCGAAAAAATTGGTCGACTTCACGGTCTCCAAAGAAGCCAACATCATCTACAACACCGTTTATGCTGTTGTCGCTTATCCAGGCGTTGCTCAGCCGGTAAAGAACTACCCGGCCAATGTCGGCAGTGCTATGATCGACAATAACTTCGAGTGGGTTGCCGCCAACCGCATGGCGATCCTCAAAGAGTGGCAGAAACGTTACGATTCGAAGTCCGAACCGAAGAAGTAACTTTTCGACATCAATCCAGTGATCAAGCCACCCGTTCCTCAAGAGGAGCGGGTGGCCTGATACGTATCCTGTTACCCTACTAAGTGCCGACTGAGGGAAGCTGATGGCTGAATCAACCGACAACGCCTATCTGGAAATCCGTGATCTGACCAAGAATTTTGGTGATTTCACCGCGCTTCGGAATATTTCACTGGACATCATGGACGGCGAGTTTGTCTGTTTTCTGGGGCCTTCGGGATGTGGAAAGACTACGCTGCTGCGCGCCATCGCCGGTTTGGATATCCAAACCACAGGTTCCATACGCCAGGCTGGTAATGATATCTCGGCGTTGCCGCCGTCCGAGCGGGATTTCGGTATCGTCTTTCAGTCTTACGCGCTGTTCCCGAACCTAACGGTCAACAAAAACGTCCGCTACGGCCTTGAGAACCGAAAACTGCCGGCGGATCAAATCGACGCTCGCGTAAAGGAATTGATGCAATTGGTCGGTTTGCCCGATCAGGGTGACAAATATCCGGCCCAATTATCTGGAGGTCAGCAACAACGCGTCGCCCTGGCGCGCGCTATGGCTACATCGCCGGGACTGCTGTTGCTGGACGAGCCGCTGAGCGCTCTGGATGCCAAAGTGCGTGTGCGGCTCAGGAGCGAGATCAAGGACTTGCAGCGCCGCCTAGGCGTCACGACGATCATGGTGACGCACGACCAGGAAGAGGCGCTGACCATGGCCGACCGAATTGTGGTCATGGACCACGGCATTATTGAGCAGGTCGGCACACCCGAAGAGATTTACGGCACGCCCTCAACCTCCTTCGTTGCTGATTTTATCGGCACCATGAATTTTGCGGACGGTGCTGTGCAGGCGGAAGGTGTCGTCAAGCTGGGCGATGTGACACTCAATTGCGCTACTGACGGAATGACGCCGGGCACCCCTGCGATCATCGCCATCCGCCCCGAAGACATCAACGCCCAAGATATTCAGGGCGATGACGACAACGTCATCGAAGCCGAGGTCCAACACATGGAGTTTCTGGGCTCCTTCTATCGTGCCGAGATCGGCGGCAATTCGTTCGGCGAAAACAGCCTGCGCGCGGATTTCTCCATCAATCTTGTGCGCCGCAAAGGGATTACGTTGGGCTCCACCCTGCCGGTGCGGCTGCCCGCCGACATGATCCAGCTGTATCCTCGTGGTTAGGCTAGGGGCTTAGTCATGAGCACATCCGCCGCCACGTCTTCCGCCGTGCTGGTCAAACCGAAAGTCAGCCGTGACGACATCATCATGCGCACGTGCATGGGCGTTGTCGGTATTTTCCTCGTCGTTTGCGTGTTGTTGCCGCTCTATACGATGCTGTCGAAAAGCGTCGAGAACAAAGACGGTGATTTCATCGGCCTTGCCAATTACGTGGAATACTTTTCCACGCCGGCGCTGTTTCTTTCCGCTTTCAACAGTTTGTACATATCCATATTCGCCACCTTCCTGGTGCTTGGCACCGCATTTATCTACGGCTATGCGTTGACCCGCACATGCATGCCGTTCAAGTGGTTTTTCAAGCTGGTTGCGGCGATTCCGCTGCTGACCCCATCGTTGCTGAGCGGGATTTCATTGGTCTATTGGTTCGGTCGGCAAGGTGTGGCCAGGGACTTATTGTTAGGTGAATCGATCTATGGGCCCATCGGCATCATCATCGGGTCGAGCTATTGGGTGTTTCCCCATGCGTTGATGATTGTCATCACCGCACTCTCCATTACCGACGCGCGTTTGTACGAAGCTGCCATTGCGCTCCGTACATCGCAGATCAAGACCTTTTTCACCGTGACCTTGCCGGGGTGCAAGTATGGACTGATCAGTGCCGGGTTCGTTACCTTCACGCTGATCTTCACGGATTTTGGGGTGCCCAAGGTTATCGGCGGCAACTTCAACATGCTGGCTACCGATATCTATAAGCAAGTCATCGGCCAGCAGAATTTCCAGATGGGGGCTGTGGTCTCCATGATCCTGTTGATCCCTGCGGTCATAGCGTTCGCCGTTGATCGGCAAGTGCAGAAAAAGCAGGTGGCGTTGCTGTCGGCCCGTGCGGTTCCGTACGAACCGAAACCCAACGCCAAACGAGATATGGCCATGTTGGCGTTTTGCTCCGTCGTCGCGTTGATAATTTTGGCGATGATCGGCATGGCGCAGTATGCGGCGTTGATTAAGTTCTGGCCCTATAACCTGGAACTGACGCTGGGTAACTATGACTTCGATCTGGCCAACGGCGGCGGTTGGGATTCGTATTTCAATTCAATTCGTATGTCGCTCTATACGGCTGTGATTGGGACCATCATCATTTTCTTCGGTGCCTATCTGCTGGAAAAGGGCCGAGGGTTTGAGGTTGGGCGGAGCGCCTTTCATGCGGTGGCCATGCTGCCGCTCGCGGTGCCGGGGATGGTGCTGGGGCTGGCATATATTTTCTTTTTCAACAGCCTCTACAATCCGCTCAATGTCATATACGGCACCATGATCATTCTGGTAATCGTGACGGTGACGCACTTTTACACGGTCAGCCATCTGACGGCGGTGACGGCGCTAAAGCAGATGGATCCGGAATTCGAGTCGGTGTCGGCATCCCTGAAAACGCCGTTCCACCGAACACTTATCAAAGTTACGGTACCGGTCTGTGTGCCGGCGATCTTGGACATCTCCATGTATCTGTTCCTTAACGCCATGACGACCGTTTCGGCTGTGGTGTTCTTGTATTCGCCGGATACGACGTTGGCGTCGGTCGCGGTGCTGAACATGGATGATCAGGGCGAGCTACCGTTCGCTGCCGCGATGGCGATGATGATTGCTTATACCTGCGGCGGCGCGCGCATCGCGCATATGGTGCTGACACGCTCCATCGTGATGAAAACCCAGGCTTGGCGAAACCGTTAGAGTAACGTCTCCAACTCGGAGATGTTGTCGATAACATGATCGGCGAGGTCGCTTAGGTGTTGGTGCCCGCTGGTGCCGGTTAATACGCCGACCAGCATTCCGGCGCCCGCACTTTGCCCCATCTCCAGGTCGTGCCGGTTGTCGCCGACGACCAATATTTCTGGGGGCGCCAATCCTGCGGCTTCGGCGAAGCCATGGACCATGCCTGGCCCGGGCTTGGCGCCGAACCCACTGTCGTAGCCCGCGATGAAGTCGAAACATTCCAGGATTCCGAACGGAGCGAGTGTCGCTTCGGCGCCGTCTCGGCTGTCGCTGGTGGCGATGCCCAGTTTCAGTCCGCGCAGTTTCAGTCCTTTGATTGTTGGTTCCAGGTTGCCGACCGGCACCGCGTGCCGCGCACCTTCACGCTGGAATAGATCGTCCATCATACCGACCAAATCATCGAAGCCGTGGTTGGGCGCCAATTCAGCCCATTTGGCGGCGATCTCGTGGGTATTCGACGCTGCGAATAGAGAGCCCGATGCCACGACGCCCGCTTCGTCATCCTGGCCACCGGCCCGCAACAGTTCTGCGGCAAGGTTATTGTCCCCGCCCGAGACGAGACGTGCAGCGACACGGTTGATGGGCACCCAAGTGGCGTTGAAATCCAGCAAGGTACCGTCTTTGTCAAAAACAATTCCGTGTATCGGCATGAGATCGCTCTGTCAGTCCTCCGGCGCGCGCGTCGGTTGTTCGGGTCGCTGGCGCGTTTGCCATTCAGGATCGATGTAAACGTCGGCATTGGATGGCGCCAATGGATCGCGGCCCCGGATAATGTCGGCGGCTTTCTCGGCTACCATGATGGTGGGCGCGTTCAGGTTGCCGTTGGGGATGGTGGGGAAGATAGATGAGTCGACGACGCGCAGATTGTCGATCCCCCGCACCCGGCACTGAGCATCGAGGACGGCCATGGGGTCGTCACTCGCACCGATCTTGCACGTGCAGGAAGGATGATAGGCGCTTTCCGCATTCTCGCTGACCCAAGCATCAATTTCATCATCGGTGCGGACGTTCCGGCCTGGTTGGATTTCATCGCCGCGATAAGGATCGAACGCCGGCTGATCGATGATCTCGCGGCTTAGGCGGATGCATTGGCGGAAACCTTCGCGGTCGGCCTCATTGTCCATGTAGTTGAAGCGGATCTCCGGCTTGTCGCGTGGATTGTCCGAGCGCAGCCGGATTTCACCTCGGGCATGCGGTTTGTTGGGACCCACATGGACCTGAAAGCCGTGCCCATCAAAGGCGGCGTTGCCATCGTAGCGCATGGCGGCGGGCAGGAAGTGGTACTGAATATCGGGCCATCTCAGACCGGCGCGTGAGCGAATAAAGGCGCAGGATTCGAAATGGTTGGTGCTGCCGAGCCCCGACTTGAACATCATCCAGCGCGCTCCGATGAGAAACTTGCTGAACAGCCCTAGCCGGCCGTTCAGGGTGATTGGTTGTGTGCATTTGAACTGGAAATAGACTTCCAGGTGGTCTTGCAAGTTCGCACCGACGCCGGGAAGGTGGTGCACGGTGCTAATGCCCGCTGCGTCCAACACGTTGGTGGGCCCGATACCGGAAAGCTGCAGCAGATGCGGTGAGCCGACGGAACCAGCTGCGAGGACGACCTCCCGATCAGCTTTGACCGTGTGGGTGATACCGCTTTTTTCGTACTCAACGCCAACAGCCTTTCGGTCATCCGTGACCAATTTGCGGCACAAGGCACCGCTTTCGATTTTCAAGTTCGGCCTGTGCAGCGCGGGTTTCAGGTAGGCGTTGGCGGTACTCCAGCGCACACCGTCCTTGACGGTCATGTCCATGCGGCCAAAGCCTTCTTGCTGATAGCCGTTGTAGTCGGCGGTTGGCGGATATCCGGCCTCGACGCCGGCCTCGATGAAAGCCCGGTAGAGCGGGTTTTCCATTCCGTTGCCGTTGGAAGTATGAAGCGGGCCGTCGTCGCCGCGGTACGTATCACCGCCATAAGCCGACGTTTCGGCTTTGCGGAAATAGGGCAGGCAGTCGCGGTACGCCCAGCCTGTGGCGCCCAAGCTCTCCCACTCGTCGAAATCGCACGCATGGCCGCGCACATAGACCATGCCGTTGATCGACGATGATCCGCCCAGCACCTTGCCCCGGGGGCAATGCAAGCGGCGGCCCGCGAGGTGGGGTTCCGGCTCCGAATGAAAACCCCATTCGTATTTCGGCTTGTTCATGGGGATGGAGAGCGCAGTGGGCATCTGGATGAAAATACTGGCATCACTGCCGCCGTATTCCAGTAGCAAGACCCGGGTCCCCGCGTCTTCACTAAGACGGTTCGCCAATACGCATCCGGCGGACCCAGCGCCGACGATGATGAAATCGAAACTCTCGGCTGAGACCGAATTGCTCATGCAATACCTTGTTTGCCGCATACCCCCAACGGGGCGGATTTAAGTTGGCGATGAATTGAACTCGCTAATTGATCGCACGCTCGTGCGCAGATCGCCATAACTTTGATCTTCCGTACGGCCTGCTGTGTCAACCGTAAGCTCGGCTTTGCGGTACAGGGGTTCACGTGCCGCCAGAATTGCGCGGAGATCGTCCATTGCCTCGGTATTGTCGGATGCATTGTCCGCCATCGGGCGCATATCGCCTTGGCCGACAACGCGCTCCATGTGTTCTTCTGGGCGGGCCTTGAGCCAAACGCAATGGGTGCGTTCCAGCAAGATCGAGAATGTTTCGGCATCGGTCGCGATGCCGCCGCCGGTGGCGATGACGATATGTTCGTGTTCGGTAATGACATCCATCAGCGCGCGGCGTTCGTATCGTCTGTAACCGGCCTGTCCCGAAAACGCCATCAACTCGCCGATGGCTGCGCCATAAGCATCTTCGACAACTGAATTGAGCTCAATGAACGGGCAACTCTCTGCCTCGGCGAGACGTAACCCGAGCGTGCTTTTGCCGGCTCCTCTCAGGCCAATCAGAGAAACCCGGCGCGCCCTGTCGGAAATAGCGGTCCCGGTAAGCGTGTCCTTGATCAAGCTTTCCGCCTGCGACAATCGGTCGTCGTCCAGCCGGCTGAGCAACTGGATTGCCGAAGATGGATCCGGCGTGCCCGGTTGACACCCGGCGACCAGCGCTTCCAATGGGAAATCGATGACGTCGGCGATCCGCCGCAGAACGGCAATCGAAGGGTTGGCCGAACCACCTTCCAGTTTAGCGAGATAACGGTCCGAGATATCCGCCTGCTCGGCCAACCGGCGCCGCGTGGTGCCGCGCTGCGCGCGCAACAAGCGAAGTTTCTCGCCGAGACGGCTCAGGAATACTTGACCGTCGTCATATCGGTTTGGGCTGTCGGGCAAAAGTCCACCTGTCCTTCGTGTCGTCTCATTCTGACGTAATTTTACCAAAACACCAGTTTAGTTCCTGTTTTTGCAAAATATCATAGAAAAATCGAAATTAGAAGAATTATAGTTCTTGTTTCTGAATGCCGGTTCTGTATTATACGAAGAATTCCAAATTGGGAGGCGCCTGCATCCGCGCTCCCATGATAACGTCGCCTTCGGTAAAGTTTTGGGGAGGACATTAACGATGACGGGGATGGCTGATACGGCGTGGACACCACCGCCGGAATACAACGCAACCACCGGATTTATCGACGACAACCTAACCGCAGGCCGGGCTGACAAGGTCGCGTTCATCGACCGCGCGGGTGAGCACACCTATGGAGGATTGGCGACGCGGGTCAATCAGTTTGGCAATGCCCTTGCCAAATTGGATGTGCGCCGCGAAGAGCGCGTCGCCTGCTGTCTGCTCGATACTATCGATTTTCCGACCGCCATGTTTGCCGGTATGAAGATCGGTGCCGTGCCTGTATTGATCAACACGCTGCTGACACCCGATACCTACCAATACATTCTGAGTGATTGCCGCGCGCGGGTGCTGGTCGTTAGTGCCGAGCTTTATCCGAGCTTCGAGGCCATCATCCCCAACATCGACAGTTTGGAACACGTGATTATCTCCGGCGATGCGGTTGGTGGTCATGCGGTGATGGCGGACCTTATGGCAACTGAATCGGATGCTTTGGATACTGCGCCGACCGGCTGCAATGATGTTGCGTTCTGGCTCTATTCATCGGGCTCCACGGGTCAGCCCAAGGGCGTGAAGCACCTGCATTCGTCGATGATGTATACGGCCAAACTATACGGCCAACCGGTGTTGGGGGTGCGCGAAGACGACGTGGTGTTCTCGGCTGCGAAACTGTTTTTCGCCTACGGACTGGGCAACGGTATCAGTTTCCCGATGTCGGTCGGCGCCACGACGGTGCTGATGGATGGCCGCCCAATGCCCGATTCGGTCATGGGTATGCTGAAAAAGTATGAGCCTACCATTTACTATGGTGTGCCGACATTATATGCCGCGATCTTGGCTAATCCGGATTTCAACCGCGAGTCATCATCTCCCAACCTGCGCATTGCAGCCTCCGCCGGTGAGCCGTTGCCCGCCGAAATCGGCAACCGTTGGGAGGAGCGCTTCGGTTGCTCAATCCTGGATGGCGTGGGATCGACGGAGATGCTGCACATTTATGTCTCTAACCGCGAGGGCGAGGTGCGTTACGGCACGTCGGGACAACCGGTGCCGGGCTATACCATTCGATTGGTGGACGAGCACGGCAACGATGTGCCGGATGGCGACGTCGGTGAAATGCTGGTGCGCGGCCCCTCCATGGCGGAGGGCTATTGGAACCGGCGCGAGAAAACGCTGGAGACCTTCGTCGGCCCTTGGATGTGGACCGGTGATAAATACATTCATTTAGGCGGCGAATTCTACCAGTATGCCGGACGCACGGACGACATGTTCAAGTCGGGCGGCAACTGGGTGTCGCCATTCGATGTGGAATCGGCGCTGATCGAGCACGATAGCGTGCTGGAGGCCGGCGTTATTCCGCATGCCGATGATACAGACAACCTGAAACCAAAGGCCTATGTAGTGCTGAAAGACGGCATTTCGCAAAGCGATGCATTGGCCGACGAATTAAAAGAACATGTCAAAAGCCGCATCGAAATCTGGAAGTACCCACGATGGATCGAATTCGTCGATGAATTGCCGAAAACAGCCACCGGGAAAATCCAGCGTTTCAAGCTGCGTGAATTAGATCAAGGATAAAGACCTAGATGACCCATATCGATTTCCAAACCCAGCCCGAGGATTACAAGCATTGGACGCTTGAAGTCGATGGCGACGTGGCGCGCCTGAACATGAGTGTTGACCCGGCGGGCGGCCTGTTTGATGGCTATGAGTTGAAGATGAACTCCTACGACCTAGGCGTTGATATTGAGCTCTATGACGCCGTGCAGCGATTGCGCTTCGAACACCCTGGGGTAAAGGCTGTGGTTATGGGCTCAGCACTTGAACGAATGTTCTGCGCCGGTGCCAATATCCGCATGTTGGGTGGTGCGAGCCATGCGCACAAAGTGAATTTTTGCAAGTTTACCAACGAAACCCGCAACTCCATCGAAGATGCTAGCGACAATTCGGGTCAGCGTTTTATCGCTGCTGTTAACGGCACAGCGGCCGGCGGCGGTTATGAATTAGCGCTCGCCACCGATTACATTTTGCTGGTCGATGACGGCAACGCCGCTGTGTCTTTGCCGGAAGTGCCTTTGCTTGCGGTGCTGCCGGGCACTGGCGGGCTGACGCGCCTGGTGGATAAGCGCAAAGTCCGGCGTGATCGGGCGGATATCTTCTGCACTACGGAAGAGGGCGTGCGCGGCAAGAAGGCCGTCGATTGGCGCTTGATCGATGAGACGGTGCGCGGCTCTGAGTTCGAAGAGCGGCTTGCCAAATTGACGGCTGAAATTGCGGCGAAATCGGACCGCCCGGCGAATGCCCAAGGTATTTCTCTAACACCATTACAGCGCTCGATTGCCGAAGACGGCGTTACCTATCCGCTGGTGACAGTCGAATACGACCGCGATGCCGGTGTTGCGACGGTGACCATCAAAGGTCCGGACAACGACGTGCCTGCGGACGCAGCAGCTGTTCATGCCCAAGGTGCGGAATTCTGGCCGCTGGCCCTGGCGCGCCAATTGGACGATGCGCTGCTGCACCTGCGTCTGAATGAGACGGAATTGGGCACATTGATTTTCCGCACCGAGGGCGATGTTGAGCGTGTTGCTGCTTATGATGCATTGCTGTTGGCCAACGCCGATAACTGGCTGGTGCGCGAGATCACGCTTTATTGGAAGCGCACCATGAAGCGCATCGACGTGACATCACGCAGCCTCATTGCGGAAGTGCTGCCGGGTAGCTGTTTCTGCGGACTGCTGGCGGAAATCCTGTTTGCCACCGATCGCACCTACATGCTGGACGGTCAATTCGAAGGCGACAACCGTCCGCCGGCTGTCATACGCCTGACCGGATCCAACTTCGGGCCCTATCCAATGGCGAATGGCATCAGCCGCTTGGAAACACGGTTTCTGGGCGAATCGGAAACGCTGGATGCGGCCCAAGACCTCGTTGGCGACGATTTGGAAGGCATGGACGCCGAAGATGCCGGGCTTGTCACCATGGCGCCCGATGACATCGATTGGGAAGATGAAATCCGCATGCTGATCGAGGAGCGCGGCAGTTTCTCCGCCGATAGCCTGACCGGCATGGAGGCAAATTTGCGATTTGCCGGGCCGGAAACCATGGAAACCAAAATTTTCGCCCGACTGACGGCTTGGCAGAACTGGATATTCCAGCGCCCCAACGCTGTTGGTGAAGAGGGCGCATTGCAACTTTACGGCACGGGTCTGCGGCCGAAATACAATAAAGAAAGGGTTTGATCTCATGAGCAGTGAAGCGATTACCAGCGAAGATATGGTCGAGGTTGATTACGACGACCTGATTCCCAACAACGTCGATTTGGCTTCCGATCGCGCTTTGAAGCGCGCCATGGAGAAATGGCAGCCGAAATATATCGATTGGTGGAAAGACATGGGGCCGGACGGTTTCCAGGAAAGCCAAGTTTACCTGCGCACCGCCGTTGGCGTCGATAAAGACGGCTGGGCCAAGTTCGGCTATGTGAAGATGCCGGAATACCGCTGGGGAATCTTACTGGCGCCCGAGGTCGAAGGTCGCACCATCCCGTTCGGCAAGCATAAGGGTGAGCCCGCATGGCAGGAAATCCCCGGTGAATACCGCTCGCTTCTGCGCCGCCTGATCGTCATCCAGGGTGATACCGAGCCCGCGTCTGTCGAGCAGCAGCGCTACCTCGGCAAGACCTGCCCGTCGCTCTATGACCTGCGCAATCTGTTCCAGGTCAATGTCGAAGAAGGCCGACACCTGTGGGCCATGGTGCACTTGCTGCAGAAATACTTCGGCCGTGATGGCCGTGAAGAAGCCGAGGCGCTTTTGGAGCGCCGCTCGGGCGATGCCGACCGTCCGCGCATGCTGGGCGCCTTCAACGAAGAAACGCCCGATTGGCTGTCGTTCTTCATGTTCACCTACTTCACCGACCGTGACGGCAAGATGCAATTGGAAAGCCTAGCGCAATCGGGTTTCGACCCGTTGTCGCGCGCCACGCGTTTCATGCTGATGGAGGAAGCCTTCCACATGTTTGTCGGCGAGACAGGTGTTGGACGCATTATCCAAAAAACATGCGAGGTGATGAACGAGAACGGCATTTCCGACCCGAACGACGTGGAAGCTGTCCGCGCGCACGGTGCGATCGATCTGCCGCTGTTGCAGCGCAAGGCCAACTTCCATATGTCGGTGACGCGCGATCTGTTCGGAGCCGAAGTGTCGACCAACGCTGCCACTTACTTCAATGCAGGCCTCAAGGGTCGCTTCAATGAAAACAAGTTGGAAGATGATCACCAGTTGGAGAACGAGACCTATACGGTGACCCGTTTCCAAGATGGCGCCTTCGTCGATGAAGACGTGCCGGCATTGAACGCCATCAACTGCCGACTGTTGGATGACTACATGAAGGATTGCCAGGGAGGTATCAACCGCTGGAACAAGATCATCTCAAAAGCCGGTATCGATTTTGAAATCGGCCAGCCGCACAAAGCCTTCAACCGGCGCGTCGGCGAATTTTCCGAGATCAATGCCTCGCCTGCCGGCGACGTGCTGAACGATGCCGACTGGAATGCCCGCCAGACCGAATGGCTGCCGGAACCAGAAGACCTGCAGTTCTTGAAAGACCTGATGAAGCCGGTAACGGAACCGGGTGAGTTTGCTTCCTGGATTGCCGCGCCGCGCGTCGGCGTCGACAATCAGGAAGGCGACTTCGAGTACGTGCAACTGCAATGACCTTAGTCCGCCAGCATGTCATCGACCCGGAGATCTGCATCCGGTGCAACACCTGTGAGGAAACCTGCCCAGTCGATGCCATCACCCATAACGATGATAACTACGTTGTCGATGCGTCGATCTGCAACGGCAGTATGAACTGCGTGCCGCCGTGCCCGACGGGCGCCATTGATAACTGGATCATGGTCGCGTCGCCTTATTCTATCGACGATCAGTTCGAATGGGATGAGTTGCCTGACGAGGATGAAGCGGCGGCCGCAGGTGGAGACGCCGAAGCGGCGCCCGCCGAGGAAACGGGTATCGATGATGAGGCCGCTGAAATCCTCAAGACAGCCCGTCAGGGTGCGCCAAGTGCAACGTTGGCGCCGGGTACGGCTGCGAAACCGACAGTCGATCTCTATCGGCGCAATGCACCGGCGATCGCTAAGGTAAGCGGCAATTTGCCGATCACCGACGATCGCTTGGGAGTCGATGTGCGGCACATCATTTTGGATTTCGGCTCGCAGGCGTTTCCTGTACTCGAAGGCCAAAGCATCGGTATTCTGCCACCCGGTACTGACGAGAAAGGTAAGCCACATCGCATGCGGCTCTATTCCATTGCGTCCCCGCGTGATGGTGAGCGGCCCAAGCACAACAACATCTCGTTGACCGTGAAGCGGGTTGTTTACGAAGAAGACGGTGCCGAGAAACGTGGAGTGGCATCGAACTACGTTTGCGACTTAGAACGCGGCGACGAGGTTCAGGTAACAGGGCCTTACGGTACGGCGTTCCTGATGCCGAATGACCCCGAATCCAACATTATCATGATTTGTACCGGTACCGGCGCCGCTCCGTTCCGGGCGATGACAGAGTATCGCCGCCGCAATGCGTTCGATATACCGGGCAAGTTGATGTTGTTCTTCGGCGCACGCACGCCCAACGAACTGCCTTATTTCGGCCCATTGCAAAAGTTACCGGCAACATTCCTCGACAAAGAGTTGGTGTTTTCGCGTTTGCCTGGCGGGCCCAAAGAGTATGTGCAGGACCGGCTTCGCGAACGCGGTGACGATGTGGCGACACTGCTCGGTAGCAAGGATACCTACATATACATCTGCGGCCTCAAAGGGATGGAAAGCGGAGTCGACGAAGCGCTTGCGGATATTGCGCGCACGCATGGCATGGAATGGAAAGATTTACGTGCCGAGATGGAAGGCGAGGGCCGCTTCCACGTTGAGACCTACTAGGCGGCGGCGTTTACGGTTGATAAATGCGACCTAAGGGTTTCCACGAATTCCTCGATCGGGCGGTTTTTGACGATAAACCCGCTGGCGCCCAGGTTGAGGCAGGTTTCGCGCGTGGCGTCATCGGTGTGGGTGGTCAACATAATCACGCGGGCGCTGTTGTCGATGGCCAGAATATCGCGCAGAACGTCCATGCCGCTACCCATCGCTAGAGCCTCGTTCGTCAGGACAATGTTCGGGCGATGCTGGTCGAATAGTTCGACAGCGTTCTTGTGTGTGCCGGCTTCGCCAACCACATCACAGCCTAGTGCGGCGAGAGTTGGCTTGAACAGTTCGCGCAGCCACGCCTTATCTTCGACAAGCAGCGCCGTGACAAAATTTTCCCCTTGCATTGGATCGTTCACCCCCTGAAATACCCGCAATAAAAATAGGGTATCATACCGGCCCTTTCAAACGTCTTAACGTAAAATTGTATGAATTAACGTACGGTTGTATGTATCCGTTGAATTGCCGGGCGCTAAGACCCGGCAATTCAACGGTTTTTCATATTATGCGGCTTTGCGATTTTCGCGCAGATAGCCCAGCATCGTGTCGGCATCCGAGACCTCAAAGGGGTCTGTTGGGCAATTGTCTTCGAATCCGTCTTCGATGAACATTTTCTCGATTGTGCCGTCATTGACGATCATCGAATAGCGCCAACTGCGCATGCCGAAGCCAAGATTGGCTTTGTCCACCAGCATCCCCATCTTGCGAGTGAATTCGCCGCAACCATCGGGAAGCAGAAAGACGTTCTTGGCGTTTTGCGATTTACCCCATTGGTACATGACGAAGGCATCGTTGACCGAAAGGCAAATAATCTGGTCGATCCCTTCGGCCTTGAAATCTTCATACAGCTCTTCGAAACGCGGGAGGTGACTGGTGGAGCAGGTCGGGGTGAAGGCGCCGGGGAGTGAAAAGACAACGACCCGTTTGCCTTTGAAAATCTCATCGCTGGTCAGGTCTTTCCATTCGAACGGATTGTCGCCGGCAATGGCTTCGTTGCGGATACGGGTTTTGAAGGTAACGGATGGAACCGTGGTAAGGGGCATGTCGGTTTCCTCGAAACATCTGATGATCAATAGCGGACGTAAAATCAGTTTCGTTCGCTCGGTGACGGGAAGATATGGACGTTATATAAATTTGTAAAATGAATAAAATATGTTATAAAAAGTGATTAAATCGATTAAAAGAAAGCCAGCATATGGTGCCGGAACCGACCGTAAGACAATTGCGTCACTTCCTCAGTTTGGCGGAACACTTTCACTTCGGCAAAGCCGCCGAGGCGTGTTCAATCACGCAATCGTCGTTGAGCTCCAGTATCAAGGAACTCGAGACTGTGCTTGGTGCGGCGTTGTTCGAGCGTACAAAGCGAACGGTCGTGCTGACACCATTGGGTCGGCGCACGATTGATGCGGCGCGGGACGTTATCGGTAAGCTCGAAGACCTGACCGATATGGTGCGTGCGACCGGGCAGCCCTTGGCTGGTGAACTGCATCTGGGCGTGATTCCGACGATCGGATCTTTCCTATTGCCACGTGTCATTCCGGGATTACGCGACGCCTATCCGGATATGAAACTCTATCTGAGAGAAGAGCCGACACAGGCCTTGCTGCGGCGGCTGAAAGAAGGAGAGTTGGACCTCGTGCTCATGGCGCTTCCCTATGAAATCGAATCCCTAGAGTTGCTGGAATTCGCCAATGACCCGTTCATGGTGGTGTTTCCGCGAGGGCATAAATTCGCGACGTTTGAGACCATGACGCCGGGGCGTATGAGTGACGAGGCGTTGTTGGTGCTGGAACAGGGAAACTGCCTGACCGATCAGACCTTGGCGATGGGAGGATTGAATAATCAAGGCCTGGTCGAGCGTTTTCATGCTACGAGCCTGCACACTTTGGTACAGATGGTCGATAATGGGCTTGGCATCAGCGTGTTGCCGAAAATGGCGGTCGATGCGGGCATCTTGCGAGGGCTGAAGCTGGATTTCAGACCGTTCTCCAGTCCCAAAGCGTTCCGTCGGATTGCTTTGGCGTGGCGCAATACATCCAAACGTGCGGATGAATTCCGGTTGCTTGGCTCGTTCCTACGCGACGAACTGGGCACGCCCGTCAGCGGCGCATAGCCGTGCGGATGACAGCCCCTGCGGCAAATGATAAAAGCCCTTTAACACTAATCTGCCAACGTACGGAGCTTTCATCGCATGTATATCAACGGGACCTGGACCGAAGCCTCTCGTGACGCCAGTTTCGATGTTATTAACCCGGCGGACGGCTCCGTCCTTTCGCAGGTTTTTGACGGTGGGGCGGATGCGGCACGCGATGCCATTGATGCCGCCGCCAATGCATTTAAATCTTGGTCGAAGACAACCGCCTACGAGCGTTCCCAAATTCTCTACCGCGCCTATCAGCTCATGTTGGAGCGTAAGGAAGACTTGGCCAAGACCATGACGCTTGAGCAAGGCAAGCCGTTGCGCGCCGCACGCACGGAGGTGCAGTACGGTGCCGATTTCCTGTTGTGGTTCGCCGAAGAATCCAAACGCATTTACGGTGAAACCATTCCGTCGGCCCGCGCCGACCAACGCTTTATCGTCGCCCACCAACCGGTCGGCGTAGTGGCTGCCATTACGCCGTGGAACTATCCCGTTTCGATGATCACTCGAAAGGTCGGACCGGCGTTGGCGGCTGGTTGTACGGTGGTTCTTAAACCCGCTGAGGCAACGCCGCTTTGCGCCATCAAGGTGTTCGAGTGCCTAATTGATGCCGGTGTGCCCGATGGCGTGATCAATCTCGTCACCGGTCGCGATCCGGCACCCATCGGTGAAGAATTCGTCAGCCATCCGAAAGTGCGGAAACTCACGTTCACAGGTTCCACGGCAGTGGGGAAAATGTTGGCTGGCAAGGCGGCTTCCAACATGAAACGGGTTTCGTGCGAGTTGGGTGGCCATGCGCCGTTCATGGTGTTCGAAGATGCCGATCCGGTGCATGCGGCCAAGGGCGCGCAGTTGATTAAGTTTCTGAACACAGGCCAGGCCTGCATTAGCCCGAACCGGATGTTCGTGCACGCCTCGATCGCCGAGCGGTTTGTCGAGGTCCTGTCGGAGCGCGTCATCAAGCTTCGCGCCGGCAGTGGATTGGAAGACGGCGTTGCCATCGGCCCGTTGGTCAATGAAGCGGCGGTGGGGAAAGTTGCGAGCCAGGTGGATGATGCGATTGCCAAGGGGGCGACGCTGCATTGCGGCGGTAAACGCCTGACCGACGGTGGCTTGGACAAGGGATTTTACTATGCTCCAACGGTGTTGAGCGCGATCACCGAAGATATGCTGATCTACCGCGAAGAGACCTTCGGACCGGTGGCTGCCGTCATGACCTTCGATGACGACATGCAGGCGTTGGAAATGGCTAACGACACCAATTATGGCTTGGCAGCCTACGTATATACCCGTGATATCGGTCGTGCCATGCGGATGTTTGAGGGGCTGGAATTCGGTATCATTGGTATCAATGACATCAACCCGACCTCGGCTGCGGCGCCTTTTGGCGGTATGAAGGATTCCGGCCTTGGCCGCGAGGGCGCGCGCGAGGGAATCATGGAGTATCTGGAGACCAAGATGGGCGGATTTTCGATCTAGAAACGGCCCTAAGTGCCTGCGGCTGTTAATGCTGTGCCCGCAGTTTTTGTACTTTTCAGCCTGACGTCATGTAATACCGTCATCTAATACAGTATTGTGTATTGAGCACGGCTAAAGGGAAGGGAACAGGGACAATGGCGCATAAACAGTTTTGGATTGATCCACGTTGGGTTGGCGCAATTCTTCTGCCTTTGATGCTGGCATTGCCGGTAAGAGGCGAGGCGCAATCGTGGCACCCGCTGCAAGTCGATGTCTGGGAGCCACCGTTCAATACCGCGATGAAGCGCCGCACGGACACGTATCAGCCGTTGGAAAAGGCCAGTAAGGCGTGGCGAATCTGTACGTCGATCCCGCATCTCAAGGACCCCTATTGGGCCGCGGTTAATTTTGGTCTGATCGACGAGGCGAAACGCATGGGTGTGGGATTGCGCCTGTTTGAGGCCGGCGGTTATGGCAACCTGGAAGTCCAGCGTAAACAGATCGGCGAGTGCATGGCGAGCGGTGCCGATGCATTGATCATCAGTGGCATCAGTGCCGATGGTCTGAATGACCTGGTTGAGAAGTACGCAGGTGACGGCAAAGTGGTTATCGACATGATCAATGGCCTGACGTCAGACAAGATTACCGCGCGATGTGGCGTGGATTTCTGGGATACGGGCTATCTCACGGCGCAGTATATCCGGGGCCTACACGAGGGTGCTTCGACACCGGTACGTGTTGCGTGGTTTCCTGGTCCGGATGGTGCGGCCTGGGTGTCGCAAGGCGACAAAGGCTTTCGCGAAGGCATCAAGGGAAGCTCGATTGAGATCGTGACTTCCGCGAAAGGCGACACCGGCCGGGCCACCCAGGGAAAACTGGTTGAGGCCGCCTTGGCCAAACACGACAATCTGGATTACATCGTCGGCACCACGGTGACGGCCAACGCTGCGGTCGATCTGGTTCGCCGGCGTGGCTTAAAAGGCAAAATCAAGGTGCTGTCTTATTATTATGGGCCCGGCGTGCATAAAGGCATTCGACGCGGCAATGTGATCGCAGCTCCGACGGACCTGCAAGCGCTACAGGCGCGTATGTCGGTCGATCTTGCGGTACGTGCGCTGGAGAAAAAGCCGTTCTTTCGTCATATCGGGCCGAAAGTAATCGTCGTCGATCGCAAGAAGATTGGTGATTTCGATTCCTCCACATCCTTGCCGCCGCGCGGGTTCCGCCCCATTTTCAGCGTCAACGATTGGTAGAGCGGAAGGGGTGAGGGACTTGGGCATTCGGGGCCTTTCTGTTGCCGTTTTTGCAATCCTCGGGTTGGTCGCCAGCCATCTGGTGAGCGAGACGTTGCGGAACGACGCCCGCAATGCGTGGGCAATAGAAGCGGACAGCGCCGCCCAGTCTCTAACCCGTACGCTCTTGGGCTGGCTCGAAGAAAGCTATGCACCGCTTTCGGGTTTGGCGGCATTGAATGAGAATTCCGACAGCTTGACAGAAGCCGAATTCCTCAGCGCTTACGATGGGCTGGAAGCACGGGCTACGGCGTTTTTTCTGGAAGGTGCGGCGCTCTACGTACCTTCAACTGTCGAGGGTGGCACCGGATGGCGGATGAAATTTTCTACTGATCCGGATGGAGTGCTTTCGGGAGATACACCGCTCAGTATCGAGCCGGCATTGTTGCAATCGATCCGTGTCGCCGAGGCTAGGTTCGGCGAGTTGATACTGGGGCAGCCGATTCTGGGGCCTGATGGAAAGACCCACATTTCACCAGTGGCGCTTGGTACATTCAACAATAACAGCAATCAGGTGATTGTCGGGTTGGTGGACTATGCGGCCTTGGTGAAGGGGCTTTTCCGCCTTCATGTGCCGAGCGGTGCGGGCGTTCGCATCTCCGGCCGGTATCCGGATTTGCAAGGACAAGGCCGCAACGTGCCCGTGCTGGTGCAAGGTGTTGAAAAACCAATCCACGCCGTCACCACGCGCACCGTTAGCGCCGGTGCCGAGTTGGCTGTGACGTGGGATTTCGACAAGAAATTCTCTGGCGGTCCTCAGCAAGAACTCGCGAATCTGGCATTGATTGCAGGGATAATCCTGGTTGTTGGCGTGAGCTTGTTTGTTGCCGTGCTTTTGCAGCGCAACAGAACAATCACGCTGCGTGTCGATGAAGCGACCCGGGAACTGAGCGAGAAAGAATCATTGTTGCGCATGGCCTTGGACAACATGCCCGGCGGTATGATCGTTGCCGATGAGAATCAAGAACTGGTGCTGGTGAACGATCAATATCGGGAGTTTTACGGGGACTCTGACGGTCTGCTCAAACCCGGCACTTCGATGCGCGATATATTGAGAAGAGAAATTGATTTGGGCCTGCTCACAGGAGAAGGCGGCCCGGAAGAAATCCTCGAGGCGCGGATGCAGTCTCTTGTTTCCGGTGAGATATTTTCGGTTCGGGATACCGGTGTGGATGGCCGGACATTACAGGTTGTGCGCAAACCGGCGCCCAATGGCCATACTGTTGCCGTGGCGACCGATATCACCGAGATGGTTGAGGCGCAGCGAGGTGCGAGATTGTTGTCCGAGGCGCTCGATACGTTTTCCGACATGGTCATACTGTATGACAGCGATGAGCGGGTGATTTTTACCAACGATCGTTATCACGAGATTTATCCCGACTCTCCGCCGAAGGACGAAATCCGCAATTTCACTATGGAAGGCCTGGTGCGCCGTTCTCTTGATGCTGGATTAATCAATGATCCATTGGCTAAAACGGATCCCGAGGCATGGCTTCAACAAACCTTGACCAAGCGCCGCAATAAAGATGGCGGTTCAGGCGAGACCACTCACAAAAATGGCCGCACCTATTTTTACCGTTACAGTTGGACGACTGAAGGCGGCATGATCTTGTTTCAGATCGATATCACGCAACGCAAAGAGGCAGAGCAGGCACTTGCGGCCAAGCAGGCCCAGTTGAACAACATTCTCGAAAACGCACAGCAGGGTGTCGTGCTGTTTGATGCTCAGAAGAAGCTCATTTCCTGGAATGCGCGATATCCCGAAACACTGAATATCGACCAGGATTTGCTTTATCCCGGTATGCCGCTTCTCGACCTGACTTTGGTATTGGCATCGCGGGGTGATTACGGCGAGGGGGATCCGCGCGAATTGGCGGACCGGCGCGTGGCGCAGTTGTATAGCGGCAATTTCCGTGGCGATGTTTCGTTCGGTGAAGGCCGGATGTTTGATGCCCAAAGCTCCCGCACGCCGGATGGTTCCATCGTCATTACTTATACGGATATTACGGAACGCAAGAAGACAGAGCGGATCATCGCCGAAGCCAAGCGGCTGATTGACGAAAGTATGCAGTACGGCAGCCGTATTCAACGCGCCTTATTGCCCAGCGATGACGCTATGAAGGATATTTTCAGCGATCATTTTCTCATTTGGGAGCCGAAAGACGTTGTCGGTGGCGACATGTTGTGGATGCGTCCGCTTGAAGAAGGCCATCTGTTGATCGTAGCTGATTGTACCGGACACGGCGCACCGGGTGCGTTCATGACCATGATATCCACCGGCGCGCTCGACCAGGCGTTGCGAGAGGTGCCGGACGGCGATCCGGCGGAGGTCATCGCCCATATGAACCGGGTGATTAAAGTTGCGCTGGGCCAGGACCAGGCAAAAGGCGAGTCCGATGATGGCGTTGAACTCGGTATCGTACGGATTGAGGGAAAACATCTAACCTTCGCCGGCGCGCGCTTCGCGTTGAACAGGTACGCCGATGGGCAGATAGAAGAGATCAAAGGCGACCGCTCGGGGATCGGTTACCGCAAGATTTCCATGGAACAGACATTCACCAATCATGAGATCAATGTCTCGCCTGGTGATCTGTTCTACATCTGGACCGATGGCGTGACAGATCAGATTGGCGGCGCAAAGCGCCGCGCTTTCGGTAAGCGCCGCGTACGGGCCTGTCTTGGCGATTTCCATCGCATGACCATGCCTCGCCAGAAAGTGCAAATCCTGCGCGATTTTATCGAGTATCAGCACAACGAAGAACGCCGCGATGATATTACCTTCTTCGGGTTCAAGCTTCCTGAGTAAGGTTTTGGCTTGGACTGCATTGACGCTCCAACCGCTTGCTATAGACTAAGCCGGCTTTGGAAGGGGGGCGCGGATGCTCGAGTTGATCGCCGGGCCCATTGAGACTCTATCGTGGGCCGAACTGACGGTATTGGCCGTGGCGTCTGTGTTCGCGGGGTTTCTGCGTGGGTTCGTAGGATTTGGTGGTGCGCTGGTGGTGATCATGGTCGTAAGCGTCATGCTTGGACCGATTGCAGCGGTCGCAATATCGTGTTTGTCAGGACTGGTATCGACAGCACAGCTGTTACCGAGCGCCGTTCGGCTGGCGGAGCGTTCATTCGTGCTGCCGTTGGTTCTGGGCACATTTGCTTTTGCGCCGCTTGGAACCTGGGTTTTGATTGTTGCCGATCCGGAGATTATGAAGATCGCAATATCGAGTTTTGCGTTGGTTATGGTGGTGATGATGTACCGTGGTTGGCGGTTTGCCGCGCCGGGCAAGGGCGCATTGATTGGTGCCGGGGGCGTGGCCGGATTGGTTCAAGGTGCCGCGGGGGTCGGTGGGCCGGCGGCAGTGGCCGTCGCTTTGGCGCGCGGCGGGACGCCTGAACAACAGCGCGCAAACGTTATCGGCGCGGTAACGGCGCTGTCGCTCTGCAATGTTCTGCCGCTTTGGTTGATGGGCGTTTTCACGCGCGAGATCATCATCATGAGCGTCATAGTCGTGCCGCTCTATGCGATCGGTACGTGGTTCGGCGCGCTGTTTTTCGCAGGGCCGGGGAACCGCCTTTTCCGCAATGCCGCCCTCGCCGGTCTGGCGGCCATAGGCATCGTTACGCTGGGTATATCGCTGCGAGCGCACCTGATAGCATAAGTGTCTCTTCGGCTTTGGCGCTGGAACTACTCTGTTTGTTCTCCGTTGTTTAGAAATCCGTATTCTTCTTCACGGCAAAATTCCAATGTTCGGCTTGGTCTGGGGCGACCCGAGCAAGTCTCATTCTCGATCACTGAACTCAATGCTTTGGAACTCCGGCTGAAGAAAACCTCGATCCGCCGGTTCTGCGATTTTCCAGAGTAAATCCGTTCTTGATCCGACATCCCATAGAGGAAGATTTTTGAACTCGGCGCCGCGCCGTTAACGAGAATGTCCGCAAACCACGTGGCGCGCTGTTTGGAAAGCCAGCAATTGTCGCGACCGAAATATGCATACGCATCTTCGTCGGCATGGCCGATGATGGCGACTTTGAAACCCTCCGCGACCATCTTTCCATTCGTCTTGGTATCCTGCCATTGTAGGTTGAGAGCTCTCTCTCCGATGTGCTGAGCATTTGCTTCTAAGGATTTTGTCGGAGCGAATTGCCCAGACTGGAAATATGATTGAGAGAATTCGAAACATCCAACAGGTTGTTGCCCCGTTGTTTTGATATGGCGGGATTTGAAATCGTCTCGGTACTCGGAAAGAGCATCCAATCTGACGTCATTGGCCGTATTGATGGCCGCTTGGGCAGATTCAATGATCGGGAACGTTTGTTGCTGTCTCGGCTCGGCTACGGGGCGCTGAGTAGGCAGCTTGTCGATGGCACGCATGACGGTTTCCAGCTTTGCGACAACCGTCTCTTCGGATTTGCGTATTTCGTTGAACAACGCTGGCAGGTTACTGGGTTCTGTTCCTTCCCCGGTGAGGGCAGAGACATTCCGAGACATACCGGAAACGTCCTTACCGAGCATTTCGATGCGTCCAGACAGGGACTTTGCGTTCTTTCCGACGATTTCACTCAACTCCCCACGACCATCGAACATTGCAGTTTCAATACTGCCCAGGCGTTTTAGCAATGTTGTTTGGCGGGTGGTTCCACTGTGGAATAGTGTTTTTACGTCTTTTTCTACAACGCCCATATGTTCGGTGTTTAAGCGGATGCTCTCTTTCAGAGTCCCAATCCTCTCGGTTGTGTCAGTTGACGCCTTCAGTATCTGTTCGTGGACTGCCGGGAATTCTTTCGCCATGGCGCCAATTGACGTGGTGACACCTTTGTGGAGGGCGTTGGCAGTTTTTTCTACGCCGGCCATTCTTTCGTCTATCTGGGAAAGGTGATCGACCGGCAGTTTTGCTATGGCGGATTGTATCTCACTCAGGGTGGATCCGGCATTGACGATGCTTTCAATGGCGGTGGTATATACCTCACCTTTATCATCGAAACGATCGTCGATCGCAGATACGACAGTCGCGGTAAAGCGCCGTTTGTGGTCATCAATGTCGAAATACCATTGGTTGATGGCTGCAGATATGAGTTCCGGGCCAAACAGACTGAGGATGGCGAGCACTGTGGCAACAGGGACGCCAAATTGAAACACGAACTTGAAAATGAGCTTGAAACTCAATTTCTTGATGATGGTGGTGAAACTGAGGTGGTTTAGAAAACTAAAATCGATGCGACGGAACAAGTCGACATCAAACAACACGTTATAGATATTTCCTTTCTCGTTAGCGCGGTCGATAGAAAGGTATTTCCCTATTTCCTCTTGAATTAACCTGAGCTGATTTACTGTTTCTTGTTCTGTCAGAGTTTTGACGTAGCGCCGCCCATCTTCGTCCGCAACGTTACGCAATTGTTCGAGTACTCTCTCGATCTCTTCGTCTAACCATCTACGCGATACCGGCTCAGTTGATTCTTCGTCTGTATGTACGCTAACACGCTCGACCCAGCCCTCTAACACATCATCAAACTGCTGATTGAGCGCGCTCAGCGCTTGATCTGTCTTCACTTCTGAGCCGCTTTTCCCCACTGTTTCGAATTCATCAAGGATGAGTTGCATGGCATCGCGCAACTCTTCGCGCAAATTCTCCCGGGTCAAAACGACGACCTCCGGTCCGCCTCCGGAATTAGGAATTTTCTCGCTCATTGCATACCTCCTACAAACTCCATTTGTAGGAAGTATATTTCATTTTGGTACAATCAAAAGATGTTTAATGTGACGCATAGAGCGCCGAACGCGGGTGCGAGAGGATGCGGCCTGAGTTTACGAGGCTTCGGTGAGCAGAATATCCTCGACCAAAACCTGCACGGCCAAGGCGTCGCGGAATGACGGCATGGTGTGGGATTCCCCTCGGTAAAACCGCCCAGCATTTTCCAACTGCAGCCGGTAGCCCTCTGCACGTGTATCGGAGATATCCTGCAGGTGCTCAATCCAGCCCGTGCCATCGTGGGAACGCAGCCTGTTCCAGTCGTACAGCCGGAACACCTGTTTTGATCCCCAGACGGTGTACTCGATTCTGTCGGCGGCGCTGCTTTGTAACCCGCCGGTGCCGCCGTTAAAGCTCACCGGTATGCCCGAACAATCCATCATCGCCATGGCATGGGTTTCCGCCGAAACATCATCATCGGGGTAGCTCGCGGTGGCGCTCAACAACTCGACTTCACCGAACAACCGCCGCGTCAGGTAAGCGTAGTGAGAAAAAGTCTCGCGTACGAAGCCGCCTTGTTCACGCTCGCTCAGCCATGCGGCTGGCGCCTGCCAATCGCGCGGCCATTGGCTGAAATGCAGGTGAATGTCGACGCTTTGCACGTCGCCCAAAGTGCCATCCTGAAGCGCATCTGCGATGGCGTTGGCAGCGGGCGCCGACGCCAGGGAGAAATTGACAATGGTTCTGGCATTTAACGCTTCCATCTTATCAACGAGATCGCGGCTATTGGCGACATCCGTTCCAAGCGGCTTTTCACAGTAAATCGGCTTGCCGGCCTCGGCGGCGGCAATGGCGTACTGGGCATGGAAATCAGGCGGCGTGGCGATATAAACCAAGTCCGTGGTCTCTGCGGCGATCATCGTCATGGGATCAGCGGCGATCTCAATATTGGGATTTAGCTTCCTGGCTGCCTCGCAAGCCTCTGGTGCCGGGTCCCACGCGATGGTGGGATCAAAGCCGCCAACGCTGAGCATGTTGGCAAGCATGCGCTGTCCCATGACCCCGAGGCCGATGAAGGCGACTCTCGGGAGCATGGTAGCGTTAGGTTCAGACATGTTAGGCGGCGTCGCTATCAGCTGCCGTTGCCTGGTTCCAATTGGCTTCCGTTCGCCACGGCACGATGGCGACCTTGGCGTTTCCAGCCAGGTCGTCGACCACTTCGGATATATACCGACGTTCCTGCGCCCTGCGGGCTTTCAAGACTGGGTCTGTAATGCTCAACGGAGCCAGGCTTTGGTTGATCACCCAGCCATAGGTGGCGATGTTGGCGCGGCCCAAATCACGCTGCAGGTCGGCGGCTTCGTGCACGGGCGTTGCTTCCGGCAACGCGCAAATGAGCACCCGTGTGAATTCCGGGTCACGCAGGCGCGGCAGCAGATTGGCGACCGAATCGGGGACGCCAGTGGTCAAACGCGTCACTTCGCGGTGATAGCTCTCGGCGGCATCCAACAGCAAGATGGTGTGCCCCGTCGGCGCCGTATCCAGCACGACGATCTGGTCGCTGGCTTGGTCCACGGTGCGGGCGAAGGCCTGGAAGACGGCGATTTCCTCCGTGCACGGCGAGCTCAGGTCCTCTTCCAAAAGCGCCATACCGGCTTCATCGAGATTAGCGCCCGTGGTTGAAAGAACTTCCTCGCGGTAACGCGCGACTTCGACCTCGGGATCGATGCGGCCGATTTCAAGCCCCGCGGGGATCTCGTCGACCGCATTGGCGACATGCGCGGCCGGGTCGGTGGTCGAGAGATGCACTTTGTGCCCCCGCCCAGCCAATTCGACCGCAATATGGGCGGCGATTGTGGTCTTGCCGACACCGCCCTTGCCCATGGTCATGACGACGCCATGCCTCTGGCTGGCAAGTTCGTCGACGATCGCATCCAGATCGGCGGGAACCGCGATCTCGGCACCCGCATCAGCCGTTGCCGGCAGATCATCGTCGCCCAACAACTGACGCAAGGCCGCAACGCCCAGCACCTGCCCGGATTTCAGTGGCAAATCGCGCCTTGGCAGGGATTGCAGAGTATTCGGTATGCTCGAAAGCGCCGCCTGGCCACGTTGTTCCATGGCCTTGGCAATGGCATCGCCGCCATCGGCGGCCTTGAATACGCCATTGACGGCAAGAGCTTGGTTTTTGACACCGATCTCGGCCAGTTCTTCACTGGTACGCGCCGCCTCGTCGAGGGCGGCTTGGTCCGGGCGGCTGACCAGGACGAGTGTCGTGTTTTCGCCGTCTGCCAGTGCGTTGACGGCAGTTTCATAAAGATCACGTTGGGCCTTCAGGCCTTCCAATGGGCCCAGGCACGATGTGCCGGCAGAGGCATCTTCGATAAAGCCTGTCCAGGCGGTGGGCAGCGTCAATAGCCGCAGCGTATGCCCGGTGGGCGCGGTGTCGAACACCACATGGTCGAAGCCTTCGGTAACCTCTTCGTTGGCCAGCAACTTGGCGAATTCGTCGAAGGCGGCGATTTCCACCGTGCAGGCGCCAGCGAATTGTTCCTCGATGCTCTTGATCGCCGCATCGGGCAGCACGCCACGGTAGGGGCCAATGACCCGCTCGCGGTATTCCTCGGCGGCGGCTTCCGGGTCGACGTTGAGCGCCGATAAGTTAGGGACGTCGGCGATGGGTGCGGGCTTGGTGCCAATATGGACGCCAAACACTTCGTCGATGTTGGAGGCGGGATCGGTGCTGACGAGCAGCACGCGTTTGCCGCCGTCTGCCAACGCCACGGCCGTCGCGCACGAAAGCGATGTTTTGCCGACGCCGCCCTTGCCGGTGAAGAACAGATTGGGCGTCGGATTTTCAAGGACCTGCATGTCGGTTCAGCCGCAGCAGCCGGAAGCTTCCGCTTCCTCTGCCTTGTTTTCACCGCAGCACGAGGACGTGCCGGCAGCGGGTATCTCAATACCAACCTTTTCGCCCAACTCAGCGCGGTTCAGGTAAGCGCCCTTGGAGACGATCTCATCGCCCAGCAGCACCATCGGCAGGCAATCCATGCCGTCGGTATCCAGCGCATTCTTGACCACGGCGTTTTCAACAAAAGCACCCGGTGTGCTGCCCATGTTGAAGCGTGCCACGTCGTGGCCGCCTTTCATCAGCGCGTCGATAGCCGTTGCGAACTGTGTCATCTGATCGCTCAAACCCGGGTCACAAACGCCGGTGGAACAACAGCCGGGCGGATCATAGATGCTGATACGGGACATATGGGTCACCTCTTGTTATCGATAATTCCAGAAATATTGAAATGTTTATCCCATCAGAAGATGGGTCTCGTCCAGTATTTTCGAGCCTGATCGTGCGGCTGGCATGGGTTCATGCCCTGACTGCATGCCAAAGACTGCGGCAGGCCGTCGCCAAACCAATCAAATTGGACAAGAGCGATGGTTGCTTATACACCATGAAACATGAAATCGACCAACGTCACACGCGTCATGCATTTGGTTGACGAACATGAACGATGGACCCGCCAGGGCCATCGTGGCGGCGTGCTTTGGCTTACCGGGTTGCCGGCATCGGGCAAGAAATCCATGGCATACGAATTGGAGTCGCGGCTCTTTGCGGCAGGGTTCGAGGCTTATGCCTTCGACAGCGCCCGAATCCGGTTGGGATTGTGCTCGGATCTGGGATTCGGGCGCGAAGACCGGCGCGAAAATATCCGCCGCGCCGGTGAGTTGGCGGGGGTGATGGCGCGGTCGGGCCTGGTGGTGATCGCGGCCTTCATTTCACCTTACGAGCGCGACCGCCAAGCGGCACGCGCGGCGGCGGAGAATTTTCACGAAGTCTATTTGGATGTGCCCGTGGAGGTTTGCGAGGCGCGCGACGACCAGGGCCGGTATGCCCGTGCGCGCGCCGGTGAGCTTGCCAACTTTACCGGCGTGTCGGCTCCCTATGAGACTCCGAAGGCGCCGGAACTGGTTCTCGACGCGGTGACCCATTCCCAATCTGAATGTGTCGACCAATTGGTCACCTACATAGAGCGTCACTTCCGCAGCATCTGAACGATGCCTGGCCTTTCCCCATGTGGGCCACCGCAGTACACTCCGCGTTCAAATATTACGGGAGGACGACTGCAATGACCGGCGCAATTACATCGGTCGGGACCGATGCCGACATCGACGGCGACGAAATCGTCGACGGCATAACCAAATGGCTGGAGATGGAGAGCCCGACGCTGGATGTCGCCGCGGTCAATGCCATGGTCGATACCGCCCAAGCCGATTTCGAGACCGCCGGCCTGACGACGCGGCGCTCACCCGGCGAGGACGGGTATGGCGATCTGCTGGAAGGTTTCGGTCCCGGCGCCGGGCCCGATGAGGCGCGCGGCAACGAGCCCGGTATCCTCGTGTTGTCGCACATCGATACCGTGCATCCGATCGGCACCAAAACCGATGGCAATCCGATCCGCCGGGAAGGCGACAAGCTTTATGGCCCCGGCGTGTACGACATGAAGGCCGGTGCCTACATGGCCTTCGATGCTTACAGGCGGTTGTTACAGGCAGGCGGCGAGACGCCGCTACCGGTCCGCTTCATGTTTATTCCGGAGGAAGAACGCGGCAGCCCCTATTCGCGCAAGTATATCAAGCAGGCGGCGGGGCTGACGAAATTCGCGTTGGTTACCGAGCCCGCCCGCGATGGCGGCAAGGTGGTGATCGCGCGCAAGGGCAGCGCGCGCTTTAAGCTGAAAACCATCGGCCGGCCGGCGCATTCCGGTGCGAAACACGAGGATGGCCGCAGCGCGATCCGCGAAATGGCCCGCCAGATTTGCGATATCGAGGACATGACCAACTACGACAAGGGGCTGACCTTCAATGCCGGCGTCATCGAAGGCGGCACGGCGCCCAACGTGGTGGCACAGGAATGCCGCATTGAGCTTGATTGCCGGTTCGTACGTCTGGCCGACGGCGAGGCGGCGGTGCAAACCATCTACAACCTGAAGCCCTATGACCCCGACGTGACGATTGAGGTGAGCGGTGGGTTGAGCCGCCCGCCGATGGAGAAAGAGCGCAACGAGGACCTGTTTGAGACGGCGCGTGGGTTCGCCGCGGAGCACGGGCTCGACCTCAAATACACGCCACTGACCGGCGGAGGGTCGGATGGCAACATCATCTGCGCCGAAGGCGTGCCGACACTGGACGGTCTCGGCGCCGACGGCGAGGGCGCGCATACGCTGTTCGAGAACATTCTGGTGTCGTCGTTGGCGCCGCGTTCGCGCATGTGGATCAAATTGTTCGAAGGACTGCGGTAGTGAACCTCCTGAATTCAGAGCAACAGCAATTCTATGCGGAACACGGCTATCTCGGTCTTCCCGGCCTTGTCGGGGCTGAGTGGTTGCAGCGCCTGAACGCGGCGGCGGACCGGGCCGTTGAAGACAGCCGCAAAATCACCGAAAGCAATGAGTGGCTGGATATCGAAGACGACCACACGTCGGACAACCCGCGCCTGCGCCGCCTCATCAAACCGCAAGACTACGACCCGGTGTTCTGGGAGTTCGCCAGCCAAGGGCCGTTCGTCGACTTGACCGAGGACTTACTCGGGCCGAACGTCAGGTTCCACCACGGCAAGCTCAACTTCAAATGGTCCGACGGCGGCGCCGAAGTGAAGTGGCACCAAGATATCCCGTTCTGGCCGCATACGTCGTACAACGTGTTGACGCTGGGCGTGGCGCTGGATGCCATCGACGATGTCATGGGGCCGATGGGCATCTTGCCGGGCTCGCATCGCGGGCCGATCTTTGATCACTACGCCGAGGACGGCCATTGGCAGGGCTATATCCGAACGGTCGATTCCGCTGAACTGCCGCTGGAGCGCGTCGATTATCTGCAAGGTCCCGCCGGCACTGTGACCATCCACCATTGCCGCGCCGTGCATGGCTCGCGCCCCAATGCGCACCCAAACCGGCCCCGGCCCTTGTTGCTGTTTGCGTATTCCAACGCGGCGTCGCTGCCGATCATGCCCTACAATTCCGACAGCGAGTATAACGGCGCCATCGTGCGTGGCCGTCACCCCGATTTCCCGGAGATCGACGCCGAGCCCTGCCCATTGCCGCCGATGCGCTCATCGGGGCCGTATCGCTCCATATTCGCCTCGCAACAGGGCGAAGATACGGCCAAGCGCACTTAAACGGGAGAACGCCAAATGAGCTTCCAGACGGTCGCGGTCTTAGGGTTGGGCAAGGTCGGCAAGTTGGCGGCGACACTGCTGCACGAAGCCGGGTTTCAAGTGACGGGCTTCGATGCCCGTGAACTCCGCTCCAGCGTGCCGTTTGAAACCCAATGCGTGGATATCTCATCCGCCGAAGCCTTGGGTTCGGCCCTGGGGGCATCGCAGGCGGTGCTGTCGTGTCTGCCGTACCATCTCAACGCCCAAGTGGCCGAAGTGGCGCATGGGCTCGCCATCCATTACTTCGACCTCACCGAAGACGTGCCCACCACCCAAGCGATCCGTGAGATGGCGGAAACCTCTAAAGCCATTATGGCGCCGCAGTGCGGCCTGGCGCCGGGCTTCATCGGTATCGTCGGCGCCGATCTGGCATCGAAGTTCGAAACCGTGCGCGCCATCCGACTGCGTGTCGGCGCACTGCCGCAAAACCCCACCGGCATGCTCGGCTACGCCTTCAACTGGTCGCCGGAGGGCGTGGTCAACGAGTACCTGAACGACTGTGAGGTGATCGAAGAAGGCGAGCACAAATGGGTGTCGCCCATGGAGTGGGTGGAAACCATTTACGTCGATGGCCGCAAGTTGGAAGCCTTCACCACGTCGGGCGGGTTGGGCACCATGTGCGAAACCTATCTGGGCCGTGTCGACAACCTGGATTACAAGACCATGCGTTATCCGGGCCACGTGCAGTTGATGAATTTCTTTTTCCACGAACTGCTGATGCGCGACAGACGCGACACGGCGGGCGAAATCCTCACCCACGCCAAGCCGCCGGTGGATGACGATGTGGTGTTCGTGCACGCCTCGGCGGAAGGTCTCACCGAGGGCCGCATGTTCCGCCACGAATTCGTGCGTGCTTATTATCCGCTCGAAATCGCCGGTGAAAACCGCACCGCCATTGCCTGGACCACATCGGCTTCCGTGGTTGCGGTGATCGAGATGGTGCGCGGCGGCGCACTGCCGGCTCAGGGTTTCCTCAAGCAAGAGGACATCCCCCTCAAAGCCTTCATGAACACCCACACCGGCTCGCTGTACGGCCAAGGTGGGCGATAAACGTCGCCAAACGGTGCGCGTAAGGCATTGATTTTCCATCATCTATAAAAAAAGTGACGAAACGAACCCAATTTCCAACACCCGTCCGTATGTCTGTTCGTCGGTAGTCGCCACCCCCATCCCAACCTTCCCCCATCAAGGGGGAAGGGGCTATGGGTTGACGCATGATCGTAGTTCCCTCCCCCCTTGTGGGGGAGGGCTAGGGTGGGGGTAAGCTCGACGACTGTGCGAGAGGGACAAACCCAACAACCGAGCCCAACATCAAACCATCAGCCCCGGTCAAAATCATATTTGAATGTCGAATAGCATGCCTTCACCGGGCATTGCGGCGATACGAGGATCAGTATAGCCCGGGTTTCCAAAAAGTCAATAAATTCCTATTAAAGGAATTGTGAGCCGCGCCACTAAGAAGTCCCTTTACCGATGCATACCGGACGAGATCCAAAATTACGAATTTCTACTGGGTTTTGACCCAAGGCGGAAATCCCTCCAATCGTCATGCGCGGGCTTGCCCCGCGTATCCACGTCTTTGCCCGACTGCAACCAAGAAAGACGTGGATGGCCGGATCAAGTCCGGCCATGACGGAATTGGGAGGTGAAGCAGACGGAAAAACATCAATCAGATTTTGTCTCAAGATGACCCAGAGCGGTTACGCGATTCCATGCCCTCGCTAATACGTTTTCGGCTTAGGAATCAAACCTATGTCGATCATTGATGCAAACTCACTTGGACTTCGCCGATCAGGGGTAATGGCAAAAATCTTGTCGATCGTGGTGCCGTCTCCACTGAGGGGCATGCGAAGGAAGTGATATTGGAACTCACGGCCTTTATCGACGATGGCCGTCTTCTCAAACCAAACCGGTTTGCGAGCATGGAGAATGGTCTGATATTCGTCGATGACCGTCTCCGCAAATTCCGGAGGATACAGGTCATATGCATGTTTGCCCGTCATATCTTGATTCTGAAGCCCGACGCGGGCCGTCCCCCAAAACCGATAAACAAAGTCGGTGCCTCCTGCCAATACATCAACGACGTTGCACCGAGGGATGATTTTTGTGTCTAGGTCTTCAAGACTGAACTCGTCCCAACTCGGAGCAAACCGATCTTCTCGCTTTTCCGACCAGTATTCGACGACCCTTCCCATGTCTTCCGGTATACAGTCGAGCTTCTCGTCGGCGTGCGTGGTAAAACGAATCCCCACAGTACATGTTTCTCCAACCAAATATCGCTGACCGTCGAGGTAATCATACAGGGTTTTCGCCGCCCTCATACCGGTTACCTCAACCTTAGCAAATAAAACAAGAGAGGGATCGCAATTTCCGAAAATGGCTGTGAGCTCAACTGGTCACAATCGCCGCCGAACATTTCTTTCCGTTACTGATGGCGAAGCTGACATGACGGGAATAGCGGGGCGGCACTGTTTCTCGTCCAATCCGCTCGTCGCGCGCAACCCTAACTGCTGTTCCAGGTCTGCGTGCCGTCGCTGTCATACATCTCTTCGGTGATGGCATTGCCTGTGAGTGTAATCATGCAGAAGCCGTTTCTGACCTGACCGGCCGGAAGAGCCGGGTCTTTTGGGGTGCCGGCGGCGAAAGCGACCGTATCGATGAAATCGGACGGACCGAACGGTGGCTTACTGCCGGCCTTGGTCAACCCCCAGGGCGCGCCGTAGGGGACGGCGGCATGGCCGATGCAGCGGCTTCGGCAGGTGGCGTTGCCGTCCGTCAGCGGATTGTAAATGATGCCGTCGTGGATATGGCCCCAATACCAATAGTCGGGTGGTGTGCCGCCCAGTGCAGTTTTTGCGTCGTCCCAAAGTGACTGCTTGCCGGTGGTGACAATTGCGCGGCCGGTCGTGTCGTAGGCGTTGTGATGCGTGAGCAAAATGACTTTCTTCGAAGTGTCGCGGTGTTTTTGAATGTAAGACGTCTGTTCGGCATTCAGCGCGCCTTTCATGTAAAGCGTGGCGGGGCTGTCGTAGGCGGAGTCGAGCCCGAAGATTTGCCAGTCGTCGTTTTGCAGCAGGAAATAGCTCTTGCCCTGTTGGTGGGCGAAAGTCGGGGAGCCGAGCGCGTCGTCGAAGTATCCACGCCCGCCGCAGTACATTTCGTGGTTGGAGTTGAGCGTAAACGATGTGCCTGTGGCTTGCGCCGTAGGCCAAACCTTGAGCAACTTGTCGGCCTCATTGCTCATGCCCCAGTACAGGCCTTCCTTAAGTCTGTCGGGGGTGCCGGTATAGTACACATCGCCCAAATGGATCAGGTAGTCGGGTTTGAGCGCCATAATGGCGTTCCTGACGTCCAGCGCATCGGCTTCACCCGAGCCCCAGTCGCCGAATATCGCTATCTTGATGGCGCTTGGCGATGCGCCGGCAAGTGGCAAGGGGGCCGGGCTGGCGTCACCGAACCCGGCTTTGCCGTATACATGGGTCAAGACGTCGTTCACCGGGGCCTGCAGCCAATCTGTGTTGAGTTGCTGGTAGGGGCCTTCGCCAAACATGGTGCCGTCATCCGCAATGGCGGTCCCAGCCTTGATGGCGGCCAATAATTCGGCGTAATCGCCGTCAGTGACAGTCGGCGGCGGCACCAGGCCGTATTTCTCCAGGTTGGTCAAAATCTTGACGACCCAATCGGGCAACTTGTCGTAATCGGGGATGGTATTCGGGTTCTTGAGCCAATAGGGAATGATGCCGAACTCGACACTGCCGCCGAGCGGCAAAACCGGCCGCACCTGGGTTCGAAAATAATCGATGGTGGCTTTCAGTTCCGCATCGCTGGCGACCAGAAAATCGTAATAATCTTGTTTCTGCTCGGCAGTCAAAGATGACAACGCGGTCATCGCCGACGCAACGACTTGTTCAGAATTACGGCTACTGGAATCAGACATAACACCTCCGCAGGCTTTTGTGCCAGTCACATATGGTGTACATCTTAGCGCTAATTACGAAATAAAATATACTTAAAAATAGTTTCATACAGGACGCTTGTAACTAGGGCACCCATGCGGGAGACCAACGGCTGCTCAGCAAGGCGGAGACGCCGCGCCATGGATGGCCTGCCGAACTGTCCGAAATGCCAATCGGAGTACACCTACGAAGACGCCGCGCAATGGGGCTGAAGTCGGAATTCGTCAAAAAAGCCTGATCGCTACTCGGCGGCGCTATGCATTGCGGCGCCGTCGGCGACGACCGTCTCGCTCATGCATTCGCCTTCGGTGTCGAAGCTGTGCACGTCGAAGATCGGATGCGGTTCGGCCCGCGGCGGGAAATCACCAAGGCGCAAATCCACGGCGATGGAGGGCACCGTGCTCACCGGCACATCGCCGATCCTGCCGCTGTAGGCGCGGTGGCTGTGGCCGGCAAAAATCCGTTTGACCTGGGGGTGGGCTGCGAACACGGCGGCCAATTCCGGCCCGGCCTCGTCGCGCTGCCATTGCCAGGGGAAATTCGACGTATTCACCGCAATGGGCGGATGATGCATGAGGACGGCGGTCGGGGTGTCGGGCGCGTTTGCAAGCGTGGCGTCGAGCCATTGCAGCCGTGCCGCATCGATATCGCCTTTGCGCTCGAACCCCATCTGCGTGTCGAAACCGATCAAACGAACGGGGAAGTCGTCGATCGCGTAGAGGATGGGCGCATCGCCATCACCGGTGATGTAGCCGTCCGGGGTGAAGGTTTGGCGCAACGTCGCGCGGCAATCGCGGTTGCCCGGGATCACGTAAAGCGGCGCGATGAGGGCCGAGAGGAGATCGCGGGCGAGCGCATATTCTTCCGGCGCGCGATGCTGCGCCATGTCGCCGGTAAAGATCACGGCATCCAAGCCCGGGCCGAGCGCGTTGACCCGTGCGACGGCGGCACGCAGGTTTTCCAGGCGCACTTGCGCGACGGGTTCCTCAACGTCAGGAGCATCCGGGTTCATCAGATGGGTGTCAGACAGGTGGGCGATGCGCATGGAAACCAACGTCGGGTTAAATACCGGGAGAGCGACCGGCGGTCGCAGAATTTGATGCCCTGCAGCCCTGCGCCTGTCAATCCCCGCTTGATAACTGTCCGGACATGGGCCTGCCACCGACGGCGTCGTGGCAGGGTCAGGACTGAGAGAATATGGCGTTGAGAATTCAATAATATGTTGAATCGCAAAGCCGATCATATACTTTATAGGTTGAATAAATCGTCGAAATAGGGGGCTGGTTTCGATTCCATGAAGGCTATTCGATCCGTTCTGGCGAGGGGAGGCGTAGCGGTGTGTCTGGCGCTCACGGCGGTCTGTGCACAAGCCGCCTCGGACCCGGCGAAAATTCAAAGCGCCGAGATGGCGCTGAAAGCCAAACAGTACAACAAGGCACGGACGGCTTTTCAGCCCTTGGCGCAAGGCGGCAACACGACGGCACAGTACCGATTGGGCGAGATGTTGCGTAAGGGCTTGGGCGGAAAGACGGATTTCGCTGAGGCGCTGTTCTGGTACCGTAAATCCGCGCTCGGCGGCGATACCCGTGCGCAAATCAGGCTGGGCGACTTCTACCGTTTCGGCAAAGGCGTGCCGAAAGCGCCGAAAATCGCGGTTTCGTGGTACGGCAAGGCTGCCGGCGCCGGCAGTTCGTGGGCGCAATTGCGGCTTGGTGAAATGTATCGTCAAGGTGAGGGCGTGGAGAAGAATCTTGCCGAGGCGCGTTCCTGGTTCGCCAAAGCCGCCGCCCAGGGTAACGCCCAGGCTGCCAAGGTGTTGGCTGTGCTTCCCGTGATGCCCGCGGGGAAATCACCGGTGCCGGAAGCAACGCCGAAATTGCCGCCGGCCGCGGGTTCCAATAATGCGGGTTCCAAGAGCGCTGGGCGGCGTTTGTATGTAGAGGTTCCGAAAGGCTGGCAACTTGCTGATGCCGCTGTGACGGTGGCGGGATCGGGGTCGGAACTCGCGAGCTTGTTGAAACTCGAGGTCACGACGGAGGTGTTCATTCCCAAGACGGAGGTCGAGCGCGTGAAGTCGGGAACCAAGCCCAAACATGTGATCGCCAGTTCGAGTTTTCGCCGTCTGATTTTCGCCACGCCCTTCAACATCCTTGAAACCTCCATGAAAAGATTGGAACAGGATTGTGAATACGGCCGCGCGGTGGAGACAAAGACCACCAAACGCCCGTACGGCCTGAAGCTTGTCGGGTTTTATACATGCACGCGAAACCGCGCGCTCGGGTGGGGCATGGTCGCGGCGGTTATCGTCATTGAGACCGATAAGAAGATGTATCTTGTCGAGCGCATGCAGTATGGAAAACCGTTCGCCGGCAACCGAATTGATGACGTCGAGAAATTCTACGAAACATGGTCGAGGTGGATTGAGGCAATCGCGATCACGGATCGCTCAGGACGAAGAACGCTCCAGAAAATCGGTTCGGGTTCGGGTTTCCGCGTCAATGCGGAAGGGCACATGCTGACCAATCATCACGTTATTGCGGCCTGTGGCGAGGTTCGCGCCGACGGTAAACGGGTAACGGTCGCGGCCAAGGACAAGAGCCTCGATCTGGCAATATTGAAAGGAGGCGGCGCATCTGATTTCGGTGCATTCCGCCGGGACCGAAAGGTTCGGGTCGGTGAGCCCGTCGCCGTTGCCGGCTTCCCGCTGGCCGGCGTGATCGCCAGCGACATGAACCTGACCACCGGGGTGGTCAGCGCCACGCGCGGCATGAAAGATGATCCGCGTTTCCTGCAGGTCTCCGCGCCCATGCAGCCGGGCAACAGCGGGGGACCCGCCGTGGACGAAGGCGGCCGGGTCATCGGTGTCGCCGTTTCCGTGCTTGGGGCCGCCAGAGCCCGGGGGCCACAACTTCAAAACGTCAATTTTCTGGTCAGCGGCGATTCCGCCAAGGGATTTCTAAAGCAGCACGGCGTGCGCTATAGCGTCAACGATGGCGAAGCCCGCCTCAGCGGCGCCGACCTGGCGGACCGCTCGCGATCCTTCACTGTGCCGATCGAGTGTTGGCGCTGAGCTGCTCATGCGCTATCGGCAGGCCTTCATGTGTATTCCGTCGGGCGAACGGGTGTTCAAGCCGTGTCCGATGAAAGGGCGTGACCGGCAGCAACGAGGTCATCGATCAAGGCCTGCCGGCCTGTGCGATGTAATTGTCCACTGAGCGCCAGTGTGGTCACCGCGCCGATGACGTTGCCGGGCACGGCCAGGATCGGCACGGCGAGCACCGTGATGCCGTCGATATAGTTGCCGTCGTCGACGGCATAACCGGTTTCGCGCACCGATGCCACGTCGGCGGACCATTCGGTGAAGCTGGGGGGCGTCTGCCACTCCAATTCGTTGAATGCGTGTTCGAGCGCCGAAGCCGACCAATCGCCATAGGCCGCAAAGCACCTGCCCGTGGCGCTGGTAAAGGCTGGGAACCGGCTGCCCAGGGTCGCGTGAATACTGAAATTGCTAGCGGCGTAGGCGATGGCGATCACGCTCAGCAGCGCGCCGCCATCCCACTCGATACCCAGGGCCGTGACACCATGGTCGCTTGCCAGGCGATCGAGATGCGGCTGGAGGCGTTGCGCCAGCGACGGCTGGTCGAGATAGGCGCGCGCCAGCTCCACGGTGCCGCCGCCCAACCGGTAGCGTTTGGTGCCGGGCTCATTGGCGACAAGACCCTCAAAGGCGAGAGTGCGCAGAATATGCATAACCGTGCTCGGCACCAACTCAAGCTCGGCGGCGATTTCCGTTACGTTCAGAGACCGGTCCGATGCGCCAAGCAGCCGCAGGATGGCCACCGCGCGGCGAACGGCATGGACGGGCTTTGTCGGTCTATCGGCATTCATTGGGAAAAGGTCCCACAAAAATTGTGTATAGACAATAAAATATTGGCATTTGACAAAAATTTTTAGGCAATGCTACGATCATCACCGCGTCACCGAAATAGAGTGGCGCCAATGAGATAATTTTGCCCAGGGATGGTGATGGTCGCACTGACCGACATAACGAGTTACGCCGACGCACAGCGATGTTTCTCCAAGCAAGCTTTGTGGGATCTGTTCGATGGTGACCGCGAACGGCTGAATATCGGCCATGAATGCGTCGACCGCCATCCACCCGAGCGCACAGCAATTCGCATCGCCCACGCCGACGGACGCGACGAGATCATTACATTCGGCGAATTGCGCGATGGGTCGAATAGGGTGGCCAACTGGCTGCATGCGCGAGGTATCGGCGAGGGTGAGCGGGTGGCGATCATGTTGGAGCCTTCGCTGGCGTTTTACGCAGTGCTGTTCGGCGCCATGAAGGCGGGCTCAGTCGCGGTGCCTTTATTCACGCTGTTCGGGCCGGATGGTCTGGCGCTCAGGATCGATGATTGCGCGCCATCACTATTGGTTTTGGCATCGGAGAAGGCCGAATTGGCGGCATCGTCGAAAGTGCCGGTGGTCATCGCCGATGAAGGCTTCGAGGCGGAATTGGCGCAGTACTCAATCAACCACACGCCCGATACCGCCGCTGATGCCATGGCCATGTATCAGTATACGTCGGGCACCACGCGGCAATTGCCCGAAGCCGTAAAGCATCGCCATCGTGCCGTGGTGACCGTGGCCATTGCCGCGCTTTACGCCACCGGTGTCAGGCCTTGGGACCGGTTCATGTGTCCGTCCTCGCCAGCTTGGGGGCACGGGCTTTGGCATGGCACGCTGGCGCCGTTGTCGTTGGGGGTTAGCATCGCGGCCTATGCGGGCCAATTTGATGCTGATCGCCTGATGCGCGCCGTTCAGGACTACAAGATCACCAACATGTCGGCAGCGGCCACGCACTACCGCATGATGAAACAGGCGGGTCGCGCGGACGAGTTTGACTTCGGGCTGGAGAAATTGACCTTCACCGGCGAGGCCATGGACACAGACACGGCCGATTGGATCAACGCTACTTTCGGCCTCCATGCGCGCTCGATTTACGGCAGCACGGAAGTGGGCGTGATCTTGGCGGGTTATCCGGGTGCGGACGACTTCAATTTCAAACCGGGATCGCTCGGCAAACCCGTGCCGGGTGTCGAGGTCGCGGTTTTGCGTGCGGATGGAAAACCAACAGCACCCGATGAGGTTGGGGAAATCCACCTGAAGCGCAAAGGCGGCTGGTTTCCGATCAAGGATTTGGGCCATGTGGATGCCGACGGGCACTATTATCACGACGGCCGCGCCGATGACGTGATCATTTCCGCCGGCTGGACCATGAGTGCGCAGGAAATCGAAGACACGCTGATGAAGCACCCGGATGTTGTCGAGGTGGCGGTGATCGCCGCTCCCGACGAAGCGCGCGGCCAGGTGGCGAAAGCCGTTGTGGTCTCCGAGCGCCAGGGCTCCGACATATTTACCGCCGAGTTGCAGGCCCATGCCAAGCAACGCCTGGCCCGGCATGAATACCCCAGACAGGTGGCCTACGCCGCCGCCTTGCCGAAAACACCCGCAGGCAAGATCAACCGAAAAGCACTAAGGGACGCCGAAGCATCATGAGTGACAATACAGCTGAAAACACACCGGGTAACTTTCCCCGCATCACCGAGCAGGGCATGGATGACTTGAGCCGCCGCATCGGCGTCAAGATCGCCAACGAGATCGAACCCTGGTGCCATGAGGCGACCCGCGACAATATCCGCCACTACGCGCATGGTATCGGCGACGACAATCCGTTGTGGTGCGACCCCGACTATGCCGCTGGGACGCGGCAGGGCGGGTTGGTGGCGTTGCCGTCGTTCCTGTTTTCCACGTCGCGCATTATATCGGGCTACGTCGGTGGCTTGCCGGGCATTCATGCCATGTGGGCCGGGGCCGACTGGACCTGGCACAAATGGATCAAACGCAACGACGAGATCAAGACCGAGTCGTACTTGAAGGAATTGATCGAGCACGACACCCGGTTTTCCGGCCGCGCCGTGCAGCAGATCTATCACGTGGATTTCTATAACCAGGACGGCGACAAGCTGGCCGAGGCCGACTCGTGGTGTTTCCGCACCGAGCGCGATACGGCTCGTGAATTGGGCACCAAGTACAAAGACCTGAA
The DNA here is from genome assembly GCA_016845145.1 of Rhodospirillaceae bacterium. Taxonomy (GTDB): domain Bacteria; phylum Pseudomonadota; class Alphaproteobacteria; order Rhodospirillales; family Casp-alpha2; genus TMED8. The sequence continues at coordinate 153,305 of JAERTE010000148.1, forward strand.
AGCCAAGCCCGCGCAACGTTACACCGACGAAGAACTGACCGATATCTACCGCCACTACGCCGAAGAGCAAGTGCGTGGCGCCGAGACCCGATATTTCGAGGACGTCGCCGTGGGTGACGAAATCCCGACCATGGTGAAAGGGCCGATGACCGTCACCGGCTTTATCGCCTACGCGCAGGGTTGGGGCGGATTGTACATTCGCGCCAACAAGCTCAACTGGAAACAAATTCACGCGCATCCGGGCCTGGGCATTCCCAACAAGTTCAATATCCCAGACTGCCCCGAACGCGTGCATTGGGAAAATGAGATGGCCACCGCCGTCGGCGCGCCGGGGGCTTATGACTACGGGCCCGAGCGTTGCTCATGGATGACCCATCATCTGACCAACTGGATGGGCGATGACGGGTTTCTGGTGCATGTGGAAAACAAGATCCGCCGCCACAACCCGGAAGGCGATGCGTTGTTCATCAAGGGCTCCGTTACCGGTGTGCACGATGATGACGACAACCCCGGTTTCGGCCTCGTCGATGTCGCCCATGAGGCGCGCAACCAAGGTGACGAGTTGTCGATCATCGGTACCGGCACGGTGCGGTTGCCGAAGCGCGCGTCATGAGTGCCGGTGCGCTCGCAGGTGTCCGCGTGCTGGAGTTCGGACAGGTTTTGGCCGCGCCTTATATCGGCCTGATGCTGGCCGATCAGGGCGCGGAAGTGATCAAGATCGAAAGTCCGACCGGCGATCCCAGCCGCGGTTATATGCCGCCCGATGTGGAGGGGCACTCGCCATACTTCCTATCCATGAACCGCAACAAACAGGGCATTGCGCTCGACCTTAAGCATCCTGCCGCTGTTGAGGCCGTGTTGGCGCTGGTCGTAAAGGCCGACGTGGTGACCGAGAACTTCCGTATCGGCGTGATGGAGCGGCTCGGCGTCGGTTATGACGTGATGAAGGCGGTCAATCCGGGCATCATCTACTGCGCGATATCGGGCTACGGGCGTTCAGGCCCCTATGCTGACCGCGCAGGTTACGACCCCATTGCGCAGGCCGAATCGGGGCTCATGAGCATCAGCGGAGAGCCCGACGGTGAGCCCACCCGTGTCGGCGCCTCGGTGGTGGATATGGTGACCGGCATGTTCGCAGCCCAGTCGATCACCGCAGCGCTTTATGCCAGAAGAGAGAACGGCGAGGGGCAGCGCATCGACGTCAATCTGTTCGGCACGGCGCTGAACATGTTGGTCAATTTCGCCGGACAATCCCTGCTGACGGGCGACGATCCGACGCGTTTCGGGTCGGGCAGTCAGGCGGCGCAGCCTTCGGGCGTCTATAAGTCCAAGGATGGCGAGTTCATGCTGACCATCGCCGCCGAAGCCATGTACCGGCGGTTTTGCGAACAGGTCATCGAACACCCTGAATTGGCTGACGATCCACGTTTTGCCACCAATGCCGGACGGGTCGCGAATAAATCTGGGTTGGATGCCGCGCTCGGGCCGGTTTTCGCCGCCATGGACAACCATACGATTATCGAACGTATGCGCGCCGCCGGTATCCCGTGCGGTGAAATCCTCGGTATCCGCGACGCGCTGGCTTCCCCCATGACCAAGGCGCTCGACTTGATCACCACTGCGCCTCACACGGAGTTGGGCGACCTCAAGACCTTGAAGCCGTCCTATTCGATGTCAGGCACGCCGATCCGCGACCCTGTAGGTGCACCGTTGATTGGTGAACATACGCGCGAAGTACTGCGCGAAGTTGCTGGTTATGACGATGCGCGGATAGACGCGATGATCGCCGACGGCGCGGTCGTGGCTGATTAAAGCATAACGCCGCCGTTATCAGGTCGCGGCCAGGTATTCGCTGCATTGCTGGCGCGAAAGGTTTCGGTTCTGCGCGGCCTTGACGATATCTGCCAGCAGGTTGCCTTCGTACCATGCGGAGATCTCGGCACCGGTAATACGACAGACCATTTTGTTGTCGATCCGGTCCGGGGCGGAAATCGCTGTACCCGCGTCTCCGAAACGAAATGCGATCGTGTTGTCTTCAGCGTCCTTTCCGATACCCGTGCCGGAGTCGGGTGAAAATGCCGCGTAATCCCCTTGGGCGCTACGACCGTTCGTGCAAAGCACCGACCATGTGCCAGAAGGCAGCGGTCCGTCACCGGCAAACTTTCCTCCCACGTTTTTCCAATCACCCGAGCAGTTGCCACCCGCTGGCAACGGGAACCAAATTCGACCATGGGCGCCAGAGCTCGTTAAAACCATTCTGCCCGATAAAGCATCGCGGTAATTTTGCCAGGCAACGGTGAGGGCAAGGTTCTTTTCGTTCGCTTGCCCAGGGGATTGTTGAATTCGCGCAACCGCAGACTCCCAGCCGCCGTAATTTCCCATCGCTACGCTCTTGGCCACGGTAGCTTCATCTTCGTCGCTGACAGTTGCCCCCGGCGCCCAGCAATAGTGGCCAAAAAACTGGGCACTGCCGCCGTCATGGGTTTGCGATCCGCTGCCGCGCAATTCCAGTTCCATAGCTGAGCAGGACACGCCGTCGACTGTAAACCGGAGCACGCTGATGAGCCCTACCTCGGTTCGAACGCCTCGATGCTTGCCGATTTGGACGTTACGATTTTCAGCGAGTTTCAATTCTTTGACGTACTCTTTGAGGTCAATAGGCTGGTTCCAATGCCAATTGGGCGCCAGATATCGGTAAGTGAATACGAGATGCGGAAACAGTCCATTGTCGGAACGGCCGACAGCTCTAAAGGCCGTGGCGGAACTGGTTTCGGAACGGCGGTAGGTTATTTTCAGGTTGTCCGGCTGGATGGGGGCGTAAAGAAGCTCGCTGTCCTGAGCCGCAATTGCCGTCACTGCGGCTGATCCGGATGTCTGAGTGGTCTGGCATGCGGACAAGACACTCACGGCCGCAAGGACCATGGCGTACCCAACGTGTTTTGTCGCCGTTCGCGATATCAAATTCATCACTATGTTTCCCCGATTATCGATCTGAGCGTTGCTTCGGCTCGATTATGGTCTTGAGCATTTGGCGCGCCATTGGAAGGGCATCTTTTCGTGTCATGCCGCCTCGGAAACGACTGTCGTAGATCAATTGCAATGCGGCACGATCCCATTTCGACATGCGCTCCAATGCCATTCGGTAATTGACCGCCGACGGCAAATTATGGGCATGGCCAAGTCCCAAGCCATGGAGAATCTCATGAACAATGCAATGCTCGACGGCGTAATTGTCTTTGAGGCCAATGCGCACGATGGCGGACTCCATCCGTCCATTCGAAGACGTTGGCCTTGTATAACAACGCACATGTTGCACGGTGTTGACGACATATTTGTCTAGATTGTCGAAATCGATTTGAAAATTTGCCTTTTCTCTATCTTCGACAAACGCATATCGAATTCCGGTTACGTCGGCTGCGTCTTGAAAGGTTTGATCGATTTTAGCTTGTGCGCCTTCTGGCTTTTCACCACCAACAAAAATAGCAATTGGTTGTTCCCAACGCCGAATGGATTTGCCTGCGTAATTGGCATCGGCTGTCGCTATGCCGGCGACAGGGTCGGCATTCCAAGTGCTCGGAAAGGCAATATCATTGAAAAACAGTGTCGCTTCATCGATCCCTGGTGTGGTCTGGCAGCCGGCAACCAAAATCCAACACAAAAAGAAAGAAGCAATTCGAGTGAACAAAGGAGAGATACCCTAATATCGTAAGAGTTGCGAATATTGTCGATAAATTCTATTTAGGCGTAATGCCAAACACAACCGGTTTGTGGAACCATCTCGCCATAGGGTTTTCCCGGTCAAATGGAGTTGCGGATATGCCCGCTTGGTGCATGATCAAGGCATGGAAAGCTTCGACTATGTGATCATCGGTGCCGGGTCTGCCGGATGTGTGTTGGCCAACCGGTTGAGCGAAGACGCGGGGGTGAGCGTTTGCGTGCTCGAAGCCGGGCCGTTGGACTGGAATCCCTACATCCATATCCCAGCCGGCTTCATCAAGACCTTCACCGATGCTTCCATCAACTGGATGTATGAGAGCGAACCCTCGGAATGGACCGGTGGGCGCAGCATACAGGTGCCGCGCGGCAAGACGCTGGGTGGGTCGAGCTCCATCAACGGACATATTTATACCCGTGGCAATCGCATGGATTATGACAACTGGGCGCAGCGCGGCAATCGTGGCTGGGGCTTTGCCGACGTGCTGCCGTATTTCCGCCGCGCTGAGATGCGTATCGGCGAGGGCGACGACACCTTCCGGGGGCGCGACGGGCCCTTGGCCGTGACCGATATCGATTGGAGCCATCCATTGACGGAAGCCTTTATCGAAGGCGCGCAAACGTTGGGGATCCCGCGAAATCCCGATTACAACGGTGCGTCCCAAGAAGGTATCACCTATTCGCAGCGCACGATCTTAAACGGCCGGCGGGTGAGCACAGCGCGGGCGTATCTGCACCCGGCGCGCAAACGCCCCAACCTGCACGTCATCACCAAGGCGCATTCAACAAGCTTGGTGATGGATGGAAAACGGGTGACCGGCGTGCGGTACGCTAAAGGCGGGCGCGGCGGCGCCGAGGTGGAAGTGCGGGCCAACAAGGAAGTCATTTTGTCGGGCGGCGTTATCAATTCTCCGCAATTATTGCAGCTTTCGGGAATTGGCTCGGCCGAGGTGTTGCAACCGCTTGGGATTGAGATGCGTCATGCGCTTTCGGGCGTGGGCGAGAATCTGCGCGATCATTACGCGCCGCGCTTCACTGCACGGGTCAAGAATACCGACAGCATCAATCAGCGCGTGCGCGGGCTGAGGCTGGCCGGCGAGGTCGCCAAGTGGGTGTTCACCCGCAAGGGAGTTTTGTCGCTGAGCCCGACGCTGGTTTATTGCTTCTGGCGTTCGGCCCCCGAAATTGCCAATAGCGATCTGCAATTCACCTTCACGCCCGCCAGCTACAAAGAAGGTGTGCAGAACCAGCTGGACGATTACCCCGGTATGACCATCGCGTCATGGCAGCAACGCCCGGACAGTTCGGGCTATGTGCGTGCACGTTCTGCTGATCCGTTCGACAAGCCGATCATCCAGCCCAACTATCTGGCTGAGGAATCGGACCGCCGCGTGTTGCTGGCGGCCATGAAGATGGCCCGGCGATTGCTGCAGACGGAACCGTTGCGGCCCTATTACGATTTTGAGATGTTTCCGGGGCCGGACGTGCAGACCGACGACGAATTGATGGATGCCGCCAAGGCGCGTGGCACAACAACCTTCCACCCCATGGGCACGTGCCGCATGGGACCGGCGACTGACCCGACGGCGGTCGTGGACCATGAGCTTCGCGTGCATGGGTTGGCTGGCATCAGGGTGGTGGATGCGTCGGTCATGCCGATGATGCCGTCGGCCAACCTCAATGCCGCGACCATCATGATCGCCGAGAAGGCCGCCGACATCATTCGTCGCCGCCAGCCACTGGAGCCGACCATTCTGGCGGAACATTTCGATGGAAAGGAGCTTGAGCAATGATCTACGCCGTCACCGCTGCCAGCGGAAATCTAGGCCGCGCCATCGTCGAAGCATTGGTCGCGGAAGTTGGCTCGGGCAAGGTGATCGGTATCGCACGCACGCCGGATAACGCACGCGACCTGGGCGTGGAAGTTCGTAAGGGCAATTACGGCTCGCGGGCCGATTTCGATGCTGCGTTGCAAGGTATCGACGTTGTTTTGCTAGTGTCGGGCATGGACGCGCCTGACAAACGGATCGGCCAGCACCGCAACGTTATTGAGGCTGCGAAGGCTGCCGGCGTTTCCAAAATTGTTTATACCAGCGTCCAGGGCGCAGAAGAGGGCACGGCGTTTTCGCCGATCATCCAAAGTAATCGGCAGACTGAGTTGGACGTCAAAGACAGCGGCCTTGAGTGGGTTGTCGGGCGCAACGGCATTTATATCGAGCCCGATGTCGAGTACATCGACACTTACAAAGCAGCCGGCGAGATCGCCAACTGCGCCGGTGACGGCAAATGCGGTTACACCACCCGCACCGAGTTGGCCTGTGCCTACGCCAAGATGCTGAGCGAGGACCGTCACAACGGCCACGTCTACAACTTGCATGGTGCCGCGCTGACCCAGACCGAGCTGGCAGGCTATTTGAACAAGGCATTCGGCATGGCACTCACCTACCGCGCCATGTCTGTAGAGGACTATCAGGCCGAGCGGATTGCGGAGTTGGGCGAGTTTATCGGAACCGTGATCGCCGGCATCTACGCCGGCATACGGGACGGCGCTCACGACAACCCCAGCGATTACGCCCAAGCCACTGGCTGCCCACATCAATCGTGGCCCGACTATTTCGACGCGCTTCGCTGAAGTCTGCTGTCAGTGCGGTTTCGGACATAAGATGAATGGTGCATGCAAGTCCGCGAAGTGCCAAGAGCAGTCAAACGTGACCATTATGGCGAAAGTCGGCTATTTGAACAAAGAGCAGAAACTAGGGCATCGGCAATAGATGGAACGAACGTGGACTATTCTTGCGACTAGCGTGTTCTCTCAGACCGGTCTATCGACCAGGATTTATAACACGTGGCCAGCATGGCAACCATCTTGCCTGGTGCGGCTGGCTCAGCCTACTCTACACCCTGGGCTGTAGGGCGCAGGTAATGCCGTACCATGAACTCGTGGTCGATACCGTTCCGAATTTGAATCCTGCTTGGCGTTTGGGCCGGGCCATATCTGACCCGACAAACTTCACTGGTGAATGCCTCGTAATGAAACACAATTTTTCGATGTTAGATTTAGAGGCTTTTGTCGCTGTCGGGAGCCATCTTAACTATCGTGCTGCGGCGCAATCGCTGAACATATCCCCCTCCGTGCTGAGCAGGCGGGTAAAAAAGCTGGAACGAACTTTAAACACCCAGCTTCTTATTCGAACGACACGTGACGTGAAATTGACCATCCCGGGCAAGGAAATTTACGCACGCGCTCAGCTAATCCTGGCCGATGTCGAAGAACTGCTGGATTCAGGCAAAGACAGCAATCAATACGCAACCAGCGTAACGATTGGCTGTACAAACCTGTATACGCCGAAGTTCATGCCCGAATCGGTCCGTAGGTTTTCCCGGGTATTTCCAAATATTCCGGTGCAGGTCATTACGCCAGGCGTGACCGGGATTTTGGATGCCGTGCGGGGCGGTACGGCGGATTTCGGCGTCGGTGATATGGGCTTGGAAGAACCGAGCCTGGAATTTGTCCCAACATTTTTCGACCGTGTCGTTCTGGCCGTGCCGGCTGATCATCCGTTCGTCGGGCGCGACCGCGTTGAGTGGAGTGAGATTTCCGAAGAACGATTTATTTCGGTTTCAAAGGGCGCCCCGCTGCGCGCAATGCTGGATTTTGAATTAGCCAAATCCGGTTCGAAGATCTCGATTTTTCACGAGGTCGGCAATTCCTTTACGGCACTTTCCTTTGTGACGTCGGGTCTGGGGATTACTGCCGTAACGGAATTGGCCGCAAGATCGTTTTCGCGACCAATCGCAACCATCCCCTTAGTCTCGCCTGAGGTCGTATGCTCGCGCGCACTGATTAGAGCGAGAGGCCGCTTTATGCGACCTGCGGCGGAGGCATTCTGGGAACTACTGACTGTGGAATGGGCCGATATCGTTGGTTCGATGAAAATGGAAGACGGCTGAACTTTCGCGCGGCATCGCAAGCCAACTTGTAGTCCCTTTTGCGCCCCATTCAATAAGTTTTATTGTTGCCAACCATGCAACAATAACACCGATAATAGTAATTCTTGCCGAGTTGGTGAGCTGCTATGTTCCCGATGGATTTCGCGATCAAGCCGATTGGGGAGAGGAACGCATGCCGAAACGCGCAGAACTGATATCAAGCGGTGTTTTGCTCGCGTTCGGCCTTTTGCTAGTTTTCTTTATCATCCCGAACCAAATCGGGTTGCCTGATTATGAAGTCACAATGTCGCCCCGGTTGCTCCCGTATATCTGCGCCATTGGAATCATCGTACTGTCGGGGTCACAAATCATTCAGCACCTGCTTGCCCGTCACAGAGACAGCGGCGTTCCTTTCAAAGGATGGTTTACGGCAGCTGAAGGCAAGGCGTTGGTGGGTATCGCCGGATTGTTTATCATTTGCATTGCGCTTTTCATTCACGCAGCGCCCATCGTCGCGGGTGGCGTATTGGTGGTCGGATTATTGGCGCTATTCGGCGAGCGAAACATTTTGATTTACGTCGCGCTGCCGACGGCGCTGTTGCTCGCAACCTATCTGATTTTCTACCAAGTTCTCGGCACGGCGATAGGTTAGGGCGAGATGGAACCGCTGATCGCCGGGTTCGACGCCGTCCTTGATATCAATATCGTGCTTTGGATCGCTGCAGGTGTCCTGTTGGGTTACGTCGTCGGCGCAATTCCAGGCCTGGGCAAAAGCATGGCGACGGCCGTTGCCATCCCGCTGACGTTTTATATCGAACCATTGGCCTCGATCTCGTTTTTGGTTGGGATTTCCAAGGGCAGTGCGGCGGGCAGCGCTGTCTCGGCGATTTTGCTGAACACCCCCGGTGAAGCATCGTCCGCACCGACCACGCTTGATGGATATCCGCTGGCGCGCCAGGGAAAAGGGCAAAAAGCATTGAAAATGGGGCTATTTGCTTCCGTTATCGGTGATTTTACTGCGACCGTAACGCTGATCGCCATTGCCGAACCGTTGGCCCGTGTGGCGCTGTTGATTGGGCCGGTTGAGTTGACGGCTATCTTGATGTTCTCGCTGACATTCATTGCGGGCCTGTCGGCGAAGTCGCTGAGCAAGGGGTTAATATCCGGGCTCATCGGCATTTTGATTGCGACAGTCGGAACCGAGAGTGAAACCGCGATCGAGCGGTTCACATTCGACACACTGGAATTATTTGATGGATTGTCCCTCATTCCCGTGGCCGTCGGCATGCTGGCGGTGGCCGAGATGATCCGCCAAACGGCCAATCGACATGAAATCGATTCAACAACCGAACTATTGTCGAAATCTCAAAACAAGGCCGACAAAACCATTTCTTGGTCTGAGTGGCGCCAGTGCTTGCCGGCGATCGCACGCGGCAGTGGCATTGGAATCGGTATCGGTATCTTGCCGGGCCTGGGGGCGACTGTGGCGTCGTTTCTTTCATACGGCATGACCCAACGCGCCGCCAAAGACCCGGAACGGTTCGGCAAGGGTGCCATTGAAGGCGTCGCGGCAGCGGAGAGCGCTGACAATGCCGTTGTTCCGTCAAGCTTTGTGCCTTTGTTTGCGCTCGGCATCCCGGGCAACGTGGTTGCGGCCATTATGATCGGTGCGTTTTTGATGCATGGCGTCACCCCAGGGCCGCTGATCTTCACCGAGCAACCGAAACTGATATACGGGATATACGCGGCGATGATTTTCGCCAGCGTCAGCCTTTTGGTAATCGGCTATTTCGGCCAACAGTTTTTCGCCCGCGTTGTGCAGGTGCCTTTGAAGTATATTGTGCCGGTCGTGCTTTTCCTTTGTTCGATCGGAACCTACCTGCAAGGCGGCGGGGTCTTCGGCGTTGGAGTCATGGTTGTCTTTGGCGTCTTCGGGTTCCTGTTCAACAAGCTGCAATACTCCTTCGTCACCTTTCTGATCGGCTTCGTCATCGGGCCATCGTTCGAACTATCGCTGCGCCAGGCTTTGGCGCTCACAGATGCCGACGCCGCGAACTTAACGAACTATCCGATCGCAATCTTTTTCGCGCTGCTGACGCTTGTCGCCGCATTCGGAATCGCCATGCGACAACGCGCCTTGTCGGGCGTTCAGAAGAAAGAGAGCGCGGCATGAACCTTATCAACGACCTTTACAGCAGAACCTAACCTTCAACATTGAACTTAAATGGGAGAAGATTTCATGTTTAACAAAGTATGTATTGGACTAACCCTCGGATTGATTGGTGCCAGCGTGACAGCACCCGTCATTGCGGCGGATAACTTCCCGACCAAGCCGATGACTGCATACATTGGCTTCCGTGCCGGTGGCGGCACCGACACCATCGGCCGTGTGGTTGCCAAGGTCATGGGCGATCATCTGGGCCAGCAAATCAATGTCGTGAACAAAACCGGCGCCAGCGGCAGCATTGCGGCGACAACCGTGATGCGTGCCAAGCCGGACGGCTACAACATCTTGCTGAGCTCAACATCCGCGCTGACATCGGCACCACTGTTGAACAGCAAAATCAAGTACACCATCCATGACTTCCGCCATGTCGGTATTGTTGCCGCGTACCAAAACGGAATCGTTGCGCCCAAAGACAAACCCTTCAACGATATCAAAGAGTTTGTCGAATACACGCGTAAGAACCCCGGCACCAAGTACGTTACGGTAAACGCCATTTCGCGGATGCTGATGCAGTACATCGTCGACAAGGAAAACATCAAAGTCAGCTTTGTCCCGGCGAAAGGCGGCAGCGCCGTTATCAACTTGTTTGCCGGCAATCAGGTCGATACCGGATACTCCGGCGGCTTTCACCAAAAGCATCCCGACAAAATGAAGCTTTTGGCAGCCGCCACGCTTGAGCGCCAAGCCGCCAATCCGAACGTTCCGACACTGATCGAGGCGGGCTACCCGTTGGCGCTTGCTGCGAACATCGCCGTTTCCGTGCCGAAGGGAACGCCTGATGCGATTGTGGCAAAAATCGAAGCCGCGATTAAAGCCGCGACGGAACATCCGGACGTCAAAAAAATCGCTGGCAAGTACCGCTACCCGCTGGACTACCAGACGGCGGCAAAGGCGACCGTAACCTTGGGTAAGCACTACAAATTCTATCAAGACCTAATTGCGAACGCTAAAGCAAAATAACGATCCGGAGCGGTTCCGGCGTTCTCGGAACCGCTCCACTTTTTCCATTTTGAATTAGGGATTTAAAGCCGTGCCCCAAGAACCGATTGAACGCATTTCAAACGATGTCACCAGCCCCGGAATAATTGCCAGCGTGCATGCGGATTTGATCAAGGTTCCCCAGAAAAAAGATTACGCCATGCGAGGCATGGACCGTTCAAATACGGGGTATCCCGGCGCTGTGGTGCGTGTCCGTACAGAAGACGGCGTTGAAGGGGTTGGGGAAGTTTTCTGTACGTCCAGTTGGTATGGAACGGAAACCGATGTATCCATCGTGTATCTGATCACCAAAGCATTCGCGCCAAAGCTGATTGGCGAGAGCGTGTTTAATATCGCTAAGATCGTCGAGCAGATGGACGAGGTCCGGTTGGGGAACTATTGGGCCAAAACGGTCGTCGAAATGGCGCTGCATGACGCGATGGGTAAGACACTCAACCGACCGCTCGTGGATTTGATTGGCGGCGGGGGGCGCGATCGGTTTCCGGTCGTTGGTGGCATCGGCAACGACACGCCCGATGGCATGGCGAAAACAGCCCGCGAATACGTTGATCGTGGCTTCAAGACGATCAAATTAAAAATTGGTGAGCGCGCGAACCCTGGCCTTGATATTGATCGGGTCCGTGTTGTGCGAGAGGAAGTCGGGCCGGATATCAAGCTGACAGCCGATGCCAACGGTGTCTTTGATGATGTTCGGGCCGCCATACGGTTAATTCGCGAACTTGAGCCTTACGATCTCGAACATGTGGAACAGCCGGTTCCGGACTGGAACTTGGAAGGCATGGCGATGATCCGCAGCGCCATTGATACGCCTTTGATGGCTGACGAAAGCGTCCACACGGCGCGAGATGCGCTCAACGTAATCAAGGCGGAGGCAGCTGATTATATCAAAATCAAGATTGCAAAATGCGGTGGCTACCGGAGAGCCCAGGAGATCATCTCCATTTGCAATGCAGCCGGCGTCGGTGTCGTCGTGGGAAACGGCAGGGGAACCAGTGCAGCGTCCCTGCATGAACTCGCATTGGTTTGCGCCAACCCCACCATTCATATGGCTGGCGAGTTTCCAGGCCCGGATAAATTGGTTTCTGATATCATGTTGAAGCCGATGGAGTTTGTCGACGGAGAGGCGGTTATGCCGTCCGGACCGGGTATCGGTTCTGATCTTGATTACGATGCATTCAACGCATGCCGGGTCGATTTGCTCAAGATGGTGTCCTGATGACACGAGCTTGAAATTCCCGGTGCCGACTTTTCGAAGGCTCGCTGTCTAGGCATTGTTGGAAGGAGTGGTAATGAACTTGATCAACATGGCGAAATCTCAAGGTAAGGAATTTGACCAAGCCTGGGTCGATCAAACCAAGGAGGAAATCGGCGCGGATTTGATGGGTGTCCTTGCGGTCACCGAGGATTCACACCCGGACTTCCTTACGGGCGTGAAGACGTATCTTCCTTCAGCGAAGGCTGCGGTGGTTCTCGCGGTGGAATATTCCTCGGAAACCATGAACCTTCTTCAACTACCGAAAAAATTCGAAGGGAAGGTCCCGGCCGGCGCGTTGCTGACCCCTCACGTCAATCAATTGGTCATCGAATTGAACACGGCCTTGGGCAATCTCACGCACCTTCTCAAGAAGCAAGGGTACCGCTCGTTGCCGTTTCCCAGCCGGGGGCAGCCACTGTTGAGGCCGGCGGATTTCAAGAAAGCTCCGAATTATGCGAAGGCGCTCGTGTCCTATGCCCATATTGCCGAAGCGGCAGGCATGGGAACTGTGGGCACGCATAGCCTGCTGATAACGCCGGAATTCGGCACCAGAGCACGTCTGGCCGCCTTGCTCACCGAAGCCCCGTTACAAACGACGAAACGAATTGATCCTATCGATGACTGCACACATTGCCTGGATTGTGTCAGCATATGCCCCGTCGGCGCCATCTCAATGCCAGCTGCGAACCGCCGCTATCAAGTGGCTGCCGACAAGTGCAAGTTTTACCGCGAGCGCATCGACAATTGCGGCATGTGCCAGAAAGCCTGCTCTTACGCCACCGGCCATTCCGAGGCGACGGGCGGCCCCTTGATCGCCGATCCGAATTTCCTGCGCCAGACCGGCAACCGTTCAACCATCGTCGACCCGGAGGAACTATGAGCGGGGAGATAGTATTGGGCACTGTTCCGCAGCAAACATTGTGGGAGGACGATGCCCATTTGCTGATGTCTCGTGGCATCATCCGATTGGATGGGGAGCGGGCAGCGGAAGCGCTGCAGCCCCTGGTTTCCAACTCTTTGCAAAACGTCGCCGATCGGCCGGTGCTCGCTTATGTACTGACAGACAACGGTGCGGTCCAGGCAGATGTGTTCGTTGTCTCGCACCAAGATGGTTTGCTCGTAGACTGCAGCCGATCTCAACTTCCAGCGCTCATGGAGATGCTGCATCCCATGTGTGAGACGTTCGATGCCACTCTGTCTGATGAAAGTGAAAATTGGCGGGTGTTCGGCGTTCTCCCGAGTCAGTCGGTTTTCATGGACGGCACGACACTGATCAAATATGCCGATCCGCGCCCGCATATGGGCACCCGCGTCATGCGTCCGAGATCAAGCATGGAAAGTTCCGAATGGAATCATGAAAACAAATGGATCGCTCATTGCTTCAGGTTGGGCATGTTGCCGAGCACCGATCTCCTCCAAACTATTTCCGTAGATCCCTTGGAAGCCAATCTCCACGCGCTGGGGGTCATACATCCCGATAACCTTGGTGCAGCGGCGAAGGGTTTGCTGGATAGGTCCCGCGACCAGATAAAGCGGCGCATATTGCCGATGCGCGTTGAACCCAAAACCGAAACCTTCCCGACGATGACCGGGCAACCTGTGCTTGCCGGGGACGTAGAGATCGGGACTGTTCTGGGTCATCTCGGGGTTTACGCCTTGGCGCTGGTAAACCTGTCGGAATGGCGATCCGCGCTGACGGACGGAGTGATGTTGCGCTGCGTAGAAGAGATGGTGTCGATAACCTGGCCGACGTGGTGCGCCAGCGAGAGCGAGGGGCGGGGTGGGCCGCTTGCACTTGAGAGATAGCATTCTATTTTTGCAAAACCTATTCCGAGATTGATCGAGGAACACGGAAGTGTCTGCTAACGACTTCCTTACCGGAAGCAATGCCGACAGACCCTAGATTACCGAATTGGGTCATGAGCGGACCGAAAAAGGCCGATGAAAGTTTGTCCGTTCCGAACGGGATTGCGGACAGATATAGATTACTTCTTCGTATGCTTCGGCAATGACGCACCCAAGGGCATGAACGGGCGGTTGGGGTCGGGGGCTTCGAGCGGTGTCGCCGGTTTCAGCGAGGCATGGCAGCGCCGGGCCAGTTCCTGGTAATCCCGGGTGCCGTCGCTTTTCCAGGCGATGTCCTCGTCGCTGACATCGCGGATGCGTTTCGCCGGGATGCCGACAATCAGGCTGCGCGGCGGGAACTCGTCGCCCGCCTTCACGAAGGCCATGGCGGCGACGACACTTTCCGCGCCGATGATGGCCTCGTCGTTGACGACGCTATTCATTCCGACAAGCGCGTTCCTGCCGATGACCGCACCGTGGATAACCGCTCCGTGGCCGATATGACCGTCTTCCTCGATCAGTGTGCCGGTGCCGGGGAAACCGTGCATGACGCAGTTATCCTGCACGTTGGCCCCTTGGTGGATGGTGATACGGCCGAAATCGCCACGCAGCACCGCACCGGGCGCGATGTAACAGCCCGCGCCGATAATCACGTCACCGATGATGACGGCGTCTGGGTGCACGAAAGCGGTGGGATCGATGGCAGGTTTGATGCCATCAAGTTCATAAATCTTGGCCATATCGGAATCCTGAAAACAAAACCAACGGCTGTTACGTTACGGACTGATGGGGGGCGAGAAAAGACATTACATGCGCCCGCGCCTTTTTAGAGCGCATAACCGTGCGAGCGGTGCACGGTGCGGAGCACCAGACTGGATTGGATGCGCGACACACCCGGCAGTGCCCCGATGCGCTCGCGATGGAACCGCTCATAATCATCGGTGTCGGCGGCGGCGACCCGCATGATGTAGTCGGCTTGGCCGGTCATCAGGTGGCATTCCAGGATTTCCGGGACGCGCCGCACGCTGTCTTCGAAGTTCCTCAACGTGTCACGGTCTTGCGAGTCCAGACTTACCTCGACGAAGAACTCGATGTTGTAGCCGGCCTTTTTGCCGTCTACCTGCGCCACGTAGGCCTGGATCACCTCGTCGCTTTCGAGCTGCTTGATACGTCGATGGCAGGCCGATGGCGACAACGCGACCGCCTCAGATAGCTCGACCATCGATTGGCGGCAATCCTTTTGCAGCGCGCGCAGAAGTCTGCGATCTGTTTTGTCCATGATAAGATGCCATGCCGATAATATGAATATTAATCGAATACTATTCGAAAATATTTCAAAATTAAAGAGATATAGGGACAATATTTTTGGAAAATCAGACTACCATCCCTCCCTAGTTAACCACAGGAGGAACTCATGCTGATTGGCATTCCCAAGGAAATCAAAAACCACGAATACCGTGTCGGGCTGACGCCGGAGAGTGTTGCCGAGGTATGCCGTCACGGCCACAGCGTCATCATCGAGACCAACGCCGGCGCAGGTATTGATGAGACTGACGCGGCCTACGAAGCGGTCGGCGCCGCCGTAGTCGATAGTGCGGAGGAAGTGTTCGCGCGCGCCGATATGATCGTCAAGGTGAAGGAGCCGCAGGCCGCAGAGCGTAAGATGTTGCGCCCCGGCCAGATCCTTTATACCTACCTGCACTTGGCTCCCGATCCTGATCAGACACGGGATTTGGTCGAGTCGGGCGCTGTCTGCATCGCCTATGAAACGGTTACCGACGCACATGGCGGTTTGCCGCTCTTGAAGCCCATGAGCCAGGTCGCGGGCCGCATGTCCGTGCAGGCGGGCGCGGCGGCGCTGGAAAAGGCACACGGCGGGCGTGGCGTGCTGCTGGGTGGCGTGCCTGGCGTGCGGCCCGGGAAAGTTGTCGTTATCGGCGGCGGCGTGGTCGGTTTCAACGCGGCTCAGATGGCTGTCGGTTTGCAGGCGGATGTCACCATCCTGGATCGGAATCCGGAAACTCTGGAACGGCTCTCCAACCATTTCGGCGCCAGCGCCAAAATCGCGTTTTCCACCGGTTCCGTGTTGGGTGAACTTGTTGCTGAAGCGGACCTGGTGATCGGCGCGGTGCTGATTCCGGGTGCCGCCGCGCCGAAGCTCGTAACACGCGATATGCTTTTGAGCATGAACAAGGGCGCGGTGCTGGCGGACGTGGCGATCGATCAGGGCGGTTGCTTCGAAACCTCGAAGCCGACAACCCACGCAGAGCCGACCTACGTGGTCGATGATATCGTGCACTATTGTGTCGCCAACATGCCGGGCGGCGTGGCGCGCACCTCGACCTACGCCCTCAACAATGCAACCTTGCCGCACGCGCTGGCTATTGCCGACAAGGGCTGGCAGCAAGCGCTGGCCGGTGATCCGCATCTGTTGAACGGACTCAACGTCTGGGACGGCCGGATTACCTGCGAGCCGGTGGCGAACGATCTTGGCTACGATTTCGTCCCGGCGGTGAAGGCGCTCGCAGCATAACGATCGATCGCGCTTATGGATGACGAACGGCCGGCAATGCATTTGCCGGCCGTTTTTTTGCCATCAGATTTTCCACAACATTTATCAAGCTAAGCTGAAAACACGAAAACCGCCGATCCTTCGCGGACGGCGGTTACGTTAATGCAATGAAATGCGTCGAAAAAGCTTTAGAAGCCTTCACGCTCCACGCGCTTACGCTCAAGCTTGCGAGCCCGGCGGACAGCTTCCGCTTTCTCGCGTGCACGGCGCTCGGACGGCTTTTCGTAAGAGCGGCGCAGTTTCATTTCCCGGAAGACGCCTTCACGCTGCATCTTCTTCTTCAGGACCTTGAGGGCCTGATCGACATTGTTATCACGAACGGAGACTTGCACGTTTGCCTCAACCTCATCATTTTAAAAGTCTGGAAGGAACACACGCTCTCGTGTCCCAAGGTCGCGCCTTGTAACACAGGAAATCGGGGATGTGAAGGACTGATTTGCCTGAAATTCCCTGAATTTCCCTAGAATTTTGTTGAATTTCTCTGCACTTAGATGGAAAAAACCCGGCTATGGCCATACTCAAAATCGCCCGCATGGGACACCCGGTGCTGATGACCCCGGCACGCGAGGTCGCCAACCCCACCGCGCCCGAAGTTCACGCCCTGATCAACGACATGGTGGACACCATGCTGGACGCGCCGGGCGTCGGTTTGGCCGCTCCCCAGGTGCACGTGCCGGCACGAATTGTCGTGTTCCACGTGCCTGCCGGGCGCGGTGGCGAGGGAGAGGAAGGCGTGCCCCTTACGGCGTTGATCAACCCTAAGATCGAACCGCTTGATGACGAGAAGGAAGACGGCGTTGAGGGATGCCTATCGTTGCCGGAAATGGCCGGCACGGTGTCGCGCTATGCTCGGATTCGCTATACAGCCACGGCGCCCGATGGCACAATGATTGAGCGCGAGGCAGAGGGATTTCATGCTCGGGTCGTACAGCATGAGTGCGACCATCTGGATGGAATTCTATACCCCATGCGCATGACAGACCTTTCCACACTTGGCTATGCCGAGGAAATGGCGAAAGGGCATCAAGGCACTAATGATTCTGCGGAGGCCCCCGATGACTGAAGATCTGCAACATCAGCGTGATCTCGTGATTGAGGCGGCCTTGGCGCACGTGCCCTTTGATGGTTGGAGTTGGAAAGCGCTTGAGGCTGGAGCGGCGGATACCGGGGGCGATCCGATTACGGCGAAACGCTTGTTCACGCGGGGCTTGGGCGAGGCGGCGGAACATTTTGCCGATTGGTCGGACCGACGTATGCTGGCCGAACTGGAAAACCTGAACCTCGACGACATGCGGGTACGCGACCGCATCCATGCCTGCGTCAAAACCCGTATCGAGCTGAATGTGCCCTACAAGGAGGCACTTCGGCACCTGCTGTCGTTTTTGGCGCTGCCGCACAACCTGCCGCTGGCGTCGCGCATGACGTGGCATAGCTGTTCGCTGATGTGGTATGCATCGGGCGACCGTTCGGCGGACTGGAACCACTACACCAAGCGAGGCCTTTTGGCGCCGGTGTATTCATCCACCGTGCTCTATTGGCTGTCCGATGACGGTGATGAGGACGGCGATTTCCCCGACACCTGGGGCTATTTGGAGCGCCGCATCGACGATGTGCTGAAGACGTTTGGGTTGCCCAAGCGCCTGAAAGAGCGCTTCGCCGGACTGCCGCGCCCATTGTCCCGGGCGTTCAAGCATCGCGCCTCACCATTTTCCAACGCTAGCCGCTGACCTTCCGGACCGTGCGTTATCTTATTTCCGTCCTGATGATGGCGATGGTGCTCGCCGGTAAGGCGTCGGCGGATGATAATCCCGAGGCAAAGTTCTCCTTGGTTGATGGCGCGGGCAATCAGGTAACCGAAGCCAGCTATCGCGGTGACTTCATGTTGGTGGCCTTCGGCTACACCTTTTGCCCCGATGTTTGTCCGACGACCTTACAGACGATCTCACTGGTATTGGATGAGCTTGGCGGGGCCGCGAAAGACGTGCAACCGATCTTTATCTCCATCGATCCCGAACGCGATACGCCGGCGATTATGGGTAAGTATGTCGCGCATTTCCACGAACGTATAGTCGGCCTTACGGGGACAGCGGGCAACGTCGCGGCGACGGCGGAAGCTTTCGGTGCCAGCTATAAAAAAGTGCCGCGCCCCGACGGCAATTATTTGATGGATCACAGCGCTTATATCGACCTGTTTGATCGTCAAGGCGGCTATGTCTACAGCTTCGCCTACGACGACCCGGTTGAGAAGATCGTCGCCATTACCCGCAAATACATGGCTGCTGGGTCATAAGCGCTAATTGAGAGATGCCAGTTCTGTCACCACTTTGGGGGCATTCAGCGAGAGCTTCCAGGTGTCGTTAAAGCCTGCGCGTTGCAATTGGGTGCGGGTGGTGCGCCGTGCGGTCAGGGCAATAGGTCCGACAGCGACACGGAACACCCGGCGGCCCTTTGCGCGGCCTTCCAGTACCAACGGATTGAACGACGTATGACGGCCTGAGAACCGTTCGGCATCGGCCTGACGGTGATAGCTGGCGATAATGTAATACGTGCGGTTCTGTTTGGCTTTGGTCTCGGGTGCCTTGGCGGGAGCCGCGCTTGCTTGCGTCGGCGGTGTTGGAACGGTGTTCCGTGCGACCATTTCTTCCGTACGCGACGGCGTTTCGGCCTTAGCCACGACGATGGGTTTTAGCGCCATCGGGGCGACAGAGGGCTCACTTGCGGGCTCCACTGAACGTTGGGTTACGACGGTTGCGGAAGGTGTTTGCTCTGCATCAGGCACGCCGAGAATCATCTTATCCGTATCGAGCGGTTGCGGCGCCTCATTTGTCGTTGCGGGTTTTACGGGCGCAGGCACGACAACGCGCTTTTCACTCAACAACCCGTCCGCACCTTGCTCAAGCGGAACATCGGCGCTGGCTTCGCCGGCATCGTTTGAGTTTGTGTCGGCAAGCGCCGTCTGCACGACATCGGAATCGGCGCCATCGCGGCAGATATCCTTTCCTTCCACGGTGCGCCACAAGGCACAGTCCTGCTGCGTGACAGCGGATATGCCGTGATCAGTCAGGGTTTTCTCAGTTGTTATATAAGAGACGCCGTCGGCGACGAGTGAGGCGATTTGTATGCCGACCGGTAAGCCGCAGGCGCCGAGCAGTAACGGAGCGGCGAGTGCGCCAACAACGCGAATAGTCTTCGTCATGGAATTCTTCCCTTATGGGTGCGGGTTATCGGAAATTCTTTCGTCTTATTTCCCGTTCTTGAGAACCAGACTAAGACTGAAAAGGTTAATAAATTACAGCCATGAACGCTTCCTGACGAAAAATAAAAAAGAGAGGGCTAGGCGGCGCCTAGCCCTCTGGATCGTCAGGGATGTTTCGATTGCCGCCCGCTGCGAAACGTGCGGGAGGCGATCAATTGGTCCAGGGCGGTGCCTGAACTAGGGTGCCGACAGTGGGGGACTGTCGTTGAGTACAGATTGCCTTGATTCGGTTTTTGCCGCCAGTAACGTTCGTACACGGCTCTGTGAGGCATCAGAGAGGATTGGCGTAGGCTCAGGAACGGCGTATGATGGCCCGAACGCGACAGCATGAAGCTGGATGATGAGTGACGAACCTTCGATTTTTGAGCGCATGGGATTGAAGCCCGGTCGGGCGCAGGACAACAAGCCCGCCAATGGACGCGCGCCAGGCGGTGACGCCGCGCCGCCGCCGGAACGGCCCGCGCCGGACCCATCCGCTGCGCCCAGTTCCGCTGCGGCGCAGGCCGAGACCTCGCCACCTCCCGGCGGCGGCGCCGGCGAGCCGGCGGGCATGGAAGATCTCGCAGATCACTTTCTGGGATGCGCGAAGTTGGGGCGCTACCTGACCGTGGCCGACAACAGCCGCTTTATCATTACCGATGACTTTCGCGCCGCGCCGATCATTCCCGAAGCTTCCGCCATGGCCGCGATCTATTCTAAAGATTACCTCGTCGCACAAGCGGCGCTGCTGCCCTTGTCGGAGCGCGCCCAGCGCATGACCATGCGCGAACGCGAGCGCCTGGAGCGGCTGTTTGCGTTGATTGAGGAACAAACCCTCTCCGACGGGGTGCGGACATCGGCGCAATCGATTCGGGAACATCACTTCCGTGCCGCCGAAATCCGCGCCCTGGAAGCCGAGCTTGGCGACCGCATGAGCCCGGCCCGGCTGCGCTACCGGCAGTTTCTGGACGTGGTCAAAAAACTCATGGACCGGAAGATTACCGCCGGGCCGTTTCTCGACGAGTTCCGCGGCTTCACCCAGGAAGTGGCGGGAAGGCTTGATTTCGGCATCTACAGCTTTTGTCTGGACCGGCTGTTCGGCAGCGTGCGCGTACCGATGAAGGTGAAGAAGCTGCTGATCTTGGAGTTGCTCAAGTATCCGCCGCAAATCCGCCGCGAGCTTTTATCCAACGTGCTTGTGTTCCCAGGCCAGGTGCAGGAACTGATCGACTTCATCCGCTACATGGTGACCACCGAACTGGGCCAGAGCGTCGCCATCGAGATCGAGCTGCTGGAAGCGTTCAAGCAGCACCGCTTGTCGATGAGCGACATCGAAAGCTCGCTGGCCCAAGCCGCCAGTTAATCTTTCAGCTAGTCTACCGACAATTCCGCGATGGTTTCGTTCTGCGATTTGCGGAATGCAGCCAAGCGCGCGTGGATGGCTTCGTCGGAAAGCGCCAAAATGGCGGCGGCCAGGAGGGCGGCGTTCTTGGCGCCGGCCTTGCCGACGGCCAGGGTGCCGACCGGGATGCCGCCCGGCATCTGCGCCATCGAGAGCAGGCTGTCCATGCCACCCATGACGCGAGTCTCCATGGGGCAGCCGAGAACCGGTAACTGCGTAACAGCTGCGACGACGCCGGGAAGGGCGGCAGCCATGCCGGCGGCGGCGATGATCACCTTGATACCGCGCGCTTCGGCGCTGGATGCCCATTCGTGCACCTGGGCCGGGTTGCGATGCGCGGAAAGCGCCTTGGCTTCGAACGGGATGCCCAGTTCGGACAGCATATCAGTCGCGTTTTTCATAGCGTCCCAATCCGATTTGGAACCCATAACAATGCCCACCAGCGGCGTTTGATCACTCATGTTGCGTGCCTCTCTAGCCTCGAAAGCCGGACATTATAGGGATGCTTCCGCCCGCGGCAAGAGACTGTTAACCATAAATCTGCTATAGTTCGAACCGAACGCCGTGCATTCCCGAATTTTTCTCCAATTGGGGACCGAACGTGGACGTCAACAAGGCAGAAACCATCCAAACCGTCGGCGACCCGCCGCACCGCAAACCGGGCCATAACCCAGGCAAAGGTGCGCGCGATCACGCGGATGAGGATGCCAACTCCGACAATCGCGAGGCTTCGCATGCGACCCCCGCCGTGGCGCTTGACGGCTTGCCGCTCGAGGGGCTGACGCCCGATGTCCAGCGTATCATCGATGCCCTGGCGGCGCAGATCGAGCCCATGCGTATTGAGGCCGAACAGGCCAAGGCGCAGGCCGCCCGCTATCATGAACTTGCCACGCGCCATCCGATCTTGAGCGTACCCAACAGGCGCGAGTTTGAGCGCGAACTGCAACATGTGATCGACCACTTGGACAGCCTGAGCCCGTCGGCGGCGCTGATGATCGTACATCCGCCGCTGGCCGAGAGCTTGCGCTCCGATGTCGGACGCGATGCCGCCGATGCGGTAATGGCGAGCGTCGTGGAAATCATCACCGAGGGTATCCATCCCACCGATACGGTCGGCAGCCTTTGCGGCTACGACCTGGGTATTATTTTGTTGAACGGCGACCCCGAATCGGTGGCATTGCGGACGGAAAGCCTGCATCGGCGTTTTCAGGCGCGGGCGTTCAACTGGCAGGGCAAATCCTACCCCTTGGACGCGCGCATCGGTGCAGCAATCCTGCATCCCGACTGGCAGGCTGGGGATGCCATTGCCGCAGCCGATCGGCACTTGTTGAGCCGCCCACTTGGTTAGATGTCGCGCGGTTAACGCCAACCGTATCAAGCAATAATATCGGGTACCAGTTGCGCTTCCAGATAGGAAATCTGGTCCTTCAGCTGCAGCTTGCGTTTCTTCAGACGCTGCACCTGCAATTGATCGTGCTTCGACGAGGCCAAAAGCTGGTCGATGACGTCGTCCAGGTCGCGGTGCTCGGTCTGCAACTCGATGATTCGGCGCTCGATTTCGGCGGTGGCGTTCATATGTCCCCGTATGCACGTCGTTTGCTGGTATTCTACCAAATTCGGCCCGTGCGGAGTAGGGGGCAGCGAAAAAAATCCTGACAAATCCCAAAAAAATTTCAACAAAATCCCGGCATCTGCAATCGCATATGGTGGATTTGGCCGTCATTTTGTTGTAACATTCCACCATAATCAGTGTAGGAGGGTAACAAGCATGAGCTTGCAAGAACGGATCGAAGCATTGCGCACGCGTCATCAAGAACTCGAAACCGCCCTGGACGACGCCAGCAGCCATTTCGACGATGATATTTCGGTCCACGAACTGAAGAAACAGAAGCTCGCCATTAAAGACGAGATCGCCCAACTGGAAGCCGAGCTCTAGGCTTCAATCCGCCGCCGGCGGCGAAACCGGTTTATCCGCGTCGCCGCGTTAGAGGCTTGAGGGACACGCGTACGCCGATATGTACGGCGCACGGCAGGGGCGTTTATCATCCGCTTACCAGAATTGTCCGCACCACCTCACCTCTCAAGTTATTCCCCGACCAGCTGCTGGCGCAGCTTGAATTTCTGAATCTTACCGGTCGAGGTTTTCGGCAATTCGCCGAACACCACGTCTTTCGGACACTTGAAGCGCGCCAGGTGGTCTCGGCAAAATTCGATGACGTCGTGCTCGGTGGGCGCCTCGACGCCGTCTTTCAATTCCACGAAGGCGCAGGGCGTCTCGCCCCATTTCTCGTCGGGCTTGGCGACCACGGCGGCCATCATCACGGCGGGGTGACGCGCCAACGTGTCCTCCACCTCGATGGATGAGATGTTCTCGCCGCCGGAGATGATGATGTCCTTGGAGCGGTCCTTGAGTTTGATGTAGCCGTCAGGCTCAATGACGCCCAAATCGCCGGAATGGAACCAGCCGCCCGCGAGCGCGGCTTCGGTGGTGGCTGGGTTTTTCAGATAGCCTTTCATGACGACATTGCCCTGGAACATCACCTCGCCCATGGTTTCGCCGTCGGCCGGCACCGGGGTCATGGTCTCGCTATCCATCACCGTCAGGCCTTGCAGCACGTGATATTTGACGCCCTGGCGGCCCTTTTTGGCGGTCTGTTCTTCAATGGCAAGATCATTCCATTCCGGGTGCCACGAACAGATCACGGCGGGGCCGTAGGTTTCCGTCAGGCCGTAAACATGCGTCACGTCGAAGCCTTGCTCCTGCATGCGTTGCAGGGTGGCGGCAGGCGGCGGTGCGGCGGCGGTCATGACGTTTACTTTGTGGCCGAAGTCACGGCGTTCCTCATCGGTGGCGTTGATGACGAAATTAAGCACGATCGGCGCGCCGCAGAAGTGTGTCACGCCATGGTCCGCGATGGCGGCATAGATGTTCGCGGCATTGACCCGGCGCAGGCATACGTTGGTGCCGGCGATGGCGGCCAGTGACCACGGAAAGCACCAGCCGTTGCAATGGAACATCGGCAGTGTCCATAGATAAATCGAGTGATGCGGCATGTTCCAGCCGACGATATTCGACATGGCGTTCAGATAGGCGCCGCGGTGGTGGTAGACGACGCCCTTCGGGTCTCCCGTGGTGCCGGATGTGTAATTGAGCGAAATGGCGTTCCACTCATCGTCCGTGAGCCGGTAGTCGAACGCAGGGTCGCCCGTGGCGATGAAGGCTTCGTAATCCATCTCGCCGACCTGTTCGCCATCGGCGAAGTCGCCCTCGGAATCAACGATATCAATCACGCTCAGATCGTCACGGCCCAGCTGTGTGAGCGCGTCTTTGACCACCGGCGCGAATTCCGTGTCGGTGATCAGCACTTTTGCCTCGCCGTGGTTCAAACAAAAGGCAAGTGCCGCTGCATCGAGGCGTACGTTCAGCGTATTCACCACAGCACCGATCATGGCCGGTCCGAAGGCGCACTCGTACATCTCAGGCGTGTTGGACGCCATCACCGCCACCGTGTCGTTTTCGCCGACGCCGCGTGCCCTTAATGCCGATGCCAATTGCCGCGCGCGTGCGTGCGTCTCCGCCCAAGTGAACCGCTTGGCGCCGTGAATGACCGACGTGCGATCGGGATAAGTGGCGGCGGTACGGCTCAGGAAGGACAACGGCGTAAGAGGCGTATAGTTGGCCTCCGATTTCGCCAGGTCCTTGTCGTAAATGCTGTTGGCGCTCATGGCGGGGTTCCCTGTCGCGTGGATTGATTTCGTTTGTTGGCGGAAGATTGCCACAGATTGCCGGATTTTCCACGATTTTTGGTGGTTGATCGAAAAAGCGCGGGTTGGAAGCTATTGATTTATAAGAATTCCTAAAAAAATCTGGGGACCGAACCCAATTTCCAAAACCTCCCCGATCTCCGCGGTATGCG
>JAERTE010000149.1 GCA_016845145.1 Rhodospirillaceae bacterium
CTTCCCCCCTTGTGGGGGCTGTTCTGGAACCGTCGCGCTGGCCTCCCTGGAAAACCTGACGGTTTCCGAAGAGGGGCTTTGGCCTGGCGCGGCGTAAGCCCAGGTTATGGGATGGGGGGTATGGTTGCGGCAAGTACCGCCGTCCCAATAATGAGAAAATTGGGTTCGGTCCTCATATTTTTTTATATCTGCAATAAAATCAATAGGCTCCAACCCATGTTTCGCTATCGAAACGATGTTAAATCCCAATATCCATTAGGTTGTAGTCGTGGATATCGGCCTTGGCGGCTTCGTTCCATACGTATTGGTCAGCTTCGTCGGCGAGCGGCTGGTAGACGTAAGGCGTCTCATTGGGGAAGCGTTGGCGGCGGGCATCGATGGCGTACATGATCAGGCGTGCGCGGCGGCGGATGTAGGCGTCGTCATAGAGCGATACCGGGTTGTGGATGCCGCCGGACGTGACGTTCAACACCGATTTGCGGCGATGAAAACCGGAATTCAGCGTGACGCGGACAGCGTCGGACGTATTGGCGAACGAGCCGTGCACCGCCTGGCGGTTGGTGATCGCCAGATCGCCGGGGCCGCAAATCAACGGCACGGCGGTGGGCAGGCGGTCGGAGCCGGTTTCGTCCATCAATGCTGAGATATCCACCTTGCCCCTATCGTGCGAGCCCGGCACCACCCACAAGCCATTGGCGGCATCGCAGCCATACAACTGCATCATCGAATTGAAGCCGTGCGTGCCGGCGTCCAGATCATCGCTCTCCCAATGGGTCCAGCCATCCTGGTGCCACGCCACACTGGCGCCTAAGTGCGGCGCCTTGACCCAGACACCTTCGTTAAAGGGCGTGAAATCGGGGCCGTTGATGGCCTCGGTGATGGCCATTAACAATGGATGCGCGTGCAGCCGGAGGCAGGCCTCGGAATGCTGCAGCGGGCCGAGCATCACCTGCATGAACCACTCGGGCGCACCGTCGGGCGCGTCGGGCTCAAGCATTTTGACCTGATGGCGGCTTTCGTTGGTATTCGTGCCACCCAAGGGATCGGCCAGCGGGCGGGTCAGGCGAAAGGCTCGGCCCTCGCAATCGTGGCCCAAGGCGGGGCGGCCGTGTTTGTCGACTTTTGACTCGGGCGATACGGGGGCGCGGTCGAGGATGTCGGCGACATCGCGCTCGATATCCTGGCGCTCTTCCTCGCCGACAACGTTGGTGAAGACGTAAAAACCCTGTTTCCAATAGGCATCCAAGATCGCCGGATCGAGTTTGCCGTCAGGGCCGAAGCGTGCCGGGCCGCGGTTTCCGAGCGCCAAGGCACGGGCCGTGCCTTGTTCTTTATAACGCGCCATTTCGGCTTCATCATCGCCGAAATCAGTGGCGGAAACTTGGGGTAGGGGCAGATTGACTTGCACGCTCGGGTCCTCACAAAAATTTGTAATCAAACGCATATCAGCGCATTTGCCTGAATTTGTCGAATTGAAACCGCGCAATTGGGCCCGGAAGCGCCAGAAGCTATTGATTCCGGGCGCTGGCATCCCTATTTTATCGGCAATGATGTATTTAACCGCCGCCCACCTGTAGGCGGCAATAGCTATGAGACATAAGGAGTTTCAACATGGCTCTCGGACCTGACAAACGGTTCTCCCTCAACACCGGCGCCCGCGCCGAACGGATGACCGACGCCCAGGCCCATGCGGCCGGTATCGACGCCGGACTGCGCGCCTACATGCTTAAGGTGTACAACTACATGTGCATCGGCCTCGCACTCACGGGTGCTGTGGCTTTCGCCACATCGACCTCGCCGGCGATGATGCAAGCGATTTACGGCACGCCGCTGCAATGGGTGGTGATGCTGGCCCCCATCGGCATGGTGTTCTTCCTGGCCGCCAAAGTGCATTCCATGAAGGCTTCCACCGCGCAGACCGTGTTCTGGGTCTATGCGGGGCTCATGGGGCTGTCGCTGTCTTATATCTTTATCGCCTACACGGGCGCGAGCGTAACGCGCGTGTTCTTCATTACCGCCGGTGCTTTCGCGGGGCTGAGCCTGTACGGCTATACCACGAAGAAAGACCTGTCGGGCATGGGCTCGTTCCTGATCATGGGCGTGATCGGCCTGATCATTGCCAGCGTGGTCAATATCTTCCTGGAAAGCACCGCCATGCAGTTCGCCATCTCGGTGCTGGGCGTGCTGATTTTCGCCGGGCTCACGGCTTACGATACGCAGCGCATCAAATCGATCTACTATGAAGGCGACAGCACCGAAGCGGCTGAAAAGAAAGCCATCATGGGCGCGCTGACGCTGTATCTGGACTTCATCAACATGTTCATCTTCATGCTGCAGCTGTTCGGCAACCGCGAATAGCGCCGGCGGAAGTTCATGTTTTAACCGCCCGGGTGAAAGTCCGGGCGGTTTTTCATTGGGGGAATTGAACCATGCCCAAGGACATCAAGCTACTGGTCACGCGGCGCTACCCGGCGGATGTATTGGCGCGCGCAGGGCGCGACTACACCTGCACCTTCAACGATGCCGATGAATTGTGGAGCGATGATGAACTCATCCGCCGCGCCCAAGGCCACGACGCCGTTCTGTGTTCGTCGTCAAACAAATTTCCAAGCGATGTGGTGGCAGCTCTGCCGGGCAGTATCCGCATGGTGGCGACGTTTTCCGTCGGTTATGAGCATATCGACATCAATGCCTGCAAGGCGCGCGGCATTGCGGTTTCGAACACGCCGGGCGTGCTGTCGGACGCCACGGCGGACATGGCCATGCTCTTGTTGCTGGCCGCCTCTCGCCGCGCCGGCGAGGCCGAGCGCATGATGCGCGCCGATGCTTGGACCGGCTGGACGCCGACGCAACTATTGGGCCCCGGTTTGCAGAGCAAACGCTTGGGGGTTCTCGGCATGGGCGGCATTGGCCGGGCGTTGGCGGCGCGTGCGCGGGCGTTCGGCATGGAAATCCATTATCACAACCGCTCGCGCCTCGCGCCGGAACTCGAACTTGGCGCCGTCTATCATGAAAGTCCTGAGGCGCTGCTGAGCGTATCTGATTTCTTCAGCCTGAACTGCCCCCTGTCGCCCGAGATGCACTATTTCCTCGATGCTCGGCGCATTGAAATGCTGCCGCACGGTGCCGTGGTGGTGAATACGGCGAGGGGCGGTTTGGTTGATGATGCGGCGATGATCGCAGCGCTCAAATCGGGGCGTGTTTTTGCCGCCGGGTTGGATGTTTTTGAAGGCGAGCCGAATATCGATCCGGGCTATCGCGGTCTCGACAACGTGTTTATGACACCGCACACCGGCAGCGCCACGGTGGAAACCCGCAACGCCATGGGGTTTAAGGCATTGGACAACTTGGATGCGTTCTTCACCGGCAATGAGCTGCCGGACCGTTTGGCATAATTGCCTAATACATCGCGGCCGGGTCGCGCAGCACGTCCATGGCGCTGTTGAGTTGGCTCATGCGATGGTGGCTGCCGTAATCACCATCCGGGTGATGGATTGTCGCCAAAATCCGAAACCGTGCGCGCATTTCGCGTTTGTCCGGATTGGCGCCGGGCGGAAACCCCAACACATGCAACGCTTCATCGCGAGTCTGCACACCATCATCCAACGGATCAAAAGCCAACGCCGACACCATCGCCCTCAGGCGGTCCAGTTCCTCAGGATCGTGCATCGCCGCGCTGACGCCATGACGGGGCGCATCCAGCAACACCGCCGCCTCACCCTTATCCATGGCCAGCGCCACGGCCAACGCACGGCGCAGCATCCGCGCATCGTACCCCGCCGCCATGCGCACCTGCAGGCGAGGTTTGCGTTGCCAGGGCCGCCCGGCAGACGGCCCGGACTTAATAACGACGGTTTCGCGATCCTCGGCCTCCGGTTCGCCCGGGTCCGGAAATGCCGACAAAGTCTCTGCCGGCACCATCAACGCAACCGACCGCGCCAAATCCGCCACATTGACGCCGCGCCGCGCCGCCAACGCCAAGACCGCGTCCCGGAATGTGCTGGCACATGGAACTGTATAAGACTGTTTGGTGGTGGACTCGGTATTTGATGATGACATGGCCGGCTCCCATTTCGCCGATAGGGCAATTCCCAGGGCCCGAATATCGGCGCGCATGTAAATACGTATGCATCAATACCTAGTGCAAAATCCGACTTCTGGTCAACTACTATCGTCGGCAGCCGCACCCTCACAGCGTTTTTTCCAAGCCTTCAAGAGATTTTCTGCGACTCTATGAAATTCGCTTAATTTATTGTAAAAAAACGATTAATTGACAGATCCCGACTCAACCTCAAGATAGTTTCGCGCCTTGCGTTATCCTTCCAGATATCATCCTCGTTTGTAGTTTTGGCCAACGACAATCGGTTAAATGGGACGATCTCATCACCGATTCGAATCGGTTAAGGAATTTAACCCTTTGTTAACCTTTTCAAAAACTACACATGAAGTTGCGATTTCGTCAATCAACTCACATCTCTTAACACGTTGATATTATGAACATTTTTTCTGCATTTCAGATTTTGATCCAAATTTGCATGTCGGCAGCGCACAAAAAGGCGATGCGCTTGCGCGCACCAAGTGCAAGGTATCGCCGCTTCCGAGTCGGTTTTTTGCAAAAACCCAACAGCACCGCACAGAAACCTCTATCACCTCTGCCAGTTTGTTTCGACGGACCTAATCCGCGTTATCCGCCTAGGCGAGATGGTTGCGCCTGTGCCAAACGCCGTCCGATCTTACCTGCATTTTGAGCCTGCGCTGAAATCCTCTTTTTGCCGGTTCGTTCTTCCATTTCACTTTCGAACTCAGCGATTTTCCATCCATCGATGGCAAAACGGCTTTCACGCCGCTCTATTGTATCGAACAGCATTCTTTAGGTGCAGAAGTTTTGCTGAGAAACGAGGGAGCTTGCCACCAGATTTTTGTTTTTGTATCGAAACAATCTTTTGTTTCCAACGCTTGCAGGCCAAGTGTGCAATGAGGCCTTTGAGTTCTACAATCGAGTCTCTAGTTTTGGCCAATGCGGTTCGGGCGACCACGCAACAAGAAAAACATGGCTCACCGTTCGATCCACATCATGCATCCGAGCAGCCATGCGGCGCGCGTTTCGACGGCGAGCCGAACTGAGCTTGATGGTCGTTACCAAGAGCCCTAGCCACCGTCATCGACGGCCCAAATCCGCTGAATACGAATCCGTTTCGGGTGCGAATGCGCGCTGATTGGATGGAAATGATGAGAAAGGAAATGGTGCCGCCTGGGTGACTTGAACACCCGACCCCCGCATTACGAATGCGATGCTCTACCAGTACTCCTAAGGTTTGACCGAGGTCTTAACCCTTAGATTTCAACTTGTTACGTCCCCACCATAGGAGACACCGACTCCCACATCAAGTCCATTTGCTGTGCCAACTGTGCCAAGACTGTGCCAAACGACAAAGACAGATACTGAGGCACACGTAAGGAAATCCGAAGGGTGGCACGGGGGAAACCCGGAGCGGTCATCTATTGATAAACCCGCTCACAAATCTCCCCCTTAAACCTGCCGCCTACTTAGAACCCATAGGCATGACAGGCGTTAGCAAAGCCCGTAACGCGCTTTCCGTGTCCCCACTCAATGATCCCTTCTTCTGCCATGACATCCATGAAGTCAGGGTGGTTCCTGATGGATCGACGGAAATTACTGGTGTCTGTCATTCCGATTGAAGCCATGATGTCTTTGAACCGAACCAGACACTTTGGGTTCACCTTGAGCCTTCCCTTGATGACACTTGCGGCATGTTTCATCTTGCCCTTAAGAGCAGTCCCAAGTGGCTTCCACCGGCGCACCTTACAGCCGGGGAAGATGTGAGGAAGGGTTTCACCAATGCCACTGTTAACGCTGGCAATGATGTAGGCATTGCACGGCGCACAGACATCCCCAATGCATTGACGAACAGCCCCTCTGCACAGAGCCTGTAAGACCAAGTGACGATGTTCCCCTATCGTCACCTCATTGTAATCCGCCTTGGTCAGCCTGTCAGATGCCGTGAAGCCAGACCCAAGCCGTCCCATGGACTCGTAATAGGATGGTCGGTAGAACAAAGTCCCCGCAAGGATCACGTTCGTCACATGGGCGTAGTCGTTAGTGCCATGATGGTTCCCCCAATGAAGGAAGTGAACGTTGTCCTTGTTCATGTGCAGAAGATCGGTGACCCCTGAGACCACATCAAAGCCAGCCTCAGACTTGTGGTGGATGACCAACCATTCCTCATCGGGCTTGCTGTTGATGGTACTGGCAATGGCGTTGATCAGCTTCTCTCCCTCCCGGCGAAAGGCTGTCTTTCCGCCCCCCTTATTCCAGACATGAACAATGAGATTGTCGTACCGTTTGTCAGCCTTCCTGAGGCTCACAAGGGTGCCACGGCGGTCCTCCCAATGACGGTAGGTCGTTCTCACACGACCAGAAGCATCCAGTATGACAACAGGTGCGAAGTCATCTGGCAGAGTTTCCTTGTAGTCTAGAACAGTGTTGCCCTTATGGTAGTCCTTACGGACGGTGACATCCTTTCCAGACAACATCCAAAGGGACATAGCGGCGTTCTGATGAGACCGTTCAACATTGCTCAACAGCCTTATGACATCATTGAGGCTCACCTTATGGTTCTTCTCCAAGTCAGGGATGAACATC
Source organism: Rhodospirillaceae bacterium (assembly GCA_016845145.1). Taxonomy (GTDB): domain Bacteria; phylum Pseudomonadota; class Alphaproteobacteria; order Rhodospirillales; family Casp-alpha2; genus TMED8. The sequence goes on from JAERTE010000149.1 coordinate 6,665, forward strand.
GTTCCACCATCCTTCACGCCTTTGAGGTCGACAAACAGCGTCTCAATGGTCTCTGCCAGCTTGGGGTGTGTGCCACGTAACGGAGCGAACAGATGTCCTATGTCGTCCCGGTTCAACGTCAGGGTCTGACCGGGAAGGATCGCTTCATCCCACAGCCTTACCCTTCGGGATCGACCTTGGAAATGGAAGACATCCGCATCCTTGAACAACTTCCCTTCACACCTTCGTTCAACCATCTGCTGAGTGGTAAACAGAACACGAGCAGAATGAGGGCGACCGCTCCCTAATCGGTTGAGGTTCTCATCAGCAGTGAAGACAGCAAAGTCATCATCCGACAAACCCATCTCATCAGTCAGTTTCCTGATCTCATCCAGACGGGAAACACATAATAGGACACCTACTGTGTCGTGGTCTGGTGACGACATCAGGGCTTGAACGAAGTGGATGATGGTTCTGGTCTTCCCTACTCCAGGGTCAAGGCTGGAGAGATGATATAAAGGAGGACACTCCCCATCAGCCATCCTCTCCAACGTACCAGCCAGGTCAGTTAAAGCATCCCACATAGCTTGTGACGGCTGATGAGAAGTCTGGTCTTTGAAGAAGGTTTGCAGACCTAAGATCGTTTGTTTCGTCAGCGTTCCTAAACCGGATGGTAAAAGGGTCAAGTCTTGTAATAAGGTCTCTTTACGAAAGTTGACCCCTTTCTGAGTAAGATCGATGGTGGTGGTGTCGGTATGGACATAGCTGTCCTGTATGTCGGTTAAGACATTCATGGTCGGCTCCTTAATTGAATGTATGGAAGTGAGGTCTGAATGGTCTTTGAGGAAGGAACCTGCCTTCCTTAACGGTCATCGTCCTTCGTAGGTGCAACTTAATTGGCCTCCAGAGACCAACTTAATGTGTGCCTCTAAGTTCCTTTCGCACAAGATGTTGTGGTCTGGAGATGGCTGATAAAGTCTTATGCTACGGGAAGGCGGATTCCTCTTAGAGGGGCACTTAATTCGACCGCGTATGGATGCCCCTGAGTCGTCTCATAAGGTGGCACCAAGTGGAACCAACTCGACCTACCTGAAATTGGTATGTCTCTCAGTGAGTCTTTAATGGACTCTCAGGGTTTATCGGTAAAATGGGTGTCGTATGCCTGAATTACCACATCTTGTGAAGACGTTATGGAGGGTTCGTGACTTCCGCTTACTACTCAACTCCGGTCATTGATCGGGCATCGGTTTAACTTCAGCTTATAGCCATTTCCGGACATTTCGTTTCTATTCGATTGGCGTCGGATTATTCTGGCGAGCCAGCGCGGCTTTCCAGCATGAAACCAGCAAAGTTGCCCGCGATCGGCAGAGAAGCACAGCCGGACAGCAGCAATGCCGTGGCAAGG
>JAERTE010000150.1 GCA_016845145.1 Rhodospirillaceae bacterium
CCATTAGATCAATCAGGTCTTGCAGCGACCCGCTAATCGCGGTCGTTACCTCCGGCGTTTCAGGTTCTCGGACGGCGGACAGGGACGGAGACTCAGCGTTCAAATTCAACACGAAAGAAAAGGGAAGCTCCTGTGGGTTGATCAGGAATACAGGATTCTCCAGATCCGACAGGCGCTCGAACACTTCAGGGTGCCGCCGCACCATCGTCGCCATGATCCTGGACAGGACTACCTGGAGTGGCGCCAGCGGCAAAGGCCGCACGGCTAATCCGAGCAAAAGAAACGGCGAAAAAGGCGGTGGCGCATCACGTTTGGAAATCACGAAAATCTCCAGTTTGGAATTATAATAACGTAATATTTCCAATTACTTAGAGAATTTTCGCTCTTTATCGCCCCGTGGTCAATACATGGCTGCCCGAATGGTGAAACTATTCCCCGGCCTGTGCCGTTACCATCACGTTTTCAGGCGCAGAATACGACCGGTCATGCTGCAGCGCCGGAACCTTGCCACGGGCTTCAGCAACCCGGGCGAGATCAATCTCGGCAATGACAACATCTTCCTCATCCGCATGGCCATCAGCCAGAACCTCGCCCCAGGGATCAATGATCAGGGAATGACCGTAGGTAACTGCCTTACCGTGTTGGCCGTTCTGACATGGTGCGATGACGTAGCACCCGGTCTCAATCGCCCGTGCCCTCAGCAGGGTATGCCAGTGAGCCTGCCCCGTGGTTCGCATGAAGGCCGCAGGAACCGCGAGCACACTCGCACCCGCCTGCGCCAACGTACGATAGAGATACGCAAACCGCAGATCGTAGCAAACGCTCATCCCGATCAGCCCCCATGGCGTGGGCGCGACGACGGCCTTGTCGCCCGGCTCGAACACGTCTGATTCCTTATAGCTTTCGCCATTGCCCAGCTCCACATCGAACATGTGGATCTTGTCATAGCGCGCCTGTATTAGACCGGAAGGATCAATCATAAACGAGCGGTTTCTCAACCGGCTGCCGCCATCGTCGATACCCAGCGATCCCAACAGGATCCACGCGCCGGTCTCTTTTGCCAGATCGGTAAACATGGGCAACGCAGGGTGTTGCTCTTCCGGTACGGCACCGGTCTGCAAGCCATCGTCGCCCACATGCAGGCAGGAAAAGAATTCAGGCACGGCGATCAGGTCAGCACCCTCGTCCCGCGCACTGCGGGTAAGCTCGGCAGAGCGCGCCAGTGTTTCCGACATATCGGCACTGGCGCAATTCTGGACACAGGCGGCCTTAAAGACGTTACTCGGGCTCATGCTCATGATCCTTCCGCGAAATCTTTCATACGATACCACATATTGACCATAGGCAGGCCAAGCGGCACGAAGTCACGCAAGAGAACACCCGGATGGCGTATGGTGTCAAATCCTGTTGCACCGTCCTCGTTACCCAAAACCTTGTTGGCCACCCGCCAACCCAGATACGGGGCCATAGCGACGCCCGAGCCGGAATATCCAACCGCGTAATGCACACCATCCGTGGTCTTTCCAACGTGCGGCAGGTGATCCTTGCTGAACCCCAGCGTTCCCAACCAAGAATGGCTGACCCGCATGTCTTCCAGATCGGGAAACAGGCCGACCAGTAAACGGCGAAGCTTGATGGCGCTCCGGGCTGTATCAATGTGGTGGAGCGCAGCGCGCGCGCCTAAAAGAATACGTTCACCATCCGGTGACGCGCGGTAATAGCAATGCTGTGATCGGGTCTCGACAATCATCTTTCCACTTGGAATCAATGCGCGGACCCGGTCCTTGCCCAATGGTTCCGTCGCAATCATGTAGCTGGCGATGGGAATGATCCTGCGCCGCAGGGATGCCGAAGCCCGTGTCGTATACCCGTTGGATGCAACGATTACGTCACCGGCATTGAAGGTACCGCGCGTGGTTTCCACGATGTACCCAGCGCCTGTATCGGAGCGTCTGATTGCCGTGACCGCCGTGTTAGCCGCCACCAGCGCGCCCGCTTCAACGGCCTTGCCCAAAATGCCTCTGTAGAATTTCGCTGGATGCAACCCACCATGGGATTCATACACGCATCCGCCTTTGTAGGCGTCGGTGACGACCTCCTTATGCAGCTCCGAGCGCGGCACCATGTGTGCCTGCAGACCGATTTTCTTCTGCAGGAAATCCATCTCCTGACCAATGGCTACGTAATCGGTATGCCGCCATGCACCACGGAACCGCCCGCAACGCACGAAGTCACAGTCGATTTTTTCATCTGAGATTAGGCCGGTTGCGTACTCAAGCGCCCGCAGGCCCTCGCGCAGGACTTCTTCTGCGGCTTTTTCACCGTACTCGCGCGACAGATCTTCATACCCGACCCTGTGACCACTGCCGATCATGCCGCCATTGCGTGTGCTGGCACCGAATCCAGGTTCTTCAGCTTCAAGCAACAATGTAGAGCGACCGGCACGGGCACAGGTCAGCGCCGCCGTCGTTCCTGTGAATCCCGCGCCGATGATCGCAACATCGATCTCCTGCGGCAGATCAACCGAGCGAGCATTGGCCGGGGGTGCGGATTCCCACCACCAAGGTGACAACCGGGCATCTTCGGTCAATGCTGGATGGTTCATGAAC
>JAERTE010000151.1 GCA_016845145.1 Rhodospirillaceae bacterium
TGGTCGCCAATGCCGATGCGTAGGCGCCGACGGCAAGAAAACCGCCATGCCCAACCGTGACCAGCCCCGTGTAGCCGGTCAGGATGCTGACGCCTTGGGCGGCCATGATGTACATGATGATCAGCGTCGCTTCGGAGGCCATCCAGCCTTCGACGCCGGGCATCACCGGGAACAATCCGGCGGCTACGAAAAGCGCAATCATCGCCGCCCACTTGTTGCGTTGCGTGCGCGCCTTTTCGTCTGAGGCCAACTCCCAGCTTGTGCTCGATGGTGGCGTTTGAGGTTCGGGTGATCTCTCCATTTCGTCAGACTTCCCGGCGCTTTTGGATGCCGAAAAGCCCTTGCGGGCGGAAGGCGAGCAACAGGACGATCATGGCGAACGCCGTTGCGGTTTTGTAATGCGAACCCAGATAACCGCCGGCGAGATTTTCGGCCACGCCGATCATCAATGCGCCCAAAATGGCGCCTGGGATAGAGTACAGCCCACCGAACACGGCGGCCACGTAGCCTTTGACCAGAACCTCATCCATCATTTCAGGTGCGACATAAACAATCGGCGCGATCAGCACACCCGCAAAGGCGGCAAGAAATCCTGCCATCCCCCATGTCAGCAGAACGATGAACCGCACAGGAATCCCCATCAGTTCGGCTGTCTCGGGATCATCGGTGACCGCCCGCATGGCGATCCCTTGCTTGGTGTATTTGAAAAACACGTAGAGCACCAAACCAATGCCCGCTGCCCAGGCCATGTTGATGACGTGGCCTTGGCTGATGATGCCGCCGATAATTTCAATCGGCGTCGGATCGAACGAGATCGGAAACGCCTTGGTGTCGCGGCCCCAAAAATGCCCAGCCACGCCATGCAGGATGTAGTACATGCCAAGCGTCGCGGTAAACAACGTCAGCCAATCGGAGTCGGCGATTTGGCGCATTATCAAACGCTCGGCCAAAATACCTAACGCGATACAGCCGACAACCGCGCCGGCAAGGGCAAGATAGTAATTGGCGCCGAGATCCTTGATCAGGATGACCGCGATAAACGCGCCGATCATGGAAAAATCACCCTGCGCCAGATTGATGGTGCGGGTGTTACGGAAAACGACGACAACCGCGACTGCCGTCAACGCATACAAACTTCCGGTCGCCAAGCCGCTGATCAACTGTTGACCAAACACACGCACCTCCCCGTGCCACGTGGTTACGATTCCAACAGTGGATACTCACCGATACCCAATCATCATCCTACGTCGTTTTTGTCGTACGTTTTGTCTGTAGGACGCGGCGGCGAATACCCCTATTCAAATTCCAGGAATTTCATTGTAGCGATTTTCTCGCTCAGGAGGATTGATTAGCGATGATGACGGCATGCGTGCATGGCATATGCACGCTAAACGGCGGATACTTGCGGATAGTGAGCCGGGTTCAGGCGGCAGCGGCGCCGTGTGTTTCAACGAAATGTTTGAGCACCAGTTTCAATTTTAGCACGTGTTCCTTGTCGCCACGCTGCTCGGCATGGCGAATATCATCGCGAATGATGGCCTTGATACAAGGCTCTCCATCCTCGCGTTCGATCAAGTATTGACCGTACTCCATGGCGATGATTTCAGGGATGTGTTCGTGCTCGGCGATGGCGAGGATTTCTTCTTCGGTCAGATCGCTTAAGTCGATGCAGTCCTTCAACGTTAACATGGCCCGGGTTCTCCTGAATAAAATCGATTTTCGAGAACCGGCACGAGTGCCGTCCCTTGATCAACGACAATTGTAGAGATGATCGCGAAGTCCAACATTGATGCGGGTCAATGGTCAACTGAGACCGGCTCAGATATTGATTTTATTACAAGAACAGAGCTTCAATTGATCCACCTCATATCTAAATACCCACATTTTAACTACGGTTTTTTAGGGTTGAACTTTGGGAGCACGTATCTGCATGGAACTATCGAGCCTTGCTCAGATTGAGCATGCCACAAGTTCCTCACGCCAGGAGTTGTTGCGCCTCGGAACCGCTGATTTATTCCTGGTCGGCGTCCTTGTTTTTGCCGGTGTCACTTTTCAAGGAGTGCCAAACGCCTACCTGCTGATTGCCGCGGCAATGGTGGGTGGATACATGGCCATGAACATCGGCGCCAACGATGTGGCCAACGCAGTTGGTCCTCTCGCCGGGATTTTCGACTCCATCATGTCACGCGGTGTTTCGACGAAAGCAACGATCCCATTGTGGATCATGATGATCGGTGCATTGGGGATCGCGTTTGGTCTGGCGCTCTACGGGCCGAAACTGATCCGCACCGTCGGTTCTGAAATCACCGAATTGGACCAGGCGCGCGCGTTGTGCATCGCCATGGCGGCGGCGATCACGGTGATTATTGCTTCTCAATTGGGGATGCCGATTAGCTCGACACACCTAGCGATTGGTGCGGTCTTCGGTGTTGGATTCATGCGCGAAGCGATCAAGACCAATTATCACCGGTTGGTGCAGGAAATCCGTGACCATCACATTGTCGGGGTTAATGGCGGCGACCGTGTTCTACACTATCCGCGGGTTCTTGCTGCCGTAGGCTATACTGGTTTCGGGGAGTTTCGCCCTTCCCGAAACCGCTAGTTATGAAAAAATTGATCTTAGGACGAATATGCTGAAGCGAATTATCCTCCCGACGATCTTTATTGTTCTGACCTATGGGTTCTGGATCAGTCCGGATTTCAAGGAAATCGCTGCCGGTGTGGCGATTTTCCTTTTCGGCATGTTGTTCTTGGAAGAAGGTTTCAAAGCCTTCACCGGCGGGCTATTGGACGAACTGCTGAAGCGCTCAACGTCCAGTGCATGGCGGAGCCTGGGATTCGGCGTCGTGACCACGACGATCATGCAATCCAGTTCGCTGGTATCGGTGATCACCATTTCGTTTCTGAGCGCCGGGTTGATTGATCTGGCAGGCGGTATCGGAATTATTTTTGGCGCCAATATCGGCACAACAACGGGGGCCTGGCTGGTCGCCGGATTGGGTTTGAAGGTCAAAATTTCCGCCTATGCCATGCCTATGCTGGTGTTCGGCATCATCTTGGTTTTGCAATCTTCGAAGAAACTCCGAGGTATCGGGTATATCCTTGCCGGCCTGGGTTTCCTGTTCCTCGGTATCCACCACATGAAAGAGGGTTTCGAGGCGTTTCGCGGCTCCTTCGATCTTTCCGCCTACGCGGTCGCCGGTTATCCTGGGTTGTTTCTCTATACCGGCATCGGTCTGGCGGCCACGGTTGTCATGCAATCAAGCCACGCAACGTTGGTTTTGATCATCACCGCGCTGGCGTCGCAACAGATCAGCTACGAAAACGGATTGGCCTTGGCCATCGGCGCCAACATCGGCACCACCATTACCGCCATTCTGGGGGCGCTCAGTTCCAACTTCCAGGGTAAGCGGCTGGCCGGTGCGCACTTGATCTTCAATATGCTGACGGGGCTTGTCGCCATTGTATTTATCTATCAACTGATGGCGGCTGTTGACGGCATATCCGAATTCGTCGGCATTCGCCAAGACGACTACACGCTGAAACTGGCGGTTTTCCATACCGTCTTTAATGTCATTGGCGTTGCCCTGGTGGCGCCCTTCACCACCAGACTTGTCAATTTCCTTGAGCGCACCATCCCCGAGACCAAGTTGGTAACGACCGAGCCGAAATATCTCAACGATGCGATCGTCGATTTTCCCGAAACCTTGGTCGAGGCGGTGCGTAACGAGACGGTACACCTGTATGACAGCGCATTGGAAATCATCACACATGGGCTCAGCTTGCACCGTCACGATGTGCATTCCGACAAGGATCTTCTGCAAATCGCGCAAGGCGATCGCAAAGTCATGGAGTTTGATCTGGATGCGGCGTACGTGACGAAAGTCAAAAGCCTTTACGCGGCGATTATCGATTTTGTCAGCCGTGTCCGCTACGAGTCCGAGGCGCAGAACACCGACACACTTTTCGAATTGCGTCTCGCTTGCGGAAACATCGTGCAGGCGGTTAAAGATGTGAAGCATCTACGCAAGAATATGTCGACCTACATTTCGTCGGACAATGAGAGCATTCGCGAACAATACAATCTGCTTCGCGTTGAGATCGGCATGCTGGCGCGGACCATTGATATCATACGCCAAGGTGAAGATGATAGCGTCAGCACGCTCGATCTGGATGATTTCAAGGTGCAGATCGAAGAGGAAAACGCTGCCGTTGACGGCACCCTGGACACGCTCATCCGTGACGGGAAGATTACCGCCACCATGGGAACCTCACTGATGAACGATATCGGGTATGTCCGCAAAATTATCTGGAGCTTGGCCGACATGGCGACCACCGTTTTCGGGTCTCGCGATGCGGAAGATCATGCGGTCGAGTTGTTACTGTCTTTGGATGAAGATGAGGTTGAAACCCTGGCTGAGGCACAGCAGTAGGCATCTCAAGCCGACAGATGTGAGTGTGAATTTTTTATGACACCGCGATATTTTGAGGGAATTACCCGCCCTGTTCGGGCTAAGATTGGAAAACAGCGCTGGCTGAGGAGAACGCCATGAAGATGAAAGACTTACTCGGAAAGGTGAACAAGGCGCTGGAAATCGCCGATAAAGGTGATGGACGTAAGCGTCGTGACGCGTTGAAAAAAGCGCTCAAGAAACTGGAAACCAAGCACAAGCGACTTGAAGAGCGAATAGACGCCGCATCGGGTGCCGAAAAAAATAAGCTCACCAAGAAGCTCAAAACCGTCAAGAAGCACCAGGATAAAGCTAAAAAGGCGCTGAAGGCGACCTAGGCGTTGTAGTCGAGGCCCCAGTCGCGGTAGCGGTCGGGGTCGTCGCCCCATTTTTCGCGCACCTTGACGAACAAGAACAGGTGCACCCGGCATCCCAGAATCGATTCCAACTCGAGGCGTGCCGCTGCGCCTAACGATTTCACCCGAGCCCCCTTCTTGCCCAACACGATGGCTTTTTGCGTGTCGCGCTGCACGTAAATAACCTGGCCGATGCGAACGCTGCCGTCTTCCTTGTCTTCCCATTCTTCCGTCTCGACGGTTGCCGCGTAAGGCAATTCCTGGCGCAGTTGCAGATACAGCTTCTCGCGCGTGATTTCCGCGGCCAACAGCCGTTCCGGCATATCGGATACCTGGTCCTCGGGAAACAACCACGGCCCTTCCGGCAATTGGCTGACCAGATGCGCCAGCAAATCTTTGACCCCGTCACCGGTTTCGGCACTTATCATGAACAGATCGTCGAAAATGTCGTATTCGCTGAGCTTCGCCGTCAATTCGAGCAGCGCATCCTTGCGTACCAGATCGACCTTGTTGATCGCCAGGATCACGCGGCGCTCGGATTTGACCAGTCTGTCGATGATGGAACGCGTATTGCTATCGATACCGCGAGACGCGTCCACCAACAGCAACACATCATCGGCGTCCGATGCGCCGCCCCATGCGGCGGCGACCATGGCGCGGTCCAGGCGGCGGCGCGGCTCGAAGATACCGGGTGTGTCGATGAAAATCACTTGTGCGCTATCGGCCATGCAAATTCCCAAGACGCGCGTGCGGGTGGTTTGCAC